>JAYTVN010000043.1:0-45383 GCA_043743975.1 Cypionkella sp.
CCTGCCTGCCGTCGCCTGCCATATCGGAACGGGTGCTGCGCAACATCCTGCCGCATATGAAGCAAGGCGCGTCTTGGCTTGAGATGTCCACCTTGGGTCGCGATGAGGTGCTGGAACTCGCGGGCGTCGCGGCCGAGTCCGGCGTGCGTATGATGGAACTGCCGGTGACGGGCGGCGTGCATCTGGCCTATCAGGGCAAGATCACCATGCTGGCGGGTGGCGACAAAGACCTGTTCGACCTGCACCAAGGTGCTATGCAGGCGATGGGCGACAAGATTTTCCACATGGGGCCGCTGGGATCAGCCTGCATCATCAAGGTGATCACCAACATGCTGGCCTTCATCCATCTGAAAGCCACGTCCGAGGCGTTGATGCTGGCCAAGCGCGGCGGGCTTGATCTGGCGCAGGCATGGCATGCGATTGCGGCCTCGTCCGGCAACAGTTTCGTGCATGAAACCGAAGGCGCGCTGATCCTGAACGGGTCCTATGATGTGGCGTTCAATGTTGATCTGGCGCTGAAAGATCTGGGCTTTGCCTTGGGTTTTGGCCGCGAGTTTGGTGTGCCGCTGGATCTGGCCTCGATGACCAATCAGACCTATATCGCGGCCAAAGCGGCCTATGGTGGCGAGGCGCAATCTCCGATGATCGCCAAGCTGTTGGAAGATCTGCTGGGCACCGATCTGCGCGCCGAAGGCTTTCCAGCCCGGTTGGAATAGCGGCTTGCGCTGCTGGGGGCTTTGGGCGAAACTGTTAATAATCTCTTAAAGTCATCACCCTAACCCATTGAAATCAGGGCGGGTTATTTGGTCCCGAGTTGGGACCATGGAAAGAAGCCATGGATAAAGCCTCCCAAACCCGCGCCGCCCAACTGCTGCATCACCGGAGCGCCGGGTTGAAAAAAGGCGATCCAATCAGCCTGCCCATCGTGCCTGCGGCGACGTTTCATCTGCCCGAGGTAGCCGGGGCCAGCCATATTTACGGCCGCAACGGCATGACGACATGGGAGGCGGTGGAGGAGCAACTTTCCCTGCTGGAAGACGCCCCCTGCGTCAGTTTTCCATCTGGCATGGGGGCGATTTCGGCGGCTTTGATGGCGACGTTGAAGGTGGGTGCCAAGCTGATCATCCCGGCGGATGGCTACTATGTGACGCGGGTGCTGTCGGAGGGGTTTCTGGCCCCGTTCGGGGTTGAAGTGGTGCAGATTGGCACGGCGGAGTATGCCGCTTACGATTTCAATGGTGCTGCGGTGGTCTATCTTGAGACGCCTTCTAACCCTGGCCTCGATGTTGTTGATATTGCTGCGGTATCGGCTCGGGCCCATGCTGCCGGCGCCCTCGTGATTGTCGATAACACCACGATGACTCCGCTGTTGCAGCGGCCCTTGGATTTGGGCGCTGATTTGGTGGTGGCGGCGGATACCAAAGCGCCTGCAGGGCATTCTGATGTGCTGTTCGGCCATGTCGCGGGGCGAGACGCGGGCCTGATGGCGCGGGTGCGGGATTGGCGCAGGCTGAGTGGTGCTGTGCCGGGGCCGTTTGAGGCTTGGCAGGTGCATCGCGGTATTGAGACGCTGGAACTGCGATGGGAGCGGATGTGCGGCTCGGCTGGGGTGATTGCCGCGCGGTTGGCGGCGCATAAAGCGGTGACGAATTTGCGCTATCCGGGGCTTGCGAGTGACCCTTCCTACGCGATTTCCAAGGCGCAGATGGCGGGCTTTGGCTTTATGATCGGCTTCGAGCTGGCGGATGAGGCGCGGGCGGAGCGGTTTTTGAGTGAATGTCCTTATATCGTGCAATCGACCAGCTTTGGTGGCACCCATACATCGGGCGAGCGGCGGGCGCGCTGGGGCGACAAGGTCGCGCTGGGGTTTATCCGGTTGTCGGTGGGGATTGAGCCATTGCAGCCGTTGTGGGCGGCCATGGAAGCCGCGCTGAACGCCTGAGGCAAGGCGATTTCCGAAGCGGAAATCGTGCACGGAATTTTTCTTAAAATTCCGGGGGATGCGGGGCGATGTTACAGCAGATTGAGCAGCCGTGCCGCCTCGTCGCGCGGGTGGATCAAGGGGGCGCGATCTTCGCCGGGGAAGAAGCGCGCGCGGGTGGCCGTGGGCATCGGGGCTGGGGATACGATGCGGACCTGCGGGCCGATGCTCGCGTTCTCGGCGGCCCAACTTTGGGCGAGGGCGATCTGGGCGGCTTTGGTTGCGCCATAAGCCCCGAAGAACTTCTCACCTGCACGCGGATCATCAAAGAACAGCGCGGTGCCGTCGCCTGCGCGCAGCAATGGTTCGATCATCGGGATCAGCGTGCCGGTGGCGCGGATATTGGTGGCGATGCTTTTGTCCCAATCTTTCACATCCAGCGAACCTGCGGGAGCAAGCGGGGCTGCGTGGATCGCGGTGTGAGCCCAAAGGTTGAGTTGGCCCCAACGCTGATGGATCGACAGGCAGAGATGCCGCATCGCGTCGTCATTGGTGACATCCATCGGAGCAAGTGTGAGCCCGCCCGAACCCGGCAGTTTCAGGGTTTTGACGCGATCATCGAGTTCTTCCAAGCCGCCGACGGTGCGGGCAACCGCGACCACATGCCAGCCCCGCGCGGCCAGTTGCTCGGTCAGTGCCGCGCCAAGGCCCCGCGAGGCTCCGGTGATCAGGGCGAGGCGTTCGGTCATGGTCTATCCTTTGGGCGGCGGTTTTGCGGCGGCTGTGGAAGCCTCCGGCGGGGATATTTGAGCCAATGTGAAAGGGCAAGGGGGCAGGGTTATTCGGTGGCGTTGTGGCGCACGGTCCATTCAGTCATCGCGGCGGCGAGGTCACCCTTTGCGCCGATCCAGTCCCAGAATTTCGGGAAATCCTGATCAATGGTTTCCATCTGCATTTGCATGACTTTGGTTTTGTCACGCAGGAAGTAGGTGATGTTGCTGGTGATGGTATCAACCAGATCTTCAGCAATCGCGGTGATGTCGGTCTTGGGTTTGCGCAGCACAAGGTTGCACAACATGGTCTCGCGGTAGGCTTTGACGAGGCCGTAGTTCTTGCGCGCGACATAGGATTGCACCACAGCGTCGCGGTCGCGGGTGAGGTGGACGTAGAACGGGGTATCGCCAAAGGTGGCGTCGAGTTTGCCCGTCCACCACGCGAGGCGGTTGTCGATCTCGATATGGTTGTCGGGGTAGGCGAAGCGGTTTGCGCCCAAAAGATGGGTGCGCGATTCGTGTTTGGCGGTGAAATTGCTCATATGCTCGGCGGCACGGGTGAAGGTTTTGGAGCCGCAGCGGCCCGTGCAGAGCACGAATACTTGAGTCATTTCGCGGGCTTTGCGTTTCTTTTGCTGGGGGTTCCGCGGCTGGCTCGGCTCATTCCGCGGCTTTCATCTCAAAACCCTCTTCGATCTTGTCGGACGGGGTGATCGGGTATTCGCCCGAGAAACAGGCATCGCAGTATTGCGGCGCTTTGGCATCGCGGCCTTTGGCTTCGCCTGCGGCGCGGTAGAGGCCGTCGAGGGTGATGAATTTGAGAGAGTTCACGCCGATCCAGTCGCGCATCTCATCCTCGGTCATCGTGGCGGCGAGGAGTTTGCTGCGTTCGGGGGTGTCGACGCCGTAAAAGCACGGCCAAGCGGTAGGGGGGGAGGCGATGCGGAAGTGGACTTCGGCAGCACCGGCTTCAAGGATCATGTCTTTGATTTTGCGGCTGGTGGTGCCGCGGACGACCGAGTCGTCGACGAGGATGACGCGCTTGCCTTTGATCAGGGCGCGGTTGACGTTCAGCTTCAGCCGGACGCCCATGTTGCGGATCGACTCGCTGGGCTCGATGAAGGTGCGGCCCATGTATTGATTGCGGATGATGCCCATGGCGTAGGGGATGCCGGATTGTTGGGAATATCCAATGGCGGCGGGGGTGCCTGAATCGGGGACAGGGCAGACCAGATCGGCATCGACCGGGGCTTCTTTGGCGAGTTCTACGCCGATGGCGTGGCGGGTCTCATAGACGGAGCGGCCGCCGAGGATAGAGTCGGGGCGGCTGAAATAGACGTGTTCAAAGATGCAGAAGCGGGATTTAGAGGGGGTGAAGGGGCGGGTGGAGTTTACCTTGCCGTCTTCGATCACCACCATTTCGCCGGGCTCGATCTCACGCACGAAATCGGCACCTATGATGTCGAGACCGCAGGTTTCAGAGCTGAGCGCCCATGCGCTGTCGCCGATGCGACCCAAGACCAGCGGGCGCACACCCAAGGGGTCGCGGACGCCGATCAGTTTGGTGCGGGTCATCGCGACCACGGAAAATGCGCCTTCGACGCGGCGCAGGGCATCTTTGATGCGTTCGGAGATGTTTTTCTGGATCGAGCGGGCCATCAGGTGAATGATGCATTCGGAATCTGACGAGGATTGGAAGATCGAACCACGCTCGATCAGCTCACGCCGTAGGGCGGCGGCGTTGGTGAGGTTGCCGTTATGGGCGATGGCGGCACCACCCATGGAAAACTCGCCAAAGAACGGCTGCACATCGCGGATCGCGGTGGCACCTTTCGATCCGGCGGTGGAATATCGGACGTGGCCGATGGCGAGGTGCCCCGGCAGGGTTTCAATCACATCGGCTTTAGTGAAATTGTCGCGGACATAGCCGAAGCGGCGGGCCGAGTTGAAGCCGGTTTTCGGATCGTAGCTGACGATGCCGCCAGCTTCTTGGCCGCGGTGTTGCAGGGCATGGAGGCCGAGTGCCACAAAGTTTGACGCATCGGACACGCCGATCACGCCAAAAATGCCGCATTCCTCCTTCAGCTTATCATCGTCAAAAGGATGGGCATAGAAGGGTTGCATGGAGCCTCCGAATCCGGGTTCGTTCTGCGCCTTCCCTTTAGGCCCAACCGGGGGCGGTGTCACCCCCTGAAAACCCATCCAGTTGCTGCAATGCGGCATAGCCGCTGTGCATTAGTTGGAGGGTGCAGTTTCGGTCGCGGGTGCAGGTGCGGGCGTGACTGGGGTGGTGGCAGCACAGGTGGCGGTCAATTCGTTATAGCGGGCGACGACCCAGTTCGGTGCATCGGTGGGGACGGCTGCGTTGATATCGCCTTGGAACGAGACAAAAATCTTCGCCGAGCGCGAATTGTCCACCATCGGCACGGTGTTGGCAGTGACGGCGCGGTCGTAGACCAGAAACGCGATGCCCACCAGCAACACGCCGCGCACGACGCCGAACAGGAAGCCGACGCCTTGATCCAAGCCGCCCAGAACCGAGCGTTGCACCACAGAAGAAAACAATGGCGTGAACAAAGCTGCGACAATCAGGCCGACGGCAAACACGGCGGCGAAGCCTGCGATCAGCGACAACTCGCAGTTTTCAAGGAAGGAGCCGACGGCGGGGATTTCTTTCACCAAGGGCTGCGCTTGGGCGGCAAACATATAGGCGAGCACAGCGGCACCGACCCAGCCGACAATCGCCATCGCCTCACGCACGAAACCGCGCGAATAGGCGAGCACCGCCGACAGCACGATGATGCCCGCAACGCCCGCATCAACAAGGGTAAAACCTTCCATCTTCCGCTCCTTAAGGCTTAGCCCGCCCCAAATATTTCCCCGAGGCGTCAGCCGGCCCCGAACATTTCACCGACGAAAGCGGTGAGGTCCGGCATTTGCCGCACGTTCATGCCCTCGACTTGCCCAAGTTTAGACCCCTTGGGCGCGATTGCCTGTGAGAAACCAAGTTTTGCGGCTTCTTTCAACCTGTTTTCGGTCTGACTGACCGGGCGCAGGGCCCCAGACAGGCTGATTTCTCCGAATAAGACGGTTTCGGGGGGGATGCTGACGTCTTCGCGTGCCGAAATCAGCGCAGCGGCGACGGCGAGGTCGGCGGCAGGTTCGGTCACGCGCATGCCACCTGCGACGTTGAGGAACACATCAAGCCCCGCGAAGGGGATGCCGCAGCGGGCTTCCAAGACGGCGAGGATGGTGGAGAGGCGACCTGAGTCGAGGCCGACCACCGTGCGGCGGGGGGTGCCGAGGGGAGAGGGGGCGACGAGGGCTTGGATTTCGGTCAAAACGGGTCTGGTGCCTTCGATGCCTGCGAAAACGGCGGAACCGGGGGAGGGTTGGCCGCGCTCGGACAGGAATAACGCCGAGGGGTTAAGGACTTGTTGCAGACCGTTGCCGGTCATCTCAAACACGCCGATTTCATCGGCGGGGCCGAAGCGGTTTTTCACGGCGCGTAAGATTCGGAATTGGTGGCCGCGCTCGCCTTCAAAGTAGAGTACGGTATCGACTATGTGTTCGACGACGCGCGGGCCTGCGATCTGGCCGTCTTTGGTGACATGACCGACGAGGATCACCGCGACGCCGCGACGTTTGGCGAAGGTGACGAGTTCGTGGCACGCGGCGCGGACTTGGCTGACCGAACCGGGGGCTGAGTCGACGGTATCGAGCCACATGGTTTGGATTGAGTCGATGATGGCGAGGCCGGGGCGTTCGGTATCAAGCGTGGTCAGGATATCGCGCAGGTTGGTTTCAGCGCCCAAGGCGACGGGGGATTCGGTGAGGCCAAGGCGTTGCGCGCGCATTTGCACTTGGGCGGTGGCTTCCTCGCCCGAGATATACAGGCATTTGACGCCGTGGCGCGAGAAGGATGCGGCGGCTTGGAGGAGGAGTGTCGATTTGCCGATGCCGGGGTCGCCGCCGACGAGGATCGCCGAGGCGGGCACAAGGCCGCCGCCCAACACACGGTCTAATTCGTCAATGCCGGAGGAGGCGCGGGGCGGGGCTTCGCCAATGGTGGCAAGGTCGGTCAGATGGATGGCGCGGCCCTTGCCGCCCAAGGCTTTCGGGCCTGCCGACAGCGGGGCTTCCTCGACCAAAGTGTTCCAGCCACCGCAGCCTTCGCATTTGCCGATCCATTTGCGATGGGACGCGCCGCAGGTGGTGCAGGTGAAGGTGGGGGAGTTCTTGCTCATGCCGGATCAATGCCCGGAAATGCGGGAGGCCTCAAGATGTTTCCGTTTTGTGCGAGATCAGCAGCGAGGCCGCGATGCAGGCGGTGAACAAGTAAAGACCCCACGCGGTCTCAATCGTGACATAGCCCGCGCCCTTGGCGATGACGAGGTAGAGCGCGATCAGGAACACCTCGGCCATCGCGAGTTTGCCTAAGACGTGGAGGGCGGGCAGGGTTTTGGGCGAGAGCAAGTTGAAGTGGATCAGGGCGAGGCCGAGGGTTTTGGCGAAGGGGGCGAAGATGGCAAGGAAGGTGACCAGCAGGGCGAGGGCGGGGTCGGTCCCCCAGAGCGATTGCAGCCCGGTGATGACAGAGATTTCATCCATGCCGAAGATCGGCAGCAAAGCGGCGCGAAGTAGGGGGGCAAACCATGCCACGGGCAGCAGGATCAGCAGGGCGAGGTTGGCGTATTTCACAGCAGGGCCAAGGTGAGCAGGATGGCGGCGAGGGGGAGCGAGAAGGCGAAACCGATCAGGCCGTAGCCTAAGGCGCCGACAATGCCGCCCAGCAGGAAGGTGCCGAGCAGTTGCAGCAGGATGCTGAGTTTGGCGCGGTCGGCTGAGATCGGGCTGTGGAAGGCGCGGCCGTAGACGGCGCGGCCGAGTTCAATCCCGACATCGGTGATCATGCCGGTGGCATGGGTGGTGCGGATGCGGGCGTAAGAGATTTTGGTGATGGTGGCGTTTTGCAGGCCCATGATGAAGCACAACAGGCCCAAACCGATGGGATGGGCGAGGGTTTCCGGCAGCGGGCTCGCGGCCAAGGCCGCGAGGGTTGCGAGCAGCGCGCCTTGCAGGCCGATGGGCAGGGCATATTGCCGGGTGGGTTTATGGGCGCGGCCCCAGTTGATCACGATGGCGGAGGTGGCGGCCCCGCAGATGAACAGGCTGATCGCAAACAGGCTTTGGCCGACAAGGGCGAGATTTTGCAGCACGAGGTTATCGGCGAGGGCCGAGAGATACCCCGTCATGTGCGAGGTATAGCTGCCGAGCAGGATAAAGCCGCCCGCGTTGGCAGCGCCTGCGATGCCCGCAAGGATCAGTGCCAAGGCGCGGTCTGAGCTTGCTGCGCGGTGATGCGCTGCGATCAGCCGGACGCGGCGCAGCGCCATGGATTTAGGCCCGGTTGCGCGGTTTGGCTTTTCGGGTTCAGATTTCGGCGCGCGGGACATTGGGGCTCGGGGCTGGGGTTGGGGCCAGTGTTACGCCCTGAGCCGTGCTGCGCAAGGGGCGCTATTTGCCGGGTTTCGGCAAAGCGACCACATTGGCGTCACGGTGATCGTCGAGATCGAAATCACAGCCCAAGGTCGGCAGGATTTCCTTCAGATCAGCCTCCAGCCGTTTCATCTGCTTTTGCGCCTGCATTTCCTCGGCCTGCACATCGCCCATCCAGCGGCGGAGCTCGTCACAGGTGCGGCGTGCGATGGCCAAACGGTCGGTCAGGTGCTGCACTTCTTCTTGCCGCTGTTGCAGGAAGCTTTTGGCGCGGGCGACTTTGATGTCGGAATAGACCTGCGCCAGATCGCGGGTCTCAAGGCTCATCTGGGCGGCGAGTTGCAAGAGTTCGGGTTCGAGATGCTGGAAATCGGGGTGCTGGCGCAGATGCTCCATCCGGGTGCGCATCGATTCAAATTCGGCGGACAGTGCGAAGACCCCGGCGCGGTCGGCGGCATGGGCTTGGCGATAGGCTTGCGCGACATCATCCATACCGATGGCAAAGCTGCGATGGCTGCGCTCCAGCCGGGCCATGCGGGTGTTGGCGGGCAGGTAGAAGGTCATCAGGATCAAGAGCAGGGTCAGGCCGAGTTGCAGCCACATCCCCGCATTGGGCAGGGCCGCGCCGCCGAAGAACAACGCAATTTGCGGCCAAGGCAAGAGGCCAAAGGCGGCCGCGAGACTGGCGGCAATCAGCACTAAAGCCAGCGCCACGATCAGCCCCTGCGCCCCGGTTTGCACCACGATGCGCGCCGCTTGCGCCGTCTCGCGCCAATTCACCGCCATGATTACCCCCAACACCCGCACAGCGGTTGGGCTTTGGCCCGCGCGCCTCTGGGCAATATCTTTCCGAATTACCACAGTTTTTGCAAACATTTTGCTTAAATCGCAGGGAGTTAGCGATCAAAGCTTGGGGGATAACCACGGTTGTTTCTGATTGGGAAACAGTGCTGCAACCTGCGCGGGAAATTGGCGCGGGTTAGGCCGAAAGCGCGGTAAAAGCCAGCGCCGCAATCACCAGTGCCGCACAGAGAATCACCAACAGATGCGCCCAGCGGGGATGCAGGCCCGAGCGCCACGCCTCGCGCAGCCAATCTTGCAGCACATAGCCAAAGGTGAACAAAGTCATCGAGCGGTTCATGCCGAGAAGGTCCGGGTCGGTCGGGTGCCAAGGGGCCAGCATCCAGAGCGTCAAAGCAATGCTGGTGATCACTTGGACCCACGCCAGAATCCGATCATCCGAGCGCGCGTTCAGGCTGGCGATGCCCGCGATGGCGATGGTCGTGGGCAGCAGGGTAATGGCAAGGACGGGCAGGGGGCGCTCGAACAGTGCGATCAGTTGCGCGGCGAGGGTCAGCGGTTCGGTCATCGCGGCAGCCTGCTCATCGCACAGATTCGATCGGGCCTTCGGCACGGCCATGGATGAATTGTTGCAGATAGGGATCGTCGGCTTGATCCATATCGGCCACTGGACCGGTCCAGCGGATCAGCCCATCATGCAGCATCGCCACCCGGTCGGCGATGGCGCGGACCGAGGACATGTCATGGGTGATCGTCATCGCGGTGGCGCCCATTTCGGTGACAATCTCACGGATCAAAGCGTTGATCACGCCGGACATAATGGGGTCGAGGCCGGTGGTCGGCTCATCAAAGAAGATGATCTCGGGTTCCGCTGCAATGGCGCGGGCGAGGCCGACGCGTTTTTGCATCCCGCCGGAAAGTTCACCGGGGAACAGGTCTGCGACCTCAGGCTTCAGGCCAACGCGGCGCAGTTTTTCGATGGCGATGGCGCGGGCCTCATCCTTCGGCAGTTTCGTCGCACCCCGCATCAGGCGGAAAGCAACGTTTTCCCAGACTTTGAGGCTGTCAAACAGGGCACCGCCTTGGAACAACATGCCGAAGCGGGCGAGGAAAGCATCGCGATTGGCCTCGCGCACATCCGCGCCGTCCAGCGTGATGCGACCGGAATCCGGGGTGACAAGGCCAAGGATCGACTTCAGCAGCACGGATTTCCCGGTGCCGGAACCACCGATCACCACCATGCTCTGCCCGCGCGGGATGGTCAGATTGACGCCGCGCAGGACGTGGTTTTTGCCGAAGGCTTTGGCGACGCGGGAAAGCTCTATCATGATCCGAACATCACCGAGGTCAGCACAAAGTTGGCGGCCAAGATCAGGATCGAGGCAGTGGCAACGGCGTTTTTGGTGGCCCCACCCACGCCCTGCGCGCCGCGACCGGAGTTCATGCCGTAATAGCAACCGATCAGCGTGGCGATGAAGCCGAACACCGCGCCCTTGATCAGCGAGGACACCACATCTGGGGTTTGCAGGAAATCGACGGTGTTCTTGATATAGCTGGCGCGGTTGAAGCCCAACTGCTCGGTCGAGACCAGAAAGCCGCCCATGATGCCGATGATATCGCCGACACCCACCAGCAGCGGCACGGTCAGAAAGCCTGCCAGCACGCGCGGAACGGTGAGGTATTTCATCGGGTTGGTCGACAGCGTGGTGAGGGCGTCGATCTGCTCGGTGACTTTCATCGTGGCGATTTCGGCGGCGATGGAGGAGGTGACGCGGGCGGCGATCATCAGGCCGACCAGCACCGGGCCAAGCTCGCGCACCATGCCGATGGCGACGATTTGTGGCACCACGGCCTCAGCCGAAAAGCGTTGGCCGCCGGCGTAGATTTGCAGGGCAAGCGCGCCGCCGGTGAAGATCGCGGTGAGGCCGACGACGGGTAGCGACAACCAGCCGACCTGCATCAAAGCGGTGAGGAATTCGCGGCGGTAGAACGGCGGGCGGATGATATGGAACAGGGTCAGGGCGGCGTAGATCGCGATGCGACCCACGGCGGCTAGGGCGTTGAAGGTGGCGCGGCCAAGGCTGGCGAGGCCGGAGGCGGGCAGGGCAAGCAGGCTCACGCGGTGCCCTCGTAATAGCGGCGGATGTAGCGGGGGCTAAGGCTGGTGAGGATTTCATAACCGATGGTGCCCGCGATCTCGGCCAGTTCATCGACGGTTTGGTTGGGGCCGATGATGTCGAGAGAACGCGGGATTTGGGGCAGGTGGCTGATATCGACGGTGATCAGATCCATCGACACCCGGCCAATCAGCGGGCAGGGCGTATCACCATCCCACAGCACGGCGTTGTTCGACAGCGTGCGCGGCAAACCGTCGGCATAGCCCGCCGAGACGGTGGCGACGACCGAGGGCGCTTCGGCGATCCAGGCACAGGAATAGCCGACAGCCTCGCCGGGGGCGACATCGCGGGTCTGGATGATCGGCAAGGACAGGGTCACAGCCGGGCGGGCGGCCTCATAAGGGCGGCCACCGAAGAGGCCGATACCGGGGCGGGTCAGATCGAAGTGATACTTCGGTCCAAGCAGGATGCCGCCGGTGGCCGCGAGCGAGCGCGGCACGCCGGTGCCGTTGGTCATGGCGAGGAAGGTGGCGAGTTGGGTTTCATTCAACCCGTGGTCGGGATCGTCGGCGCAGGCGAGATGCGACATCAAGAGTTCGGGGCCTGCTTCGAGCACGAAGGGGGCAATCGCCTCCCATTCGGGTTCCTCCATTCCGAGGCGGTTCATGCCAGTATCCAACTGAACGCCAAAGGCATGACCGGGTAGTGATTCGAGATGGCGGGTGACTTGATCGAGACTGTTGAGCATCGGCGTCAGGTCAAGATCGCCGATCATATCGGTGTCGCCGCCCATATGGCCGGACAGGATGCAAATCTGCGGGCCCGGGCCGAGGACCTGCCGCAAGGTCGCGCCTTCCTCGGCAACCGCCACGAAGAAGCGGCGCGCGCCTGCTTGGGCAAGGGCACGGGCAACTCGGGTGATGCCAAGGCCGTAAGCGTCGGCTTTGACCACCGCAGCGGTCTGCACCCCCGAAGCGGAGGCTTTATCCAAGGCACGCCAGTTGGCGGCGATGGCGTCGAGGTCGATGGAGAGGGTTGCTGTAGACATGCGATGGTTTTGACAGGGCCGCGCGCGGGGTCAAGGGGGAATTCTTCTATGGGCGTGATACGGGTGCGGTCTCGGGGGCCATCGAGGCCCCGCTCGACCGCTGCTGTCGCGGGGATTTGCTGGATACGCGGGGTCTTTTGAAGCGGGAGCAGCCTCCGGCGGGAGTATTTTGGAAAGAGCAACTTGGTAGGGAAGTGAGGGGGTTCTGGGATCAGGTGCCGATGGCGCGGTCGAGGTGGGTGTAGCCGCCGTCAACAAACAGCCATTGGCCGGTGGTGTGGGCGGCGCGGGGGGAGAGCGCGAAGACCGTGGTGGCGGCAATCTCGCGCGCTTCGGTCATGCGTTGACCCAAGGGGATGCGGGCGGTGATTTGGGCTTTTTGCGCGGTGGGGTCGGGGAAGCTTTGCAGCCACGCCTCGTACATCGGGGTCAGCACTTCGGCGGGGATCACCGCGTTCACGCGCACGCCCCACGGGGCGAGCGCCGCCGCCCATTCGCGGGTCAGGCCGAGTTGTGCGGCTTTGGCGGCAACATAGGCGGAGGTGCCTCCTTGTCCGGTGACGGCGGTTTTCGAGGCGATGTTGACGATGGCCCCAGCGCTGGCCTTGAGGTCGGCCTGCAGCAGATGGGCGAGGGTGTAGTAATGCAGCAGGTTCTGGTCGAGTGAGGCGCGGAAGGCTTCGGGTGGGGCATCAAGGCTGAGGCTATCATTGGCGCCCGCGTTGTTCACCAAGCCGTAGATCTGGCCCCATTGGCTTTGCGCTTGAGCGACGGCGCGGCGACAGTCTGCGTCATGCGACAGATCGGCTTGCAGCCAGCCGGACTTGGGGCTGAGGACCTTGAGTTCTGCGAGAAGCGCTTCGGGCGGAGCCCGGCGGGCGAAGATGACCGGGATCGCGCCTTCTTCGGCGAGGGTCTGGCTGATCGCAGCACCGATGCCTGCCCCGCCGCCGGTGACGATCACCACTTTGTCTTGCAGTCCCAGATCCATCGCTGCCTCGCGCCATTGTGTTGCGACATGCTGACGGTTGCTCTCGGGCTTGCCAAGGGGCAAGGCTGTTTGGGCGGGGCTTTGGATCGGTTCAGGCTTGGGGAACCGGAAACTGCCTATGACACAGCAAGCCTGACCGCGCGGCGCTGCGGAGCGGGGGCAGGCAGCATTGCTGCGGGGGGACATGGCTGACGCGGCGGCGGCAATGGATGTGCTGGGGAAGGCCGCGATGGGGAAGGCCACCAGCATGGGCAAGATTGTGATCTGCTGCCGATGGGGCTGACAGGGTCGGAGGCGTTCTGGCGGGGCGAGTTGCATTGCGGGAGCTGTTCCGCGAAGGTGCCTCGACATTGATCTGTAGATGGTGGGGCGGTGCTGGAAGGCGCGGTCTTGCTGGCGCTGTTCTCGCTGTTGGGGAGGAAGCATCGCGCTATGGGGCGGGCGCGGCGTTGATGGCGCTGCGCCCCGATACGGCGCTGCGGTTGCGCGGGGATGACAGCCAAGTGGAGGTTGCGAGGGCGGTGTTGGTGCGGGCGGATGTTGGCATTGCGATGGAGGTTGCGGGCAGTGAGGTGGTATTGCAGGCCGCCGACATGGCCTTGTTGTCCGACGATATGGGGCGGTTGGCGCTGGCTCATCGGCTGGCGCGGCAGATCGCACGGGTGATCCAGCTGAACCTTCGTTTCGCGTTGGGCGCGATGGCGGTGGTGCTGAATGGGCTGCGGCTGTTGCGCGATCCGATCCGGGGGGGGTGATCTGGGACCGGGGGCGGTCTCGGCCCCCATCGAGGGGGCACCCGACCGCGCTGCCGGGGGAGGGGCGGGCGGCGGGGCGCGTGGGGCTGGCCTGCGCCTCCGGCGGGGATATTTGCGCCAATGTGAAATTATCGGCGTCGAGATCACCGCGCATCGTGCTGGGGAGCCTCCGGCGGGAGTATTTGGGCCAAGGTGAAATTGGCGAGGGCGCGGTGGTTTTGTCCTGGCTTAGAAGCCCACGTCGTCACCGGGACCTGAGCCTTGCCATTGCTTTGCGAGGTTGCCGAAGCGGGTGAAGCGACCCTCAAACGACAGTTCCACCGAGCCGATGGGCCCATGGCGCTGTTTGCCGATGATGACTTCGGCTTTGCCGCGCACCTGTTCCATGACAACTTGCCACTGGGCGATTTTCTCCAGCTCATGATCGCCCGGCTTTTCGCGTTCTTTATAATATTCATCGCGGTAGACGAACATCACCACATCAGCGTCCTGCTCGATCGAGCCGGATTCGCGCAGATCGGACAGTTGCGGGCGCTTGTCTTCGCGGGATTCGACTTGGCGGGACAGCTGCGACAGCGCAATCACCGGGATGTTGAGTTCCTTGGCGATGGCCTTCAGGCCTTGGGTGATTTCCGAGACTTCCTGCACCCGGTTGTCGCCCTTTCCGGTGCCTTTCAGCAGCTGCAAATAGTCGATGATCAGCACATCAAGGCCATGCGTGCGTTTCAGCCGACGCGCGCGGGCGGCGACTTGGCTGATCGGCAGGGCGGGGGTGTCGTCGATATAGAGCGGGCAGGATTCCAGCGATTTCGCCGCCTCGACGAATTTGCGGAACTCAAATTCCTGCATATCGCCGCGGCGGATTTGCTCGGAGGGGACTTCGGAGGCCTCAGAGAGGATACGGGCGGCGAGTTGTTCAGAGCTCATCTCAAGGCTGAAGAAGCCGACGACGCCACCTTCGACCGCGCCCTCATGGCCGTCATGGGTGCGGCCGCGTTTATAGGCTTTGGCGATGTTGAAGGCGATGTTGGTGGCGAGCGAGGTTTTGCCCATGGAGGGGCGACCGGCGAGGATCAGCAGGTCAGAGGCGTGCAAGCCGCCGAGTTTTTTGTCGAGATCGACGAGGCCGGTGGAGATGCCCGCCAAGCCGCCGCCACGTTGGTAAGCGGCGTTGGCGACGTTGACGGCTTCGGTCACGGCTTTCAGGAAGGATTGGAAGCCGCGCTCGGCGACACCTTGTTCGCCGAGTTTGTAAAGCCGCTGTTCGGCCTCGATGATCTGGTCTTTCGGTTCGGAATCAATCTCAACCTTGGCGGCTTTGGCGGTGAGATCGCGGCCAAGGGACATCAGTTCGCGGCGCACGGCGAGATCGTAGATCATCTGCGCATAATCGCGCGCGGCATAAGACGAGATCGCTGCCCCGGCGAGGCGGACAAGGTAAGACGCCCCGCCGAGTTCCTTCAGGCCTTCATCCTCCTCAAAGTAGATTTTCAGAGTGACGGGCGAGACAAGGGCGTTTTTCTGGATGCGGGCGGCGCTGCGCTCAAAGATACGCTGGTGGACGGGATCGAAGAAATGCTCGGGCTTCACCAAAGATGCGATGCGGTCATAGACATCGTTGTTGGTCAGGATCGCGCCCAAAAGCTGCTGCTCCGCCTCGATGTTATGCGGCAGCGCCTCGGTTTCCGGGGCGGCGGCAAGGGCGGGCGGCATTTGTCGGAGGGTAGCGAGTTCGTTCATAGTCTGCCTCGTGATCTGACCCAGACATACCGGGCAAGGGGGCGTTATTGCCCCAAATTGGCCCGCCGCGATAGGCAGGCATATCTCTGTAGATAAGTCAGCGTTGAGTCGCGTTTATCAGCGCAATACTACCACATCTTGCGGCGCTTGGGGGTGCAATCCACCAAGTACCGCCAGTTTGGGCGGAGTTGTTCACAAATCGTCCACCGAGTCGCCCCCGGAAAATCTTGATGCTATTTTGCGGAGCGGGCAGCTTGCCAAGCGCGGGGGTCGTGCAGGAATGTTTCGACTTCGGCCAAGGTTTTGGCATCGAAGCTGCCTTGCGCGCGGGCCTCGGCCAGCACGTCCCACCAAGTGCAAAGGTGATGCAGGGCGACTCCATGATCGGCAAGGCGCTGCGTGGTTTCGGGGAAGATTCCGTAGTAAAAGATCACCGCCGTATGGGCGCAGGTGGCACCGGTCTCGCGGATGGCATCGACGAAGGACAGTTTGGAGCCGCCGTCGGTGGTCAGGTCTTCCACCAGCAGCACGCGCTGGCCTTCGGTCATTTGGCCTTCGATACGGGCGTTGCGACCGTAACCTTTGGGTTTCTTGCGCACATAGGTCATTGGCAGGGCCAAACGCTCGGCCACCCAAGCGCCGAACGGTATGCCTGCGGTTTCACCGCCTGCGATGTTGTCAAACGCCTCAAAGCCTGCGTCGCGCATCACGGTGACGGTCAGGAAATCCATCAAAGTGGCGCGGATGCGGGGGTAAGAGATCAGCTTGCGGCAGTCGATATAGGTTGGGCTGGGCAGGCCAGAGGCGAGGGTGAACGGGGTTTCGGCGTTGAAATGCACCGCCTTGATTTCCAGCAGGGCGCGGGCGGTCAGGCGGGCGATTTCTTCACGCGGGGGGAAGCTGGTCGGGATCATCGGCGGTTCCTTTTTGGGCTTCATCTTGGCCTAAATACGCCCCGCGGAGCGTTCAACCGAACGGGCAGGAGCCTCCGGCGGGGATATTTAGACCAATGTGAAATTGGGTAAGCTTAGGCCTCGACGTGCCAATGCACGGGGAAGCCGGGGTTGAAGACGGTGACGGGGCCAGCTTCGGTGAGGATTTTCTCGGGGAAGCTTTGCGGTTGTTCGTGTTTGACGAGGGTGATGTGGCCTTCGTTGACGGGCAGGCGGTAGAAGGCGGGGCCGTTCAGCGACGCGAAGGCCTCTAGATGATGCAGGGCGGCTTCTTCTTCAAAGACATGCGCCAAGAGCGGCATGGTGTTGGTGGCGGTGAAGCAGCCGGCACAGCCGCAGGCGTGTTCTTTCAGCGCATCGACATGCGGGGCGCTATCAGTGCCAAGCAGGAAACGGGCTTCGCCAGAGATGGCCGCTTTGCGCAAGGCGAGGCGGTGTTTTTCGCGTTTGGCGACGGGCAGGCAGTAGTAATGCGGTTTGATGCCGCCGGCGAGGATGTGGTTGCGGTTGATGATCAGGTGATGCGTGGTGATCGTCGCGGCCAGATCATCGCCACCGGCGCGGGCGTAGGCCACGCCTTCCTCGGTGGTGATATGCTCCATCACCACACGCAGGCCACTGATGCGGCGGCGCAGGGGATCGAGGATGGTGTCGATGAACACAGCCTCGCGGTCGAAGATATCCACGGACGGATCAGTGACTTCGCCGTGCAGGCACAGAGGCAGGCCGATCTCGGCCATCTTCTCCAGCACAGCTTGGACTTTCGAGAAATCCGCCACGCCGGAATGCGAGTTGGTGGTGGCCCCGGCGGGATAGAGCTTCACCGCTTTCACCAGACCCGAGGCGGCCGCAGCGGCCACATCGGCGGCATCAGTGCCTTCGGTCAGATACAAAGTCATCAGTGGCTGGAAGCTTGACCCCGCAGGCAAGGCGGCGAGGATGCGATCCCGGTAGGCCTGCGCCTGCGCGCCCGTCACCACCGGCGGCACCAGATTGGGCATGATCAGCGCGCGGGCGAAATGCCGCGCGGTTTCGGGCAGCACCCCTTGCAGCATCGCGCCATCGCGCAGGTGCAGGTGCCAGTCATCGGGGCGGCGAAGCGTGAGGCTTTGTGTCATGGCGACCCAGATAGCGCAGGCCCCAGTGATTCTCTAGGGGGGAAGTGGCGCAGGTTTGCGACAACTGGCGGTGTTGTTTCGCGGCTATGCCGCCTGCGCAGGGAGGTGCTGCGTAAAAGCCCTTGCTGCGGCGCAGCATAGGGCTACAAGCTTGCGACAACCTGTTTAGGAGAACACAATGAAGCTGATGACCCCGATGGATTTTATCGCTCCGGCGCTGGAGGCGAGTCAGATCATGGCGGAATCGCAGATGGTGATCGGGATGCGGCTGGCGGGCATGGCCGGGCCCTGGCCGATGTCGGAAACGGAAACCGACAGGATGCTGTCGGAAAAGCTGTCGGCGGGAATGGATTCGGCACATGCTGCGTTGCGCAGTGGCATGGCGGGCGGTAACCTTTCCGAGATGGCGATGGCGGCGATGCAGCCGGTGCGGGCGAAAACCCGCGCCAATGCCAAGCGCTTGCAGCGTAAGGTGACGGGCGGCTAAGGCCAAGCCCGCGATGGGGGGAAGTCGATGCGGTTGGCGTGGTTGGGATGTGTTGTGGCGCTGACGGCTTTTCCCGCACTGGCGCAGGATGTCGATTGCGCCAATGCCGAGGCGCAGGTTGAGCTGACCTATTGCGCCGAGCAAGATTGGCTGGCCGCTGATGCGGATTTGAACGCGGCTTATGGCGTGGCGCGCAAGCTGATGCAGGGCATTGACGCTGATCTTGAGGCCTCACAGCGCGGGGCGGCGGATTATTTGCGCGATGGCCAGCGGGCTTGGGTGACGTTTCGCGATGCCACTTGTGCCGCTGAGGGCTATGCAATGCATGGCGGATCGGCGGAGCCGATGGTGATTTATGGCTGCCGCGCGCGCCTGACCGAGCAGCGCACCGCTGATCTTGAGGCGATGGCTGAGGAATATTAGCGCTGCGGCAACCTGCGTCTGAAACGCCGCCACGCAGTTTGCATGCGCGGTCCCTTTTGGCTTACGCCTCAGCCCCCGCCATCCGTTCGGTCAATTTCGCCAGACGCCGTGCGAAGCTCGGCGCGCGCAGGCGGTGGGTGACCGAGCGGCAGAGCATGATCGCCAGTTTGGTGCGCCCAAGGTTTTCGGTTTTGGCGAGGAGGGCGCGCAGATAGGGCGAGTAGTGCCGCCGCGCCCGCCACAGCACTGCAAAGCTGTGCACCGTCAAAGTCCCAGCCATCGCCTGATCAACCAGAGCGGGTAGAATACCGCTGCCGATCAGCGCGGGTTCCAGCGTGTCGCCCATGTGCCGGGCCGACAGGCGGGTGATATAGGGCGCGCGGAACAGGCTGGCGTGCATCGCCTCGGCGGCAATGGTGGGATCGTGGATCACCACGGCTGTCCCGGCACCTTCCAGCATGTCGGGCGCATAGCCATAGCGCGAAGTGAAATCGAGCCTGCGGGCGGCAAGATCGCGGCGGTCCCAGCGGCTTTGCGCAGGTTCCAGCGTGGCGCGCGGGTTCAGCGCCAGCACTTGCGCGCCGGGTGCGGTCACGGCAAAGGCACAGGCCGCATAGCCCGCCATGCCCGCGCCGTAGAACAGCACCTGATCAAAATCTTCAAAAAACGCGTCATCGACCTGACGGTCAAAGAAGCCATAAACCGCCGGATCGCGAAACCAAGTGTCTCCATCCGAGATGATCGTCAGCACCGACCAGCCATGCGCGCGCGCCAGAGCATCGGCCAGAGGCATCTGATCGGGGCGGGCGAGTACGGCGTCAATCGTCTCAAAGCTGACCAGCAAAGTGGTGCCTTCATCGGCGAAATAGGCCCAATGCGCGTCGCCGACACTGTGAAAATAGCCCGACTCCTCGGTCGCTTTTTCCATGCGCTGCTCCCACGCATCGCGGTCGGGTAGGGTGTCCGTGGGCTGCGGCAACTCGGCAATCTCGGCAAAATCGGTCATTTTACATCCAGTCGAACGCTTAACAGGGGGGCACTGTGGGGTTGCACCATAATCTGCCCTCTGGCGCGTTACGGCAAGCGAAGATCAGGTCAAACTAGCATGGGCTTTGTGAACACTGAGTTAAGACTGTTTCAAGCTGCCGTGCTTCGTGGCCACTTGTGCGTGCTGCAGCACATGGCGTGCACGTTCCGGTTGTAAAGCCTGCGACGGCGGCGTCATCAACAGTCGGCCAAACAAAGCGCGCCACGGCTCTTGCTGCATCAGAGTCTCAAAGCGCGCCTGCCGCCACGCCACGGCCTGCTGGTGCAGCGGACCGAGGATGGGATCGGCCATCAGCTCTGCGCGCAGTGGGGCGGAGGTCAGGTTCAGGATCGAGCGGTCTTCGACCTCGCTGAAGTTGCGCTCGACCCAATAGCTCATGTCAAACCCCGAAGCGTCGCGGTTGGCGCGGCCGCGGTCGGCCTTGACCAGATAATTCTGCATCGACCCCAAGGCGTAGTGGTTCAACTGCACCAGTTGGTAGTTGTCGCGTGTGTAGTCCGAGAAGATCCGTGCCTGCGGTAAGTCGGCGGGCAGCGGGCGGCCCGAGCCGTCAAACCAGCGGGCTTGGCCTGCGCGAGCTGGGTCCGGGCTGCGCGGGCGGTGTACGCCGAGTTTGCGGTAAGTGCCGTCATTGCGGAACAAAGTCTTGAACAGCTGCGCGCGCCATGGCCATGCAAAGCTGGCGGGCGCGGCGCGGGTGAAGGTTTCGGTGACGGGTTGATCGGTAATTTCGATCACCCCCGCATTGCCAAACATCCGCCATGTCAGCGGGATCGCGGTGGCCTCGGGCAAAGCCTTTAGCAGTGCCGAAAGGCTGCGGTCGCCGATATGGATATTCACAAACTCGTCGATGTCGCAAAACAGCAGCCAATCGGCCTTTGCAACCATAGGATGTTTATCCGCCGCTTTCAGCATCGCCCATTGTGGGCCTTCAGGATGCGGTCCGTCATTGCGGATATGGCTCAACCAGCCCATCGCGGACAGGCGGTCGAGCATCAGATCAGTGCCATCGGCGCAATCGTTGGAATAGACGAGGAAATCCGTAAAGCCACAGGCGCGATGATGCGCCAGCCATTCGATCAGGAACGCGCCTTCGTTTTTCACTCCAAGCAGGGCGGTGGCGCGCATTCTGATCCTTTGCGGCAGGGTGGGGCGTTGCGTGCCTCCGGCGGGGATATTTGGGCAGAGAGGATGACCAAAGGAAAGGGGCAACTTGACGCGTAGGCATGACGGCGGCAAGCATGGCGCAAATTTGGGGGGATTTCGATGCTGTCACACCTGCGGATATTCGAGCCGCATCCGGGGATACTGGCGTTTTACGATGGCCGGGTGGCGGGGCACCGCTTTGCCGATGGGCCGAACTGGGTGGATGATGGCGCGCTGTCACTGGGCATCGCGTCTTATGCGCTGATCGCGGGGGCGCAGGCGATTGTCTATGACAGTCATGTCTCGGTGCCGCATGGCCGGTTTATCCGGGAGACGTTAACGCAGCGCGGGGTGACGGAAATCCGGGTGGTGCTGTCGCATTACCATCTGGATCATGTCGCGGGGACGGAGGCTTTTGCGGGCTGTCAGGTGATCGCCAATGCCCGCACTCTGGCGCATCTGACCCAGCGGCAGGCGGCGATTGAGGCGGGCACCGATCATGGGCTACCCGCGATCCATCCGCTGATCCTGCCGGATGAGGTGTTTGAGGGGCGGATGACGCTTGATCTGGGCGGTGAGCGTGTAGAGTTGATCGAGGCCAATATCCACTCGGATGATGCGACGGTGTTGTGGCTGCCGGAGCGGGCTATCCTGCTGGCGGGCGATACGGTCGAGGATTGCGTGACCTATGTCGGCGCGCCGGAGGAGTTCGACATTCACCTCGCCGATCTGGCCCGACTGCAGGCGCTGGGTCCAAACTGGGTGCTGCCCAATCACGGCGCGGCGGAGGTGATCGCGCAGGGCGGCTATGGGGCAGAGTTGTTGGCCGCGACCGCGGATTATATCCGGCATTTGCAGGAAGATGATCCGCGCCCGATGGCGGAGATCATCGCGCCTTGGCTGAAAGACGGCACGCTGCGCTATTTTGAACCCTATGAGGCGGTACACGGTCAAAACCGCGTCCGGGTGCAGGCTCTGCGGCGGGGGTGATTCTGTGGAAGGTATCGGGAACCACAGCCTGTAGGCGGCGTTACCCTCAGTTAGGCTGATGACGCCGGGCTGAGGAGGTTGGCGCGCCAGTGAAGCGAGATGGCAGTTTGGGAGGATTGCTAGCCGATAACACGTTGAAACCCTGCCAATTTGGCCTGTGGTTTAGCCGCTGATATCGCATATCACCGCCCATCCTGTGCTTTGATGCCATAGCGGCGACCCGGTTCGGACTCAGTTTCGATGCTTGGCCGCCACGCGATTTTGAAAGGACGACCGATGAGAAGAATGCTTGGAACCACCACGGCGCTGTCGATGGCGATGTTCAACGTGCAGCCTTGGCCTTTGATGGCGCAAACGCTGACCGACAGCGGCGCTGTGGTGGCAGTGGACGGCACGGTGCTGTGCGAACCGACGGCGGACGCAGCTTGCGATCCGGCGGCTTTCGTCGATCAGGCCAATGCGATTGCGGCGCGGATTGCGGAAGACGCTGCCAAGGCGCAGGCAGCGGCGCAGGCCGAAGCTGAAGCCGCCGCCGCTGCGCAGGCTGAGGCAGATGCCGCCGCACAAGCCCAAGCAGAAGCCGCCGCACAGGCAGAGGCCGACGCGAAAGCGGCTGCCGATGCAGAAGCCGCAGCGCAAGCCGAAGCCGATGCGAAAGCCGCGACCGATGCGGATGCAGCGGCTCAAGCTGACGCAGATGCGAAAGCTGCCACGGAGGCAGATGCTTCGGTGAAGGCGGATGCTGATGCAAAGGCCGCATTGAAAGCCAAAATAAAAGCCAAAGTGAAAGCCAAGAAGGCGAAAGAAAAAGCTGACGCTGAAGCGGCTGCCGAAACCGCCCCGGCGCAGGAAGCGACTGAAGCGGCACCCGCTGATGACCCCAATGCTGTGCCAATGGAGACGACAACCGAAGCAGCGCCCGCTGACCCGGCGACCGAAGAAGCGGTGCCTGCGGATGCCACCGTCGAAACCGCTCCGGTAGATGGCAGCGACCCTGCTTCGGTTGATGCAACCGCAACGGATGAGCCCGCCGTGCTGCCCGCCACCGTCACCGATCCGGCAACTGGGGAAACTCTGGTGGTCGATCCTGCCACGGGTGCCGCTGTGACCGAAGAAGAAGCGACAGCACAGGCCGCCGAGCAGGAAAAATCCTTGGCCGAAGCGCAAAAGGAAATCGCGGTTGAGGCGGATGGCAGCGTGGTTGATCCCTCAGCTGGCCTGAAAACCTCACCGCCGGTGATGAACCCCGATACGCCGCCGGTTGACGCTCCGGTCGCATCAGAGGCCGAGGTGGAAACCCTGACCAACCTGCTTGCGCAGCCAGAAGGCGTTGATCCGGCCACGCTGGGGGCTGCTGCCACTTTGGCAACGGCCACTCCGCCCGTGGAAGGTGAAAAGCCCGCTGATCAAGCGCCTTCGGCAGATGCCGTCGCAACGGTTACAGAAATGCTGACCAATGACAGCGTGCGGTCTTCGACACAGGAATTTGCCGCAGCGCCAACGATGCTGGGCAAGGACAAGAAGAAAAAGAGCGGCCTGTCGGATCTTGAAAAGGTTGGCCTCGTGGCGCTGGGCGCTTTGGTGGTCGGGGCGATCATCAAGGACAACAACAAGGATCGCCGGGGCCGTGAGGGTTCGCAAGTTGTGTCCAACACCGGCGACCGGGTTGTGGTGCTGAAGCCCGATGGCACCTATCAGGTCTACAAAGACGACGATGCCGTGCTGCGTCAGCCCGGCTCGAACGTGCGCACCGAAACCTACCGCGATGGCTCGACCCGCTCGATCGTTGAGCGTGCTGATGGCACCCAGATTGTCACGATCCGCGATGCCACGGGCCGAGTGCTGCGCCGCGCGCAATATGACAATCGCGGTCGCGAATTGGTGCTGATCGACGATCTGGAACCGGAACAGGTGGTGATCGTGCGCGATCTGCCGAAGCCACGGCCCAACCGGGTGGTGATCTCGACCTCGGACGATGATTACGCGCTGAAGGCGGCGCTGGCGGCCAGGGATATCGAGAAGATTGGCCGCACCTTCAGCCTGCGTCAGATCCGTGAGATCCCGCAGGTGCGTTGGCTGGCCGCGACGATTGACGTCGACAACGTCAATTTCGAGTCGGGGTCTTCGGCGATCACGGCGGATGAGGCCTCGGATCTCGCCGATCTGGGCAGCTTGATGCAGGAAATGCTGGATAAAAACCCCGGCGAGATTTTCCTGATCGAAGGTCACACCGATGCGACCGGCAAGGCCGCGATGAACCTTGCTTTGTCGGACCGTCGTGCGGAATCGGTGGCTTTGGCTTTGACCGAGTATTTCGACATCCCGCCGGAAAACATGGTCATTCAGGGCTATGGCGAGACAGAGCTGCGTATCGACACCCAGAAGGATGAAAAGCGCAATCGTCGCGTGGCGGTGCGGATCATCACGCCGCTGCTGAAGGTCGGCAAGTAAGCTTTGAGCTGTGTGAAAGGCCCCGGGGGAAACCTCGGGGCCTTTTTCGTTTTGGCGGTGGTGGTGCGGCCCGGTTTGCGGCAAGTTGCGCGAAAAGGAGCCCTCGCATGAGCCATGATCTGATCCCCGAAGCCGCCCTCGCTTGGGCGCGTGCGGGCAAAGCTGCCGCTTTGGCGACGGTGGTGGAAACCTGGGGTTCGGCGCCGCGCCGGGCGGGCAGCCAGATGGCGGTGTCGGATTTGGGCGAGATGGTGGGCTCGGTCTCGGGCGGCTGTGTCGAGGGCGCGGTGGTGCTGGAGGCTTTGGAGGCGATTGCCGCCGGGGTGCCTCGGTTGCTCAGCTACGGCGTGGCGGATGAGACGGCGTTCTCGGCGGGGTTGGCTTGTGGGGGGACGATCCGGGTGCTGGTGGAGCCTGTCGGGCCGATGTTGGGGTTGCTGGAGGAGTTGGTGGCCGCGCGGGTGGCGCGGGTTGCGGTGGGCTATGTGGTGGATTTGGGGGATTGGAGCCGTAGGCTGGTGGCTTTGGGGGCGGAGGTTACGGTGGATGCGCGCTTGCGGGCGGATAAGGCGGGGGTGGAAGACGGGCAGTTCATTCTGCCCTGTAACCCGCCCTTGCGGTTGATCGTGGTGGGGGCGGTGCATGTGGCGCAGCCTTTGGTCGCGATGGCGCGGCTGGCGGGGTATGATCCGATCTTGGTCGACCCAAGGCAAAGTTTTGCCACGGCGGCGCGGTTTCCGGGCGAGGTGATCTTGGAGGACTGGCCGGATGAGGCGCTGCTGGGCTTGGGGCTCGATGGGCGGACGGCGGTGGTGACGCTGACCCACGATCCGAAGCTGGACGATCCGGCGATTGGGGTGGCGCTGCGGTCGGGGTGTTTTTATCTCGGCTGTCTGGGGTCACGAAAGACCCATGCGGCGCGGCTGGATCGGCTGCGGGCATCGGGGTTTTCGGAGGCTGAGATCGGGCGGATACATGCCCCGGTGGGCCTCGCGATTGGGGCGCAGGGGCCGGGGGAGATTGCGGTGTCTATTTTGGCTGAGGTGACGGCGGTTCTAAGGGGCGTTTAGGGTGGTCCCAACTCGGGACCTTTTTTTATTGTTTTACTATCAGATGCTTGTGGGTGGCTGGTAAGGATTTGTTAAGACTTGCGCCAGATCGAGTGCGGTTTCGCAATGGATCAAGGTGGTGTCGAACACTGGGACCGCGACATTGGTTTGGCTCAGAAGCATCCCGATTTCGGTGCAGCCGAGGATCAGGCTATCGGCACCTTGCGCGATCAGGCGGGCGGCGATGGACTCGAACGCGCTACGACTTTCAGGGGTGATGAGGTCGCGGCACAACTCGGCGTAGATGATGCGGTGGATGGCGCTGCGATCATCCGTGTCGGGGATGATCGGGGTCAGGCCTGCGGCGTGGAGTTTGTCGGTGTAGAAGCTTTCCTGCATGGTGAAAGCGGTGGCCATCAGGCCGGGGCGTTTCAGCCCGGCTTGGGCGATGCGGGCGGCGGTGGCCTCGGCGATGTGCAGCAGGGGAATGGTGACACCGTCCATCATCGGCGCGGCCAGTTTGTGCATGGTGTTGGTGGCCAGCAGCAGGATTTCGGCACCCCCGCGTTGCAGGGCGCGGGCATGAGCGTTCAGGATGTCGCCCGCCGCGTTCCACTCTCCGCTGGCTTGCAGGGCGGCAATCGGGGCGAAATCTATCGAGCGGATCAGCAGTTCGGGCGAGTGTAGGCCGCCAAGGCGGGTTCGCGTCAGATCGCAAAGTGTGCGGTAATAGGTTTGCGTTGAGGCCGCAGACATGCCGCCGAGGATGCCGATGATTTTCATCGAAGGTGAGGGCATGGCAGGGGCTTTCATGGGGGGCTTTTTTTTGGGGGGGGCTACGGGTATCTCAAAATGGCGGGGTGAACCCCGCCCTACCGATCATGCATGCCCTTGCCGTCGAGTATCCGGGCGCTGTGTTTTTCGATGCGGGCGGATTTGGTGGCGGAGGCTTTGGGTTGGTTGAAATGCAAAAGGTAGCCGCGTCTGCGCCCCGGCGTCAGGGCATCAAAGGCCAGCGCCAGATCGGGGTTTTCGTCCAGCGCCGCGATCAGTTCTTCGGGGTAGGGCAGATCATCCTTGGCGAAGGTGACTTTCGCGCCGGATTTCTCCAGCGCGATGGCGGCTTCGGTGTAGGCGGTTAGGGTGGCGGTGGCGGTAGTGATCTGATCCAGCGTGGTGAATTTCACCATCCGCACCGCGCGGGAGTTTTCGCCGGGAGGCACAAGGATGGCTTCTGGGTCGGCCAGCAAGACGCTTTTGAAAAACCCCAGCACGCAGGCGTCTTTGAAGCCCCAGAGCGTCGCGACATTGCCGCCCTCAAAGCAATAGCAGGGGCCGCGCCATTTGAAGATTTCCTCCAGACCGCAGCCCAGCAGAATGGCGCGGAGCGCGCTCAACTCGGCTTGCCAGACTGGGGCTTTGTCAAAGAAGGCTTCTATTTTGGGATCGGGGCTCGTCATCGCCTGCGCCTTTGCATCGGATCGCATAGCGGTAGCGCAGGTGATGCGGTCTGTCTATTGCAGGCTTCTGCCCGTGCGAAGTGCGGGCCTCGCAGGTTTCGGCAAGGCGGCCATTGGGGGGCGCTTTGTTCAATCCATCGGTCGGTTGCGGCGCGGCTTGGACATGAAGCGGCTTGGGCATGAAAAAGGGGGCCAGTGGCCCCCAAATTCCGCATATTTTCGGGAACGCCTTACTTCGGCGTCACCATCATCACCATCTGACGGCCTTCAAGGCGCGGCATCGATTCGATTTTGCCCGCCTCGCCGACATCGGCTGCGACTCGGTGCAGCAGTTCCAGACCAAGCTCTTGGTGCGCCATTTCCCGACCGCAGAAGCGCAGGGTGACTTTCACCTTGTCGCCTTCTTCGAGGAATTTCAGCACCGAGCGCATCTTCACGTCATAATCATGCGTGTCGGTGCCGGGGCGGAACTTGATCTCTTTGATCTCAATAATGTGCTGTTTCTTGCGGGCTTCGGCCTCACGCTTCTGCTGTTCATACTTGAACTTGCCGAAATCCATGATTTTACACACCGGCGGCTCGGCGTTTGGCGAGATTTCCACCAGATCGAGCCCGGCTTCCTCGGCCATCTGCATCGCGCGTGCGGGGGTAACGACGCCGACATTTTCCCCATCTGCGCCAATCAGGCGAATCTCGGGCGACCGGATGCGATCGTTGATGCGCGGGCCGGTTTCGCGTTGCGGCGGGGCATTGTGAGGTCTGCGGGCTATGGTGGTGGTCCTTTGAATGGTTATGAGCTGGCGCAAGATAGTCTTGTGACGCCCAAGCTTCAACCTGAAAAGCCGCTAGATTTGCGCTTGGTTTGGCCGCAGGGGGTGCTGGGTGCTGCGTAGGTCTTTCCTTTTGCTGCCGATTCTGTCATAGCGTCGGTTAACCGAAGGGTACTCGGTATTGGGAGAATGAACATGAACAAGAACGTCCTTATCGGCATCGTGCTGATCGCTTTGGCGGGTGCTGGCTATTACCAGTTCAGCATGAAGCCTGCTCAGGAAGCGGCAGCGACGGCTCCGGCTGATGCCAAAGCGGCTGAAGAAGCGGCTGCGGCGACCAAAAAGGCCGCTGATGACGCAGCGGCTGCGGCTGCAACCGCTGCTGCTGCAGCGACCACTGCAACCACCGAAGCGGCGGCTGGCGCTATGACTGAGACGACAGAGGCTGCTGGCGCGATGACTTCGGCTGCAACCGATGCGATGGCAGCTTTGGATCCGGCAAACTTTGACGCAGCCAAGGTCAATGCTTTGATCGACGCATCGGCTTTGGATGCTGCGCTGAAAACCACGCTGAAAGCGGGCGTTGACGCAGCTGCGGCTGACCCGGCGAAAGTGGCTGAGGCTCTGGCTGCTGTGAAAACCGCACTGGGCATGTAATCTGCGCCTTCGGGCAAATGGGGCCGCGCCGGGGAAACCCGAGCGCGGCCTTTTTCATTGCAGGCGGTGCTCGGTGTCGATCAGCTTGAGATTGGGCCAGTGCCACAGCACCAGATTGCGCGCATTTGCAGCGGTGCCTTTGGCGAAAGACGGTGCGATCAGGCCGTGATAGCCCGCAGCGATCAGGGTTTCGCTGATGTCTTGTGCGGTGGCGCTGCCGCGTGCCAGCATCTGCAAGCGCCAATCATCGGCGGCAAGATCAGCGGCGGTGATATGATGCGCCGCCAGATGTGCGGGGTTCAGGCTGTCGAAGATCTGGGTCAGATCGGCGTCGTAGCTGACCAATGTGACAGGCTCGAAAGGGCGGCCGATCTGGTTGGCCTCAGCCACCGCGCCCATCACCGTCATCGCCGTATAAAGGGCGGCGCGGCCTTTGGCGTTAAAGCGGCCACCGTGGCGTTTGGCGCCCTCACCTGACAACGGGTCGCGCGCCCAGATCGGGTTCAGGGCGCGGTAAAGCGGGCCTTGGTAGCTGGTCGAGGGATCAGGCAAAGCCGCCCGCATCCACCGCGTCAATATACTCCATCACCGCATAGGCTTTACCATCTTGCAGCAGCCGTGCGGGGGTCAAGCCGCCGAAACCGGGCAGCGGTTCCGAGCGCAGCCACGCATAGGCCACCAGACCGGAGCCGAAGCGGGGGGTCAGACGGTTGATAATT
The DNA here is from genome assembly GCA_043743975.1 of Cypionkella sp. GTDB lineage: Bacteria > Pseudomonadota > Alphaproteobacteria > Rhodobacterales > Rhodobacteraceae > Cypionkella. Next base: position 28,917 of record JAYTVN010000043.1, read on the forward strand.
TCCACCATCTCGCGCAGCCGGGTTTGGGTTTTCGCCGAAGCCAGCCGATCCTTGCGCGCAATCGCGTCGCGGCCAAGGCCAGCGGTGCGGGCGATTTCATCTTGGGTGGTCAGCCATTCCTCGGCCAGCAGCCGGGGCTGGAACAGGGAATGATCGGCAAAGGCGAGGATGTTCATGGTGGCCTCCATACGGATTGACTGATATATAAGTCAATCTGCGTGGAGAGTCAAGGGGCGTGGGCTCTTGGGCTTTCAGACTGGCTTAAATATCCCCGCCGGAGGCATCCTCCATCAGCTAAGGAGCCTCCGGCGGGGATATTTAAGCCAGTCTGAAATAGCTTCCTGTCAGATGCCGTCGCCGACGAAGGCCTTTTCGACCACGAATTGTTTCGGGTCAGAATTGGCGCCTTCGTGCAGGCCGAAACCTTCGAGGATGGCTTTGACATCGACGTTGAACGCAAGGCTGCCGCAGACCATGGCGCGGTCTTCTTCGGGGTTCATTGTGGGCAGGCCGAGGTCGGCGAAGACCTTGCCAGAGGCGAGGTTATCGGTGACGCGGCCCATATGGTGAAACGGCTCGCGGGTGGTGGTGGGGTAGTAGCGCAGTTTGTCACCCACCAGCTCGCCGATCAGCGGGTCTTCGGCGAGGCTTTCGACGAGGGCCTGACCGTAAGCCAGTTCAGCGACCTCGCGGCAGGTGTGCATCATGATGACTTGGTCGTATTTCTCGTAGGTTTCGGGCTCACGCAGCAGACTTGCGAACGGGGCGAAACCGGTGCCGGTTGACAGCAGCCACAGGCGTTTGCCGGGCAGCAGCGCGTCATGCACAAGCGTGCCGACGGGCTTCGGGCGCAGGATGATCTCATCGCCGACTTGGATGTGCTGGAGTTTTGAGGTCAGCGGGCCGTCTGGGACTTTGATCGAGTAGAATTCCAGCTCCTCATCCCATGCGGGCGAGGCGATGGAATAGGCGCGCAGCAGCGGTTTGCCGGTATCCCCCATCAGGCCGATCATCACGAATTCACCCGAGCGGAAGCGCAGGGTTTTCGGGCGGCTGACGCGGAAGGAAAACAGACGGTCCGTCCAATGCTTCACCGCAGTGACGGTTTGCGCGTCGGGCAGGTGCGGTTTGGCTGTGGCAACGGTCGACAGAACGGGTGCTTCGGCAGAGGAGGGCATGCGGTGCTCACGGTTATTTCGTTCGTATACATACAAGTTTTTCAGGCTTGCGTAAACAAAAACTTTAAGGGGGGTGGTTCAGGCGCGCAGGCGGGATTGATAGTCGTGCGCTTTCCAGTCGGCGCGGAATTTCCATTGCGCTTCGGGCTGGCGAGCGGCCATGTCATCGGGGATTTCCACATCGTCAAAGCCGGTGCGGCGTGCCATCGGGTATTGATCGGCGATCACCGGACCCATGGCGCGCAGATGGCCTTTGTAGCCAAGCGCGCGCAGGCGGTGGCCGATGGTGAAGGCGCGGCCATCCGAAAACGCCGGGAAGGCGATGCGGATCAGGGTGAGATCGGCGAGATAGGGCAGCAGGGCTTCGGGCGCATCGGTGTGCAGCAGATCGACCGTGCCGTGGTGGCTGGCGATATCGGCCAAGGTGACGGCAGTGACTTCGGGGGCGGGCGCAAAGCCCTGATCGGTGACGAGGACGCTCATGCGGCACTATCCTTTCTGATCGGGACGGCTTTGCCATTGATGAAATGGATGCCGCATTCGGTTTTGTCCTGACCGCGCCAGCGGCCCGAGCGGGGGTCTTCGCCGGGGGCGACTTTGCTGGTGCAGGGCGCGCAGCCGATGCTGGGATAGCCTTGGGCCACCAGCGGGTGACGCGGCAGTCGGTTGTTGACGATATAGTCTTCCAGATCGTCGCGGCCCCAATGGGCGAGCGGGTTGACCTTGATGCGGGTATCGCCTTCGGCCTCGAAGAACTCCACCGCTTGCCGGGTCGAGCCTTGGAAGCGTTTGCGTCCGGTGATCCAGCCGTCAAACGGCGTCAGGGCGCGTTCCAGGGGTTCGACCTTGCGCACGGCGCAGCAGGCATCGGTGTTGAACTGGTGCAGGGTGTTGTCGGGGTCTTCAAACTGCACACGCGGCTGGGCAGCGCGGATGGTGCGCACGTCGCAGAGGTGGAGTTTCTCGGCCAGTTCACGTTGGTAATCAAGGGTTTCCTGGAACAGCATCCTTGTGTCGATGAACAGCACCGGGGTTTCCGGGGCGATCACCGAGACGAGGTGCAGCAGAACCACCGATTCCGCGCCGAAAGACGAAACAAGGGCGACTTGGCCCAGATCATCGTCTTTCAGCGCATGTTCCAGCACCGAAGTCGCGGCATGGTGTTTGTAGCGGGCGTTCAGCGCCGTGACGCGCTCGGCGACCGAACCTGCGGGGAAATCACGCGGCATCGCGACCGCCTTCGGCGCCATAAAGCGCGGATTTGAACGGCGCAAAGCCGGCGCGACGGTAGGTTTGCAGGAAGGTTTCTGAGTCATCCTCGCGGATTTCGAGATAAGCGCGGATGATGCGTTCGATGGCGGGGACGATTTCGTCATAGGCGAAGCCGGGGCCGGTTTTCTCGCCAATGCTGGCGGTTTCCGTGCCGTCACCGCCGAGCGTGATCTGGTAGTTCTCCACCCCCGCGCGGTCGAGGCCGAGGATGCCGATATGGCCGACATGGTGGTGACCGCAGGCGTTGATGCAGCCGGAGATCTTAATCTTCAGCGGGCCGACATCGTGTTCGAGCTTGAGTTCCTCAAACCGCAGCGCGATTTCTTGCGCGACCGGGATCGAGCGGGCGGTGGCAAGGGCGCAATAATCCATGCCGGGGCAGGCGATGATATCGCTGAGCAGGCCAACGTTGGCGGTCCCTAAGCCCGCTTGGGTCAGGGCTGCATGAACCGCTGGCAGGTCGGATTTATGCACATGCGGCAGGATGACGTTCTGCTCATGGCTGATGCGCAGGTCGTTGTGGCCGTATTTTCCCGCAAGGTCCGCCATGACGCGCATTTGGGCAGAGGTCGCATCGCCGGGGGTTTCGCCGTGGGCTTTCACCGAAATGGTGACGATGGCGTATTGGTCGTTGCGGTGTTGCGCGAGGTTGGTATCGACCCAAGCGCGGAAGCTGGGGTCGGCTTTGTAGAAAGCGTCATAGGTATCGGTCGGCGCATTGCGGAAGGCTGGGGGGGCGAAGGCTGCGCGGATATCATCGAGCAAAACCTGATCGGCACCGCCAAATTGCAGGCGGGTCTCCAAGAAGCGTTCTTCGATCATCCGGGAAATCTCTTCCCGGCCAGTCTCATGCACGGTGATCTTAATGCGGGCTTTGTATTTGTTATCGCGGCGGCCCAGCACGTTGTAGACCGACAGCACGGCCTCGACGTAAGGCAGCAGGTCGGCGATGGGCAGGAAATCACGCACGGTGAAGGCGATCATCGGGGTGCGGCCAAGGCCGCCGCCGACCATGACTTCAAAGCCGGGCTCACCAGCGGCATTGCGCACCATGCGCAGGCCGATGTCGTGGGCTTTGGTGACGGCGCGGTCGTTCGGGCTGCCTGTGATGGCGATCTTGAACTTGCGCGGCAGGAATTGGAACTCCGGGTGGTCGGTGGACCATTGGCGGAGGAGTTCCGCATAGGGGCGGGGGTCTTCGATCTCATCCGCGGCAGCGCCGGCGAAATGGTCGGCGGTGACGTTGCGCACGCAGTTGCCGCTGGTTTGAATGGCGTGCATTTCCACATCGGCCAAAGCACCAAGAATGGCGGGCACGTCGGGCAGTTTCGGCCAGTTGAACTGGATGTTCTGCCTTGTGGTGAAATGGCCGTAGCCTTTATCCCAAGTGTCGGCGATCAGCGCGAGTTGGCGCATCTGGGTCGGGTTCAGGGTGCCATAGGGGATGGCGACGCGCAGCATATAGGCGTGCAGTTGCAGATAGAGCCCGTTCATCAGGCGCAGCGGGCGGAATTCATCCTCGGTCAGCGAGCCATCCAAGCGGCGGCTCACCTGATCGGAAAACTGCGCGACGCGGGCGCGCACGAAGGATTCGTCGAAGTCGGAGTAGTTATACATGGTAGAGATCCACTTGCTTGCCGTGGGCATAGTTGGAGGGGCCACGGGTGCGGAACGCCTCGCGGAAATGCACAGGTTCCGGGCCGTTCGGGCCAGCTTTGGCATCGGCGAGGTAAGCGCCGACGATCACGTTGCGTTGGGCAGCACCGAACAGCAAACGGATTTGCGCATGGGCTTCGTCCTCGATCAACTCGGCCTCATGATGCTGACGCGACCAGCGGTCATCGGCGGTGAGATACACCACATCACCTTCCCGCAGATCATTGGCGGTGACGACTTTCGGGATAAACGGGCGGCTCATGCTGAATTCCCTTGGCTCATGGGCTGTGGTGTGGTTGCGGCGAGGCGGTAGAGGATCGCGCGGCGGCCTGCAAGGGTGACTGGACAGACCACGGCGCGGATCAGAGATTTTCTTCTGCTAATATAGGATATTTTCCCCTGTTTTCGCCAGTCCCCCTTGCGGATAAGGAAAAATGTTCCGATACTGCTGCGGAATAGAATGAATTTCCGCAAAGCAAGGTGTCTGGCGAATGGCAGCCCAGTTGGATGAGTTGGATCGGAAAATTCTTGCCGAGTTGCAAGAGGATGCCGAGCAGTCTCTGGATGAAATCGCCCGCAAGGTGGGGTCGTCGAAAACCCCGGTGTGGAACCGCATTCGGCGGATGCGCGAGCAAGGGGTGATCCTGAAGCAGACGGCTTTGCTCGATGCCGAAAGTCTGGGGTTGGAGGCGTGTTTCTTCGTGCTGATCAGAACTTCCGAGCATGAGGCCGACTGGCAGCGCAAGTTTTTGCAGGTGCTGCGCAGCCGTCCCGAAGTGTTGGAGGCGCACCGCTTGGCGGGGGATATCGACTATATCCTGAAGGTGCGGGTGAAGAACGCGCGGGCCTATGATACGTTTTATCAGGCGCTGATTTCGGAAGTGAAGATTTATAATGTGACCGCGCTTTTGAGCATGGAAGAGATCAAGGCGACGACTGTGTTGCCGCTGTAGGGGCGCATTGGTGCATATAGTGATCTCAGGGATACTGGTCGGATTAGCTTTAATAGTGTTCCTAGCGGTGGTGGTCTGGGCCGAAGCCAAAGCGCACGTGGTTTTGGCGCAGGCTCGCAAAGAGTTGTTTGGCGATATGACCCCATGGCACGGTCATCCCATGAAAACCCACCCTCGTCTGAAAAAATGGGAGCACCATACAAATTACCCGCAATATCTGCGGGTCTATCGAAGCGAGCAACGCAATATTCTCCGTCAGATTGGTTTGGCAGGGATGGTAGCGGCGGTCCTTATCTTGTTTTCAAGACTTTAGGTTACGCGTGGGTTTTAGCCCTGCACCATCAGCTTGGTCAGTCCGTGGAAGTGATACACGTCGCCGTAGACCGGGGCCTCTACCAGCCGCAGCTTGGGCAGGCGTTGGAGCAGGATCGGCAGGGCGGCTTGCAATTCCAGCCGCGCCAAGGGAGCGCCTACGCAGAAATGCAGGCCTGCGCCGAAGCTGACATGCGGTTTAGCGGGGCGGTTTGGTTGGAACTGGCCGGGGTTCTCCCAAAGGCCGGGGTCGCGGTTGGCGGCGGCCAGCAAAAGCGCCACCTGATCGCCGCGATGGAAGCTGTGGCCCATCACCTCAATGTCTTCGTAAGCCCAGCGGGTGAACATATGCAGCGCGGGATCGAAGCGCAGGATTTCTTCGATACAGGTTTCGGCATTTTCGGCGGTGACGCTATGCCCAGTTTCCAGCAGGGCTTTCACGCCGTTGCCGATGGTGTGGACGGTGGCCTCATGCCCCGCGTTCAGCAAAAGGATGCAGGTGGTGATCAACTCATCGGTGGTCAGCTTCTCGCCCGCTTCTTCGGCGGCGATCAGTGAAGTGATCAGATCGTCGCGCGGGTCTTGGCGGCGGGCTTCGACATATTGCCGCATGAAGGCGACGAAGCTTTCCGTCGCCGCAATCGCGCGGTCTTCGCGGGCGCGGTCGCGTCCGGCCATATACATGCCGACCATGGCGTTCGACCACTTCAACAGGTCATCGGACATGGCTTCCGGCACGCCGAGCAGGCGGGCAATGATGATCACTGGCAGTTTCTGGCCGAACTGCGCCAGCAGATCGAACGGGCCTTGCGGGAAAGCGTCGATCAACTGGTGGGTCAGGGTTTCAATTTCCGGCTGCAAGGCGGCGATGCGGCGCGAGGTGAAGGCGCGCAGCACCAGACCCCGCAGGCGGGTGTGGCGGGGCGGCTCTAATTCCAGCATCGAATGCGCTTCAACCGCGTAGAACGGTTTCAGGTGGTCGGGGATTTTCGGTGCCAGTTCCGCCGGGGCTTCGCGGCCAAAGCGGCGGTCGCGGAAGATCGCGCTGGAGGCGGCTGCATTGCCGGTGCAGGCCATGCCGTACTCGGCCCAGTGGAAGAAGGGACCAAAGCTGCGGGCGGTTTCGTAAAACAGATAGGGGTTTTGCACGAAAGCGGGATCAAGCGGTGATTGGTGCAGGGTTTTCATGCCCGTCTCCCCAGCGGAATGATGCCTTGCGCGATCAGCACGCCAATGGCGACCAATCCAGCGGCGGCGGCTTGGCCCCAATCCCAGCGCCCGCCCATCAGGAACAGGATGATCATCACATAAAACGGGGCGGCGTTGATATGCAGGCCCGACAGCCCGATGCCGAGTTTCTCGACCGACATGATCCACATCAGTTGGCTGATACCGAGCGAGCCGACCGAGAACGCCAGCAGGGCAAGGGTTTCTTTCCAGCCCCAAGCGCTGAAATCCGGTGGTGCTGTGCCTGCCGCGATGCCCATGGCGGCAACGAGGGAGACCGCAATCGCAGCCCCTGAAACCGTCAGCGCCGTGCGACCGATCGGCGAGAGGCCGGGAAAAGCGGTGACGGTCAGACGCGAGCCCAAGGTGAAAGACAGCACCGAGCCGAAGCACAAAAGTGCGCCAAACCCCATAGACATACCACCGGCTTTGAAATCCAGCGCCATCATGCCGCCCGCCAGCGACAAGAGCAGGCCAAGCACCAGCGCGCGGGTCAGTTTGCGGCCATCCAGCACCACCTCCAACGCGATGCCGACCACGGGCAGGGTGGCCGAGATCACCGCTGCCGTCACCGCTCCGCCGCGCGCTTGGCCCTGAATCAGAAACCACGCGCCCAGCCCGATCAGGCTGCCCACGGCGATGCCCTTCAGCCAGTTGACGCGCAGCACTGCACCCGGCCCCTCCATCAGCGCCCAGACCGGCAGCAGGGCCAAAGCGGCCAAGGCCATCCGCAACGCGCTGAGCTGATCCGCAGGCAGCAGCGGGATGATGAAATCGGCGGCAGGCAGGCCTGCGGCCCAGATCAGCATCGAGGCCATGCAGATCAGATTTGCGCCCAGCAGGCTGGGGGCGGGGCTGGCGGGGGTGTTGGCTTCTACGCTCATAGCATCGGTCTAACAGGGCGCGCCGGGAAGGGCTGATCCGTCCGCGACGCGTGCAGGTCAGGCTGCGGCGAGGGCGGCGACAATCGCGCCGAAATCCACGGCTTTCAGGCTGGCCCCACCGACCAATGCGCCATCGACATCCGCCACCGCGAAAATCTCGGCGGCATTCGAGGGCTTGACCGAACCGCCGTACAGCAGCCGCACCCCGGCGGCCTCAGCCCCAATATGCGCGGTCAGGCGGGCACGCAGGAAGCTGTGAACCTCGGCGATCTGCGCGATTGTCGGCGTGCGGCCTGTGCCGATCGCCCAGACCGGCTCATAGGCCAGCACCAACTGCGCAGCGGTCGCGGTTGCGGGCACCGAGCCATCCAGTTGCGCGCCGATCACCGCCAGCGTTTCCCCCGCATCCCGCTGCGCTTCGGTCTCGCCCAAACAGACCACGGCGATCAGGCCCGCCGCGATGGCGGCTTCCGCCTTGGCCCGCACCAAAGCATCGGTTTCATCATGATCGGCACGGCGTTCGGAATGGCCCAAGATCACATGGCTTGCACCAGTATCGACCAGCATCACGGCAGAAATATCGCCGGTATGCGCACCAGAGGCTTTCGGGTGGCAATCTTGCCCCCCCACCTGCAAGGCAGACCCCGCCGCGAGAGCCGCCATCTCGGCCAACAGCGTGGCGGGCGGACACAGCAGCATCTCGCAGGCCGGGGCGGGATGCGCCGCCAGAAGCGCAGAAACCTCGGCCAAAGCCGCGCGGTTGCCGTTCATTTTCCAGTTACCTGCAGCCAGCTTTTTCATCGCATCCTCCCAATGTTCGACGAAAGGGTTAGCGAAGCCTGCGGTCAAGGGAAAGCCCTTGGCCTTGCTCTTTTGAAAATACTCAATCTGATGACAACAGCGCAGCCCGCACGCCGCATCACATCCGGCCCGAACGCTGCAGCCCGCGCCCACCGCGCGCAAGCGCTCAAAAGGCTTGCGGCGTCAGCCGCGCGATCAGATCACCGGGATCAGGCGGCGTGCCGTCAGCACAACAACCGCAACGGATCAGGCGTCTTTGAATTTGATGCTTTCGCCGCAACCGCAGGCCTCGGCCACGTTGGGGTTGTTGAACTTGAACCCTGCTTGCAAAAGATCCATCTCGTAATCAATCTCGGTGCCGAACAGGAACATCTGCGCCATCGGCGCGATCAACACCCGTGCGCCGTCCTGCTCCACCACTTCATCCATCGGATTGGCCTCAGCCACGTAATCCATGGTGTATTCCATACCCGCGCAGCCGCCCTTCTTGATGCCGATGCGCAGGCCAGTCGAGCCTTGCTTCTGCATCAGCCGCGCGATTTGCTTGGCGGCGATCGGGGTCAGGGTGACGGCGGCTTTGCCGGGGATGCCGAACATGGGGGTGGTCCTTTAAGCTATACGGCAAAGATAGGCGGGCAGGTGGCGTCTCGCAAGGGTGTTCGATGGCGCGGCCCCGATCACAACGGCCCGCGCAGGGGCATCACATGAAGCCGAGTTCCAGCCGCGCCTCATCCGACATCATCTCCATCCCCCAAGGCGGATCAAAGGTCATGCCGACCTTGACCTCTTTTACGCCCGCGACGGGTTCCACCGCATCTTGCACCCAGCCGGGCATCTCGCCCGCCACCGGGCAGCCGGGGGCGGTCAGGGTCATCAGAATCTCGACCGTATTTTCGGACGAAATATCAATGGTATAGACCAGACCCAGATCATAGATATTCACCGGGATTTCCGGGTCATAGACCGTGCGGCACGCCTCTACGATCTGCTCATAAAGCGGATGTTCGGTGGAGGACGGGCGGATCAGGGGGGCGCCCTCAATCTGGTCAAGCGGCTGGTTCATGGCATTCTCACGCGGTTAGTTGAGTGTTTATATAGGGAATGCCGCGCAAAGGTCCAGTGCAGGAATATGTTTTCGCCGATTACAGCAGGCGGCGGTCAAGGCCGGTTTGCCGGATGCCCCAAGTCAGCAGGACCGAACCCGCCACGGCATAGGCATAAATCGCCGGACGGCTGAAATCGGTAAACCGAAACAGCAGCGCACAAAAGGCGACATGGATGAAGTAGATCCCCGAGGCATAGTCGCTCAGCACCCGGCTCACCAAAGTGCCGGGGGTTTTCAGCGCCAGCAGCATCAGCGCCGGGGCGGCCAAACCCAGCGCGATCATGTTGTCATGCGCCACGCCTTTGATCGAAAATCGCGCCAGCAGCAGCGATTCGACCAAGACCAGTGCCACGCCCAGCAGCGCTGCGGCTTGCAGCCAAGGGGTGCGCAAGCGGTCCACAAGGCTTTCGCGCGCGATCAGAAAGCCCGCCAGCATATAGGGCAGGCAGAGCAGCAGCGGATTGCGGTTGGCCAGCAGCGGGTCGGAAAAGATCGCCTTGTTGGGGGCGATCATATCAAACGCCATGCCATAGGTCACGCCAAGCCCGCCGAGAAAGCTTGCAGCCGTGACCCAGATCAGGGCGCGGCTGGACCAATGGGCAATCGCCACCACCAGCGCCGCCGCCATCACCATGCCCGCCAGATACCACAGATGCCAGTAGCCAAACAGCAGGGTGCGCAGGTTCTGCCAAGGCCCCCGCGCGGCCAGCAGCGGCCAATAGAGCGGCAGATAGAGTAGCATCCACAGCGCATAAAGTTGGGCTGCATGTGTCACATAGCCCCAGCCGCGTTGTTTGATCACCGCCGCGTGCAGAAAATAGCCGTTGAACAGCAGGAAAATCGGCACGCCCAGCCGGAACAGACCGTCTCCGGTCAACAGGATCGCGGTCCGCCCCAAGGGGGCGAACGGATTGGCGTGGATGCCGACGACCATGAACGCCAAAATCAGCTTCAGGACATCGACGGCGCGACTGCGCGCGGCGCTGGTCATTGGGCAGGTTATCCGAAGTTATCGCGGGATCAGAACGGGATTTCGTCGTCGATGTCCGAACGTCCGCCGCCCGAACTGCCACCCGAGGATGCGCCGCCGCCGTAACCGCCGCCGCCGCTGCCGCCACGGCTGTAGCCGCCGCCGGATGCACCACCGCCCGCGCCGCCGCCCTGATCTTCATAGCGACCACGATCATCATCGCCGCCACCACCGCCCGAACCGCCGCCATCCCGACCGCCCAGCAGGGTCAGCTCACCCCGGAACTGGCGCAGCACGACTTCGGTGGTGTAGCGATCTGCGCCGGATTGGTCCTGCCATTTGCGGGTTTCCAACTGGCCTTCGATATAAACCGTGGAGCCTTTGCGCAGATATTGCTCGGCGATCTTGCCCAAGGCTTCGTTGAAAATCGCAACAGAATGCCATTCTGTACGCTCTTTCCGCTCACCGCTTTGCTTGTCGCGCCAAGTTTCCGAGGTGGCGATGCGCAGGTTCACCACTTTGCCGCCATTGGGGAAGTTGCGCACTTCCGGGTCGCGGCCCAGATTTCCGACGATGATCACCTTGTTGACCGAGCCTGCCATCCTAGTCTCCCTGATTCCGTTCATCCCCGCCAGCATCGTGACAGGTGGTTAATAAATTCTATAGACTGCCCCATCTGGCCCCGCAACCGGGCAGCGTGCGAGGGTGCGGCAAGGGATTGCCGATCGACCTTGGATGGGTCCGATCACGGCGCTGGAACTTGATGCAAACTTCGCTATAGTGCCGCGAGATTTGGTCAGGCTGAAGACAGGGTTGGCATGCGATTTACGCCGTTGGTTTTAAGGGTTGTGGTGGCAGCGGGCGTGGCCTTTGCTGCGGGCGGGGCAGTGGAGGCCGAGGGCCTGAAGCTGAGCGGCAAGAAAAGCCGCGCCGCCGCGCTGAAATCTCAGATGGCGTTGTTGGACGGTCGCTTGGCTGTGGTTTACAGCGGGTCAGAGCGTCTGAAGCCGAACTATCACAAGGATGAGGCTGCGGCGGGCGTGGATGCGCCGGTGAAGCGGTTCAGCGGCAAATATAAGGGCGAGTATCTGGAGATCGCGAAGGCCGCCGCCCGCAAGCATGGCGTGCCCGAGGATGTATTCCTGCGGCTGGTGCAGCAGGAAAGTGGCTGGAATACCGGGGCGGTGTCGGTCAAGGGGGCCACGGGTCTTGCGCAGCTGATGCCGGGGACGGCGGATCGGTTGGGGGTGGATATCAACGATCCGGGTGAGAACCTTGAGGGCGGGGCGCGGTATCTGCGGATGATGTATGATCGCTTCGGGACGTGGAAGCTGGCTTTGGCCGCTTATAATGCCGGGCCCTTGGCGGTGGAAAAACATGGCGGGGTGCCGCCGTATGATGAGACCGAAAATTACGTTCTGGCGATTTTGGGCTAGGGGTATGGAGTCTGTCCACGCGTGGACAGGAAAAAAATATTGTGATATATCAATGACTCAGATCATGTCTTTCAGACATTATTAAGCTTTTGCTGCGGAGCCTTCACATCATGGTTTGGGGGGCTGCTCTGTCGGTTCAGGTGGGCTCGGTGGATCAAAAGGATTGCCGTAAAAATATGGATAGGGCTTCGTCCAATCATAGCGAAGGCATGGCGGCGTGACGCAGGGTTTGGGGGCGTTTTGCAGGCCCGAATAGGGTTGTTTTTTGAAGTACTCCTCTAGGATTTTGCTGACGGCCTCAGAGGTTTGCCGCTCGGTGAACGGCATATAGGTGAACGGCTTTGTGGTATCAAACCAGTTGATCTCAGATCCGGAGGTGGCTGCGAGCACAGGCAGCGGCTCGCTTGCCAAGTCTATTGCGGCGGCATCGGTCAGCGGCGGCGGATCAGACGGGTTTCGCATCACCGTGATCGCCCAATCGCGCAAAGCTTTGCCCGCTTTGTCGGTCGGCACGGGATTTTTCAGGATGCCAACCGCGACCGCGAGCATGTTGGTCGCGGTTTCAGAGCGTGTGCGCTGAACATTGGCGGCGGCCTCTGACGTGGTTCGATTGGCGTTCCAAGCATAGACCGAATATCCCAGAACGATCGGGATCAACACGCCCGCGAGGGCCTTGCTGATGATATCCAGTTGATCCCAGCGATCTTTGGGAACCGGGCGCGGTGCGGCGCTTTTGGTCGGGTGATGCGTGGCTGATATGGCGTGGGGCGTCGGCGAAAGGACATGATGCGCGCTCTTTGTTCACCATTGCGGATGGCACAGATTTGCCCAGAGGCGCGGCTGCGTCAAATTCTTTAGATCGGTTCACAGCCAAGGTTTACATCGCCGAGCAGGCTGGCTACACGCCACGTTTTGCTATGCGCGGGGGCTGCTATGACGCTGTTTTGTGGGATCGACTTTGGCACCTCGAACTCGACGGTTTCGCTGGCGGATGCGGAGCGGGCTTGGCTGATCGCTTTGGAAGATCAGGCGGTGACTTTGCCCTCGGCGGTGTTTTGGGAGCAGGACGGTGGTGCGCCGGAGTTTGGCCGGGCCGCGATTGCGGCTTACCTGCGCGGTGATGAGGGGCGGCTGATGCGGGGGCTGAAAAGCACGCTCGGCTCTGGGATGATTGATGAACGCACGGCGGTGGGCAGCCGCGCGGTGTCGTTCCGCGAGGTTCTGACGCGCTTTATGCGGCATATGGTGGGGGTGTTGCGGCAACACGCGCCGGGGGCGGATCGGGTGGTGTTGGGGCGGCCTGTGCATTTCGTTGATGGCGATGACGCTGGGGATTTGAAGGCGCAGACGGCTTTGGAGGAAATCGCGAAAGCTTTGGCTTTTCGCGAGGTGTCGTTTCAGTATGAACCGATCGCGGCGGCGTTGCAGTATGAGCAGGGCATTGCGCGCGAAGAACTGGTGCTGATCGTGGATATCGGCGGCGGCACATCTGACTTTTCCATCGTGCGGGTGTCGCCGGAACGGGCACGGGCGGCGGATCGGGCTGGGGATATTCTGGCCAATGACGGTATTCGCGTCGGGGGGACGGATTTTGATCGGTTTCTGAGTCTGGCCGAGGTGATGCCGCATCTGGGCTATAAAGCGACGACCAAGCACGGCAAGGGCTTGATGCCGAACCATTATTTCTTGGATTTGGCGACCTGGCACCGCATCAACATGCTATACACCCAGCGCTGCCTTGCCGATCTGAAGGCGTTTCGGCGCGAGATTGATCGGCCTGAGCTGTTGGATCGGTTGATGAAGGCGATTTCGGAGCGGCAGGGTCATGCGGTGGCGATGGCGGTGGAGGCGGCGAAGATCGCGCTTTCCGATCAGGATGTGGTGCGGTTGCAAATCTCTGCGCTGACCGGCGGACCGAACCCGATGCTGCGGCGCGAGGGTTTTGAGGCGGCGGTGTTGCCTTTGGTGGAGCGGATTTCGGAGCGGTTGGGGGCGGTGCTGTCGCAGGCGGGTGTCGGCGTCGGCGATATTGGCACTGTGTTTATGACCGGGGGCTCGTCTGGCTTGCCGATTTTGCGGGCCTGCGTGCAGGCGGCGCTGCCGGGGGTTGCGATTGCCACCGGGGATATGCTTGGCTCGGTCGGCACGGGGCTGGCGCTGGACGCGCGGCGGAAGTTTTCCTGAATGGGGTGAAGCATGATCGCGGCGATTGAGGCGTTTTTACCGGAAGCGGTGGCGTGGCGGCGGGAGTTTCATGCGCATCCAGAGTTGAGTTTTGCCGAACATCGGACGGGGGCAAAGGTGGCGGAACTGCTGCGCGGTTTTGGCTGCGATGTGGTGGAAACCGGCTGGAGTGGCACCGGGGTGGCGGCGGTGATCAACGGTGCTGGGCCGGGGCGGCGGATTGGTCTGCGGGCGGATATGGATGCTTTGCCGATTTTGGAAGCCTCTGGGGTGGCGTTTGCCAGTGAAGTGCCGAGGGTGATGCATGCTTGCGGGCATGACGGGCACACGGCGATGCTGCTGGCAGCGGCGAAATATCTGGCGGCGACGCGGGCGTTTGCGGGGCAAGCGGTGCTGATCTTTCAGCCCGGCGAGGAGGCGGGCGGCGGGGCGCGCGCGATGATCGCCGAAGGGTTTTTGGCGCGTTATCCACTGGATGAGGTTTATGCCTTGCACAACATGCCGGGGCTGGCGGTGGGGGCTTATGCCAGCCGTCCGGGGCCGATTATGGCGGCGGCGGATATGTTCCGGGTTGAGATTTCGGGGCGCGGGGGCCATGCGGCGCAGCCTCATTTGGCGGTCGACCCGGTGATGATCGCGGGGCATGTGCTGGTGGCATTGCAGACGGTGGTTTCTCGGAACGTTGATCCGCTGAAGCCTGCGGTGTTGGCGGTGTCTACTGTCGTCAGTGACGGGTCTGGGGCCTGTGTGGTGCCGGAGCGCGTGGTGCTGACCGGGACGGTGCGCTCGTTTGAGGTTGCGGTGCAGGATTTGGTTGAGGCGCGGCTGCGGGCGGTGGTTTTGGGGATTGCTGCGGCGCATGGCGGGGTGGCGACGGTGGACTATCTGCGCGATGCGCCGGCGACGGTGAATGATGCGGGTTGTGCCGGGTATGCGTTGGACGTGGCGCGGCGGCTGTCGGCGGCGGTTGAGGGTGATGTCGCGCCGATGATGGTGTCGGAGGATTTTTCCGAGTTTTTGTTGCGGCTGCCGGGGGCGTTCATGTTTGTTGGCAATGGCGACGGGCCTTTGCTGCATCATCCCGCCTATGCGTTCAACGATGCGGGGTTGCCTTATGGGGCGGCTTGGCTGGCGGGGATGGTTGAGGCGCGCGGATAGGGCTTGCAGGTGGGGGCGCTTTGATCAAATCATGGTGCAAAGGAGAACTGCCATGGCCCCGAAGAACCGATTTTCCGAGATGCTGCCCGAGATCGCCGGATGGCGGCAGGATTTTCACGAGAACCCGGAATTGCTGTTTGAGGTGCATCGCACGGCTTCGCGGGTTGCCGAACTGTGCCGGGAGTTTGGCTGTGATGAGGTGACCGAGGGGATTGGGCGCACCGGGGTTGTGGTTGTTATCAAAGGCAGAACCGATACCTCGGGGCGGGTGATTGGGCTGCGCGCGGATATGGATGCTTTGCCGATCATCGAGCAGACCGGGGTGGCTTATGCCAGCAAAGTGCCGAGGAAGATGCATGCTTGTGGGCATGACGGGCATACCTCGATGCTGCTGGGGGCGGCTAAGTATCTGGCGGAGACTCGGAATTTTGACGGGACGGCGGTGTTGATCTTCCAGCCTGCGGAGGAAGGTGGCGGCGGGGGGCGCGAGATGTGCGCTGAGGGCATGATGGACCGTTGGGGCATTCAGGAAGTTTACGGCATGCACAATATGCCGGGGATTCCGGTGGGGCATTTTGCGATCAGGCCGGGGGCGATGATGGCGGCGGCGGATCAGTTTGAGATTGTGGTGACGGGGAAGGGTGGCCATGCCGCCAAACCGCATGACTGCATTGATACCACGGTGGTCGCGGCGCATATCATCGTGGCGTTGCAGACGATTGCCTCAAGGGGTGTGGACCCGTTGAAGCAGGTGGTGGTCTCGGTCTGCACGGTGGCGACGGATTCAACGGCGCATAATGTGATCCCGCAGGTGGTGAAGATGAAGGGCACGGTGCGGACGATGGATTTCGGCGTGCAGGATTATGTTGAGGGCCGGGTGAAGGCGATTGCCGAGGGCACGGCGCAGGCTTTGGGGGCGGTGGCGGTGGTCGATTATAGCCGCGGCTATCCGGTGACGGTGAATGCGGTGGAGAATACCGGGTTTGCCGCAGAGGTGGCGCGGGCGGTGTCGGGGCAGGTGAATACTGATACGCCGCCGTTGATGGGGGCGGAGGATTTCAGCTTTATGCTGCTGGAGCGGCCGGGGGCTTATATCTTTGTCGGCAATGGTGACACCGCGATGGTGCATCATCCGGCCTATAACTTTGACGATAATGCGATTCCGTTTGGATCGAGCTGGTATGCCGGGATGGTTGAGGCGCGCATGCCAGCCGCGTGAGGGACTGCCCCCCTCAGGCGGTTCCCACCCGCCCACCCCACCGCCTTCGGGGGGCAGTTTGGCGTGGGGTCTGGCCCGTTGGTGCGGGCTTTGGTGGGGGAGCCTCCGGCGG
>JAYTVN010000044.1:0-3453 GCA_043743975.1 Cypionkella sp.
TCACCCAGACCCACCGTGGTCGTCGTCTTGCCCTCACCCGCCGGGGTCGGGTTGATCGCGGTAACCAGAATCAGCTTGCCAGAAGGCTTGCCCGCCAGCGACTTGATAAGATCCTGACCGATCTTCGCCTTGTCATGGCCGTAGGGCAGCAGATGCTCGGCAGGGATGCCCAGCTTGGCCCCGATTTCAAGGATCGGCTTTTTCTTGGCTTCGCGTGCAATCTCGATGTCGGTTTTGAAGGCCATTTCATTCTCCCAAGGGGCACGGACTGTCCCGTTGGCGACGTGATAGCGGAGAAAATGGCGATTCAAACGCGCTTTTCCGACTTCTTCCCATCCAAATTCGCCAGCCGAGGTTTCCGATCGGAAAGTGCGGGGCGGGTGGAGGAAAAATTCCACTTATGGAGCGCGCATTCCATATCAGCGCAGGTCCGCAGCCGCCACCTGATCGCGGTTGTGCAGGCTTAAGCCACGCGCGTTGCGCTTTAGCCGCGTCTCGCCTGATCCAGATGCGCCCAAACTGGCTGGTCGGGGATGAACAGCCGCATCTTCACCCCGACCTTCAGCATCCCCTCCGCCTCGACCCAAGCGGTGATGCCGCGCAGGCCTTGAGCGGCGGGTTTGAAATGCTTGCCGTACCCCGCATGGCGGTTCTCAATCGGGCGGGCGGGCAAGGTGCAGGGGCGGTTTTCCATATCGACCACCAGCGTCGCGCCGCCTTCGGCCTGCAAGCGGCTGGAGGGTGGCAGGTGGCTGAAATCCGGGATGCCTGCGATCACAAGGCTGGTGCCGAGCAGCGCGGGGTCAAGGCTGTCCAGCCCCATCTTCGCCGCGATCTGCGCCAGATCCTCCGCCGCCATCACCGCGAATTGCCGTGTGTTGCGGATCGGATGGTCGCGTTTGTACAGCGCGGCCACCCGGCTGCACGCCGGGCGGTTGATGCCACCATGCGCCTCACCCTCAGGGCCGTCGAAACCTGCGAAAATCTCGGTCAGCGCCGCACTTTCCAGCGCTGCATCGCGGTCCGCCACCCGGCCCAGCCAAGTGATGCTGCCGTAAAACTCTGTCGGGATAAGTGCTGGCATCTCAGACCTTTAACGTGAAAAACACCCGTTTGAACGGGAACAACACCGCGCCATCCTTTTGCAGCGGATAGGCGGCGGACAGGCTGGCCTCATAGGCGGCGCAGAAACTGGCGAGTTCCGTCTGTGACAGCTTGTCGGCGATCGGGCGCATCGCGGTACTTTCGGTGAAGGCCCGCACCGGATGCATCGCAGCGGTGGGCTCAAGCCGTTGGATATATTCGGTTTCCCAAGCCTCGACCACGCCCAAGGGCGACAGCAGCGCGTGATACTCCTCGGCCTTGGCGCAGGGCGAGGTTTCGCGCGAGAAATCAAAGCGATCGGCGAACATCGACCCGGCAATATCGCGCAGAAACCGATGCGAGGCGGCTTTGAACTGCCGCGGCATCTGCACCGCCAGCACGCCACCGGGCGCAAGGTATCCCGCCAGACGAGGCATCAATTTGGGATGGTCAGCGACCCATTGCAGCGCCGCGTTTGAGAAGATCAGTGCGGGCGGCGCATCAGGCCGCCAGCCCGCGATATCTACGGCGTCAAGGCTGGCATAAATCCCCAAGCCCCGCGCCTTGGCCAACATGGCCTGCGAGCTATCGACGCCCTGCAACCCCCGCCCCGGAAACCGCGCGGCCAAAGTCTCGGCCACCGCGCCATCGCCGCAGCCAAGGTCCACCACCGCGCCTTCCGACAACTCCCCCACCTGCGCCAGCAAGTCCAGCGCGGGGCGCAAACGCAAACCCCGAAACCTTGCGTAGGTCTCGGGGCTCCAGTCTGTGTCGGTTGCGCTCACGCAGAGGGCCCCATCGGCGCCGCTGGCGGCTCCACCACTTTCGGCTTGCGCGCGCGGGTTTTCGGGATCGCAATCACGCCAGAGCCGCCGCTTGGCCCGTCACCCATGCCATCATCCACCGCACTTGGCACATCGCCCGCAACGACTTTGCGAATCTCCTCGCCAGTCAGGGTTTCATATTCCAGCAGACCCTTCGCCAACCGCTCAAAGCCCTCGGCCTGCTCAAGCAGGATCCGGCGCGCGGTATTATAGCCCTCGTCGATCAGATGCTTGACCTCACGTTCAATCAGCATTTTCGTCTCAGCCGACACCGAAAGCCCGGCGGTCTTGCCCTGATAGCCTTCATGCGCTTCGGCATAGTCGATATTGCCCACCGCATCCGACATGCCCCAACGCATCACCATCGCGCGCGCCAGACCCGAGGCTTGCTGGATATCCCCCGACGGCCCGTTCGACACGGTATCCTCGCCCCATTTCATGATCTCGGCGGCTTTCCCGGCCATCGTCATCGCAATCTTCTGCTTGCACTCATCCTTGTGCCAGTTCAGCCGATCAATCTCCGGCAGGCTGACAACCATCCCCAAAGCGCCACCGCGCGGGATGATTGTGGCTTTGTAAACCGGATCACATTTCGGCAAAGCCATGCCGACAATCGCATGGCCCGCCTCATGATAGGCGGTATGCTCTTTCTGCTCATCGGTCAGCACCATCGAGCGGCGCTCGGCCCCCATCATCACTTTGTCTTTGGCAGATTCGAATTCCGACATGGTGACAAAGCGCCGACCAACGCGGGCGGCCAGCAGCGCCGCCTCGTTCACAAGGTTCGCGAGGTCTGCGCCTGAGAACCCCGGCGTACCGCGCGCAATCACCCGCAGGTCCACATCCGGGCCAGACAGCACTTTGCGCGCATGCACCGACAGGATTTTCTCACGGCCCTTAATGTCAGGATTCGGCACATGGATGGTACGGTCAAACCGGCCCGGACGCAGTAGCGCGGGATCCAAAACATCTTTCCGGTTGGTCGCGGCCACAATGATCACGCCTTCATTGGCGTCAAAACCATCCATCTCGACAAGCAACTGGTTCAGGGTCTGCTCGCGTTCATCATTGCCACCACCGACGCCAACGCCACGCGCGCGGCCCACGGCGTCGATCTCGTCGATGAACACGATGCAGGGCGCGTTTTTCTTCGCCTGTTCAAACATATCGCGGACACGGGAGGCACCCACACCGACAAACATCTCAACGAAATCCGAGCCCGAGATGCTGAAGAACGGCACGCCAGCCTCGCCCGCAATCGCCCGCGCCAGCAGGGTCTTACCGGTGCCGGGAGGGCCCACAAGCAAAGCGCCTTTCGGAATTTTGCCGCCAAGACGCGAGAATTTCTGCGGATTGCGCAGGAATTCAACGATCTCCTCCAGCTCCTCTTTCGCCTCGTCAATGCCTGCCACGTCGTCAAACGTCACCCGGCCTTGCTTTTCGGTCAGCAGCTTGGCGCGCGATTTGCCAAAGCCCATCGCCCCGCCACGCCCGCCGCCCTGCATCCGGTTCATGAAGAATATCCAGATGCCGATCAGCACAAGGA
>JAYTVN010000045.1:0-128214 GCA_043743975.1 Cypionkella sp.
GATCACATGATCGACTGACGCAGCCAATGCCTCGGCACTGCTGGCGAGATGCGCGCCTTGCGCGACCAAGGGTGCTGCCAAGGCCGGGTTCAGGTCATAAACCGTGACCTGAAAGCCCGCCTTCAGCAAACAGCCCGCACAGGCGGCCCCAAGATTTCCAAGGCCGATGTATCCGTAATGCATAATTTCCCCTTAAGCCGCCGATAGGCGATTTTCGCGCGAAAATCGTGGACGGATTTCGCGCGAAATCCGATTTAGTCGCCGTAGCCGACGATGCCCTTGATCTCGCAGAAATCATGGATGCCCCAATCGGCATATTCGCGCCCGTTGCCCGATTGCTTGTAGCCGCCGAAGGGCGCCGAGGTGTCCCAATCCGGGTAGTTCAGGTTGATCGTGCCCGCGCGCAGACGCCGCGCCACGGGTTTGGCATCCTCCACCGGGCCAGCGATATAGGCGGCCAGACCATACACCGTATCATTGGCCATCCGCACCGCGTCATCAATCGTGTCATAGGGCAGGATCGCCAGCACTGGGCCAAAGATTTCCTCTTTGGAAATCGTCATCTCATTCTGCACATCGCCGAAGATCGTCGGCTGCACGAACCAGCCCCGGTTCAACCCCGCCGGACGACCCAAACCGCCCGTTACCAAGGTGGCCCCCTCATCAATCCCGGCTTGGATCAGGCGCTGCACCTTCTCGTATTGCGTCTTCGAGATCAGCGGCCCCATCGTGATGGTCTCAAGTGTCGGATCGCCGGGGATCAAAGCCTCAGCGGTTTCCTTCGCCACCGCCAACGCCGCAGTCTGCTGGTCGCGCTGCACGAACATCCGCGTTGGTGCGTCGCAGGATTGGCCAGTGTTGGACATGATCGCGTTGACACCAGCGGCGACGGCTGCGGCAATATCAGCCGAGGGCAGGATGATGTTGGCGGATTTGCCACCCAGTTCCTGCGCCACGCGTTTCACCGTCGGGGCCGCCGCAGCCGCCACCGCTGTACCCGCGCGGGTCGATCCGGTGAACGACACCATATCGACCTCGGGGTGCGACGACATCCGCGCGCCGACGTCCGGCCCGGTGCCGTTCACCAAGTTGAACACGCCCGCAGGAACGCCCGCCTCATGGCAGACTTCCGCAAACAACACGCCCGACAAAGGTGCGATTTCCGACGGCTTCAGCACCATTGTACATCCCGCGATCAGCGCAGGTGCCACCTTGCAGGCAATCTGGTTCATCGGCCAGTTCCATGGCGTGATCAAAGCACAAACGCCGATGCCTTCATGCACAATCCGGGTGGTGCCGCGCGAATATCCCCACGCCATCTCCTCGGCGGCCTTGATGGTCGCCTCGATATGCACCTGCCCCGCCCAAGCCTGCGCACCGCGCGCCCATTCAATCGGTGCGCCCATTTCGGTGGACATCGCCTGCGCGAAATCTTCGTAGCGGGAGTTGTAAACCTCCAGAATCCGCTTCACGAGGTCGATGCGCTTTTGCACCGGCCAGACGGTGTAGGCATCAAAGGCCGCCCGTGCCGCTGCAATCGCCGCATCAATATCGGTCTGGTTGCCCAAGGCCACCTCGGCCACGATTTCCTCGGTTGCCGGGTTTTCCACGCCCATCCGGGCGGCAGAGTTCGGCTGAACCCAAGCGCCGTTGATGTAGAATTTGGTCATGTTGGCAGAAATCATAGCGTCCTCACTGGAAGTGGATATTGTATTTGGCGCGGATGATCGCGTCGATCTCGGGATCGATCACGTTTCCGGCTTTTGCGAGGATACTATTCTTGCGCGCGATGGCGGCGTCAAGCAGCAGCGGCTTGCCAGCCTCATTCCACTCCTTCGGCGACATCCTATTCGCCGATGCGGGGTAGATATATTCGGTTTGCATCAGTTTCAGGGTCTGATCCGAGCCCAGATAATGACCGGGGCCACCAAGGCAGACCTGTTTCATCGCCTCGATGCTGGTGCTGTCTGGCGTCACATCAATGCCGCGCACCAGCCGCATGGCTTGGCCGAGAAGATCATCGCCCAGAACCAGCGATTCAAGGCAGAAGCCAAGCAGGCTGGCGTGCATGCCCACCGCCTCGTAGCACATATTCAGCCCTGCGAGGCCCGCCAGAGAGTTGGTGATGCCCTGCTCCCATCCCGCCTGCATATCGGGCAGTTTGCTGTCGGAAATACCGCTCGCGGCACCGCCCGGCAGATCGTAGAAATGGTGCATCTGTGCACAGCCCGCCGTCAGCAGTGCCTGCTCTGCCGAGCCGCCCGACATTGCCCCGGTGCGCAGATCGCTGACGAACGGCCAAGTGCCGAAGATGCAGGGTGCGCCCTTTTTGATCGCATTGGCATAGACCACGCCCGCAAGGCACTCGGCCATCGCCTGCACGATGGTCAGCGCGATCGGTGCCGGAGCTGTCGCCCCCGCCTGCCCCGCCGACAGCAAAAGCATCGGCATGCCGCGCCGGATGCAATCCTCCATCGTGATGCAGGATTCCTCGGCGAATTTCATTGGCGGCACCACGAAGCAGTTGGAATTGCTGACGAAGGGTCGCTCCAGCCATTTTTCTTCGCCACCCGCCACGGTGTAGATCATATCGAAACAGGCGGCGACATGCGACGGGTCAGAAAAGCTGGTGCCGACATGCTTCGTGGTGCCCGCAAGGCAGCCGTAGAGCGTGTTCAGGTCCATATCCTGATTGTCCACGACATCGCGGCAGACCATGGTGCGCTGATAGAAGTGGATGTTGTCGAGGTTATCCACCAACCGCGCCGCATCATACAGATCCTGCGCGGTGCTTTCGCGGTAATCGAGACTGATCGGATCAACGATATGCACCGCCGCCCCAGCTGTGCCGAAATGCACCTTGTTGCCGCTCAGATGCAGGTCGTGCTTGGGGTCGCGCGCGTGCAGGGTGATGCCGCGCGCGGCCACCGCCAGCATATCCTCGACCAAGGCGCGGGGAAATCGGATGCGGCCATCGTCGCCCTGAATGGCACCGGCTTCGGTCAGCAGTTTCACGCCAGAAGGTGGAGCTTGCGACAGGCCAATCTGTTCCAGTGCTTGCAAGGCACTCTCATGGATCTGCGCGATGCCAGCGTCGGTCAGCGGTTTGTACTGCCCGCCCGACATCCCCCCCCGCACCGGGCGCACATCATCGGCCAAGGGCGCTGCGCGCAGCGCCACCCGTGCGGTGCGCCCACCAGAGCGCCGCGCCCGTGCGGGTTCACAAACTTCACCGATTTCGCTCAGATCGCTCATCTTCGTCATCCTCTGTGCTGCGATATCCGTGGGAGGGTCCGGGAGGGCCTGCGGCTCTCCCGGCGCTTATCAGGCGCGCACCCGTTCGGATTTTGGATCATACATTGCCGTCAGGCTGGCCACGGCCTCATGCCGCACCCCCGCCACTTCGATTTCATAGCACGAGGCCAGAATATCGGCATCCGACTGGCCCTTGCAGGGTACATAGCCGAGGCCAATCGCGCCACCGAGATGGTGGCCGTAATTGCCAGACGTCACCGGGCCGACGATCACGCCATCCCGCACCACGGCCTCGTTATGGAACAGCAACGGCGCGGGGTTTGTCAGGCGGAACTGCAGCAGCTTGCGGTCTAGGCCCGCTTCTTGTTTGCGCAGCACCGCATCGCGGCCGATATAGTCCGGCTTTTTCTTCGACACCGCAAAGCCCAAACCCGCCTCAAGCACATGATCTTCATCGGTAATATCATGTCCGAAGTGGCGGTAGGCTTTCTCGATCCGGCAAGAATCCAGCGTGTGCAACCCGCAGAGTTTCAGGCCCAGATCAACGCCAGCTTCCTCCAGTGCCTCAAACACATGCGCGGTTTGGTCGGACGAGACATAGATCTCCCAGCCGAGTTCGCCCACATAGGTCACCCGATGCGCCCGCGCTACGCCCATGCCGACCTCGATCTGCCGCATGGTGCCGAACGGGTGGGCTGCGTTGGAGAAGTCATTGGGCGAGAGCTTTTGCATCAATTCCCGCGATTTCGGCCCCATCACGCACAAAACCGATTCCGCCGCCGTCACATCGGTGATCACCGCAAAAGCATCGCCGACATGACGGCGCAACCACGCCAGATCACGCTGCAAGGTCGCCCCCGGCACCACGGCGAGGAAGGCGGTTTCGGAAAGCCGCGTCACGGTAAGATCGGATTCGATGCCGCCCTTCTGGTTCAACATCTGGGTGTAGACGATCCGCCCGGTGGCCACGTCCATCTCAGCCGCGCAGACTTTGTTCAAGAAGGCGCAGGCATCGCGGCCCTCGATGCGGATTTTGCCGAACGAGGTCATGTCAAAGAAGCCAACACCACTCCGCACCGCCAGATGCTCGGCCTTCTGGTTGTCAAACCAGTTCTGCCGCTTCCAGCTATAGCGATATTCCCGCTCTTGGCCTTCATTGGCGAACCAATTCGCCCGCTCCCAGCCGGCAACCTCGCCAAACACCGCGCCGCGGGCTTTCAGATGTTCATGCAACGGCGTGCGCCGCACCCCGCGCGCGGTTTCGACCTGACGGTAGGGGAAGTGATCGGCGTAAAGCAGACCCAAAGTCTCGGTCACGCGTTCCTTCAGATATTTGCGGTTCTTCTGGAACGGCTGGGCGCGGCGAATATCGACTTCCCACAGATCAAACGGCGCTTCGCCCTCGACAATCCAATGCGCCAAGGCCATGCCCGCGCCGCCCGACCCGGCAATGCCGACCGAGTTATAGCCCGCCGCCACCCAATAGCCGCCCAACTCCGGCGCTTCGCCAAGGTAATAGCGGTCATCGGGGGTGAAGCTTTCTGGGCCATTGAAGAAGGTATGGATCCCCGCCGTCTGAAACAGCGGCATCCGGTTCATCGCATCTTCCAGAATGGGTTGGAAATGGTCCCAATCCTCGGGCAAAGTGTCGAACATGAAATCCTCGCGGATGCCGTTCATGCCCCAAGGTTTCGCTTTGGGTTCAAACGCGCCGATCATCATCTTGCCGGCGTCGGATTTGTAATAGGCGCATTCATCCGGCACGCGCAGGACGGGCAGATGGCCCAGGCCCGACACTGGCTCGGTGATCAGATAGAAATGTTCGCAAGCGTGCAGCGGCAGGGTCACGCCCGAAGCTTCGGCCAGATCGCGGCCCCACATGCCGCCGCAGTTGACCACCACATCGGTGGCGATATGGCCCGGCACGCCATCGGCAGCAATATAATCCACGCCCGACACCCGACCATTGGCCTTGGTCACGCCCACAACCTTGGTATGCTCAAAAATCTGCGCGCCCCGCATCCGCGCGCCCTTGGCCAAAGCCATCGCAATATTGGCGGGGTCGCATTGGCCATCCAGCGGCAGATGCACCGCCCCCACCACGTCCGAGACGTTCAGATGCGGGTACATTGCCTTGACGTCAGACGGCGAAATCTCGGCCACATCGACATCGAAAATCCGCGCCACCGTGGCTTGGCGCAGCAATTCCTCATGCCGCGCTTCGGTCAGCGCCACCGAGATGCTGCCGACCTGTCGCATCCCGGTCTCAACCCCGGTTTCCGCCGCGAGCTTGACGTAAAGATCCGCTGAATATTTCGCGAGCCGCGTCATATTGGCCGAACCGCGCAACTGCCCGATCAGCCCCGCCGCGTGCCAAGTGGTGCCGGAGGTCAGTTGCTTGCGCTCCAGCAGCACCACATCGGTCCAGCCCATTTTCGCCAGATGATAGGCGACAGAGCAACCGGATACCCCGCCGCCAATCACCACCGCCCGTGCTTTGTTCGGAATCTGAGCCATCACTTGTCTTTCATCTTGGCAAAAATACTCTGGGGGTGCGGGGGCTAGCCCCCGCTCCGTCCTCAATCACGCGCGGATGCGTTCGTTCTTGGCATCCCACAGCGGCACATCCTCCTGCACGACCGCCGGATAGCGTTGCCCGAAAATCTCAACCTCCACCGCCTGCCCCGGCAGGTTCAGATCGGCGCGCAGCATGCCAAGGCCGATGCAAGCGCCAACGCGGTGGCCGTAATATCCGCTGGTCACCTCGCCCACCACCTGATCCCCGGACCAGATCGTCGACATATAGGGCGGGTCTTGATCGCCCGCTTCGATCACCAAGGTGCAGAACCTTTTGCCGACACCGCGCTGTTTTTGCGCCAGCAGAGCCGCCTTGCCGGGGAAATCCTGCGGTTTGTCGAATTTGATGAACCGCTCCAGCCCGCCTTCCAGCAGGGTGTAATCGGTGGAAAGATCGCCCTTCCACGCGCGGTAGCCCTTCTCAACACGCAAGGAATTCAGCGCGAACATGCCAAAGGGTTTCGCCCCGGCGGCGAGGATCGCGTCGTAAATCGCGGGCATCCGGGCGGGGGTGGCGTGGACCTCCCAGCCGAGTTCACCCGCAAAGCTGACACGGAACAGCGCGCAATCCTGCCCGGCCACGACGGCAGGCTGCACCGACAGCCAAGGGGCGGTCAGGTCGGCATCGGTCAGGTCTGCGAGCAGGTCGCGCGACTTCGGGCCTGTCACGATCAGGCAGGTGAAATCATTGGTGCGGTCGCGGAAAGTGAGGCCCTTGGGCAAATCGCGGCGCAGCCAATCGGCATCATGGCTTTGCGCCACGGCGGCGGTGATCAGGGTGAAGGCATCCTCCTCGCGCCGCACCACTGACATTTCGGTGACGATCCGGCCCTGATCATCGGGGAAATACGCCAGCCCCATCCGACCCACTTTCGGCAAAGCGCCTGAGATACGGCCCGCTAACCATTCCGCCGCCCCCGGCCCCTCAACCTCGAACCGCGAGAAACCCGGCAGATCGAGCACGCCCACGCCATCGCGCACCGCTTCACATTCCGCCTTCACCGCCCCAAACCACGGCCCCTTGCGCGCCCAAGTCCGCTGCGCTGCTTCCGAGGTATCATCGCCGGGGCGGGCATACCACAATGGGCGCTCCCAGCCGTTGAACGGGCCGAATTGTGCGCCTAGGGCGGCGGTGCGGTCGTGCAGCGGCGACAGTTTCTTGCCGCGCCCTTCGCCCCAGACGTGATGCGGGAAGTGGATGGCGTATTCGTGACCGTAGACCTCCATGCCCTTCTTGATGCAATAATCTTCATCCTCGAACCCGGTGAAACGGCGCGGATCGCAAGACCACATGTCCCATTCGGTCGCCCCTTGGGTGATCCATTCGGCCAGAACCTTGCCCGCGCCACCCGCTTGGCAGATGCCAAAAGTGAACACGCAAGCCTCGAACGCATTCGGAACACCCGGCATCGGGCCGATCAGCGGGTTGCCATCGGGGGTGTAGGGGATCGGGCCGTTGATGACTTTGGTCAAAGGTGCTGTTTCCAGCAGTGGCACGCGGGCCATCGCGTCGGTGATATACCACTCCAATCGCTCCAGATCGTCGGGAAATAGTTGGAAGCTGAAATCTTCGGGGAACGGGTCGTCCTTGGTGACCCAATGCGCCTTGCAGTTGCGCTCATAGGGGCCAAGGTTGAAGCCGTTTTTCTCTTGCCGCAGGTAGTAGCTGCTGTCGACATCGCGCAGCAAAGGCAGTTTGTGGCCGACCGCTTTGGTGCGGGCCTCAACCTCGGGGATGGTGTCGAACAGCATGTATTGATGGCTCATCACCATCATCGGCACCTCACGGCCAAACCATTTGCTGACCTCGCGGGCATAATAGCCCGCCGCGTTGACCACGATTTCACAGCGAATGTCGCCCTTGTGGGTTTCCACCACCCATTCGTCACCTTCCCGCCGCACGCCAGTTGCGGGGCAAAAGCGTTCAATCCGCGCGCCCATCTGACGCGCACCCTTCGCCAAGGCTTGCGTTAACTGCGCCGGGTCGATGTCGCCGTCATAGGGGTCGTACAAAGCGCCGACCAGATCATGCGTGGCGATAAAGGGATACACTTCGGCAATTTGATCCGGCGTTAGGATTTTCAGATCCATACCCTGATAGCGACCCATGCCGACAACTCGTTGAAATTCCTGCAAACGTTCCGGGGTATGCGCCAAGCGGATCGAACCCGTGACGTTGTAATTCATCGGGTAATCCACCGCCTCACCCAAGCCGCGATAAAGCTCCGCCGAATAGCGTTGCATGTTCATGATCGACCACGACGACGAGAACGTCGGCACATTGCCCGCCGCGTGCCAAGTCGATCCCGCCGTCAGCTCGTTTTTCTCCAGCAACACGCAATCGGTCCAGCCCGCCTTGCACAGATGATACAGGCTGGAGGCACCGACAGCGCCGCCGCCAATGATGACAACGCGCGCGGTTTTGGGGAAATCTGACATGTCTTGCTCCGGGTCTTTACAACCTTCTTATCAGGCGGCGGCTTTCGGCTTTCAATTCCCCCAGACCCGCGCTATTGATCGAGTGAACCGATCAGGCGCAAAATATCGGACGCAGAACAGCGGAGCAGAGCATGCAAATCGAACTTCTTGACACGTTCCTTGACCTTGTGGAAACCCGCAGCTTTCATCGCACCGCCGAGCGGCTGGGCGTCACCCAATCCACCGTCTCGGCCCGCGTGCAAACGCTGGAGGCTGCTGTGGGCGCGCGGCTGTTCACGCGGTCACGCGCGGGCACGGATCTGACCACCGAGGGCCTGCGGTTTGAGAGCCATGCCCGGATGCTGCGCCGCGACTGGAATGAGGCCAAGCGCGCCGTGGCCCCGACCGGCGAATCCGCAGTGATCATGCGGTTGGGCATCCAGAACGATCTGGCGGATGCCTATATCGGCGATCTTCTGGCCGATTTCCGCCGGATGTTTCCGCAGATGGCGTTTTATATCGAACCGGATTATTCCGCGCAGATGTGTGCAGATATCGTCGCGGGCGTGCATGATTTCGCGGTGCTGTTCACGCCGAAACCGCACCCCGATCTGCATTTCGTCACCTTGGCCGACCTGCCTTACCGCCTGATCAGCTCGGATGCCGAGACGCGGGCAGAGATCAAACCCGAGACGTATATTTCCGGCCATTTCTCGCCCGCGTTTGAATTGGCCCATCGCACCGCCCTGCCCGAGTTGATTGGCGCACCGTTGTCGGTTGGCCAAAGCTCGACCATCGCCTCGCTTTTGCTGGCGATGGGGGGGTCGGGGTTTGTGATGGCGGAAAAAGCTGCCGAAATGGTCGCCTCGGGGCGGTTCAAATATGTCGTGGATGTCGAAGCCATCGACCAGCCGGTGTTTGCCGCAATGCATTTGCGCCAGCGGGTGTCAAAAGCCCACCGCAAACTGACCCGGATGTTGGCGAAACGCTTCCTGCGCAGCGATCCTGCACGCGGCTAGCGGTTTCGACGCACCGCCAACCGCGCACACCAAATTTTTTGCAAAAAATTTGGCACCTTATCCTGCAAGGCGCGGATTTTTCGCCAAGACGCCCTCGACCCAAATCGGATTCGACCACGCCCGTTTGCCCGCCGCGTCAATCACCGCCACCCTGATCCAAGGCGAGTTGTTCAACCGCGCCAGTGGCACCTCGGCGCGGGTCAGCGAATGGCCATGCACCGCCTTCGCCCCGGTGCCATGCCCGATCGCCACAACAGAGACCACCGCCGAACATTCGACCACCACCTTATCGCCCTCAATGCGCACGTCGCGCAGCTCTGGCCCTTGGCTGGAATAGAAATGCCCCGCTTTCAACGCGGCCAGCAAAGCCTCTGGCGTGTTGGTTTCGGATTTCACCATCACCCAGCCGCCGAAATGATCGGGCTCCGAGAAATGTGCATCATCGGTGGCGATCATGCTCAGGCGGCGGCCCTCGGTCAGCAAAAGATCGGCGATGGCAAAGCCGTCGGGGCGATCACAGCCGGTATCGCAGCCGGTGTTATAGACCTCAACCGCATGGGCCGCCGTGATGCTGCGCGCATCGGCCAAGGTCAGCCCCGACCATTGCGGATGTGCAATCGCCACAAAGGCCCCCGCCGCCACGGCCCGCGCGGCAATCTCTGGCCCGGTTTCTTGGCCCGGCACCGGAATGAAGCTGGGGCTGTTCGAGGCCGCAAAATCACCGGGCAGACCCACCGCCAGAATGTGCCAAAGCTCACCATTGGCCATCGCGCCGGAGTGAAGCTCTGCGCCTAAAATCGTGGTAAAGCCCACATCGCGCATAGGCTTGGTATCGACAATCGGATAACCATAGACACCAACGAAATGGTCGGTCAGCGCAATGAAATCATACCCCTCGGCCTTATAGCGCCGGCAGACTTCCTCGGGGGCCAGCACGCCATCCGAGCGTGTCGAATGGGTGTGCAGATTGCCGCGCCAGAATTGACCGGGGGCTGTGAAAGCGGGATCACGTTGCATCATAGGCTCCTTGCAAATCATCGGACGCACAGTAACCGCGCTTGCGCGACAGTCCAGTGACGCCCCTCGCCCGACAGCAAAATTCATGGTAACACCGCCCACAATGGCGGTGGTGAGGGGCCTGTGGTGACGGTTAACATACGAGACCATCAGAGCGATGCCCTGCCTGCCGATGACATGGCCGCGCGTGCCACCGAGGCCGCAAGCTTTCTGAAAGCGCTGTCGCATGAGGGCCGTCTGATGATCCTGTGCCATCTGTCGGCGGGTGAGAAATCGGTCACAGCACTTGAAGATCTGCTGGGTGCGCGGCAAGCCGCTGTCAGCCAGCATCTTGCCCGCTTGCGCAACGAGGGGCTGGTGACAGCACGGCGTGATGGCAAGGTGATTTATTATTCGATCAAAGACCCCATCAAAGACCCCAAGGTGCGCGCGATGATCGCGTTGGTTTACGCGATGTTTTGCGGCACAGAGGTGTAAGCGCGCCGCCTTACCCGCGCCCGATATAGGGCATGTCGCGCGCCATGATCGTCATGAACGGCACGTTCACCGACAAGGGCAGACTGGCCATATGCAGCACCGCACCCGCCACATGCGCCACATCCATCACCGGCTCTACCGCGACTTGCCCGTTGGCCTGCGTCACCCCCTTGGTGAAGCCCGCCGCCATATCGGTCAGCGCATTGCCGATGTCGATCTGCCCTGCCGCGATGTCAAACGCCCGCCCGTCCAGACCCAGCGTGCGGGTCAGCCCGGTGACAGCGTGTTTTGACATGGTATACGGCACCGAACCCGGGCGCGGCACATGCGCCGAGATCGAGCCGTTGTTGATGATCCGCCCGCCACGTGGGTTTTGATGCCGCATCAGCCGAAACGCCGCGCGTGCGCAGAGAAACATGCCGGTGATGTTGGTATTGGACACCGCCAGCCACTGCTCGACCGAGATTTCGTCAATCGTCGCGGCAGGCGCCGAAATGCCCGCGTTGTTGAACAGCACATCCAGCCGCGGCAATTTGGCAAAGGCCGCATCGACCTCTGCTGGATTGGTCACATCAGCGGCCAATAGCAAAGCGGGCTGGCCATCTGCCGTCTCTGCCAAAGCTTCAGCCCGCCGCCCCATCAAGGCGACAGTCCAGCCAGCCGCCAGAAAAGCCCGCGCCGTCGCCCGGCCAATCCCCGATCCGGCGCCGGTGATCAGAATGGTTTTGCTGTCGCTCATCTTGAGGCTCCCGTAGCGGTTCGGCTGAACACTACCCCGGCATCAGAAAAGGGCAAGCAGCGCAAACACCCAAGTCGCGATATAGCCCAGCCCCATCACCGCCACTGCCGCCGAACCGGTGTCTTTCGCAGCCTTCGCAAGCGGGTGCTTCTCGGTAGAGATATAGTCAATCGCCACCTCAATCGCCGAATTCACCAGCTCCAGCGCCAACAGCAGCAATCCCTGCGCCACCAGCAACGCGCAGGCCCAGAGCGGCGGACGCAAGATCGCCAAAGCAACCCAAGCCGCCAGATTAACCCCCAGCCATTGCCGCAGGCTTTTCTCTTCGCGCCAGCCATGCCGCCAACCATCCAAAGAATACCCCGCCGTGCGCAAGATTCGTTGGATTTCCTCGGCAAGCTTCATCGCAAGGCTCCGGTCTGGCAAAGGTGGAAATGACGCCCCATCAAGATTCGAACCCGAGACCCCCCGATTACAAATTTGCGTCGGCAATCCCTCATCTAACCTGCTCAAATCTCATTTGACACAAAGTATCCTGTAAAAACATATCGTTGATTCCATTTCAAGCCTATGACAAAATGCGCAAGTTAGCTCGTGCCTGCTGATATGATGCTAGCATGGCCTCGGTGGAAGCCAAATGCCTAAGATCACCAAGTCCTTGATGGATCGGCTTCAGCCACCCGCTGAAGGGTACTAAACCCACTGGAACGAGAAGGTGGCAAGGTAAAGCGCCTGAGCCAATCGGAAACTAATGGCTGGGATTTAGCAACCTGTGTCGGCACTCACGCTAGAGGCAAAACTTGCTGCGAACAAAAATAGGGGCCCGCAACCTCGAAGTACCTGCGGCACAGATGAGATGCTGAAGCGGGTGGGCTCGCGCCCAAAACCCTTGTCGCGCGGCTCCACATATGTGCGCTCACATGGGACTGACCGATCAGCAGACTGGGAGCATCCGTGAGGATATCATCATCACGGATGACTTGGGCAAGCGGATCAAGCTGTGCCCCGTGGTTATGCACGGTGACATGGCGAGCGGCAGATTCTATGCACCGGATCGCATGTGAGCGACGACGATCCGACCATGTTGATGGAGGTTGCGCCTTGTTGCACGCGTATCCATACAATCTGGCCCGACACGAGTTCCTCGCCAAAGCCATTTATGAACTGAGGATCGACAGTTGCCTTGAATGCATCGTGGTCGGCGTCGACTGCACTTAACATGGTAGCGCGGTCACTTTCCACGATGTTGCTTGCGCCCACTTGGCTTTCAGTTAGGTGCGCGATTTGCTTGTAATCTTGTCATGAAGGACAGCGGGTAGCACGGAATCAAATGTGGCCGCAGCGGCAAATATTGTGTAGTCGGCATGAAGTCATTTGCTATGACGTCGCCCTTAAAACGGTTTCCGAGCCAATCATAAGATGCTTGTTATTGTAGAAGTCAATGAGCGTGCGAGCGTGGACACAGAACGATTCAATGAGCACATTCTTTAGGACTTGCTCCGTTGCGGCCTTAATATGCTCATTCGTTAGACGAAGCATATTCAATTCGTAAACGTAATGTTCTTTCAGATATGTTGCACGACCCGGGAGGGTCATAGGCGCGACCTGACACAGAACTGCCCATTAGCAAACCGCCCTATTGCCACTAGATACAAAATCCCGCGTCAGGCACGGCAAAACGTTAGCCCTTACGGCTAAGCGCTGCTGGGGTCAAGGCCAGCCTGCCATCTTGTTTGCGTCGACTGCCCAACAAGATGTAGCTGGTTCGTCTCACATAACAATAGATACGTGCCGAACCATCAGTACATTGTGACACAGCCAACATCTTCCCCTATGAAGACAAAACGTAGTCATTTGAAGGACGCTGCAATTGAGGCGGTTAGCAAAGCAGGATCGTGAGGACACATACGCTACACGGCGTGACTATCAGCAGTTCGAAGTTGCCGCGACCGACCGACTTTCGCGCGTTGGCCTCCTAGCGCAAGTTAGGTTCGGAGCGGAGCTCGGGACCGTGCGGGGCGACACATGCGGGTTCGGTGGCTACGTCCGCAGTTCGACTGCCACTCGAGCCACTATCACCATTAACGCGGGCGGCGATGAGTGCAGAATCGAGGCAAATCTGGGATCAGATTGGTCTCGCGTGGGTTTGGGTTTCGAGTTATTGCAAGACTGTTCCATCATTGTAGATGCAGTATTTGACCCCCCCACAGGAGTTCGTAGACGTTTGGGGCATTACAATCGGCAAGACGCAATTTCCTGTGAGGAAGGAGGGCGAAGCTCCTCCCCTCAAAGATCTAAACCTCACGCATCTCCTTCCCGAAACCCTCTTTCTGGATCATGGGCTGACTAGGGACGTTAAAATAGAAGGAGTAAAGGTATCAATTGGCGCAGGGGCCAGCATTAACCTCAAAAAGTGCTCATATTGCGGGAGGAGATTACCTCTAGGGCCGGGCCAAGCGGGACGATTGGCATTCCACAAACACAACGCCAAGCTTTCAGGGCATCAAAACGAATGCCGTGCATGCAAGAAGTGGAGGATAAATGATGCCTTCAATCCACTCCGCACAGTCGACCAGTTGAATGAAAGTTCGACAATAACACGAGAGCGGAAGATCTTGCTCC
Organism: Cypionkella sp.; assembly: GCA_043743975.1. Lineage (GTDB taxonomy): Bacteria > Pseudomonadota > Alphaproteobacteria > Rhodobacterales > Rhodobacteraceae > Cypionkella. Next base: position 14,125 of record JAYTVN010000045.1, read on the forward strand.
AAGAGCCGTCGATCCTGCAAACTATCAAAGAACGCAGCGGTCGAGGCTTAAAGAGCATCGTATGGGATCGATTTGGCAGGCGTTGTTTTTACTGCGAAAAGCCCCTAAACCTTAATGATGTCCAACTTGATCATACGAGGCCCCTTGCCTACTTATGGCCCATAGATGAACACGCCACCTGCCTTTGCGCCGAACACAATAATGAGAAGAAGGACAAGTTCCCTGTTGATTTTTATAATGGAGATCAACTCAAACGGCTGGCCACAATCACGGGTTTGTCGCTTGATAAGTTGATTGCCCGGGAAGTTTGCGAAATCCATCTGCAGCGAATTCGAGCTGACATATCCGGCTTCGTTGGCTTATGCGACCCTAGAACATTCAATGCAATTTCCCGTAAAGTATTCGAAATCAGACCGGATGTTGACCTATGGGACGAGCTCGAACAAGCCGACCCGATTGCTTACGTTGCTGCAAAGAAAGCACAGGCATTTCGACCGACAAGCGTCGGCGAGATCGAAAACCTCGATAAATTGCTAGCAGCGCTCGAAGATGAGTAGAGTGTGAGAATTTGTGAGCCCTTTATCGCGAATACCACTTTTCTAGATGACCGCCGCTTTCGTGGATCGTCGCGATGGGTCTAAGGAATTCGGAGCCAAGCTTCGTCAAATTTTCAGCTATTTCGTAACCCTTGGAGCCGCCCACGTGAAGCACAATTGGGATTTCTGAAGTTGTAACTACGAAGCATACACGGAAGAAATCACGATAAACGGCGAATGTACTGCCCTGCTGGCGTTCTAAGAAGTTGCGGCTTGTATTGTGGAAATCTTGTTCACCCCAACACAAAACCAGATTCGAAGCCAGTTGGGTCGATCAAATCGTATATCTAGGGAACGGAGGAGAGCAGAGCACTGCGTCAACAGGTTCGGAAAGAAGTTCGGGAAGGTGTCGAAAAACGGCATGCTCAGCGTGACACCGCTGGAAGTCTGCAGGAAGTTCAGGTCCCAAAAGTCGTGCGCATCTCTCCCTCAGTCGTGGTACAAGTGGCCGATATTCCGCAAGGCTGGAAGGTTTAAACGGGGTGATCGGATGTGATATGCGCACAAGGAATGAAGTTCATGTCCCCACGCACGGCTGTTAAAGGATGGTTGTGTATGTGGAAGGCCCCGCTGAAAGCTACACGACGTCTCTTCAATCGTCTGAGGACTAGCTGCGGGCAAATGTGGGCTCAACCTGTGTGAGGGGTGATTTGTCACGGGAGTGCCGCCGTGCAAGCACTTTACTCTTCACAAGCGCAAAGCCGGCCCGCTCTGCCACAGTGACAAGCAGATCATACGTTGGAGCGTGAACGCCATAAAATTTGCTGTCCCCTATGTCGAGGATGAATCGCCCTTCAGGTCGCATCTAAGAAGCACAAATTTGGAAGACCTCAAATATGTCCGAAAAATAGCCTCGCACCATTGCAGGAATACGAAGATTAGGGCTGAACGCATCCAGATCACCCGCTATTGCCTCCACTGTCGCGAAACGATGTTTTGGCGGGCGTCCTTTTATTACATTGTTGATGCCACGAACCATGCAAACATTGTTTAGGGTCGGGACTCGTTCTTGGCTCATAGCCAAAACATGACGGTTGCGGCGCAGGCGATGGCGGAGAGGAAGACCTTCGGACATCGGTCGTAACGGGTTGCTACCCTGTGCCAGCCCTTAAACCGCCCGAACATGATCTCGGTCCGATTGCGCGTTTGTAGCGGCGCGTATCGTATTTGACGGGCTTGCCGCGCGACTTCCGGCCCGGAATGCATGGCTTTATCCCTGTGTCTTTCAACGCTTCTCTGAACCAGTCAGCATCGCAGCCCCAATCCGCCAGCAACCACTCCGCCTTTGGCAGGCAATCCAGCAGGGCCGCGGCGCCCGTGTAATCGCTGACCTGCCCTGCGGTCATGAAAAAGCGGATCAGGCGACCGTCGGCATGGGTGACGGCATACAGTTTGGTGTTCATGCCGCCTTTGGTTAGGCCGATCAGGCGGCCTCTCTGATCATCGCCCCCCCATTTTCGACCGCAGACTGGCCGCCGTGCGATGCGCCTTGAGAAAGGTCGCATCGACCATCCCCGTCTTCGGAGCGGCTGCCTCGGAGGCGAGACCTTCCATCATCCGGGCAAAGACGCCCTTGTCGCACCATCGCTTCCATCTGTTGTAAAGCCTCTTCGGTGCGCCATATTCCTTTGGCGCATCGCACCACCGCCAGCCATTGCGATTGATAAAGATTATGCCGCTCAGAACACGCCGATCATCAACGCGGGGCTTGCCTTAACCGGGTTTCCTTCGACGCTGCCATCAGGGTAAGCTGGTTTCCCCTGAGACCGCAGGCAGTGGTTACTCGGTCACAGAAAAATGGCGGGGAAAGACCCGGCTGAGCAGCGTGAGCGCGGTCTTGCGCATCGCGCCAGGGTGGATCCCCTCCGGATTGAGGTTATCCCAGTACCACGCACCCTGCACCAGATAGTTCAGGCCCTCGGCCAGGGTGACGGTATCGACGTCCGGGTATGCGCCCGTGCGCGCGATCTCGTCGATGATCGCCCGCGACTCGGCATTGTAGGCAATATCGTTCGGCAGACTGATAAGGCGGTCCAGCTGTCTGGTACTGCGGTCACTGCTGAACGCCACCCAAACCGAGACCCAGTGCGGATACAGCCGGGCGAAGTATTGCGCGCAATCAATCGCGGCCAACAGACGCTGGGCGGGGGTGAGACCAGACTTGTGCACCATGTTCTGCCAAGTCTGCTCGTACTGGTCGCTGAGATACTGCAGCACCGCACGGAACAGGTTTTCCTTGGATTGGAAATGAAACACCACCAATGCGTTGGACGAGCCGATCTCGGTGGCGATCCGCTGCATGGTCACCTTGGCGATGCCTTCTTGGGCGATCAACAGGATGGTTGCGTCGATGATCCGTTGCGCGCTGGCTTCGCCACGCAGACGACGCAAATCCGGCGCCCCGGCGCCAGTCTTCGGCGCCGGGGCGGAGGGCGCGCGACTCTTCATGGTCTCATTTTTTGTTGGCTCGTCTACCGCCATGCTGCTCGCCTTCGGCCCCCGGAAACGCCCCTCGAATGTCGTTATTGAACATTGCCCGACTGAGGTCAACCGACCGCCCTTCCATCCGCTTTGCGCATGATAGCGGCAAATCGCTGAGCGAAAGCAGGTCTATTGGCCGTCCCGCATCACAGCGACGGTCGGTTCCGAGCATCCTTGTACCATGCGCCCTGCGCCGTTTCATAGGCCAGTGCGGCGCGAAAGACATCGGCATCGCAATAGCTGCGGCCGACAATCTGGATGCCGGTGGGAATTCCGTTGCGCGCCCTGCCTGAAGGCACGGAAAGCACAGGGCAACGGCTGAGCATGTTGAACGGCGTGGTCATCACCCAGCCAAGTGAGGGATTGACCTGTTTGCCATTGATCTCGACGGTGTCGGTGGAGTGATCGAAATCCGCCGCCACCGCCGGCAGCGCATTGGTCGGGCAGATCAGCACGTCGTATTTTTCCAACATCGGCCCAAGGCTCGCATACATCTCATTGATGGTGCCGAGGCTGGCGACAAAATCGACCGCCTTGGAATTGCTACCAAGTTCCGCGAACTGCCGCGCATAGGTCGTCATCTTATCGCCGTGTTTTTCAAGCAGCCCGGACAGATAGGCCCCGAACAAATGCTCAAGGTAATTCATCCCCGCAACCAGAACGTCCGGTTTCCAACCCAGATCAACCTCGACAACCGTTGCCCCAAGCGAGCGGAACACATCAAGTGCGGCCAGCGTGTTCTTTTGCACGTCAGGATCCACCTCGAAGCAGCCAAGGTCCATCGAGAACGCGATTTTCCAGCCCTTGATCGGTTTGTAATCCATGGGTAGGCGCAGTTTCGGGCGCAGGGTCGCAATATCGTGCGGACTGGGTCCGGCCATGACATTCTGCAACAGGATCGCATCGGTAACCGTGCGGGCCAACGGCCCGGTATGGCAGAAGAAATCCAGATTGAACGGCGGATCGTCGGGATTACGCCCGTAAGGTGGCTTGTAGCCCACCACGCCGCAGGCCGCGGCCGGAATGCAGATTGAGCCGCCGATGTCCGATCCTGTTGCGATGGAGGATGTCCCCGATGCCAGCGACGCCGCCGCCCCGCCCGACGAGCCGCCGGGGGTGAAGGTCGGATTCCACGGATTGCGGCCCCCCCCAAAGCCGCGACCACGTGACCCCGGCGCAGGAAAACTCTGGCGTTGCGGTGCGGGCGTGGACAATCCCACCCGCCCGCATGACCCGCGCGTTCATCGTCGAGGTTTCGGTAGCGACGAAATCCTTCAGGATCAGCGAGCCGGATGAGGTCGGTTTGCCCTTGATCTCGCTTTCGTCCTTGATACCGATCGGCAGGCCTTCAAGCGCCCCTGTCCGCGCGCCCTTGGCGTATTTGGCCTCGGCCTTGCGCGCGAGGTCCATCGCCTCGTCAAAATGGGTGTAGGTCAGCGCGTTTACCGATCCCTTGACGGCTTCGGCGCGGCGGATCGTGGCTTCCATCAACTCGACAGGCGACAATTCCTTAGTCTTGAACCGGCGCAGGGCTTCGTGGGCAGGCAGGTAACACAGATCGAGATCACTCATTTGGCGGCTCCGGCGATTGCAGGGTTTTGAAGGGTATAGAGTTTTCAGGTTCGGCGACCCTCGGGCCGCCGAACATTTCCGTTTGGAAGGCCGGAGGATCGGGCTACTTCAGGATGTCGGTCCAGATTTTCGTGTACATCTCGTTCACCGCGGGCGGGCAGGCTTTGGTGAACTCGCCCCTCTCGAGGAACTCGGCCGGCACAACGATCTCGGGGGCGGTTTTCATGTCTTCGGGCATGAAGGCTTCCGATCCCATGATGCCGTTGCCATAGCGGGCATAGGCCGAGATCAGGGCGGCGTTTTCAGGATCCATGATGAAGTTCTGGAACAGCTTGGCGTTCTCGACGTTCGGTGCCGATTTCAGGACGGCGACATTGTCCATCCAGATCGGATAGCCTTCCTTGGGATAGCCATAGACAAACCTGGGATCGGCGAGACGCACCCGGAACACAGCACCACTCCAGTTCGTGCCCGCCGCATAATCATCTGCAGTGTATTTCTCGATGCTCGTGTAATCCATCGCCACCCATTTCGGCTTGGCCTCGACCAGCTTGTCGCGAACCTTGCGCAGGATGTCCTTGTCATCGGTGCAGGCCGTGCCGCCCATGTATTTGATGGCCAGATACATCACGTCCTGCATTTCGGGAATGACGTTGATCTTGCCCACCAGTTCTTCGGGTGGGTCCAGGAAGATCGCGGACGTATTAGGATCGCCTGCGTAGACAGCCTTGTTGACAATGACGCCCGTGGTTCCCCACTGCCACGGCACCGTATAATGACGACCGGGGTCAAACGGCACGTCGACCCAGCGCGGATCCATGTTCTTGAAGTTCTCCATCTGATCGGGGCGGGTCTCCAGCAGCAGACCCTCGTCGATCCAAATCTGCACGAAGGTCGATGTCGGCACGACTATATCGAATTCATTGCCGCCCTGACGCGCCTTGGCCAAGGCGGTGTCGTTGGAATCGAAGTCGGTGATGGTCACTTTGACATCATACGTCTGTTCAAACTTCGCGATCAGATCGGGGTTCGTGTATTCGCCCCAGTTAAAGATGTTCAGCACGCCTTCGGCATCGGCGGACCCGAGCGAAGCCAAAAGGGCAAGGCTTGATGCGGCGGCAGTCTGGTAGGATCGCATGATAACTTCCTTTTGGGTTGCGGTGAGGGAGTCAGTCTTTCTTGCGGCTGATGATGAAGAACAGGGTCACGATTGCGACCGATAGCCCGAGGAAAACCGTCGAGATCGCGTTCATTTCGGGGGTGACGGCGCGGCGCAACTGGCCAAGCATGTAGGTCGGCAGCGTGTCCTGCCCGGCGGATTTGACGAATTCGGTAATGACCACGTCATCAAGCGAAACGACGAAGGCCAGCATGAACCCGGCAAGAATGGCCGGCCACAGCAGCGGAAAGGTCACGCGGCGGAACACCATCCAAGGCCGGGCATAAAGATCGGCTGCAGCACGCTCCAGCGTCAGGTCCATCGTTTCCAGCCGCGCCCGAATTGGCAAATAGGCGAAGGGAATGCAGAAGGCGGTATGGGCGGCGATCAGATAGCCAAGGCCGGAATAGCCGGTCCACACCTTGATCTGCGAAAACACCACCAACAGCGCCACAGCGGTGACAATCTCGGGCACCATCAGCGGCTGGTTGATAAAAGCATATTTGAAGGTGAGGCCGGGATAGGGTGCGGTGCGTGTGGTGGCAAGCGCCGCCATGGTTGCCGCGGCGGTGGCAATCACGGCGGCGACCGGCGCGATGGTCAGTGATCGCAGCGTCGCGTCGATGATCCGTTCATTCGCCGCCGCCGTCGCGAACCAGCGCAGCGAAAACCCTTCCCAAGTGCCGACCGTGGTTCCGGCGTTGAAGGCATAGACCACCAGCGTCGCAATCGGCAGATAGAGCAGGAAAAAGCAGAACAAGGCGATCGACGTGAAGCCGCGCTGGTGCCTGACTGAAAACTGCCTAGCCATGCGGCACCTCCGATTTCGTGGCCGCGCGCACATAGACCAAGAGCGACAGCATAACGATGGCGGTCAGGCTGATCGACAATGCCGACCCAAGTGGCCAGTTGCGGCCCTGACCGAACTGCAGCTCGATCAGATTACCCAGCATCAGGTTCTTGCCACCCCCCAACAGGCGCGGCGTCACATAGGCGCCAAGCGAAGGGATGAACACCAGAATCGATCCGGCGATGACACCCGGCATCACCAGAGGAACGATGATCCGCCACAGCACTTTTGAACCCTTGGCGTAGAGGTCGGATGCGGCCTCGGCCAGACGAAAATCAAACTTCTCTAGGCTGGCATAAAGCGGCAGCACCATCAGCGGCAGATAAACATAGGCCATGCCCAGCAGGATGGCGGTTTCGGTGAACATAATCTGGATCGGTGCGGTGATCAGGCCGGAGTTCATCAGAACCGTGTTCAGCACGCCTTCGTTGCGGAACACTTCCTGAATCGCAAAGGTGCGGATCAGCAGATTGGTCCAGAACGGAATGGTGATCAGAAGCAGCCACAGATCGCGGCGACTCTTCTCGCGGGTGGCGATGAAATAGGCGGTCGGAAAGCCCAGAATCAACGTGACAATCGTGGTGATGATCGACAGTTTGACCGATCGCCAAAGAATGCTCACATGGGCATCGGCGAGTGAGATGGTATCGTCGAACATGTCGCGCTCGAAAAGCACGCCGAACCAGCCCTCGCCGGAAAACTGCCAGTACTTTACATCGCCGTAGTCGCCCTTCACGATGAAGGAATAAAGCACCACGACGAGCAATGGGCCGATGGCGGCAAGCAGGATGATCCCCAGTGCGGGGGCCGACAGCCACCAGCGGTTCCGCACATCCTTGCGTTGGGCGGATTTGATGATTTCTTGCGCTCTGGACATCATCAATCCCTCAGAACCTGTGCCGCGACATCCTTGAACAGCACACCCACTTCTGCGCCGGGCATGAAGCCCGGGCCTTGCGAGCGGCAGTTCTGGCGGCGCACGATGAAGGGCGAGCCATCCGCGAGCTTCACGTTGAAATGGGTGTCGGTGCCGAAATAGACGATGTTTTCAAGGGTTCCGCTCAGAGTGGCGTGTTTCGCATCGGCGACGATCTCTGCATGTTCCGGCCGCACCATCACGGTTACCTTGCCCACCGGCCTCGCCCCTTCCGGCAATCCCGCGACGATTTCGGCACCTGCGGCCAGCGTGACCTTTGCCTGATCTGCCGTCGCCGCACTCACCTCACCCTGCAGAAAATTCGCCTCGCCAATGAAGTCGGCAACAAAACGCTGATCGGGCCGGTCATAGATATCGCGCGGCGTGCCCACCTGCAAAATGCTGCCGCGTGACATCACGGCGATGCGGTCCGACATGGTCAGCGCCTCTTCCTGATCATGGGTGACAAAGATGAAGGTGATGCCGGTCTCAAGCTGCAGGCGCTTCAGCTCGATCTGCATTTCCTTGCGCAGCTTGAAGTCGAGCGCCGAGAGCGGCTCATCCAGCAGCAGGACCTTGGGCTGCGGGGCAAGGGCGCGGGCCAGCGCCACGCGCTGTTGCTGGCCGCCGGAGATCTGACTGGTCTTGCGGTGCTTCAATTCTTCCATGCGGACCAGGCGCAGCATCTCGTCAACGCGCGCCGCGATCTCGCGCCGCGGCCTGCCCTGCATCTCAAGACCGAAGCCAATGTTCTGGCCAACGGTCATGTGTGGGAACAAAGCGTAGCTCTGGAACACCGTGTTGACCGGCCGCAGGAATGGCGGCAGCAGCGCGATGTCTTCGCCATAAAGCGAGATTTCGCCTTCGGTCGGGAATTCGAAGCCGGCGATCAGCCGCAGGAGCGTGGTCTTGCCGCAGCCGGAGGGTCCGAGCAGTGTGAAAAACTCGTTTTCCCGGATCGCCACCGAAACATTATCCAGCGCCTTGATCGCGAACTGACCGATCCCGAAGGCCTTGGTGACCCCCCGTGCCTCAATGGCGAGATTGCTGGTTGCCAAGATACGTTTTTCCTCCGCGTTTCGTTGCGAGGACTGAACAAACAGACGCGCCGATCCCCATCGCATGAGAATCGACTCTCATTAGACTAAATGTTTAGTTAATATTATTTCTGAGGCTGTGGGTGATGCCCTGCCCCCGGTCGTCCCCCGTTCATAACGAGAGACTGGTTTGTTGCGCTGTTCCGCATCTGTGGACCGCCGGGGGCTGGAGTTTCCCGGATCTGATCACGGCGACGGGCTGGTTGCGCCGCCGGGATAATGCATTGCAATCGGGACGTTGTACCCAATAGCGCTATGGGGTCGGTCTCGTTGTCGTGTCGACCGTTGCCCGGCAGGCGATTGCATCGCAATCTGCCGAGCGTGGCCAAGTTGACCTGCCACTTATCTTTCCTCCTACTTCAACGAGAGTCCGACCCAAGAAAGGGGCCGGACGATGAAGCGAGCAAGGTTCCGGAAGAACAGATCGTCGGTATTTTGCAGGAGCATAAGACGGGTGCGAAATGCCCCGATCCGGGCCGCAAGCATGGCATGTCGGAAGGCCCGTTTTACACCTGAAAGAGTAAGTTCGGCGACATGACCGTTTCGGAGGCCAAAGGCTGAAGGCTTTGGAGGTTTGAGCCGGGTCAGAAAACGATCCGGGGGATCGTTTTCCCGTCGAATGGAACGGCAAGCTCAAGAAGTTGCTGGCTAGCAGACGCTCGACATAAGCGCCCGCAAAACGCTTCGCAAAGGGTAAGTCTTTGATGATCCTACTGCAACAAAGCTGATCAAAGCTGGTCGGTGCGATGGGGTCGCTGCCCTATACAAAGCCGGATCTCTGGACCAGTATCCGACAAAGGAAGACTGCCCGAAGACCGGAGGCGATTAACCCAAGGCCGCAATGACCTTGATGCGACGATCCACTTTGATCCTAGCCGCTGTCTGTTTTGCAGGCGCGCTTGCCGTGTTCATTGCCGCCACGCGCACGGCCACTGGTATATATATGGCGGAGACGCGCGAGCGCGCAGTGGCATCTCTGGGCCTAACGATACAGGCGTTGGACGGGCATTTGCGGCGGTTTGAGGCGGTGCCGGATTTGCTGGCGGATCAGGAACGGGTATTGCGGCTGGTAGAACCCGACCGATGCCACGCGCGTGCAGGCGATGAACGTCTGGCTTCAGGCGCGAAACACCACGCTGGAATCGTCGGATATTTATATCATGACGCCACATGGCGTGACGATTGCGGCACCCAACCACCATCGTCCTGACAGCTTCATCGGACAAAACTTAACCTATCGCCCCTATTTCACGGCGGCCTTGGTGGGGCAGAAGGGGCGGTTTTATGCGATCGGCACGATCTCTGGCATACGCGGATACTACTTTGCTGCACCTATGCGTGACGACGGGAACACCACAGTGGGGGTAATCGCCGTGAAAATATTGCGGACCGGCTGTTCGATCCGTTTTTTACCCCAAAAAGCGTGGGATCGGGGCTGGGGCTTGGGTTGTCAATTTCATACAACATCAGGAAGGATTTCGGCGGCGATTTACGGGTGGCGAACCACCCTGAAGGTGGCGCGGTGTTGACGTTGGATCTACAGGCCAACCCGGCACGACAGCAGGCTGCGGAATGACGCCAACGCGGGTTTTGCTTGTCAATGATGATGCGCAGATGCGCGCCTCCACCTTGCAAGCGTTGGAGCTGGCAGGGCTGTCGGTGACAGAGTTCAGCTCGGCAGAAGAGGTGCTGGATCACGCGGGATCAGGCCTGAATGGCGTGGTGGTCCGAGATATCCGCATGCCGGGAATGGATGGCATGACCCCAGCTGCAACGCCTGCGTGATGTCGATGCAGACCTGCCGGTGATCCTGATAACCGACCATGCCGAGGTGCAGTTGGCGGTCGAGGCGATGCGGCGCGGGGCGTATGATTTCATCGAAAGGCCCTTTGTGGCGCAGTCGCTGATCGCCGTGCTGCGTCGGGCGATGGACCACCGGGCGTTGGTTCTGGATAACCGACGCTTGCGGGTGGCTGCGGGACAGCGCGATGATGTGGAGGCGCGGCTGCCGGGGCGGTCGGCGGTGATGATCGAACTGCGCTATCCTCTGAGGGCGATTGGCGCGTCCGAGGCGGATGCGTTGATCGTGGGGCCAACGGGAGCGGGAAAAGAGGTGGTCGCCCATGCGATGCACGATCTTTCACCACGCAATGCCAAGCCTTTCGTGGCGGTCAACTGCGCCGCCCTGCCCGCCGAACTGATCGAGGCAGAGCTGTTTGGCCATGAAGCGGGGGCGGTTCCGGGGGTGATGCGGGCGCGGTTCGGGCGGTTTGAGCATGCCCGCGGGGGCACTGTCCTGCTGGATGAGGTGGGCCAGATGCCGCTGGATGTGCAGGCCAAATTGCTGCGCGTGTTGCAGGAACGGGTGATCAGGCGGTTGGGCTCGAATGATGCGATCCCGCTGGATGTGCGGTTCATTGCGACCTCGAAAACCGACCTTGCAGTAGAGGTGGCGAAAGAGGCGTTCCGCGAAGATCTGTATTGGCGGCTGAACGTCGCCATGTTGCGGGTGCCGCCGCTGTCTGCGCGGCGCGAGGATATTTCGCTGTTGTTCCTGCAACTCGTGCGGGCAGCGGCGGCGCGCCATTCCGCCCCGGATCGCACGCCGGAACCTGAGATGCTGGCCGATCTGGCGGGGCGCGACTGGCCGGGCAATGTGCGCGAGTTGCGTAATATGGCGGATAGGTTTGTGCTGGGGCTGGACTGGATGCCGGGCAGTTCGGGGCCAGAGGTGCCACGGTTGGTGGACCGCGTGGCGGGGTTTGGACGCTCGGTCATCGCGGGGGCGATTGCAGCACAATCCGCCTCACTGTATCGCAACCTTGCCTACAACTCAACGGAAGCCTTTGAATACGTTGGCCTTGTGACCGAGGTGCCAATAACGCTGGTGGCCCGCAAGGATTTCGAGCCGATCGATATGGCGTCGTTCATCACCTATGTCAAAGCAAACGCCGAGACAATCACCATGGCGAATGCGGGCATCGGCGCGGCCTCGCATCTGTGCGGCATGCTGTTCATGCAAGCGATGGAAGCGCCCATTGTGACGGTGCCCTACAAAGGCACCGGGCCTGCAATGACGGAATTGCAGGGCGGGCAGGTCGACATCATGTGCGACCAGTCGACCAACACGACCGAACAGATCAAGGGTGGTACGATCAAGGCTTTTGCAGTGACGACGCCCGCGCGTCTGGAGATCTTCCCGGATTTGCCCACCGTGGCCGAGGCTGGCTTGCCGGCAATGGAAGTGTCGATCTGGCATGGTATCTACACTCCCAAAGGCACCCCCGCTGAGGTCAATGATCGGCTTTCGGCAACGCTGCAAAAAGCGCTCGCAGACCCGGAAATCGTCGCCAAATTTGCCGAACTGGGCACCGCGCCTTCACCCGCTGCCGATGCAATCCCTGCGGCGCTGAAAGCCAAGCTGGAAGGCGAGATTGCCCGCTGGAAGCCGGTGATTGACGCGGCTGGCGTCTATGCAGACTGATTTTTGCGGCCCCGATCAATGAGCGCGACCGTTTTTCTTGCCGGGAGGGGCGACGATGGCTGCGATCAACAAGGCGGATTTCTCCGCCGGGTTTTGTTTATTTTCTTTGGTGCCGTGTTCGGCCTGCAATGTCTGGGGCTGGAGATGGGCACCATGTTGCGGATGGGATCAGGATATTTTCCTGCGGTGCTGTCCGTTGTCCTGCTTGGGCTCGGGCTTGCGATTGTCTTCAGCTCGATCGAATCAATCGGTGCGGATATCGGCAACTATGCTTGGCGCGGAATGGTGTTCATCCTCGCAGCGCCTGTGTTCTTTGAGCTCATCGTGCGGGACCTTGGCTTTGTACCATCCATCTTTCTGACCACCTGATTGCGGCATTGGCCGCGCTAAAGCTGAAGCCGCTCTATGCCATGGGCCTTGCGATTGGCGTGACGATTTTCTGCACATTGGGATTCAGTGTCGCCTTGGGCCTGCCGTTCCGGCAGCTCGGCCCTTGGCTACCGCTTTAAGGGGGCAATCATGGATCTTCTGTCAAACTTGGGCCTTGGCTTTGCCACTGCGACCAGCCCTGAAAACCTTTTGTTCTGCCTAATCGGTGTGATCCTTGGCACCTTGATCGGCGTGCTGCCCGGTATTGGGGCGACGGCCACCATCGCAATGCTGCTGCCGATTACCTTCCAACTGGAGCCCGTCTCATCGCTGATCATGCTCGCCGGTATCTATTACGGCGCGCAGTATGGTGGGTCTACCACAGCAATCCTCCTCAACATGCCGGGTGAGACCTCGTCTGCCGTCACGGCCATCGACGGCTATCAGATGGCACGGCAAGGTAAGGCGGGCACCGCCTTGGCCGTCGCGGCCTTGGGGTCATTCTTTGCGGGATCGCTGGCCACACTGCTGGTGACGCTCTTTACACCGCCGCTGACGGTGATCGCGCTCAAATTCGGCGCGGGTGGAGTATTTTAGCCTCATGCTGCTGGGTCTGGTGCCGCCATCGCCCTTGCGCATGGCTCTGCTGGCGATGGTGGTGCTGGGGCTGCTGCTGGGCGTGGTTGGAACGGATATCTATACCAGCACCCCACGGTTTACCTTTGGCATCACCGCTTAGGCCGACGGGCTGAACTTTGTGGCCTTGGCGGTTGGCGTGTTTGGCAGCGCCGAAATCCTGCGCAATCTTGAGGGCGAGCAGGACCGCACGGTGTTGGGCACCAAACGGGGTGCGCTGTGGCCATCCCGCGACGACCTGAAGGCGATGGTTGTGCCGATGGTGCGGGGCACTATGTTGGGCTCAGCTCTGGGCATTCTGCCCGGAGGTGGCGCGGTGCTGGTGGCGTTTGCATCCTACACGGTGGAAAAGCGGATCTCAAAAACCCCGGAGCAATTTGGCAAGGGCGCTATCGCTGGTGTCGCAGGACCAGAAAGCGCGAATAACACAGGCGCGCAGGCCAGTTTTTTCCTTTGCTGACCTTGGGCATTCCAGCCAACCCCGTGATGGCCCTGATGGTGGCGGCGATGATCATCCAAGGTATCGTTCCGGGGCCGAATGTGGCGACCGATCAGCCTGCCTTGTTCTAGGGCACATCGCCTCGATGTGGATCGGCAACCTGAGGCAGATCGTCTTGAATCTGCCGCGGAGCGAGCTGTGGGTGAAGCTGCTGAAAGTGCCCTACCACGTCTTGTTTCCCATCATCATGGCCTTCTGCTCCATCGGTGTTTATTCCGTGAATTCAAACGTCTATGATCTGTATGCCGTCGCAGGTTTCGGCCTCCTTGGCTATATTTTGTTAAAGCTGCGCTGCGAACCCGCCCCCGTTCTGCTCGGTTTTGTGCTTGGCCCCCTGCTGGAGGAAAACTTGCGTCGCGCAATGATCTTTGGACGCGGTGACCCCACCACATTTCTGACACGACCTATTAGTGCGACACTGCTGGTGCTGACGTTGATCGTGCTTGTCGCCGTGCTGATGCCATCCGTAAACAAGAAACGGGCAGAGGTGTTTGTGGAGTAGGATTGACCGCAGGTGGTTCCGCAACCTATGCGGGAGGCAGATGATCTGGCTTCTTCCGTTCAGATTTGAGGGGATGGCAGCTTTCCCAAACTCGCCTCGCGGGGGCTGTCTAAGCCGTCAGGGCGTACCCATCTGGGGTGGCTTAGCTCGCTGTAATATTGGACACATCGGATATTGTAGAAGTGGATGTGACGACCCCGACCACGAACGGACTTAGCCGGACCAATCTTGCAAAATGAACTTTCGGCTCTCGTAACTCCGGGCAAAAATACTTGCTTGCATTGTCCGCTTCCCGCTCCTGTAGCTATCTCTACCTTTCATGCGAAGCGCCTCGAAGTCGCCTCACTTTCCCTACCACCTTCAGCGGCGGCTTTAGCATTTTTCCTACCGTATTGACCCACGGCGAGTCGATGAGGCGGGTATAACGCCGGGTGGTGCCGATCTGTATGCCCAAGCAGCCGCCCAATCATTTCCAGCGAAGCGCCGTCTGACACCAGCAGCAACGCGAAATGTGTCGCAGATCATGGATGCGGACATCAGGGATTTCGGCCAGCTCGCGCAATCCGTTCCCTGAAGCACTTGGGGTCACCATCTTTCGTGCGTCCTGACTGCCATCGCCTACACGCCGACGGAGCCCGCACAGCCTAACGGTGTCCAACCCCACGCATAGCTGGCAGACACACTCGCGCGGATCTCCGACTACAAGATCAACAAAATCGACGACCTGCTCCCGTGACACTGGAATCGGCGGCGGTCAGATCGGACGGTTACAATCCGGTCGTGCAACGCCCCCATCTTCGGGCGCAGTTTTCCCTTTTTTGTTGACCTATGGTTGACTAGGAATGAGGACATGCGAAAGCCCCGCGGTCAGGGGGGTATAATATTGATAAATAGCCGGAATTTTTTGCGCGGACAGGATTTGAACCTGCGGCCTTCAGGATATGAGGCAAAATCGGGATCCTCCGCAAAAACGAAGACTTTAATTTCCTAGTACCAAGGTGGTGCTCACGGAATGGTGTGCCGACAAACTTCCCAACACGCCTTTCAAGACCACCCCCAAAAGCATCCTTAAAATTCTTTAAGGGTGCGTAGCGAGTTGAGGTCTTGAATCAGTCGAGCAGAAATTCTTCCCAACAAGATACAAAAGGTGGATAGCCGAGGGAATAAAATGTATCTTCAATAGACTATCATGTTGAATATAAAAGAAGTTATATAGATAAATGGTGCCCCCATCAGGATTCGAACCCGAGACCCCCTGATTACAAATCAGGTGCTCTACCAGCTGAGCTATAAGGGCAGTTCCCCTCAAATATCGGCAGGCGCGGTCCGGTGCAAGGGGGTTGCTTGGGATAACCTACCTTGTGGCGCGAACCAGCAACGCCACTGCCACCAGGCCCATGGCGGTGACGATCAGGGCAGCGGGGGCCGCTTCACCGATACGCTCTAGGCTGGCGAGCTCATAGACACGGGTGGCTAAGGTGTTGAAATTAAACGGGCGCAGCAGTAAAGTGGCGGGCAGTTCCTTGACACATTCGACAAAGACCAGCAGCAACGCGGTAAGGACAGACCCTCGCATCAGCGGCAGATAGACATCGCGCAGGGTGCCGCCCTGCCCCCGCCCTAGGCTGCGGGCGGCCATGGGCAACGACGGTGAAATCCGCCCGAACGCCGAATCCACTGCCCCTTGTGCTATGCCGAAAAACCGCACCAGATACGCCAGCACGATCGCCGCCGCCGTTCCGGTCAGCATCAGGCCGGGATCATGGCCGGTCAGTGCCAGCACCAGATCGGCCACGCGATGATCCAGCGCCGCCAGCGGCACCAGCAGGCCCACCGCCAGCACGGCTCCGGGCATCGCATAGCCCAAGGTGGTCAGCGGCAGCACGGTGCGCGCAAGGCTGCGCCCCGCCATCCGCACGCCATAGACCAGAAACAGTGCCGCCGAGACGGTCAGCATCGCGGCAATGCCACCGACGATCACCGTGTTCAGTGCCGCCTGCAACAGCCCCGGCGCCAGCCACATCTGCGGCTTGGACAGCGCATGGCCGAGCATCACGGCTGTCGGCAGCGCAAAGCCCAACAGGAATGGCACCAGACACAAAGCCGTCGCGGCCCAAGCCCATGGCCCGTGCAACTGAATCGGCGTCACGGGGCGTGTCGCCCGTGATTGCCGATGAAAGCGGGCGTTGCGACGACTGATATATTCGATGCTCAAAAGCACCAGCACCAGCGACAGGATCACCCCCGCGATCTGCGCCGCCCCGCCCGCATTGCCGCCGTTCAACCAAGTTGAGAACACCCCCGTGGTCAGCGTCTGCACGCCAAAGGTCGAAACCGTGCCGAAATCGGCCACCGTCTCCATCATCGTCAAGGCAACTCCTGCGGCAATCGCCGGGCGCACCAGCGGCAGGCCCAGCCGCCAGAACATCCCCCACGGCCCAAGGCCCAAGGATCGCGCGACTTCATAGCTTGCGCCCGATTGCTCGCGCAGGGCAGCGCGGGTCATCAGGTAAACATAGGGATAGAGCGCCGCCGACAGCACCAATATCGCGGCAGGCTCGGAGTTGATTTCGGGAAACCAGTAATCGCGGGCATTCTGCCAGCCAAAAGCGCCGCGCAGCGCGATCTGCAACGGCCCGGCGTAATCCAGAAAATCCACCAGCGCATAGGCCCCGACATAGGCCGGGATCGCCATAGGGAACAGCAACGCATAATCCAAGCTGCGGCTGCCGGGAAAGCGGTACATCACCACCAGCCACGCCGCCCCCGCCCCCATCGCTGCCGAGAGCACCCCGACACCCAGCATCATCCGCAAGGTGGCGGTGAAATAGCGCGGCAGCACGGTAGACAGCAAATGCGGCCAGATGTTTTCCGTCGGATGAAACGCGATCCAAACCACCGCCAGCATCGGCACCAGCACGATGCCACCCACCAGCAGCGCGCCCAATGACCAGATATCAAACCGCAGCGCTTTGATCCGCGGGCGAAGGGGGGATTTCTGACTGTTTTGCAAGGGCATCATCCGCGCCAGATAGCGGAAAGCTGTTTCCCTGTAAAGAAAACCGACTATAGTTGCGCCAACAAGAACAAGCAGGCAGGCCACCCTCCGATGCGGATCGTCTATCACCTTGGCGCGCACTTCACCGATGAAGAACGCCTTCTGAAATGTCTTTTGAAAAACCGTGAGGTGTTGGCCGAACATGGCATCGTCGTGCCGGGGCCGAAACGCTACCGCAACCTGCTGCGCGATACCGCCATTCAACTGAAAGGCAGCGCCGCAAGCCGCGACACCCAAGCCCTGATCCTTGATAAGATCATGGAAGAGGATGTTGCCGACCGGATGGTGTTGTCTTGGGACAGTTTTCTGTCGTTGGCACCTTGGGCGCTGGACGGCACGCTTTATCCGGCGGCGGGCGAGCGGGTGCGCGCCTTCAGCCAGATTTTCCCCGAGATTGAGGCAGAATTCCACCTTGCCATCCGCAACCCGGCAACCTTCCTACCGGCTTTGCTGGAAAAACTGCCGAACAAAACCTATGCTGACTTCATCGGTAAGGCCGATATTTTTCAGTTGCACTGGTCGCAGGTGGTGCAGCGGATATTATCGCTTAATCCCGGCGCACCGCTGACGATCTGGTGTGATGAAGACACCCCGTTGATCTGGCCCGAGGTGTTGCGCAGTGTCGCGGGCCTGCCCGATAATGTGGTGCTGGAAGGCGAGAATGATCTGCTGGCCACGCTGATGTCGGGCGAAGGTTTGACCCGGCTGCAAAGCTATCTCGAAAGCCATCCGCCCACCTCGGTGATGCAGTGGCGCAAGATCGTCTCGGCTTTCCTCGATAAATTCGCGTTGCCAGATCGCATCAATGCCGAAGTGGTGATGCCCGGCTGGACCGAGGCGACGGTGGCAGAGTTGACCCGACTTTATGAGGAGGATGTCTACCGCATCACCCATATGCCGGGAGTGGATTTCATCGCGCCTTAAAGTTGGGCGCCCTGCATTGCGGTCGCTTGGGGGTTTCACACCCCCAACCCCGTGGGATATTTGCGCACAGAGGATGACAATTTTAGACAAATTTTAGCGGATTTTGTGGGGGGTATTGCCAAATAAAAACCGGGCAGTGCCAATGCACGACCCGGTTTGTGTTCGATACATTGCGCAGCAGTTTGGCTTACTGCATCCCCAAAGCGGATTTATACATCTCGATGATCGCTTCTTCTTCGGCGATCTCATCGGGCTTGCGTTTGCGCAAAGCGATCACCTTGCGCATGACTTTGGTGTCATAGCCCCGGCCCTTGGCTTCGGCGAACAGCTCTTTTTCCTGTTCGGCCACGTCCTTTTTCTCGGACGCGAGTTGCTCGGCACGCTCGATGAACTGGCGCAGCTCGTCGGCGGTCACGGTATAGGCGGCGGTTACATCATTCATCTGGGGGACTCTTTTGTTTTGGGTTTGGCTGTTCCTATAGGGCGAGGCCTGCAGGATCAAGCGGGCCGCGCACGGGGTTGCAAGGCTTTGCCAACAGCGTTACCGCAGGTGCGAGGTTTTCAGGGGGGCTTATATGCATATCGTGATCTGGATCGGGACGGCGCTGACCTTGCTGGGCATCGTCGGGCTGGCGTGGTGCATCAAGCTGGTGCTGGGCATCAAGCGGCAGGGCCTGTCCGATGATCTGGCGCGCACGGCGATGCAGCGCGTGGTGGCGTGGAATATGGGGGCGCTGGCGGTGTCGTTTCTGGGGCTGATCATGGTCGTCGTCGGGGTCATTCTGGCCTAATCGGCGCTGTTGAGCGACGCGAAATCCCGGCCATCGGCGATCAACCGATCAAACAGCGCGTCGGGCGCGTAAATTTGTGGCGCGGTCTCGGCGCGGCGCATAAGGTCAGCACGCACCACCAACAACCCGCGCTTGTCGGCCTGAAACAACGGCCCGCCCTGCCAGCGCGGAAACATCCCAAGCAGCACCGCCGCCGCATCGACATCCAGCGGCCTGCGCGCGACACCTTCGCTGATCAACCGCGCCGCTTGATTGGCCAAAGCGGCGAGGCAAGCATCGAGCACCCGCTTGGCCTCGGAAGGGGGCGCAGGCAGCGGCCCGCGCGCGCTGACGCCGATGCCGAAAGAGCCCAGTGCTGCCGCGATTGTTGGCCGCGCCACCCCCTCGATCTCTAGCTGCGCGATGGCAGCCGACAGGGCGGCGCGCAGGCGGCGGTCGATCGGCCCGCCCGGCCCGGTGAACACCAGCTTCCAACCCAGCCGCCGCCCCAGCGCCAACCCCATCGCCTGCACCGCCATCGGCGCATCCGCCCCCGCCGCCAGTTCTGCCACCAGACCCGCAGCCAGTGCCACGCTGATGCCAACCCGCGTGCCCGCCCCACGCGCGGGTAGTGCCCCCAGTGCTATGACGGGCACAACAGGGTCTTCCAGCGGCGGCAGGGCATCCGCGTTGTTCAGCACCAGATCGACCGCGCCGATCCCGGTGGAGCTTGTGCTCAGCCGCGCCCAATCGGCATCGCGGGCCTCAGGCGTCAGCCGCCCCTCTGACACCGCCGCCTCTTGCCGTGACGCGATTTTCTGCAACGCCGCCACCAGCGCCTCCCGCGAGGGGTCGATCAGGCTAACCCGCAGCACCCCAAACCGCAAGACTAGACAGTTTGCCCGCCCCGACACTGGCGAGTGCTGGGGGTGGGAAAGCCGCCCGCCGCTCGGCATAAAACGCATGACGCAGTCCCTGCGCTTCGGGCGTGTGGACCAAGGCGTCATAGGCCGCAGCCTCAAAGCCAAGCCCTTGTTCCAATGGCAAAAGCTGTGCCGCCTCGACACAGTCAATCAACCGCAAAGGGGCTGGCAAGGGCGAGCCCGCATAACGCGCCCGCGCCGCCACGATCGCCGCCTGATAGGCGCGGCCATCGCGCAATCCGTCGCGCCGATCCGAGGTTTTCAGCGGTGCCGCCCCATTCAACCCCGCCGCCATGGTTTCGGCAAAAGCGCAGGCCTGCGCCCGCAGATCGCCCTCAACCACCTGATCCACCAGACCAATGGTCAGCGCTTGCGCAGCCGTCAGCGGCGCGGGTTCCAGCATCAGCTTCAACGCCGCCGCAGCCCCCACCAGTCGCGGCAAGCGCTGGGTCGCCCCGGCTTCGGGCACCAAACCTAAGCCGATCTCGGGCAAGCCCAACTGCGCCGCAGGGCTCGCCACCCGGCCGTGCGCTGCCAAGGCCAATTCCAACCCCGGCCCCAACGTGCTGCCGTTTAAGGCCACGATCACCGGCTTGGGAAAATCCTCAATCTGCTGACACAGCGCCGACAATCCCGGCGCGGCCGCGGCTTTTCCCAATTCGGACAAATCTGCCCCGGCTGAAAACGCCGCCAGATCGGAACAAATCACCACAGCGCGCAGATCGCTGTCAGCAACCGCCGTGAGTGCCGCCGAAAGCGTGGCACGCAGATGTTGCGAGAGCACATTCACCGGGCGATGCGCCAAAATCAGCAGCAGAACGGTGCCTTTACGCTCCACACGCACCGCATCCGTCAAGGTCTTGCCGTCCATACCACCCGCTCCACCAACCCGTTGCAGTATTAAGCGACTGCGCGCGGACATTGGCAATCCCAGACCGCAACAAGCGGCGGGTCTGCGCGATTTCAGACCGTTTATGGCAGATTGGCTGGGCTCAGACGGGCTGGGCTCAAACCGGCATGTTGTCGAAATCGGTTTCTTCAGCCGCCTCGACATGCGCGGGCAGCGCAGGCATTTGCCCCAAAGCCCCTGGAAGCACTTCACTCAGCGCCCGCATTTCAGCCAGCAACAGGTTCAACCCCACGGTCTGCGCGGACAGCGTAGCCGCCACTATTTCACCCGTCATCTCGGTCATTGGATTATTCTTCGGCATACCTTTTCCCCCTATGGAGCACAGTTGCGGCAGAACGGCGTGTCAGGCAGCACATCCAACCTGCCGGGCTCGATGTCTTGGCCGCAGGTGGCGCAAATTCCGTAATCTCCAGCCTCGATCCGCGCCAATGCGGCCTCAATCCGCCGGATTTCCAACAACCCGGCATTGCCCATACCTTCCAGCACCTCATCGCCCTCGCGCTCGGTGGCAAGCTCCTCCCAATCCGGCGAATGCTTGGCAACAAGCTCGGTGGAGATGCCACTCAATCGACTTTTCAGAGCGGCCAAACGCCGCTGCATCTGCGCCTTATGGCCCGTGGTTGAGATCATGCGCTGTCCTTTCCTGACTGCGCCTATTCTACTATAATTGGGGAGTGCGTCGTTGATGCATGTCAATCCAGCCGCAGCAAGATACATTCAGACATTGCAATATGATCCATCAAGGCCTATCTTGCCAGACACCAGCCCGAGGACTCCGCGATGCACCCCGACGTCCATGCCTTTTTCGATGAAGCCACCAACACCATCACCTATTTGTTGCACGAACCCAATGGCAGCGCCTGCGCGGTGATCGATTCCGTGCTGGATTTCGACTATGCCTCGGGGCGCACCGATACCCGTTCTGCCGATGCGGTGATCGCCTATATCCGCGCGGAAGCGCTTGATCTGCAATGGGTTTTGGAAACCCATGTCCATGCCGACCACCTCTCTGCCGCGCCCTATATCCAAGAAGCATTGGGCGGTCAGATCGGCATTGGCGATCAGATCACCGTGGTGCAGGAAACCTTCGGCAAAGTCTTCAATGAGGGCACCCGTTTTGCCCGCGATGGCAGCCAGTTTGATCGGCTGTTTCGCGATGGTGATAGCCAGATGCGCGTCGATGTGATGCACACCCCCGGCCACACCCCCGCCTGCCTGACCTATGTGGCGGGAGACGCGGCTTTCGTCGGCGACACTTTGTTCATGCCTGATTTTGGCACCGCCCGCTGCGATTTCCCCGGTGGCTCGGCGGCGGTGATGTTCGATTCCGTGCAGCGTATTCTGGCTTTTCCAGATGCCACCCGGACTTTCGTCGGCCACGACTACAAAGCGCCGGGGCGCGAGGTTTTCGCTTGGGAATCCACCGTTGGCGCGCAAAAGGCGCTGAACGTGCATGTTGGTGCTGGCCGCAATCGGGATGATTTCGTCGCCTTGCGCGAAAAACGCGATGCCAGCCTTGCGATGCCCCGGCTGATCATCCCCTCGCTGCAAATCAACATGCGCGCGGGTCAGATGCCCGAGCCAGAGGACAATGGCCTGTCTTATCTGAAAGTGCCGCTGAATGGTCTGTGAACGTGTGAAGGGGTTCTGATGGATTGGCTCTGGGGATTTGTCGGCGGTTTGATGATCGGCGGGGCTGCGGCGGTGTATTTGCTGTTCAATGGCCGGGTGATGGGGGCTTCCGGGATCATCGGCGGGCTGGTGGATCGCTCTGGCTGGAGCAACTGGACCGAGCGGTTGGTGTTTCTGGCCGGGCTGGTCGGCGTGCCATATGTGCTGTCGCTGCTGATCGGCGGGGAGACTCATCTGACCGGCAACTGGCTGGTGATTATCCTCGCGGGGCTGCTGGTCGGCGTTGGCACAAGGCTTGCCAATGGCTGCACCTCGGGTCACGGGGTCTGCGGCATCTCGCGGCTGTCGCTGCGCGGGATCGTCGCGACGCTGATCTATCTGTTGGCAGGCGGGCTGACCATGGTGCTGCTGCGCCACCTGATCGGGGTGATCTGATGCGGCACTTGGGATTTGCCTTGCTGTCGGGTGGGCTGTTTGGCGTGGGCCTGCGGATTTCGGGGATGACAGACACGCTGAAAGTGCAGGGCTGGCTGGATGTGTTCGGCGCGTGGGATCCGACGCTGGCCTTCGTACTGGGTGGGGCGATCCTGCCGATGGCCGTCGCGTGGCGGGTGGCGGCGCGGAGGAAGCGTTCGTATCTCGGGCTTGCTCTGCCCGCTGCCCCTACCCGCGATCTTGACCGCAACCTGATCATAGGCTCGATCCTGTTCGGCATGGGTTGGGCACTGGCGGGGCTTTGTCCCGGCCCGGCGCTGGCGTCGATCAGTTTTGGCGGCGCGGGCGGTCTGGTCTTTCTATTGGCGATGCTCGGCGGTATGGTCGCGGCACCCAGCCTGGGCGCGCGTCTTGACGCCGCCGCCCCAGCCGTAAGCCCGAGGAGCAAAATGGACATTCGCGCCCTGACCCCGACCTATGCCGTCTCGCCGCAGATCGAGCCAACCGACCTGCCCGCGATCAAGGCGGCGGGCTTTACCACTGTGATCGACAATCGACCCGACGGGGAAATCCCTGCCCATCTTCATACCCCGCATATGAAAGCGGCGGCCGAGGCTTTGGGGCTGACCTTCATCGCCAACCCGGTGATTGGCGGGGCGCTGACGATGGAGAATGTCCGCCGGCAATCTCAAGTGATGGCCGAGGCGAGCGGGCCGGTGTTTGCTTATTGTGCCTCGGGGAACCGCTGTTCGGTGGTTTGGGCGCTGATGAATGCGGGGCAGAGATCGACCGATGATCTGATCGGCACCCCGGCGAAATTCGGCTATAATCTGGAGCCGTTGCGCGGCCAGATTGAGGCGTTGGCGGCGGAAGCGGGCGTGGGGAAAGACTGAGTTTTTGCTTCGTGTCCACGCGTGGACACGAAGCAAGTTATTTACAATCAATACCTTAGCCATAGACGTTCATAAAGGCTTAACCTTTGCCCCAAGACGGAATTTTCCAAAAAATTCCGTCACGATTTCCGTTTCGGAAATCGGTTTCGGCGCGGTCAACCCGTGTGGCGCAGCGGTTCAGCCACCACGGCCAGATCAACCCCGACCGCCTTGCGCGCCTGCACCTCGCCGCTGGTCAGCCGGATCGCGCGCATACCGCGATTCTGCCCCAAGCGGCCCTCTGCCAGCCTGCGGCCATCCATGCCTTCAAACTGAATCCGGTCAATCGAGGCGCGCGGCAGGGTGATCACCTCTCCCACTTTCAGCGCCATCACCCGGTTCAGCGGCAGCGAGACCCGGCTGACCACGGCATCGAGCACGCAGGCGGTTTGCTCTACCTGTTCCGCCAAGCCCTGCGCGAAAGCCAACCCGGATTGCGCCGCAGTCTCTGGGCCTGACACCGCCACCGCTGGCATCACACCTTTGCCGTCGGCCGGCAGCGCCAAGATCACTGCACCCTGCCGCGCGCCCAGACCCAAGGACAGCTCTGCGGTCAACACCCGGTAGTCAATATCCTCCAGCAACAGCCCCAATGGGCGCGGATCATCCAGAAAGCTGGCATAGCGAAAGCCGCCCGCCCAGTGCAAATCGGCCTCTTGCGCCAAGGCCTGTTCTAGCCCCTCAAGCGCTGCATCCAGCGTGGGCGCGACCATGGCGGCATCGGTGCGGGTGGGTTTGCGACTGGCCAAAGGGCTGGTGGAGACTTTGCCCAAAGTTTGCGCCTCGATCATCGCGGCGAGCACGGGGGGGCAGGATCAGCAGGCCCGTACCTTCGGTCGGGCCTTGCAATACGGCGATCAATGCCTGTTGCTGTGGCAGTTCCAGCAGTTCGGCGAGTGACTGGCGCTGCATGGTCAGCGCCGTCACCTCAACCGACAGGTTGAGCCGATCGCGCGCGGCGCGGGCGAGGCCCAAGCGCCAGCCGCGATCTGCCCCCGGCCCGCCTTCGGCCAACACCGCCTTGGCTGCCGCGATTTTGCGCCGAATGACGCCGTCTGGATGTGCTTCTGCCACTTCGTTCCCCTGATCGGACCGCCCTGCGATCAGACTAGCGGCCTGCCCCCTAACAAAGCGTTACCATCAGCCAGATTTTTCCATCCGCAACGGCACAGAGACCCGGAACGCAGCCCCATGTTGCCCCGGAAGATAGCTGACGGTGCCGCCCAAATTCACCATGATCTCGCGACAAATCGCGAGGCCAAGCCCAGCCCCCCCCGGCGCGCGCATCATCGGTGAGACGGGCGAATTTCTCAAAGATCAAGCCGCGCGCGTCTTTGGCAATCCCCGCGCCATTGTCGATGAAATCCACCACCACCCGCCCGCCCTTCTGCCGCACCGCAATCCGCAGCACGGGTGTCGCCGCATCACAATATTTCCGCGCATTCGAGATCAGATTGATGAACACCTGCACCAGACGATCAGCATCGGTGCGCAGGAAAATCTCCTCTGACGCATAGTCGCGCTGGATGTCGAAATTGCGCTCGGGCCGGGTCTGGGAGGCCGCTGCCAAGGCGCGGTCGATCATCTGGCCAAGGTGCGACAGCCCCAGATTAAGCTGCACGGCACCATTTTCGAGAACCGACAGGTCCAGCAGATCATCGAGCAGCCGGGTCAGGCGTTTGGCCTCGGCATGGATGATCTGACCATATTCGGCGACGCGCGGGCGTGGCAGATCGCCCTCGGCCAAAATCTCGGAGAACGCCCGGATTGAGGTCATCGGGGTGCGGAGTTCATGGCTGATCTGGCTG
Source organism: Cypionkella sp. (assembly GCA_043743975.1). Taxonomy (GTDB): domain Bacteria; phylum Pseudomonadota; class Alphaproteobacteria; order Rhodobacterales; family Rhodobacteraceae; genus Cypionkella. The sequence goes on from JAYTVN010000045.1 coordinate 39,678, forward strand.
AGGAAGGCATCCTTTTGCACCGACAACTGGGTCAGCTTTTCGTTAACCTCACGCAGTTGGCGGGCGGTGCGGGAAAGTTCGCCCTGTTGTTCTTCCAGCCGCGCCGAATATTCCATGATCTGTGCGGTTTCATTCGCCACCGCCATCAGATCTTCCACCGTCACCGTGGCGCGGCCAAAGAGCTGGCTGATCATGGCATGGGTGGTGGCGGCCCCCACTGAGCCTGCAAGATTACGCTCCAGCCCCGCCAGAAAGCGTGGGGTCAGATCGGGCAGAAAGCCCGCCTTGCCTTGGGCGCGGGCCTCGGCTTCAAAGAACGAGATCGCGGCTTCATCGCCCAAGATGCGCTGCGCCATGTTCATCAGGGCTTCGGGTTCGGCTTGGCCGTGGGTCCAGCCGAGGCGTTCGGCCTGCAGCTCATCATCAAAGGCGTTGACGAAGGCGGCACCCTGAATGCGCTCCACCGGATCGGGGAACGATAGCAGCGAGCCTGCGGCGTAGCCTGCGATGTTGAGCGCCAAGGACCAGAAGATCGCGTGGTTCAGCGGTCCATGCCTTCGGTGCCAAACAACGCCTGCGGGCGCAGCCAGGACAGGTTGAACAGCCCATGCTGCAAGACCTCCGCTGAAATCACAGCACCTGCGCCAAAGGAGGGCAGAAACAGCGTGAAGCCCCAGATGGCAAAGCCGATGCTCAGGCCCAGTGTCGCGCCCAGCTTGGTGCCGCCGCGCCAGAATATCCCGCCCAGTAGTGCGGGTAGGACCTGCGCCATGCCGGCAAAAGCGATCTGGCCGATGGCGGCCAGCGCTGCCGAGCCGCCCGAGAGGCGGAAATACGCCAGCCCCAGCGCCAGCACGCCGATGATCGAAATCCGCCGCGCCAGCAGGATCACCCCACGCAGATCGCCGGAATGGGCGGCTTCTGGGCGCAGCCACAGCCACGCGGGCATCAGGATGTGGTTGGATACCATGGTGGCCAGCGCAATGGTTTCGACGATGACCATCGAAGTGGCCGAAGAAAACCCACCGAGGAAGGCCAGCAGTGCCAATCCGCCTTGTCCTTCGTGCAGCGGCAGGGTCAGCACCATCATTTCGGGGTTGGCACCTGCGGGCATCCGCTCCAGCCCGATCAAAGCGATGGGCAGGATGAACAGGCTGATCAGAAACAGATAGGTCGGAAACGCCCAAGAGGCGCGGGCGAGATGGCCCTCCTCGACATTCTCCACCACCAGCACCTGAAACATCCGCGGCAAGGTGATCACGGCGGCAGCAGAGAGAAAGATCAAGCCGCCCCAACGCCCCGGCTGAATGGCCCAGTTCGGATCGGTGTAAGTTTCAATCCGGCTGATCATCGCGACAGGGCCGCCGCCCAAGCCCCAGACCACGAAAATGCCCACCGCCAGCAATGCCATCAGCTTGACCACCGCCTCGACCGCGATGGCCATGACGATGCCGTGATGCTGTTCCTTAGCGTCAAGGTTACGGGTGCCGAACAGGATGGTGAACAAAGCAAGCCCCGCCGCCACCCAGATCGCGGTGGCATCGCGGTCGGGCATCGCCCAAGTCTCGGGCGAGCTTTGGGCGAAAACGCTGAACGACAAAGTCACCGATTGCAGTTGCAGCGCGATATAGGGGGTGGCGGCGACCACGGCGATCACCGTCACCAGCACGCCGAGCAGGTTCGATTTGCCGTAGCGGCTGGAGATCAGATCGGCAATTGAGGTCACCCTTTGCCTGCGCCCGATCCGCAGCAGTTTGCGCAGCACCCACCACCAGCCGACAAACACCAAGGTCGGCCCCAGATAGATCGTCAGAAACTCCAACCCCGTGCGCGCAGCCGACCCCACCGCGCCGTAAAACGTCCAAGCGGTGCAGTAGATCGACAAAGACAGGGTATAGACCAAGGGCGAGCGTAAAAACCGCATCTCGCCGCGTGAGGCCCGGCGTTCGACCACGAAGGCGACCAGAAACAGAAACGCCACATAGCCCAGACAGGTCAGCACCAGCACATTGAACGGCATCAGGCGTCCTCGGGCGGCGTATCGGCCTCGGGCTGCGCCAAACCGGGGGCGACATAGGCGGCAAGGCCGATCAGCAAGGCCCAAACGCCGAACACATAAACCGCTATGCGCCCTGCCCGCGCCGTATCGCTCCACATCAACGGCAACAGCAGCAGGAAGAACCCGACCAGCGGCAACAAACGCGCTGCATCGCGCAAACGGCGCTGGCGGTAGACCGCGCGGGCAAGGAACAACGGCGCGCGCGGACCCCGCATCAGAGCCCCAGCAATTCCCGCACCTTGGCGCGGATTTCCGAGTTATCAAACGGCTTGCTCATAAACGCCGACACCCCGGCCCGCTCGGCGGCCTCGCGGTCACGCAGCTGGCCCTTGGCGGTCAGCATCAGGATCGGCAGTGCCGCATTGGCCGGATCGGCGCGCAGGGCGGTCAATATCTCCAACCCACTCATCCCCGGCAGCATCGAATCCAAGATCAACAGATCGGGGAGCAAGCGCGCCACTTCCGCCAAAGCCTGCGCGCCATCCGACACCACGGACACCGTCCAACCATCGCGCGACAGAATAAAGCGCAACGCCTCGGCGATGTTGGCCTCATCCTCGATCAGCAAAACCTGACGCATAAATTCCCCCCGGACGCCAACTATTAGGGCAAAGCCGCCCCGTGTCAAAAGGAAGCCACTCCCCTTAGCATTTCACATTGGCCCAAATATCCCCGCCGGAGGCTCCCCCACCTCTGCCAGCGCTACGCCGACAAAATCGAAGGCTCCCGCCGCGCAGGACAGGCCTGCCGCTGGCAGATCCGACAGCTCGAGTCAATCGCCAAGGCATCCCCTGCGCGCCCAATCTCCGGCAAGATCAACATCGCCGCCTCGCGCAGTTCTGGGCCGCGAAATCCCTGCGGAAAGCGCGGCTGACAAAACGCCCGCACCCGGAAGCGCAAGGGCTGCGGCCCGGCGGTTTCAATCACCGTTTCTATCGGGGTCATCGGTCGCGCAAGGGCTGCAAACAACGGCCATAGCGGGCAAGCCGCGCCGAAACGCGGCAAAGCAAAGCCCGAGATCGGTTTGCGGAAGGTCAAAGTCCCCGAGGCATCGCAGACCACCAGCCCCGCCTGCATCCCCGGCTGCAAGGCAATCCGCCGGAACGCCGCCAAAACATCGCCGCCAAACCGCGCCGCCAGCGCCGCCGGATCGGGCCCGAGTTCCGCCAAAGCCTGTACAAATCCCGCAGCCGGATAGGCCGCCTGATCGCGCGCCGCTTGCGCCAACCATGTCTGCGCCATCTGCCGCGCCGCCACTGAGGCCAGCCCGCGCGCATCCGCCGCCTGCCAATCGTTGCTGGCCAACCACGCCTCTAATTCCTCTTGCGGCGAGGCCAGACCCTGCTCCTCGGCCTGCCCCGCTGTATCGAGATAGCGCACCAAAGCTGCGGCCCCTAAGGCCAAGCGCTTGCTGTCGTCTTGCAGGTTGCCCAAAAACCGCGCCTGCCATTCCGGCTCGATATCCTCGGTATCGGCCAGGATCGCCGCCGTTGAGCGCACCGAGGCCACGGCGGAAAGCACCTCATGCAGGCTGGCCGACAGATGCGGATCATGGCTCATCCGGTCGTTCATCGCCTCTAGCGCCCGTTCCAACCCGGCGACGCGCTGATGCAGCCCGATCACCGTGGCGGCCCAACCGGGAAACCGCCCCGCGAAATCCTCACTGCGGTCAATTTCCGCCCCCGGCAGGCGTGCCGCCGCCGTGCGCAAATCGTCCAGCACGGTGCCACCGACACCTTCGTGAAAACTTTGCAGCGGCTGACCCAAAGCTTCCGCCAACCGCGCCAGCAAAGGCTCGGCAATGCGGCGGCGGTTATGTTCGATCAGGTTGAGATAGGAGGCTGAAATGCCAACGGTTTCGGCCAGATCGGCCTGCCGCAGGCCCAAAGCCACCCGGCGCTCACGCAGACGGGTTCCGGTCAGGGCAGAGATTGGCATCGGGCAACTCCCAGTGATGCCAATAGATTTACAGGGAATTGCAAACTTTACAATGTGCAGGGCACCCACGATTTATGCGCTTCATAAATCGTCTGGCCGCAAAGAATACGGGCGCGAGGTTGCCCCCGCGCCCGCGTCATCGCTCAGCCTTGCGCTTATTGCAGGGTTTTGTTCGTCACAGCATGGGTCCAAGCGCCCACTGGTTCTTTGGTGATCACCGGGTCCGACCCCCCCGACATTAGCGCCGCCACGGTGCGCTTGTAGTCGGCCTCGTCCAACGCGCCATTGCTGCCAGCGGTCAGCTTGGCAATCTCGCCCATCATGCGTTTTTGATGCTCTATGGTCTGCGCACCGGTCGCATCGTTGTCCAAAACGATTTGCGCCGCTTCATCGGTGTTGGCTTCGGCGTATTTCCAGCCCTTCATCGAGGCGCGCACGAAGCGGACCATTTTGTCTTCAAACGCCGGGTCGGCCAGTTTGTCTTCCATGACGTAAAGCCCGTCTTCCAAAGTGGCGACGCCTTCGTCTTCATATTTGAAGGTCACCAGATCCTCCGGCTTCACACCGGCATCAATCACCTGCCAGTATTCGTTATAGGTCATGGTCGAGATGCAGGCCGCCTGCTTTTGCAGCAAGGGATCAACGTTGAAGCCCTGCTTCAGCACGGTGACGCCGCCCGCCGAGCCATCGGTCTTCAGCCCCAGCTTGTTCATCCAGTTCAGGAACGGATATTCATTGCCGCCGAACCAGACACCCAAGGTTTTATCGGCGAAATCCGCCGGGGTGGCGACGCCGGATTCTTTGAGACAGGTCAGCATCATGCCAGAAGATTTGAACGGCTGCGCAATGTTGACCAGTGCCAGACCCTTTTCGCGGGCGGCGAGGGCCGAGGGCATCCAGTCGATCACCACATCCGCGCCCCCCCCCGCGATCACCTGCGTTGGCGCCACATCCGGGCCACCCGGCAGGATGGTGACGTTCAGGCCTTCTTCGGTGTAATAGCCTTTCGCCGCCGCGACATAATAGCCCGCGAACTGCGCTTGGGTGACCCATTTCAACTGCAGTGTCACGTCATCGGCTGCCTGCGCCGCCGTTGCCATCGCGGTGAACAGCGCCGCTGTAAGGAACTTTTTCATTCTCAACCTCCAAGTTGATGCCCGGTTTTGGGCCAGTTTCGTTTCTAGTTTCCTAGTTCCGTTGTGACGGATGCCAGAACGTCACCCGTTTCTCGATCAGCGCGACCAGCCCATAGAACGCCGATCCCGCCAATGCCGCCACCGCAATCTCGGCCCAAACCATGTCCGGCGACGAGCGCCCAACCTCGGCCACGATGCGGAATCCCATGCCCAGAATAGGGCTGCCGAAAAATTCAGCAACAATCGCACCGATCAGCGCCAGAGTTGTCGCAATTTTCAACCCGTTGAAGATGAACGGCATCGCCGCTGGCAGCCGCAGCTTGAACAGCGTCTGCCAGTAACTCGCCGAATAGGTCGCCATCAGATCGCGCTGCATGGTGTCAGAGGCCGCCAGCCCCGCGATGGTGTTGACCAGCACCGGGAAGAACACCATCACCACCACGACGGCGGCTTTCGACTGCCAGTCAAAGCCGAACCACATCACCAGAATGGGTGCTATGCCGACAATCGGCAAAGCCGCGACAAAATTCCCCACCGGCAACAGCCCCGCTTGCAGGAAAGGCGAGCGATCAATCGCAATCGCGGTGAGGATCGCCGCTGTGCAGCCCATCGCATAGCCGCTTAAAGCGCCCTTGAAGAAGGTTTGCACCAGATCGGCCCACAGGATCGGCACACTGCCCATCATCCGCACCAATACATCGCTCGGCGGCGGCAGGATGATCTTGTTGACGCCGTAAGCCGTGACGCCGACTTGCCACAGCACCAGCACAGTCACGCCAAACACCACAGGCACCGCATAACGCACCCAAGGCGCGCGGGTTTTCGACAGTTCCGCATTCAGCAACCAAGCCCCGGCCCAGAACGCCAGCAAGCACCACAATCGCGGGTCCAGCAAAATCATCGCGCCATCCCCATTCGCTTCAGCACCCGCGCCTCAATCCGCCCCGCCAGCATCACCAGCACCGCCGCCAAAATCGCCGACAGAAACAAAGCCGCCCAAATCTGCGTGGTCTGCCCGTAATAAGACCCCTGCAGCAGCCGCGCGCCGAGGCCCGCCTGCTGGTTCAGCTCGGCCACAATCGCGCCCACGAGGCTCGCGGCAATCCCCACCTTCACCGAGGCAAAGAAATACGGCATCGAGGATGGCAATCGCAGCTTCCAGAACACCGCCCCGCCGGGGGCCGCATAGGTTTGCAACAAATCCAACTGCATCACCTCCGGGCTGCGCAGCCCCTTCACCATCCCCACCACCACCGGGAAGAAACTCAGGTAAGCCGAGATCACCGCCTTGGTCATCAAGGGCGTCGCCCCCACCGCGTGCATCACCACCGCCAACATCGGGGCAAGAGCAATGATCGGCACCATCTGACTGGCAATCGCCCAAGGCAAAACGCTCATCTCCATGCTGCGGGAACAGACAATCCCCACCGCCAGAAGCACGCCCAACGTCGTGCCCATCGCAAAGCCCAGAAGCGTGCCCGAGATCGTCACCCAAGCATGGTACACCAGCGATTTTTTGGAACTCGGTGCCAGTCCGAAGGTCGACTTGACCAGTTCTGTGATCACCTGATGCGGGCTGGGCAACACCGGACGGTCCTGGTTCAACGTCAACCCCGGCAGTTCGGCCAAAGTCGGCACCAAAGCCTCGGCCCGCGCCGCCTGATCATAGGCCCAAGGCGCATTCATCTTGATCGCCGCCGCATACCAGACGGCGAGGATGATGAGCAGAACGGTCAGGATCGGCAAAGCCCGCTTCATACCTGCCCCCCCGGCCATGCGATCATCAGCACAGCGACCACGCCCAAAGCCATCCCAGCCAGTTGCAGCGGGCTGGGTTTCTCGCCAAACACCACCACCGCCATCGCGGTGATCGCGACCAGTTGAAACACCACCGACAGGGCAATCGCGACGCCGAGGCCATTGCCGCGCATCACCTGCACCATCAGCGTGTTGCCAAGGCAGAACAAAGCCAGCGCCCCCGCCAGCACCCAAAGCCCACCTTGCTGGGCATAGGTCTTCAGCACGCCGTTGGCGGCGACAAACACGGCGGTCGAGGCAGCGAGCCAAGCAAGGGTGACAAGGTTCATCGCATGCCTCCGTCACCGGGGGCGAAGCATAGGGCGGGAAGCATGGCGCTATTCATCGGCATGCCCCGCCCTGAGGCCCTCGCGGACGCGGTGCGAAATCTCGATAAACTCTTTGGAGTCGCGGATATCGAGCGGACGTTCGCGCGGCAAAGGGCTGTCGATCACATCGGTAATCCGCCCCGGACGCGGGCTCATCACCACGATCTTGGTCGACAGATACACCGCCTCGGGGATGGAATGGGTGACGAAGCCAATGGTCTTGCCGGTGCGCGCCCAGAGTTTGAGAACCTCCTCATTCAACCGATCCCGCACGATTTCATCCAAAGCCCCGAAGGGTTCGTCCATCAGCAGAATATCGGCATCGAAGGCGAGGGCGCGGGCGATCGAGGCGCGTTGCTGCATCCCGCCGGAAAGCTGCCACGGGAATTTCTTGCCGAAGCCCGAAAGCTCCACCAGTTCCAGCACCTGCTCAACCCGCTGGTTCTGCTCGGCTTTCGAGAACCCCATGATTTCAAGCGGAAGCCGGATATTCCCCGCAATCGTGCGCCAAGGATAAAGCCCTGCCGCCTGAAACACATAGCCATAAGCGCGGCGCTTACGTGCCTCATCGGGGCTGAGGCCGTTGACGGTGAGAGTGCCACCTGTTGGGGTCTCCAAAGCCGCAATCGCCCGCAGGAAAGTGGTTTTACCACAGCCACTTGGGCCGATAAAGGAGACGAAATCACCCTTGTTGATCGTCAGGTTCACGTCCTTCAAAGCCTGCACCGGGCCGTCATTGGTGGAGAACACCAGTTGCAGGTTGCGGGCTTCGATGACGGGTGATGGGGTTAGTGTGTCTTTCATATTTGGCCTCCTTCACTGGTCGTAGTGCTGGGCCAAGCCAGAAAAGCATAGATTTCCGCAACCACAATGCCGGGGATTGAAAATAACAAAGCAAAATAAAGAAACTCGGTTTCGAATACGTGTTGCGATTTTGTAAAAATTCCGAGCAGGCAGACAATCGAACCCATAAGCGCGACTATTGGTGCCGCGATGAGCGCGGAACTTCGCTGACGAAAACCGAAGTGTCGAAAGATCGCCAGCAGTCCCATCCAAAGCGCGACAGCGGGGCCAATGGCCAAAATGAGTCCCACACACGCAAAGGGCAGTGCCACGAGTAAGCCAAATATGAACGCCTCAAAAAATTCCCAAATTGTGCCGCCGGTGCCCATAAGTATCATGCCAAATCCAAACCAAACCGCAGTTTGTGTCGCAATTATGATCGCTGCGCCTTTGCAAAAACGGCGGTCTATCAATGGCCAAACGGCTGATTCTCCCACTTAAACCCCCGTCACAGGCACACCCGAGCGTGCCACCGGGCGCGGCGCGGTCAGGTCTTTCCACGCACTCAGCGCGCGGTTCACGGCGGGGCGGGGGTCGCGGGCGATGAATTTGCCGTGGCCTTCGCGGGTTTTGATCTCGCCGTCATCGACCGAAACCACGCCGCGCGACAGGGTGTAGCGGGGCAGGCCTTTCACGATCTTGCCCTCGAACACGTTGTAATCAATGGCGGATTTCTGATTGGCCGCGCCGATGGTTTTCGATTTTTCCGGGTCCCACACCACCAGATCGGCATCGGCACCGACCAGAACAGCACCCTTTTGCGGGTAGCAGTTCAGGATTTTCGCGATATTGGTCGAGGTCACGGCGACAAATTCATTCGGCGTCAGGCGGCCCGTGGCGACACCGTAAGTCCACAGCATCGGCATTCGGTCCTCTAGCCCGCCGGTGCCATTCGGGATTTTGGAGAAATTGCCGACACCGTAGCGTTTCTGGTCGGTGGTAAAGGCGCAATGGTCGGTGGCCACCACCGACAAAGACCCCGATTGCAGGCCTGCCCAGAGGCTGTCTTGGTGCGATTTGTTGCGGAACGGCGGCGACATCACACGGCGGGCGGCGTGGTCCCAATCGGGGTTTTGGTATTCGGATTCGTCCAGCGTCAGGTGCTGGATCAGCGGCTCGCCCCATACCCGTTTGCCTTGCATCCGGGCGCGGCGGATGGCTTCGTGGCTGTCCTCGCAGGACGTATGTACGACATAGAGCGGCACCCCGGCCATATCGGCGATCATGATGGCGCGGTTGGTGGCCTCACCTTCGACCTGCGGCGGGCGGGAATAGGCGTGGGCTTCGGGGCCGGTGTTGCCCTCGGCCAGCAGTTTGGCGGTCAGTTCGGCCACCACATCGCCGTTTTCGGCATGCACCATCGCAAGGCCACCCAGATCGCCAACCCGTTTGAAAGATTGATACATTTCATCATCGTTGACCATCAACGCGCCCTTGTAGGCCATGAAATGCTTGAAACTGGTCATGCCCGCCTTGACGGAAAGCTCCATATCCTCCCACACCTTTTGGCCCCACCAGGTGATCGCCATATGGTAGGAATAGTCGCAATTCGCGCGGGTGGATTTGTTGTGCCACATTTGGGCTGCATCCATCAGCCCCTGCCCCTGCCCCGGTAGGACGAAATCCACCACCATCGTGGTGCCGCCCGCCAAAGCCGCCCTTGTGCCGGATTCGAAATCATCTGCCGAATAGGTGCCCATGAACGGCATCTCGAGATGCGTATGCGGATCAATCCCGCCGGGCATCACATAGCAGCCCGTGGCATCGAGGGTCTTGTCGCCGGAAAGGTTAGGGCCGATCTCGATAATCTTGCCTTGGTCGATGAGCACATCGGCCTTGTAGGTCAGATCAGCGGTAACGATGGTGCCGTTTTTGATGACCGTGGTCATGATCTTTTCCTCTATTTTTTGGCTCTGAAGCGATCTCAATCGCAAACTGGACGATCATTTTCGTAATCATAAAGTTGGCGAGACACAGCTTCAAACCCGCTATCCACTAAATCGAAGTAGCATCCATCATCCGCTTTGAAATAGTCCTCTGGATTCAGGCCCTGCTTTGTAATCACCGCGTTGGCTGTTGCCGACAGCTTGGGATTATATTTCATGTTGTCAGGTTGCTCCGCTTCTAGGCTGTTTGTTGGCACGCAACCCAAAAGCGGCATTGCTATAGCCAACGCCGATACAATCGTCTGCGCGCGCACCATATCCACACTCACCCCACCACCCCCGCCACTTCCAGCACCGCGTGCAGCAGCACGTCCGTGCCTGCCGCCGCCCATTCCGGGGAAATCTCCTCGCCCTCGTTGTGGCTTAAGCCCCCCACACAGGGGCACATCACCATCACGGTGGGGGCGACGCGGTTGATCCAGCAGGCGTCGTGGCCTGCGCCAGAGATGATGTCCATATGGGAATAGCCCAGCTTTTCAGCGCTTTGGCGGACGATGTTCACAAGGTTTGCATCGAAGGTCACCGGGTCGAAATGGCCGACGGGTTCGATGGAGCAGCCTAGGCCCAACTCGGCAGCGACCGCGTGGGCGGCGCGTTCGACCTCGCCGCGCATCAGATCCAACTTGGTTTGATCGGGGGAGCGGATGTCGACGGTGAAGATCACCTTCCCCGGAATGACGTTGCGGGAGTTCGGGAAGACCTTGACCTGACCCACCGCCCCCACAGCGCCCGGTTGGTGGCCCATGGCGATCTGATGCACGCGTTCGGTGATCCGGGCCATGCCGAGGCCTGCGTTCACCCGCATCGCCATTGGGGTCGATCCGGTATGGGCATCGCGCCCGGTCAGGGTGATTTCCAGCCACCACAGGCCTTGGCCGTGGGTAACGACGCCGATTTCTTTGCCCTCGGCCTCCAAGATCGGCCCCTGCTCGATGTGCAACTCTAACATGGCGTGCATTTTGCGGGCACCGACGACCTCGGAGCCGACCCAGCCGATGCGGGCGAGTTCATCGCCAAAGCGCAGGCCGTCCATATCGGTGCGGTTGTAGGCGTAGTCTTGGCTGTGCAGGCCTGCGAAGACGCCAGAGGCGAGCATTGCGGGGGCGAAGCGGGCGCCTTCCTCGTTGGTCCAGTTCGTCACAACGATCGGATGGCGGGTTTGCAGGTTCATGTCGTTGATCGTGCGGATGACTTCCAAGGCCCCCAGCACGCCCAGAACGCCGTCATAGCGGCCTCCGGTGGGTTGGGTGTCGAGATGCGAGCCCATGTAGACTGGCAAAGCGTCGGGATCAGTGCCCGCACGGGTGGCGAACATGTTGCCCATGGTATCAACGCCCATCGTCATGCCCGCCGCCTTGCACCAACCCGCGAACAGGTGGCGGCCCGCGCTGTCGGCATCGGTCAGGGTCTGGCGGTTGTTGCCGCCCGCGACGCCGGGCCCGATTTGCGCCATCTGATCGAGGCTGTCCCACAGACGTGCTGCATTGATCCGCTGATTTGCGCCAATCGTCATCGTAAACTCCCTGCGGGGTCATTGCCCCAGATCTCGCTTGCTGCGAATCTTTTCCTGACCGTATGGTCAAGTAGAAGGCTGATACAACCTGACCAAGCGGTCAACTAAAATCTGAAGGCCAAAGTGCAATGTCCGAAGCCCTACGCCCCGTGCGGCGCAATGAGATCCGCCAGCAGAATGAGGCGCTGATTTTACAGGCAGCCGAGAAAGTCTTTGCCGAGGCGGGCTTTGGCGGGGCGACGATGCAGTTGATTGCCGATGTGGCGGGACTGCCAAAGGCGAACCTGCATTACTACTTCGCCACCAAAGAGGAACTTTACCGCAAAGTGGTGTCGAATATCTTCGACATCTGGCTGCATGCGGCTGAGTCGATGGACAATGCGCCGGGCCCGGTGGAGGGCATTGGGGCCTATACTGACGCTAAGATGGAGATTTCGCGTCGGCATCCTGATGGATCAAAGGTGTGGGCATCAGAGGTGATGCATGGAGCACCGGTCATTCAGGATTATCTGGAAACCACGCTGCGGGATTGGACGGCGGGGCGGGCGGCGTTGATTCAGGGCTGGATTGACGCCGGGCAGATGGCACCGGTGAACCCGGATCATTTGCTCTATATGCTCTGGGCGGCGACGCAGCATTACGCCGATTTCGGCCATCAGATTGAGACGTTGAACGGCGGGCCGCTGACCGAAGCGCAATGGCGCGAGGCGAAGGACAGCGTCAAGATGATGATCCTGCGCGGGATCGGGGCGATTTGACGGGTTTTTCTTGCCGTCTTAACGAATCTCGCAGATATCGGGGTGATTGTATCCCTATTGGAAACGGTGTGGCGTAATGGACGGTGAAGACAGCGAACCCCCGGTGGATACTCTGACTTGGCTGCTGCGGGCTTTGGCCCCGGCCCGCAAGACCACTATCGTCGACGTTGGCGCGAACCCGATCTATGCGCCGGATTACGCAGACTTGTTACGGGCGGGCGGCTGCAAAGTGGTGGGGTTTGAGCCGCAAGCCGCAGCCTTTGCCGAGTTGCAGAAGAACAAAGGCCCGGATGAGACCTATTATCCCTTTGCCGTCGGCACCGGGGAAACGCTGAGCCTGCGGATTTACAAATCCTCTGGCATGACCTCGATCTTTGACCCTTACGTGCCAACCATGGCGATGGTGAATGAGATGGGCATGGCGCGGGTGCGGGAAACCGTTGCGATGGACACCGTGGCGCTGGACCAGACCACTGACCTGCCAGAGTTTGATCTGCTGAAAATCGACATTCAGGGCGCGGAAAATCTGGTGTTTCAGGGCGCCGAGCGGGTGCTGAAGGGTTGTATCTCGGTGATGGTCGAGCTGCGCTACATGCGGCTGTATCATGACGAGCCGATGTTGGGCGGGGTGGATACTGAACTCCGCCGTCAGGGGTTTTGCCTGCACAAGTTCATGTTCAACAAAGGCTATATGCTGAGCAATTCGCAGGCGCGGCGGTTGAAGGCGAAGAAACTGACCGATCAGTTGATTGATGGCGATGGGGTGTATCTGCGTAATATCGCCGAGTTGGATGGCTACAGTGATGAGCAGTTGAAGCATCAGGCGATCTTGGCGGCGGGGGTGTTTCATTCGCATTCACTGGTGCTGTATTGTCTGGATGCGTTGGTGGCGCGCAACGCCATCGCTGCGGAACTGCCGGGGCACTATGTCGACCGGATGCCAGAGGCGTTGCGCACCGATGTGAAGCGCTAAGCCATGCAACCCGCGCCCAGCGACATTGCTTTTGCCACCATGGTCGGCGACGAGCCGATCTTCCTGCCAATCTGGATCACCTATTACGCGCGTTTGGTGCCGAAAGCGCAGTTGTTCATTCTGGTGGACGGGCTTCATCGGGTGATCCCGCCCGAGGCAGAGGGCTGTCAGATCATTTGGTTGCCCAGTGTCACGCCGGGGCCGGGGTGGGATGTGGCGCGGTGGCGGATGATCTCGCTGTTCACCCAGACCTTGCTGCTGCGCTTTGGCGTGGTGGTGTTCAACGATGTCGATGAGATTTTGCTGGCCGATCCCGCGCAGGGCGGCGATCTGCTGGATCATATCGGGCGGGCGCGCGAGGTGGGGGTGATCTCGCCCTTCGCCATTGAACTGCTGCACCGGATTGATCTGGAGCCTGAGGCGCTGGACCCGACGCGCCCCGTGCTGGCGCAGCGGCGCTATGGCCGGATCAACGCCAGTTATTGCAAGCCTTGCATCACCTCCAAACCGTTGAACTGGAGCATTGGCGGGCATTATTCCGATTATCCGAGCCTGCATCTCGACCCGGCCTTGTTCTTGTTCCATCTGCGCTTTGTTGATCACGACATGCTGCGGGGCCGCCAAGCCAGCCGTCAGGCGATGATGCAACCGGGGGCCGCCAAGGGGGCCGAGGTGGCGGGCGCGGGCTGGCTGAAGGGCGCGCAGGACATGACAGATTTTCTGCAAAGCTTTGTCGATGCTGGGCCGCCGCTGGACAGTGACTTCAGCTTTGGCTGGCAGCGCAAGCGCATCGTTGACAGTTGGGCCTATGATGCAGAGGCTGGCATCTGGCGGCACGACCGCTTGCACAACCGCAAGACCTATCGCCTGCCCGACCGCATCCAAGATCAATTCTGACCGGAGCCTGTAATGACCATCGCCACCCCCGCCGCCCTTGAGGCCGAATATGCCAGCCTGCAGTTTCCGCGCTTTGCGGAGGCAGAGGCATGGGCCTTGGGGCAAAAGCTGGTGGAACTGGCGGGCACGGCCCCGGTGGTGATCAACATCCGCAGCGCCGAGCGGGTGTTCTTTCACGCCGCCCTGCCCGGCTCGGCGCCGCTGAATGATCTGTGGGCGCGGCGCAAAAGCAATACCGCGCTGCTGTTTCAACTGCCGTCGTTTCTGGTCGGGCTGCGGCATAAGGCGAATGGCGGCTCGCTGGCGGGCAACGGGCTGAGTAAGGCGGATTACGCCGATCACGGCGGCGCTGTGCCGATCCGGGTGAGCGGCGTGGGCGTGATGGCCTGTGCAACGGTGTCGGGCCTGCCACAAGCCGAAGATCACGCGCTGGTGGTGGCGGCGATTCAGGCGATGCTGGCGGGCTAGCCGCAGGTTACTTCAATTCGACCTCAACAAAGCTCATCGCCTGATCGCCATCGTTGATCACATTATGCTCGACGCCTTCCGCCCGACGGTAAGCGGTGCCCGCAGAAACCAAGACTTGCCGCGTGCTGCCGTCGGGGTCTTCCAGCAGCATATGGCAATCCGTCACTGCGGTGATCACATAATCCATGCTGTGACGGTGCCACCCGGTCTCGGCCCCCGGCGCGAAGTCAAAGCGGGTGACGCGCACGCGGTCGTCATCAACCAGTTGGGTGGCGGTGCAGGGCGCGCGCATGGCATCTCCTTGAGGCGGTCAGGCTAACAGCTGGAAGGCTAGGGGTTATCGCGCTTGCGTCAAGCTTTGCCGAACGGGCCAGTACCGAATGGGGTTTACAATCTGCTGAAGAATACGCCACCCTAGCCCCCCAAGGTGCAAACGGTGGCCCATGCAATGACCAAACCCCGAACCCGGATACAGGCGCGCAACTCCACCACGATTCTGGATGCGGCGTTGGACGTGTTCTCGCAGCCGGGCTTTCGCGGCGCGACGCTGGATCAGATTGCCGAGGTGGCGGGGCTGTCAAAGCCGAATCTGCTGTATTATTTCCCCTCGAAAGAAGCCGTTCACACGGCCTTGTTGAACCAACTGCTGCGCACGTGGCTGGACCCTTTGCGCGCCATGGACCCCGAGGGCGATCCGGTGGCCGAAATCATGGCTTATGTGCATCGCAAGTTGGAACTGTCGCGCGATTTCCCCCGCGAAAGCCGGTTGTTCGCCAATGAGATGCTGCAAGGCGCGCCGCAGATGCGCGACGTGATCGAGGGCGATCTGAAAACGCTGGTCGATGAGAAAGCCGCGGTGTTGCAGGCATGGATGGATCAAGGCCGCATCGCCAAGCTGCCCCCGGTGCATCTGATCTTCTCAATCTGGGCGATGACCCAGCACTATGCCGATTTCGACGTGCAAGTGCGCGCCGTGCTGGGGCCGGGGCATGATCCGTTCACCGAGGCCGGAGAGTTTCTGCAAACGCTGTTCACAAAACTGCTCGCCCCATCTGGCCTTGCCCTTTCTGGCGACGCAGCGGCAATCTAACGTCATGCGTGTAGTGCTGGACCTTTGGCCACAGGCGGTATAACCAGCACCCCTGCAAGAGTTTCCGGTCGAAGGTTATGAACCCACCAAACGAAACCACCGATCGGGCTGCCAACCCGACTCCCGTTCCCCCGCACCCCGAGCATCACACCCCGCAAAACATGGGGAAATTGGTGCTGGGCTGTATCGGCGTCGTCTATGGCGATATCGGCACCTCGCCGCTTTATGCTATGCGGGAATCGCTGCACGCCGCCAGCTATGACGGGCTGTCTCGCGATGATGTGATCGGGGTGATTTCACTGCTGATCTGGACATTGATCCTGATCGTGACGGTGAAATATGTCGCCTTGATCATGCGCGCCGACAACAAAGGCGAGGGTGGCACGCTGTCGCTGGTGGCCTTGGTGCAGCGCGCGCTGAACAAACGCCCCGGTTGGTTGCTGGCGATTGGGGTGATCGGGATTTCGCTGTTCTTTGGCGATGCGATGATCACGCCGGCGATGTCGGTGCTGTCGGCCGTGGAAGGTCTGGATCTGGTCGCGCCCGCGATGGGCCCCTTCGTGTTGCCGCTGACGCTGGCGATCATTCTGGGGCTGTTTTTGTTCCAAAGCCAAGGCACCGAGCGGGTGGCGATCTTATTCGGCCCGATCATGGTGGCGTGGTTTTTGGTGATGGCGGCTTTGGGGATCTATCATCTCAGCGATGATCTGAGCATCCTGATGGCGTTTAACCCCGCTCATGCCGCTGGGTTTCTGGTGACAAACGGCACGGCCTCGTTCTTCGTGCTGGGCTCGGTGTTTCTGGCGGTGACCGGCGGCGAGGCGCTTTATGCCGATATGGGGCATTTTGGCCGCAAACCGATCCGGCTGGCTTGGGCGTTTCTGGTCTTTCCGGCGCTGACACTGTCTTACCTTGGCCAAGGCGCACTGGTTTTGGCGCATCCCGAAACCTTCCATAACCCGTTCTTCCTGATGGCGCCGGATTTCCTGCTTTTGCCTCTGGTGCTGTTGTCGGTCGCTGCCACCATCATCGCCAGCCAAGCGGTGATTTCCGGCGCGTTCTCGATGATGCACCAAGCCGTGCAAATGGGCCTGCTGCCGCGTTTTGAGATCCGCCACACCTCGGAAACCACATTGGGCCAGATCTATCTGCCCAAGGTCAACCTGATCCTGATGGTGGGGGTGTTGTGTCTGGTGGTGGCGTTTGGCTCGTCGTCCAACCTCGCCTCGGCTTACGGCATCGCGGTGACGGGTGACATGGTGATCACCACCGTGCTGGCCTCGATCCTGTTCCTGAAGGCATGGAAATGGCCGCTGTGGGGCGTGATCGCCGTGCTGCTGCCGATCTTCATCATCGAGTTGATGTTCCTCTCGGCCAACCTGATCAAGCTGCCGGATGGCGGTTATGTGCCGGTGCTGATGGCGGCCACCTCGTGCTTCCTGATCTGGACATGGGTACGCGGCACCCAGCATGTGCAGCGCAAGGCGCATGATTCTGCGGTGGAATTGTCGAAACTGATCAAGATGCTGGAGAAATCCCACCCGATCGAAGTGCCGGGGACGGCGGTGTTCCTGACGCAAGACTCGGATACTGCGCCCTCAGCTTTGCTGCATAACCTGAAACACAACCGGGTTTTGCACAGCCAGAACTTTATCGTCACCGTCGGGGTGGCGACGACGCCGAAGGTCAATGACGAGAACCGCATCACGATTGAGCGGTTGTCGAGCAACTTCGTGCGGGTGCGGCTGCTGTTTGGCTATATGGAAACCCCGAACGTGCCGCGCGCCTTGGCTTTGGCGCGGCGTCGCGGTGAGAAGTTCGACATCATGACCACCTCGTTCTTCCTCAATCGCCGCACCTTCCGCTCGGCCCGCAACCATGGGCTGCCGTTCTGGCAGGAACGCGTGTTCATCTCGATGACCAAATCGGCTTCGGATGCGACGGCGTTCTATTGCCTGCCGTCGAACCGGGTGGTGGAACTGGGGCAGCAACTGGCAATCTGATGGCTTATCGGCCCTGACAGGCCTCTGCGCTGCACCAGCGCAGAGCGCCCGCGAGGGAGCGATAAGCGGCTCAAAGCCCGCGCATCACCTCTGCTGCGATCTCGAGGGATCTCAGTCGCGCCTGATGATCATGGATCATCCCGGTCAGCATGATCTCATCGGGCTTATAGGTCTCGATCAAGCCTGCCAGTTGACCACGCAGGGTCGCGGGCGATCCGACCGCCGCACAAGACAACGCATGTTCGACTTCCCTGCGCATCTGCGGCGAGACTTTCGACAGATCATGCACCGGGCGCGGCAGTTTGCCGGGCTGACCCGAGCGCAGACGCGCGAACGCCAACACTTGCGACGAGCGCAGATATTCCGCCTCGGCGTCCGTCTCGGCGGCTGACATCCCAGCGAGCAGCATGAAATAGGGCTTCTCATGCCATTGCGAGGGCCGAAACGTCGCGCGGTAGGTCTCTATCGCCTGTTCCAGCATCGCGGGCGCGAAATGGCTGGCGAAGGCATAGGGCAGCCCCAGATAGGCCGCCAGTTGCGCGCCATAGAGGCTCGATCCCAATATCCAGACCGGCACTTCGGTGCCCTCCCCCGGCACAGCACGAATGCGGGCGTCTGGGTGCGGCGCGTCGAGGTAGTTGATCAGTTCCAGCACATCTTCGGGAAACTGATCCGAGGCTTGCAAATTGCGCCGTAGCGCCCGTGCGGTGCCCTGATCGGTGCCGGGGGCGCGGCCAAGGCCCAGATCAATCCGGCCCGGAAACAAGGTGGCCAGCGTGCCGAACTGCTCGGCAATCACCAAGGGCGCGTGGTTGGGCAGCATGATGCCGCCTGCCCCAACCCGGATGGTCTTGGTGCCCGCCGCGACATGGCCGATCACAATCGAGGTCGCCGCTGACGCGATCCCCGGCATGTTGTGATGCTCGGCCAGCCAAAAGCGGTGATAGCCCCAGCCCTCGGCATGGCGGGCAAGGTCCAATGTGTTGGCGAGGGCGTTGGCGGCGGTTTGGCCCTCGGCCACCGGAGACAGATCAAGCAGCGAATATTGCATGGGATTTCTTTTGTTGTGGATGCACCGGATGCGACGCCATCGCGGGCTTTCTATACAGTTGGGTTTAGTTTGCCGAATTGGAAGATGCACGCGCGGATTTATCTGCGGCTTGCTGCATTGGATGGGTGAAATCCCACGTCAGATCATGGCGAAAGCATGGCAAGTGCCTAGAAAGCTTGGCAGTTTGCCTCAGCGATGGCGGTTGATTTCTGCTAAGGTCAGGCTTGGGGCAGTTGTAAGATAGGTGCAAGGATGGGACAAATCTCGTCGCTTGCGGCGCCGTCCGCGCCGCAATTTCAATCGCTGATCGTGAAACCCGTGGCCCGTGCGGCGGCGGCGCTGATGACGCCCAGCCCAGACAGTCCTGCCGCTGCACAATCCACCGCGCAGAAGTTGCGGGCAGAACTGCCGACGGAAGTTGCGCTGCGCCCGATCCTGCCGCCCGCCAACAGCGAGGCAATCTTCAAAGGCCTGCTCCCCGTACATCCCGCGCTGGTGCAGGCGGCGGAGGTGGCGGACAATGGCCAGATCGAAATGCTGACCGAAGTGGATGGCATCAGCCTTGACGGCATCCCCTATCTGCGCGACGGCGCGGTGCTTTTGGACGATCTGCCGCAGGTCGAGCCCGTGCCTGCGCCAAAAACCAAACCAGTCGAAGCGTCAGCAGTGGCCTTTGTGACGCCCACCGCTCTGCGCCCCGAAACCGAGGCGGAGGTCGACCCCGATCCGGCACGATCCGACCACGCCTACCAAGACGAGCGTGAGATTTCAGCTGTGCGGGCAGAGCCTGCGCCACCCGCCTAGCTGCCGGAGCCGGATCAGGCCAACCCCGACCCGCCCGATCCCGAGGCGGCCCCAAGCGTCGACAAGCGCGCTTGAGGCCGCAAGGTTATTCCGCCGCAGTGGCGGTCGGATTGTTCGGATGCGTCGTCCAGTTGGCATAGTCACTGACCGGGCGGCCCGTTCGTTCGTCCATCGCGCCCTTCGGCAACTCAATCATGGTGATGCAGTTTTCCACCGGGCAGACGTTGACGCAGAGGTTGCAGGCGACGCATTCGTCGTCCTTGACGGTGAAGGTGCGGTCAGGCGACATCGCAATCGCTTGGTGGCTGGTATCCTCGCACGCCGCATAGCAGCGTCCGCATTTGATACAATCATCCTGCGAAATATGGGCTTTGGTGACGTAATTCAGGTTCAGGAACTGCCAATCGGTGACATTCGGCACCGCACGACCGACCAATTCCGACGTATTGGTCATGCCCTTCTCGTCCATATATTCCGACAGGCCCGAGATCATTTCCTGCACGATCTTGAAACCATAGGTCATCGCTGCCGTGCAAACCTGCACATTGCCAGCACCCAAAGCCATGAATTCCGCCGCATCGCGCCAAGTGGTGATACCGCCGATGCCGGAAATCGGCAGGCCATGGGTTTCGCGGCTTCGCGCGATTTCCGCGACCATGTTCAGCGCAATCGGCTTCACCGCCGGGCCGCAATAGCCGCCGTGGGTGCCTTTGCCGTCAATCGTCGGTTCCGGCGCGAAACTGTCGAGGTTCACCGAGGTGATCGAATTGATGGTGTTGATCAGGCTGACCGCATCTGCGCCACCGCGCTTGGCGGCCTCGGCGGGCTTGCGGATGTCGGTGATATTTGGCGTCAGTTTGACGATCACCGGCATCCGCGTGTGTTTCTTGCACCAGCGCGTCACCATCTCGATATATTCCGGCACCTGACCGACCGCGCCGCCCATGCCGCGCTCGGCCATGCCATGCGGACAGCCGAAGTTCAGCTCCACGCCGTCGGCCTCGGTGTCTTCCAGATGGCCGAGAATATCGCGCCACGAATCCTCGTCGCAGGGCACCATCAGGCTGATGATCATCGCGCGATCTTTGTAATCGCGCTTCACCGATTTGATCTCACGCAGGTTCACTTCCAGCGGGCGGTCGGTGATCAGTTCGATGTTGTTCAGACCCAGCAATCGCCGATCCGCGCCCCAGATCGCGCCGTAGCGCGGGCCGTTGACGTTGACCACGGGCGGGCCTTCGGACCCGAGGGTCTTCCAAACCACGCCGCCCCAGCCCGCCTCAAACGCACGCCGCACGTTGACCTCTTTATCGGTCGGCGGCGCCGAGGCCAGCCAGAACGGATTGGGGGATTTGATGCCGATGAAATCAGTTGTCAGATTTGCCATGATGTTCCCCTATGCCATCAGCGCCAGATGCATGGCTTCCGCCGCATCGCGCCCCTCAGCCACCGCAGTGACCGTCAGATCCTCGCCGCCCGCCGCACAATCGCCACCAGCCCAGACGCGGCCCTGCTGTTTCACCAGCTTCGCGCCGTCCTTGGCAACCGGGGCCGAGGTTAAGGTCTGGCCAATCGCCTTGAACACCTGATCCGCCTTCAACGTGAAGGTTTCGCCCATCTCGAGCCCGTTCGGGCCGTCATGGGTATAGGCAAATTCTACACCTTCCACCGAGGCCCCGCCAAGCACCTTGACCGGAGCCGCGCCATAGATGATGCGCACGCCGCTTTGCGTTGCGTGGTCCTGCTCATATTCCGAGGCACTCATCTTATCCTTGCCGCGCCGATAGACCATCGTCACCGAATTCGCGCCCAAAAGCTTGGATTGCACCGCCGCATCCACCGCCGTCATGCCGCCACCGATCACCACCACATCGCGGCCCACTGCGACGGCAGGCTTGTCGGATTGGCGTAGTTCGGCAATGAAATCAACGGCATTGCGCACGCCGTTCAAGTCTTCCCCGGTGGCACGCAAAGCATTCACCCCCGCCAGACCGATGCCGAGAAACACCGCGTCATAGTCCTTTTCCAGCCCGGCCAAAGTGATGTCGCGTCCCAGTTCCACCCCGGTTTTCACCGTGATGCCGCCGATTTTCAGCAACCACTCCACCTCGCGCGCGGCAAAATTCTCTGGCGTTTTATAGGTGGCAATGCCGTATTCGTTCAAACCACCGGCCTTGGCGCGGCGCTCGAACATCGTGACCTCATGGCCCTTCAATGCCAGACGATGCGCGCAGGCCAGACCCGCAGGGCCTGCCCCAACCACCGCCACTTTCCGCCCGGTCGAAGCCGCCCGCGTGAACGGATGCACGCCCTTGCCCATCAGCGTATCGGTGGCAAAGCGTTGCAGCCGCCCGATCTCGACCGGCTTGCCCTCGGCCACTTCGCGCACGCAGACCTCCTCGCACAGTTGCTCGGTCGGGCAGACCCGCGCGCACATGCCGCCCAAGATATTCTGCGCAAAGATCGTCTTGGCCGCCGCATCCGGGGTGCCGGTGGCGATCTGACGGATGAACAAAGGAATGTCGATCGAGGTCGGGCAGGCCGTCATGCAGGGCGCGTCATGGCAGAAGTAGCAGCGATCCGCCGCCACCCGCGCCTCGTGCCGATCCAGCACTGGTTGCACATCGGAAAAGTTCTCGGCGTAAGCGGCGGGCGACAAGCGCTCCGCCACCACACCGGGGGTCAACGGGCTATTGGACAAGGTTTGGCCTCCCTTGGCTATGTTGTTTGCTCGAGACTGGCACAGCTTTATTTTTTTATCAAATGGTAAATTTTAGCTGAGGTGGTTTGCGGGCAGTTTTTTTGGCTCTGGCCAGCCGCAACCGATCTTGGGCCTTTTTTCTAGGCGCTGGCTTATGTATATGTGTGCGATCAAGGCGCGGATATGGCCCATCCAGCGCGCAGCAATGACGCCAAAAGAGGACGGCATGAGCAAACAATCTTCCGACGCGGACGTCGCGTTTATCTCGGCTCTTGCAGAGCTTTTGAACAAGAATGAGCTGACCGAACTGTCGGTTAAACGCGAATATGGCGAGGATGACAGCCTCGAAGTCCGCGTGGTCAAGCAGGCCAATATCGTGCAGATGGCAGCCGCAGCACCCGCCGTGCATTATGCGCCGGCACCCGTTGCAGGCGCTGCCCCGGCAGCTGCAGCCCCGGTTGCAAACGAAGACCCCGCCCAGCATCCCGGCGCTTTGACCTCGCCGATGGTCGGCACCTGCTATCTGTCAGCCGAACCGGGGGCTGCGGCCTTCGTCACGGTGGGATCGGTTGTGACCGAAGGCCAAACCGTGCTGATCATCGAAGCGATGAAAACCATGAACCACATCCCGGCGCAGCGCGCGGGCACCGTGAAACGCATCCTTGTCGCCGACGGCAATTCTGTCGAATACGGCGCGCCGCTGATGATCATCGAGTAAGCCGATGTTTGAAAAAATCCTGATCGCCAACCGGGGCGAGATCGCCCTCCGCGTGATCCGCGCCTGCCAGGAGATGGGGATCAAATCGGTCGCCGTACATTCCACCGCCGACGCCGATGCGATGCATGTGCGAATGGCCGACGAGTCGGTCTGCATTGGCCCGGCCTCGTCCACCGACAGCTATCTGTCCAAGGCCGCGATCATCTCGGCCTGCGAGATCACGGGCGCGCAGGCGGTGCATCCGGGCTATGGCTTTCTGTCGGAAAACGCCGCCTTTGCGCAGGCGTTGGAGGATCACGGCATCACCTTCATCGGCCCGAAAGCCGAACATATCCGGATCATGGGCGACAAGATCACCGCCAAGATCACCGCGAAAGATCTGGGGATTCCGGTGGTCCCGGGATCAGACGGCGGTGTGGCGGATTTTGAAACTGCGATTGGTGTGGCTGCGGGCATTGGCTTTCCGGTGATCATCAAAGCCACCGCTGGTGGTGGTGGTCGCGGCATGAAGGTTGCCAAAAACGCTGAGGAACTTGAGATCGCCTTCCGCACCGCGCGGTCGGAATCGAAAGCCGCATTCGGCAACGATGAAGTCTATATCGAGAAATACCTGCAAAAGCCGCGCCACATCGAGATTCAGGTGTTTGGTGACGGCAAGGGTCGGGCTGTGCATCTGGGCGAGCGGGATTGTTCGTTGCAGCGTCGCCACCAGAAGGTGTTTGAGGAGGCTCCAGGCCCCTGCATCACGCCAGAAATGCGCGCGCGGATCGGCAAGACCTGCGCGGATGCGGTGGCCAAGATCAACTATATCGGTGTGGGGACTATTGAGTTTCTCTATGAGGATGGTGAGTTCTTCTTCATCGAGATGAACACCCGCTTGCAGGTGGAGCACCCCGTCACCGAGGCGATCTTTGGGGTGGACCTCGTGCGCGAGCAAATCCGGGTTGCGGCAGGGATGGATATGTCCTTCACGCAGGATGAGTTGGAGATCAACGGCCACGCGATTGAGGTGCGGATCAATGCCGAGCGTCTGCCCGATTTCGCGCCGCGTCCGGGGAAGGTCAAGGTGTTCCACGCGCCGGGTGGTTTGGGTGTGCGGATGGATTCGGCGCTGTATGGCGGTTATTCGATCCCGCCGTATTATGACAGCTTGATTGGGAAACTGATCGTGCATGGCCGGGATCGGCCTGAGGCCTTGGCTCGGTTGAAACGGGCTTTGGGCGAGTTGATCATTGATGGCATCGAGACCACGGTGCCGCTGTTTGATATGCTGCTGGCCGAGCCGAATATTCAGAACGGGGAATATGGCATTCACTGGCTGGAGAAATGGCTGGAAGCGACCTTCGGGCAATAGGATTGAGGGGCGCTTTCGGGCGCCCTTTTCTTTGGTCCCAACTCGGGACCATTTTTTATGGTTTGGAGTCAATGGCTTGACTATGGGCCGTTAACGGATTTTTAACCTTTGGGCGGATCAGAGGGTAGTGCCTGACCGCCGGGTGGGCGCTACAACAGTGGTTCTAAGCGGTTTATGGTTCAACCTCCTCCCCAGAATTTCTAGGCGAGACAGCGCAGAAGCGCCCGCCCGAGGGGGCGGTCAGGCGCTGCCCGGCGGCGCATTCGCGCCTTGATTCCGGGCGGGTTGTTTGCTTGAGAGGTTGCTACTAGTATCACCCTCCATCTAGAAAAGCCGCATCCATTTATGGCCCAAATTCTGACCCCTGAAATCCTGCTGCGCGCTTATGCCATCGGGATTTTCCCTATGGCTAGAGGGCCGGGACAATCCTGAAATCCATTGGGTTGATCCGAAGCGGCGCGGGGTTTTCCCGCTGGACGGGTTTCATATCTCGCGGTCTTTGGCCAAGCATGTCCTGACGACGGACTACCGCATCAGCGTGGATGAGGCGTTCGTAGAAGTGGTGGCGGGCTGCGCGGATCGGCCCGTGACTTGGATCAATGCGGAGATCACCGGGCTTTATACGGCCCTGCACCAGATGGGGTTTGCGCATAGCCTAGAGGTTTGGCAGGGCGCGGCGCTGATCGGCGGGGTGTATGGGGTGACGTTAGGGGCGGCGTTTTTTGGCGAAAGCATGTTTTCGCGGCGGACCAATGCTTCCAAAACCGCCCTCGCCTATCTGACCCATCGGCTGCGCGCGGGTGGGTTTACCCTGTTTGACACGCAGTTTCTGACGCCGCATCTGGCATCGCTTGGGGCCGTGGAAATTCCGCGGGCGGAGTATCAGCGTCGCCTCGCCGCAGCGGTGCAAGGCCAAGCGAGTTTCACACCCGCAGGCTATCAGCCGTTGCCGCCATCGGTGGTGGCGGGGTCTGCGTTGGGGTCTTGACCCTCGCCGGGAGTGTCTTCGGGCGGGTCTTCGACATCGGGCAGCACCACATCGGGCACATCGCAGCGCAGCACCCAAACGTCATAGCGGGCGTTGTCCAAGGCCGACAATGCCGGGCTGGAGGCGGTCATCCAACCGTTGAACACCGGGTCGGGCACTTGCGCATCAAAAATGGTCAGATGCGCAAAAGCCTCGGCGGCAGGGCTTTCGGGGTAATAGCGGCAACCGTCCATCTGCACGGTCAGACGACCGACGGTTTGCGATTGGCCGTTCGAGAGGTCGAGATCGGTGACTTTACCCGTGAGCTTATCGAGCAGGCGCAGTTTCGCACCGGGGGCATCGGCGACCTCCTGTGCGCTGGCCATACTGGCCAGCAAACTAAGGCAAATCGCCAAGCGTTTCATGGTGTTGTTGCAGCCGGATCAGCGGGTTTGTCGCCGCTGGAGGAGCCGCCCGAGACGAATTTCATCAACAGCGAGATCAGGCTGACCGCGCCTTGGGTGTCTTCAATCTCATCACCGGGGGCGAGGATATCGGAGGCACCGCCCGGCACCAGTTCGACAAAATTGCCGCCCAAGAGGCCTTCGGACGAGATCAGGATCGCAGTATCGGTTGGCAGTTGGATTTTGCTGTCGATGGCGATGCTGGCATCGGCAAAGAAGGTTTCCGGGTTCAACGTCAGCGCGGTGATGCTGCCCACTTTGACGCCCGCCAGCCGCACATCGGACCCCGGCGTGATGCCATCGACCGAGCGGAACGAGGCTTTCAGCGGATAGGTGCCTGCGGCTGCGGTCAGGCCCTGCCCGCCCGTGGCATAGACCAGAAAGCCAATGGCGGCGGCGAGCACGGCGGCTCCGGCCAAGATTTCTGCGCGATTTTCACTCATGTTTGGGTCTCGGGCCTTATTCGGGCTGCCGCTATTCGGGCTGCCATGCCTCATAATCGCTGCGCAAGGCGGGAGCATGTACGCGGATCGAGCCGGGGGGGGCGTAGGCGGCGGCGGTGCCGGTCAGGTTTTCCTGATGCGGCTGCTCCCAGACTTTGTGCTTCAGCGGGGTCTTGGTCGGCGGATCATTCCAAGTGAAATGCAGCCAGCCGTGCCAATCGGGCGAGACACGAGAAGCCTCGGATTCGCCGTTATAGATCACCCAGCGGCGCTTGGTGTCAGCGGTTTGATAATAGATATTGCCCTGCTCATCCTCGCCGACCTTTTGGCCCTTGCGGGCGGTATAGATCTGGGTGCCCAAAGTTTGGCTGTTCCACCAGGTCAGAAGTCGCTTGAGGAAATACATATAAGCCTCCGCAGGGGTTTCATCTTGATATGGCCGAAAGGGGCGGAAAGGTCTAGGGGGCATGCGGTTTGCGCGCGGCAATCTGCTGCAAGATCGGCAGAAGATCGGCGGCGTCCCGGCACACCAGCGCGCCTTCGGCGGCCAGTTGATCGCCCACGTCTTGCGGCAAGGAGGAGTTCGAGCCTTCGGGGATCTGGTTGAGGCGGCCACCGATCAGGATCGGGGTGGTGAGGCCGTGGTCTTTCAGGCCTTGGCGCAGGGCTTGGTAGTAGCTGAGCGCGACGCCGTTATAGGTGGAAATCGCAATGGCATCAGGGGTTTGGGTCAGCGCTTGTTGGATGATTTTGTCGGGATCGGTGGAGGTGCCGCCGTCTATGGCGGTGGCTCCCAGTTGGCTCAGCATCTCATCAATCAGCATTTTGCCGTGTTCGTGCACGTCTGAGGTGGCGACGAGGATATGCAGGTTCTCGATGCGGGGCGGGTTGGGGCCGGGGGCGGCGCGCGCGAGATGGGCGATTTCGGACAGGATGGTGGCGGGGACAAGTGGCGTGCGCCCGCCCATGGCGCGGGGGTTGGGGATGCCTGCACCGTAAGCGGCTTCGATACGTCTGCCACCCAGACGGCGGAGGGCGAGCAGGCACTCGAAAGCGTCCTTGGTGTCGATGCCTGCTTCCGTCAGACCATGCCAGAGGTTCTGGCGGAAGATATGCGCGCCGTGGCGCAGGGTTTGGGTCAGGGCTGCGACTGTGGCGGGGTCGATCATCGGTTGCCAAGTGTCGGAGAGTTCGATCAGGCGGCCTGCGAACAGTTGGGCGTCGATGACCTCGTCGATTTCCGGGATGCGTTGGTTTTCGGTGACGGGGACTGGGTTGATGGCGTGGCCGGTGGGGTGCAGGCGTTGGCCGATGGCGTCGACCATCAGATAGGCGGAAAGGGCGGCCCAGTTTTGCGCGGGGCTGCCGCGATAGGAGGTGGTGTTGCCATAGATCATCGTGCCGGGGGCGGCACCTTCAAGGGCGAGGGCCTGTTGGAAGGCAAGGCGGGCCAAGGGATCGCTGAAATGGTGGCCGAAAGCGTGGCCGATCGGCGCGCCGATCAGGGCGGCGATGTCACGCTCAACCAGAATCATCCCCAAGGCGTTGGCGAGGTCGGTGAATTGGGCGGCAAAGCCGTCGTCGATGTTGGAGTGGATCATCACCGGGCGGGTTTGTGCGGCGATCAGGCCGAGGGCTGTGACGGTGGCGCGGGTGGCTTCGATATCGTCGGCATGGCCGGGGACGCGGAAGGTGAAATATTGGCCGAGGTTGCCGATGGCGGTGGCCCCGGCGGTGAGCGCGGCTTGGGTGTTTTCCAAAGCGGCGGGGAAGCCGAGGACGAAGTCGCCGAAATGGGCTGCGACAGGGGCGGCGTTGGCGAGGGCTACGAAGGCTTCGATGGTGGGCAGAATCATGCCGGTGCCGCGTTGGGCGCGGGCTCGGATGGCGCGGGGGAGTGCCATCGACCAGTCAAGACAGAGGCCGTAGCGGTCGAGGCGGGTGCCTTGGGCGTCGCAGGCGGCCCAGATGTCGTGATAGGCGCGGATGCTTTTGGCCGGGTCGCGGTAGCCGATCTGGGCGTGTTGCATCACCCTGCCCTGCGCCATCGCGGTGCGTTTGTATTCGAGTTCGGAGGGCGTGGCGTGGTGGGTCAGGAAGGCGGAGGGGCCGGTTTGCCATGTCAGGCCAAGTTTGCGGCCTGCGGCGAGGAGGTCAGCGCCGTTTGGCAGGTCTGGTTCGGGGAAAATATCGCTGCGTTGCATGGGTGGGATGATTGGGCAGAACCGGGGGGCATGCAATGCAAAAGGCGGGCCATTGGCCCGCCTTTCTATCACCTTTGCAGCGGCCTTAGCTGGCGGTTGCGGGTTCTTTTTTCTTCGTCTCGGTGTGCACCAACAAGGGGGCTGCCCCGTTGTTGACGGCTTCTTCGTTGACCACGACTTCTTCGACATCATCCATACCGGGCAGCTCAAACATGGTGTTCAAAAGGATGCCTTCCATGATCGAGCGCAGACCGCGCGCACCGGTTTTGCGCTTGATGGCGCGTTTGGCGATGGCGGTCAGCGCATCCGGCGTGAAGGTCAGTTTGGTGCCTTCGATGTCGAACAGACGCTGATATTGCTTGACCAGAGCGTTCTTCGGCTCGGTCAAAATCGTGATCAGCGCGGATTCGTCGAGATCGGTCAGCGTAGCGATCACCGGCAGACGGCCAACGAATTCCGGGATCAGACCGAATTTCAGCAGATCCTCGGGTTCAAGTTCTTGGAACAATTCGCCCGCGCCACGATCTTCCGGGTCTTTCACCGCCGCGCCAAAGCCGATGGCCGAGCCTTTGCCGCGTTGCGCGATGATTTTCTCAAGCCCCGAGAACGCCCCGCCGCAGATGAACAGGATGTTGGTGGTATCGACTTGCAGGAATTCCTGCTGCGGATGCTTGCGGCCGCCTTGCGGCGGCACGGAAGCGACGGTGCCTTCCATGATCTTCAAAAGCGCCTGCTGCACGCCTTCGCCCGAAACGTCACGCGTAATCGAGGGGTTGTCCGACTTGCGGGTGATCTTGTCGACCTCGTCGATATAGACGATGCCGCGTTGCGCGCGCTCGACGTTATATTCCGAGGCTTGCAGCAGTTTCAGGATGATGTTTTCCACATCTTCGCCAACATAACCTGCCTCAGTCAGCGTCGTTGCATCCGCCATGGTGAACGGCACGTCCAGAATCCGCGCCAAGGTCTGCGCCAGCAAAGTCTTGCCGCAGCCGGTCGGGCCGATCAGCAGGATGTTGGATTTCGACAGTTCGATATCGGTTTTCGAGGCGTGGTTCAGCCGTTTGTAGTGGTTATGCACCGCCACAGACAGCACGCGCTTGGCGTGGATCTGGCCGATGACATAATCATCCAGAACCTTGCAGATATCGCGCGGCGTTGGCACGCCATCGGTGGTCTTCAACCCGGTGGTCTTGGTTTCCTCGCGGATGATGTCCATGCACAGCTCGACACATTCATCGCAGATGAAAACCGTCGGGCCGGCGATCAGCTTGCGCACCTCATGCTGGCTTTTGCCGCAGAAGGAACAGTAGAGCGTATTCTTGCTGTCGCTGCCGGAATTGTTCGCCATGGGTATCCTCTAGCCCTGCGCCCGAAGGGGGCGTTTGAAGGAAGTGTAGGCCAAGGCCCAAACCTCCACAATCTGAAAGTGCCGCCCTTGCGGGAGGTGGCCGAAACGGCCGCCGACCGGGATCAAGCCCCGGTCGGCGGCCATTGGCTTACTTTACCTCGTCAACCTTGCCACGGCTTTCGAGAATTTCGTCGATCAGGCCCCAAGCCTTAGCATCTTCGGCGGACATGAAATTATCGCGCTCGAGTGCGGCTTCGACCGTTTCATAATCGTTGCCGGTGTGGCGGACGTAGATCTCATTCAGGCGGCGCTTCAGCTTTTCAGTTTCGCGCGCATGAATCATGATGTCGGTCGCTTGGCCTTGGTAGCCGCCCGAAGGCTGGTGCACCATGACGCGAGAGTTCGGCAAGCTGAACCGCATGCCCTTTTCGCCCGCTTGCAGCAAAAGCGAGCCCATCGAGGCGGCTTGGCCGATCACCAGCGTCGAGACCTTGGGGCGGATATATTGCATGGTGTCGTAGATCGACAGACCCGAGGTCACCACACCGCCGGGGCTGTTGATATACATCGCAATTTCCTTCGAGGGATTCTCGGCCTCAAGGAACAAAAGCTGGGCGCAGATCAGCGACGACATGCCGTCATGCACCGGGCCGGCGAGGAAAATGATGCGCTCTTTCAGCATACGGCTGAAAATATCGTAAGCGCGTTCGCCGCGGCTGGTCTGTTCGACCACCATCGGCACGAGGGTATTCATATAGTGGTCAACTGGATCGCGCA
The DNA here is from genome assembly GCA_043743975.1 of Cypionkella sp. GTDB lineage: Bacteria > Pseudomonadota > Alphaproteobacteria > Rhodobacterales > Rhodobacteraceae > Cypionkella. The sequence goes on from JAYTVN010000045.1 coordinate 70,262, forward strand.
TGAAAACCTGCCTGTTTAGGTCCGTGGAACTGTTGTAATCGCCGGATGCTTTCCAGAGTCTTAGTGGCGCGCGCCGGGGGGTGCAAGGGTGGGCGGGCGCATTGCTGCAATCGGCGATGGGTTGCGTTGGGGTTTAGCGGGGATGTGCTGAAAATTTGGTTAATACGAAAATTTCAACCTATGTGACGTAGGGTGGCGGTGGCGGTGTTTCAACGGGTGTTGCTGGCGAATGGCCGTGGTGTGGTGCATCCGGGTCGGACCCAGTTCTGCATGGCGCATGGGGTGCTCCTCGGCCCTGTCAGGCCTCCTCGCTGGGGTGGCGCGCGCTTGTGGCAAGCGCAGAGGCCTGACAGGGCCGAGGAGCGGCGGGTCAGCGCGCCACGCTGATCTCGGCGCGCAAGCCGCCCAGCCGCTCGCTGTCGCCCAGTCGCAACGCGCCGCCGTGGCTTCGGGCGATGTCGGAAGCAATCGACAGGCCAAGCCCGACGCCGCCGCCCTTGTTGGGATTTCGCGCCGGGTCCAGCCGTTTGAAGGGTTCCAGCGCCTCATCACGGCGGTCTTTGGCGATGCCGGGGCCGTCATCCTCGACCACAAAGCGCAAGGCGCGATCACTGACATGCAGGCTGACCTCGACATGTTCGGCATGGCGCACCGCATTGCCGATCAGGTTTTCCAAAGCGCGGGTGATGGCTTGCGGGCGCAGTTTGGCGAAATCCAACGCATCGCTGGGGCCGAGCGTGACTGGCTGGCCCATGCGGCGGGCGTTCTCCACCACATGTTGCAGCAAGGCGGTGGGATCGGTGGGCTCGGCCTCCTCCATCGCATCGCCGCGCGCGAAGGACAGAAATTCATCGACCAGCCGCTCCATATCCGCCACGTCCTGTTGCAAGGCACGGGTGTCGTCGTCTTCGGGCAGGAACGACAGGCCGAGTTTCAGCCGGGTCAGGGGCGTGCGCAGATCATGGCTGACGCCGGACAGCATCTGGGTGCGGGATTCGATCTGGCGCTCGATCCGCGCCCGCATGTTCAGAAACGCATTGCCCGCAGCACGCACTTCAGTGGCGCCGCGCGGGGTGTAGGGCACGGTCTGGCCCTTGCCGAAGGCGTCCGAGGCGCGGGCAAGACGGGTGATCGGGCTGAGTTGATTGCGCAGGAAAATATAGGCGATGAAGGTCATCAAGACCGAGGTGAACACCATCCAGACCAAAAGCTGATGCGGGTTGCTGGCCGAGATGCGCGAGCGTTTCACCTCAAACCGGATCGGGCCTTTGGTGGTGTCCATATAGACCTGCACCGCCAAGGGATTGCTGGTCAGATCGACCGCACGCACGCCGGAGAGACGCTCGTACAACGTCAGGGTGACGGCGCGACCGGCATAGTCGAACCAAGCGCGGCTGTCGGTTTGCGGGATTTCGGCGGCGTCCAGCGGGAATTTCAGGCCAAGGTCAAGCCCGCGGGTCAGATCATAGGCAAGGGCTTGCGCCTGGGCTGGCGTCTCGACCGCATCGACACGGGCGCGAATATAGCGGATTTCAATGCTGACACCGCCGGTCATCTGCCGGGTGACGCCGTCAAAATGCCGCTGGATAAAGGCGATCGAGACGATCAGCTGCACCACCACCACCGGCAGCACCAGAATAAGGGCGGCACGGCCAAACAGGCTGCGGGGCAGAAAGGGCTTGAGGCGGCGCTGCATAGCGGCAAGGTTAGCGAGGATGCGGCAGGATGGGAAGGCCGGGATGCAAGTGGCGGACGGCGTGTGGCGGATCAGGGCGGCGAACCCGAGCCCGATGACGGGCAGCGGCACCAATTCTTATGTGCTGCACGGGCCCGAGGGTGCTGTGGTGATCGACCCCGGCCCCGCCCTGCCCGATCATCTGGCGGCCCTGCTGACGGCTGTGCAGGGTCTGCCGTTGCGGGCGATTCTGCTGACGCATCCGCATCTGGATCATTCCGCGCTGGTGCCCGCGTTGAGGGCGGCGACAGGCGCACAGGTTTGCGGCTTTGGCACGGCTGCGGCGGGACGCTCTGCCCTGATGCAGCGGTTGGCGGCGGCGGGGTTGCAGGGCGGCGGTGAGGGCGTTGATGCGGGTTTTGTGCCGGATGTGCGGGTGGCGGATGGCGCGGTGCTGGCGCTGGCGGGCTTGCAGATTGAGGCGCTGCATACCCCCGGCCATATGGGCGGGCATCTGTGCTTTGCGCTGGGGGAAAATCTGTTCAGCGGCGATCATGTGATGGGCTGGGCGAGCACGCTGATCTCGCCGCCTGATGGCGATATGAGCGCCTATATGGCATCATTGCAGCGGCTGGCTGCGCGACAATGGCGGCAATTCTGGCCGGGGCATGGCGAGGGTATTGCCGATCCGGCTGCGCGTCTGGCCGAGCTTGCCGCGCATCGCCGCGCCCGCGAAGCAGCGATTTGTGCGGCCTTACGGGCAGGCCCTGCCCGCCCCGCCACCCTAGCGGCCCAGCTTTACACCGACACGCCCGCAGCCCTGCTGCCCGCCGCCACCCGCAACATTCTTGCGCATCTCATTGATCTGCAGGGCAGAAATGTCGTCACCACCACCGACCCTCTTGGCCCCGAGGCGACATTCAAAATCATCTGAGCCGGAATGCATTTTTCTTTGCAGCCCCCTTTACGCCCCCAAACACCCTTGCTATAGACCCCTCGTGTTCCGGCGTAGCTCAGCGGTAGAGCAGTTGACTGTTAATCAATTGGTCGTAGGTTCGATCCCTACCGCCGGAGCCAAAATCCCTTTGGGATCAGCTACATACAAGAAGCCCGCCTTGGCGGGTTTTTTGCTTTTTGCGCGAGCGTGGAGTTTGAGGTAACGATCTCACCGCTACCGGGACAGAGCTAACAGCCCCAGCACTTGCTCAGACAGGCTGATAGATCAGCGCGCGGGCCAGCCAGTAGCCCAAGGTCAGCCCCACGACCCCACCTTTGGCATTGCCTGTATCAGCATCGTCCCGTCGCCCGGGGCGGGCGCGTCCATGGCCCTGCGGGTGACCAATGTCCACATATCGGGGCCAGCGGGGGCGATCTGTTCCATCCGGCCACTGCCCAGTTCTTCATCATATCGCAAGCCCCCATTGGTTGGGGTTGGGGGTGCCGCCGTTGATGGGGTGGTCTGGGTCTATATCTGGAATCGCGGCAATCAACGCAGCCGTGTAGGCGTGTTCGGGGTGGTCAAAGACCCGATGCGAGGGGCCATCCTCGACCACTTCGCCGTGGGGCATCACCACAACCCGCTCGCAAAGAGCGCGCACGATGGCAAGATCATGGGCAATGAAGATCAGCGTCAACCCACTGTTGGCAGTCAATTTGCGAAACAGATCAACGATCTGCGCCTGAATGGTGACATCCAGTGCGGCCAGCAGCGCGTTTTTCGCCTTGCTCGACCACCCTGCCCGCGCGCGTGACGGCGATACGGTCGCAGGTCTGCGCCAGCACACCCAGATCATGCGTGATCAGCACGATTGACCGCCCGCACGTGTCGCGCAGCTCCATCAACAGCCGCAGGATTTGCGCCTGTATGGTCACGTCCAGCGCGGTTGTCGGCTCATCGGCAATCAGGATTTCGGGGTCGCACGCCAAGGCCACCGCGATCATCGCCCGCTGCCGCATCCCGCCCGAGAGCTGATGTGCAAAGCCGTCATAGGCGCGGACCGGGTCAGGAAAGCCAACCTGCGCCAGCAGAGTGATCGCCTCGTGCTGCGCCGCAGCCGCGGTCAACCCCTTGTGGCGGATCAGCCCCTCGCTGATTTGCCCGCCGATCAGCATCACCGGGTCGAGATGGCTGGTCGGGTTCTGGAAGATCATCCCGATGCGGCGGCCCCAGATCGTTTGCATCTGCGCCAGATCCAGCGCCTGCCCGTCCAAAACCACCGCGCCTGTGGTGACATGCAACTGGCGCGACGGCAGCAAGCCCATCACGGCGCGGCAGAGCAGGCTTTTGCCCGAGCCGCTTTCCCCTACCAGCCCCAAAATCTCGCCCTTGTTCAGCGAAAGCGAGATGTCCTCCAACAAAAGCCACTCATCACCCTGCTCGCGAAACACCACTGACAGCGCTTTGATCTCCAACTGTGCTGTCATTCGCGCACCCCGATCAGATCGGCCAAAGCATCACCCGTCAGGGAAAATCCGAAGGCCAGCACCACGTCGATGATCCGCATGCACACCACGTCGATCCAACCGCCGAAGAACCCCGCCAGCGTGCCCACCACCGTGCCGATCAGAAACGGGAACACCACCCCGATCACGGCCATCTGCAAGTCGATCCGTGCCCCCAAATCACCCGCGCCAGAACATCGCGGCCAAAGTTGTCGATGCCGAAGGGATGCGCCAGCGAGGGTGGCATCAGCCGCGCCGCACCATCCTGAACGATCGGGTCATAGGGTGCGACAACCGTGCAAACAGCGCCAAAACCACGAAAGCCCCGAGGATGCCAAGACCGCTCAGCAGCATCGTCCGTCGGCCAAACAGCGCCGTCCAGCGCGGCACAAAGACGGCGGTCGCGCGCGCAGCTCAATCCTCGGGTCCAATGCCACGGAAATGATGTCTGCCGCAAAGTTGAGCAGCACAGTGGCCACCATGTAATCGCGGCTGAAAATGCCCCGCCCCATCAACTGCCCCAGCCCCGGCAAGGCAAAGACGCTTTCCACGACCACGGTGCCGCCAATCAGCCAGCCGATGTTGATGGCCAGAAGGTTCACCGTCGGTACCAGCGCATTCGGCACCACATGGCGCCAAAAGACGATGCCTTCGGGCATGCCGCGCGCACGCGCCGCCGTGGCGATATCCGATTGCAGCCCCGCGACCATGCCGGCCCGCAGCGACCGCGTCAGCACTGCCGACAACGACAGCGCAATCGTCAGCCCCGGCAGCGCCAGATGGGTCAGCTTTTCGGAAAGACTCTCGCCATAGCCCGACACTGGCAGCCAATCCAGCTTGACCGAGAACAGAAGGATCAGCATCGCGCCCAGCCAGAACGACGGAAACCCGATGCCTGCGGGGGAAACGACGCGCGCCACATGATCTGCCGCCGGGCCGAAATCGCCACGAACGGCACTGCGATCACCAGCGCCAAGGTCGGCTCCAATCGCGTCGCGATCAGGCGCAGCACATCTATCTTGTAAACGTGGATTTTCCCATCTCACCCGCGCCGAGGTTTTTCAGGAAATACAAATATTGCGCGCAGATCGGTTCATCGAGCCCGTATTGCGCGCGGATATTGGCGCTGGCACTTGGGGTCGCCCGCGTGCCCAAAAGGATGCGTGCGGGGTCACCTGGGATAAGCCGGACCAGCACAAATGTGACGACCGACATACCAAACAGCACTGGCAGAAATTGCAATGGTCTGAACAGGATAAAACGATAGCGGTGCATAGTCCCCGGTCTCCTCACACTGCTTTTCACGCGCCGCGACACAAAAGCACTGCCACGACCTCTGCTATAGAAGTCGAGACGTGGAACAAGATTGCCGAATGTTCACGGCAGGTAACGGCGAGCGCTTTCGACACGTCAAGCCTGTTTCGTGAAATCTGCCATTGCAGCTTGGGCTTAACTGGTTTGAGATAGGCTCTGACCCAGACGAACAAACCAGAAATTAAGCAATCCCGAGTCACCCAAGAACAGATCGCGACATTCTGCAGGAGCAAGAGACGGGCATGGCGCATGGATTTGGGGTTCGTTGTATCGCGTCATCTTGCTTTGAAGCGTGTCATGAAATTTGCCGAGAAATCTGCACCGCCGTGGTGTTCTGCTTTCAAAGCCAGTGCGCTGCGCCGCCCGTGGCTTTGCGCCGGGATCGGTATATTTTGCAGGCGCAGGCGTGAACAGCTTAGACCCTGCCCGTCCGTTGAAAGGCATTCTGCTGGTGGTGCTGGCGACCCTCGCCTTTGCCAGCGCCGATGTGCTGACCAAACGGTTGACGCAGAATCATCCGATCCCGGTGGTGATTGCGGTGCGCTATTTGGTCAATCTGGGCTTGCTGTTGCTGTTTCTCTATCCCCGTATGGGCCGCAATCTGTGGCGGGTGCGGCGCCCCGGTCTGGTGTTTCTGCGCGGGTTCTGCCTTGCGCTGGCCTCGCTGACCATGGGCCTCGCGCTGCGGCTGATGCCCGTCGGTGAAACCGTAGCCATCGTTTACCTCTCGCCCTTCGCCGTGATGCTGCTGGCGATACCGCTGCTGGGCGAGAAAGTGAGCCCAATGGGATGGCTGTGGGCGGCATTGGGCTTTGCTGGGGTGCTGCTGATCCTGCGCCCCGGTGGCGGTCTTGACCCTTGGGGTGTGGCGTTTGCGCTGATGAACGCGGGCCTTGCCACCGGCTATCGCCTGCTGACCCGCAAGCTCGCGGGGCATGAAAGCACGATGGCGATGCTGTTTCACACCGCATTGGTGGGGTCGGTGTTCTTCGGCATAGGCTCACTGACATCCTTGGATCAGCTGCAGTTCAGCGCGCCGGATATTGGGTGGATGGTGGCTTTGGGCGTGCTGGCGACGCTGGGGCATTTTCTGTTTACGGCAGCTTATCGGGAAGCCCCGGCCTCGCTGCTGGCCCCGGTGAACTATCTGCATCTGGTCTGGGCGGCGGGGCTTGGCGTGGTGATCTTTGGCCATACGCCGGATACGATCAGCCTTGCGGGGATGGCATTGGTCTGCGCTTCGGGCATCGCCAACGCCATTCGGGCGCGCAGCGCTTAAGCCTCCAGCCCCCGGCCCTCCAAGCCCCGTGTCATCGCCTCGACCAAAGCCGCGACCTCGCCCGGCAACTGCTCGCGCGGGGTGGCGACAAACCGCGCGGTCAGCGCCAGCATCACCACGCCATGCACGGCGGCAAACACCGTCAGCGCGCGCTGGCGCAGCGCTGCCCCGGCCAGATCGGGCCGCAGCTTTGACAATGGTGCGATAATCTGCGCGATCAGCACCGCATGTTCATCGCGGTGCCAATCCGGGGCCTCGATGCCTTCCGGCAAGCGATGGGTGAACAAGGCCGCCCACAGCCGGAAGTTCTGCAAGGCAAAGCCAACATAGCCCTGCGCGAGTTCCGCCATCACCGCGCGCGGCCCATGCCCCGGCACCACCGAAGCCTGCAACGCCGCCCCAAGCCGTGCGAGGGTGCGCGAGTTCACCTGCAAGATCAGCCGATCCAGATCCTCAAACGCGGTATAGAGCGCGCCCAAGGCACAGCCCGCATCCGCCGTCACGTCGCGCGCCTTCAAGCCATTGAGGCCACCCGAAGCGATTCGGGCCTCGGCGGCGTCGATCAGCCGTTGCTTCAGCCCTTCGCGCTGTTCTTCGCGATTGTTGCGCATTTCGCCCTCGATTGTTTCGTGAACAGCGTTCATTATTTTCTTGAACGACGTTCACACTTCTGTCATGTAGAGTTCATGAACGCCGTTCATAACAAGGGAGAGTGAAATGTTCAAACTGTTTGTCACCCTGCTGCGCGGTCGCAACGCCGATGCAACGGATGCTTTGACCGATACTTTGGCGCTGCCGATCCTGCGCCAACAGCTGCGCGATTGCGCGGGCGGGGTTGAGACCGCCCGCCGCGCTGTGGCGATGGTGATGGCCTATGCCGAGCGCGAGCGCAAAGCCTCGGCCCGCATCGCAGCCCAACTGGCCGATCTGGAAACCCGCGCTTTGGACGCGCTTGCCAAAGGCCGCGACGATCTGGCCACCGAAGCCGCTGGTGCTATTGCGCAACTGGAGGCCGAAGCCGCCACCACCGCCCGCGCTTTGGCGACCTATGATGCCGAAATCGCGCATCTGCGCGCCGTTCTGGCCGATGCCGAGGCCCGGTTGCGCGATCTGCAACGCGGCCAGCGCCTTGCGATTGCCACCGATCACACCCAGCGCCTGCACGGGGCCGCCACTGTGGCCACTTTGGATGAGGCCGAAGCCACCCTCGCCCGCCTGCAAGAGCGGCAATCCAACACCGAAGCCGCCCGCGCCGCCGTGCTGGAACTTTCCGCCTCGACAAATGCCGAAGCCATGCAGAACCGCCTTGCCGCTGCGGGTTGTGGTGCGCCTTTGCGCCCCGATGCCGCCTCGGTTCTGCAACGCCTGAAGGCCCGCGCCGCCTGATATCCCGAAAATCGCCACAATTCACCCTAAGGTCGCAGATCAGGCCAAAGGCCCCGTCACCGACCTGTAACCGTAACCGGAGATTACCATGAACGACTTGCTCGCCGCCAAACCCTCGTCCGCTTGGACCATGTTCACCTACCTTAACTTCGTCGTCGCCGCCGTGATGATGGCGGGTGGGATCTACTTTATGGAGGCCACTTTTGCCGCCAAAGGCTTTTACGCCATGGCCGCGCTGATGCTGGTCAGCTCGACCGCCGCGATCACCAAATCCATCCGTGACGCCGAGGAATCGCAGCGCCTGCACAACAAGATCGACGAAGCCCGCACCGAGCGTCTGCTGATGGAAGTCAACACGCCCCGCAGCTAAGGTAAGGCGAACCGGGTCGCGCCTACCGCGCGGCCCGATGCTGTGTTGAACCGGCGCTTTGTTGGAGACGATTATGCCCACACCTTCCCCCACCCCTCTGCGCCGCTTTGGGCGCGGGCTTGGTCATGTTGGATTTGTGATCCTGTTGGCGCTTGGCACCACTTGGACCGCAACCGCACTTTACATCCAACTGCACGGCTGGGTGCAGATCGCGGCTTGGGCAGGCTTGGGATTTGCCGTGCTGGCGGTGCTCATCTTGCGCTTTGGCAAACGCCGCTTGGGCTGGCTTGGCTTTGCGATTGTGACTTTGGCGGTGGCTGGTTGGTATATGACCATCCATCCCCGGCAAGATCGCGACTGGGCACCGGATGTGGCGCATGGGGTGACGGGGGTGGTCGATGGCGATCTGCTGACGCTTTCTAATGTGCGCAATTTCGACTGGACCTCGGACCTAGAGGCGATCCCGCATTGGGAAAGCCGCAGCTATGATCTGAGCCAGCTTGAAACCGTGGATATGATCACCTCAACCTGGGGCGACCCGAACATCGCGCATCTGATCGTCAGCTTTGGCTTTAAGGGTGGCGATCATGTGGCGTTTTCGGTCGAAATCCGTAAAGAGAAGGGCGAGAGTTTTTCCTCGATCGGCGGATTTTTCCGGCAGTTTGAACTGGTGCTGATCGCAGCGGATGAGGCGGATGTGGTGAAAGTCCGCACCAATTTCCGCAGCGAGGATGTGCATCTGTTCCCGGTCAAACTCGACGCCGCACAACGCCGCGCTTTGTTGCTGCGCTATATCGCGTTTGGCAACCAACTGGCGGAAGCCCCGGTGTTTTACAACACCGTCACCGCCAACTGCGCCTCGACGGTTTATGGTCTGGTGCAGGTGATCAAGCCGGATATGCCGTTGGACCGCCGCCTGCTGTTCTCGGGGCAACTGCCGGAATATATTGACGAATTGGGTGGTCTGCCCGGCGATATGCCAATGGATCAGCGCCGCAAGCTGGCCGAGATCAGTGCTTTGGCGCAAGGCTGGCAACCGGGGCAGGATTTTTCGGCGCTGATCCGGGGGCAGTGACGTTTCCGCAGCTTTGCAGCATCGACCAAGCCGGGGGTTTCCCAACCCCCGAACCCCCGTGGGATATTTGAGCCAATGTGAAAGCAAATTTTAGATAAGGTTTAGCGCTTTTTGAGGTTAGTCCACGAGGTCGAGATACACTCCATTTGACCAGCCAAAGCCATCTTGCAGCGCATATTCGCCGCCGGCGCTGGGGGCCAGCGGATCTAACACATTGTATTTCTCAACAAACTTGCCGCTGGCGTGGAACACCGCATCACAGGTGGCAAGCCAGCGCTGGCGCAGGGTCTCGGCGAGGTCGTTTAGCCCGTAGCGGCGCAGGCCTTGCACCGCGATCCATTGCAACGGCGCCCAGCCGTTCGGGCTATCCCATTGCTGGCCCGAGGTGATGTTGGTGGTCAGCAGCCCCCCGGCACGCAGCAGATGGGTTTGCATCCACACCGCCGCGGTTTCGGCTTGGGCTTGGGTCGCGGCCCCAGCGTAGAGTGGGAACATCCCGGCAGCCGTTGTGAGCAGGTTTGGCCTGCCCTCTGCGATCAGCACATCGTGGAAAAAGCCGGTCTCGGCACTGTAAAACCGCTTTGAAATCGCGGCGCGGCGCCGATCGGCGGCGGTAGTGTAGGCGGGGTCGCCCGAGGCTACGGCGAGGATTTCCTCGTAGCGCAACAGCAGGCAGTTCAGATCCACCGCCCAGAGATCACTGGTGCGAATCGTGGTCAGATCTGCCGGGTCGGTCAGCCAGCGCGCCGAGAAATCCCACCCACTTTCACAGGCCGCGCGTAAGTGGCGGAAATAGCCGTCGGGGACGCCGTTATGCTGGGCCTCCAGATCGGTGCGATACATCTCAATACGGGGGTCTGCGGCTACATCCCAATAACGCGCAAGGCCTTGATGGCTGTGGGCGCTGTCGATGAAATAGGCGTATTCACGTTGCATTGCAGGCAGATACCGCGCGTAGGCACTGGCCAGATCGTCCATGGCGCGGCCATAATCCTGCACCATTTGCGCGAAGAATGGCGGCTGCGCGCGGGTCAGGAAATAGCTGCGAAAGCCGTTCGGAATATGGCCGATTTCTGCGATCGCATAGGCGAAATTATCGAGCATATCGCGCACCAGCCCGGTTTGCCCGGATTTCAGCAGGCCGAGTTGGGTGAAATAGCTGTCCCAATAATACGCCTCTTGGAACCGTCCGCCGACCACGACGTAGAGATGCGGCAAGGCAAAGCGGCTGGAGCGTTCATGCGGGTCATCGGCGGGGCGGATCAGATGCGGCCAAATCGCCGCCAGATGCTGTTTTGGGCTATGGGTGGGGTCGGTGTGATAAGCGTTTTCATGGGCTGCTACAGGGCGAAAATGTGCTTCGTAAAACGCTTTCAAATCGACTGCGCCGTTGGCCTTCGCGGCATGATAGGCGCGCAGGATTTCAGGGGCTGGAGACAGCAGGATCGAATCAGAAATCGCCTTCTCATCTGGCCAAATCCCTGACAAATGCAGGTCTTTGAACAAATCGCCCAAGCTGTGCTCCAGATGTTCCACGACGGCCTCCTTTGGCGGATACCTTTCCAAAGCGCATTCAAATTGTTTGTGCAAGCGTGCTGATGGCATCTCGACAAAAAAACGGGCTAGCGCAGCTCCATCCGCAAATATTGCTCGCGCAGGGCCGCGGGCGACAAGCCATAGCCCGCCTTGAACTGCGCGTAAAACTGGCTGATCGAGGAAAACCCCGAGGCCTCCACCACCGTCGCAATCGCCATCGAGCTTTCCACCAACAGCGCCCGCGCCCGCATCAGCCGCATGCGGATCACGAACTGCTTCAACGGCGCCCGCATCACTTGGGTGAACAGCGACAAGGCGTAATTCTCATGCAGGCCGGTCACGGCGGTGATATCGGAATTGCGCAGCGGTTTCTCTAGGTTTTCCAGAACATGCCGCACCATGGCGATCACATGCCTGATATGCGCCGAACTCAGCGCGCGATCACCGGACGCCTCGTGCTGCGGCGGGCGCAGGAAGCTCAGATCGCCCAAAGCCGCGCGGCGGAACAAAGCGTTCAGCTCCATCTTCACCACCTCGGCGCGCTCAAAATCCCCGGATCGGTAATCGGCATACCAGCGCTTCAACTGCTCGGCCGAGCAGAGCGATTCCGGCAGCACAATCATGCCGCCGCCCAGCAAAGCCACCTGCAATCCGGCGATATGATTCATGATCAGGAACGCGTCTAATGGCAGGTAAATATTGCATAATTTATGGCTTTCCCCCGGCAGCTTGGTGATCTTTGTCAACTGATGCGGCACCCCGGCCCAGAACACCACCAGTCGGTTGGCAGGCAGCGTCAGCACCTGCCCGTCGACCTGATATTCCATCTCAAAATCCGTGGCGAAATTGGCCTCGATATGGCCGTGCCAATGCGGCTGCGTCATCAAAACCGGGTCAAAGATGCGGATGCCAAAGCGGCCAAAGGCGCGTTTGGTCGAGTAGAAATGCCGCTCGTGGTTGAGGGCCGCCATGCCGAATCGTGCGGTATTTTCGTCCTTCATCGCTTCCCCTCTCGGTTTATCTTAGGAAACCAGAAAACAATCTGCCAATCCGGTATTGTTGTAAAGCCCGTTGATGCCGCAGAGTGACCCCACCAACCTCGGGAGGAATCGGTGGTTGGCGCAAGTTTAAAATCAAGAAACGCGATCTTAACCAGACAGAAACCCGGTCGCTTTGGGCGGCCAAGGGAGGAATGATGATTTATCCGATCCGGCGCGCTGCTTTGGCGGCGCTATTGCTGGGTGTGTCCGCGAGTGCGATGCAGGCCGAGATGATGGCCGCCACCGCGCCGCCCGATGCCCCGAAATTCGACGCCCAAGTCGAACCCGTCTTCGTCAACCGCAGCGATATCGCCGAGTTCAAGGCGCTGCCCGCCTATAGCGAGCCGGCTTGGGTCAAGGCCTTTGTCGATGCGGGCAAACTGCCGCCCGTGGCCGAGCGGTTGCCGAAGGAACCGATGGTCTACAAGACCGCCAACATGCCCGACGGCAACGGGGTTTACGGCGATGTGATGCGCCATGTCATCGGCGGACGGCCCGAGGGTTGGAACTTTTGGGCAGGCCAAACCTATGGCTGGGGCGGGATTGATATCGCTTTGGTCGAATGTCTGACCCGCACCGGCCCGTTGTTTGAGGTCAATGCCGCCGATCTGCAACCGATGCCGAACCTCGCGAAGTCATGGGAATGGGCCGAGGATGGCAAATCGCTGACCGTGCATCTGATTGAGGGTGCAAAGTGGTCGGACGGCGACCCGTTTGACACCGAAGACATTGATTTCTATTGGAATGATGTGGTGATGGACCAGGAAGTCACCCCGCTGATGGGTGCTTCGCAGGAAACCTATGGCGCGGGCACCACGCTCGATATCATTGACGCCTACACGTTCAAGATGAACTTCACCACGCCCTTCCCCGAGGCGGTGCTCTACGCGATGGCTTACGGCAACTTCTGCCCCGGCCCAAGCCATGTGCTGAAGCCGCAGCATCCGAAATATGGCGGCAAAAGCTATGCCGCGTTCCACGATGCCTTCCCCGCCGATATGATGAATTTCCCGGTGATGGGGGCTTGGGTGGTGGTGGAACATCGCCCGGACGACATCATCGTCACCCGCCGCAATCCCTATTACTGGAAGGTCGACGAATCTGGCCAGCAGCTGCCCTATCTGGATGAGGTGCAGTATCGCCTCTCGACTTGGGGCGACCGCGATGTGCAGGCTGTGGCGGGCACCGACGATTTTTCCAACCTTGAGCAGCCGGAAAACTTCGTCGAAAGCCTGAAGAAAGCCGCCGATCCGGCCAGCCCGGCGCGTCTGGCCTTTGGTCCGCGCTCGCTTGCCTATCAGCTGTTCTTCAACCTGTCGGCGAATGGTTGGGGTGAACCCGATGCCCGCGCCCAAGCCGTGCGCGAGTTGAACCGCAACCTCGATTTCCGCAAAGCCGTCACCTATGCGATGGATCGCCAGCGTATCGGCGATAGTCTGGTGAAAGGCCCGTTTACTGCGCCTTACGTGGGTGGTTTGCTGACATCGACCTCCTACTACGACCCCGCCTCGACGGTGTTTTACCCGTTCTCGCTCGACAGCGCGAAAGAAGCGTTGAAAGCGGCCGGGCTGGAAGACAGTGATGGCAATGGCATGGTGAACCTGCCCGGCGGCGAGGATCTGAACGTCACCCTGCTGGTGAATGCCGATTATGCCACCGATAAAAACGTCGCCGAAGCTGTGGTGGCAATGATGGCGGATGCGGGCGTCAAGGTGACGCTGAACAGCCTTGCGGGCAAAGACTTTGACAACGCCCGCGAAGGTGGCAAGCACGATTGGTACATCCGCCGCAACGATCAGGAGTTTGTCTCGGTTGTGCAAGGTATTAGCCGTCTTGCTCCCACGGGCCCGGCAACGGCCACCTGGCACTATGCCAATGCCAAAGGCGAGCTGGATCTGCTGCCCTATGAGCAGAAACTGGTCGATGACATCACCGCGTTCAACAGCACGCAAGATGCCGCCACCCGCGCCGATGCGATGAAGGACTATCAGAAAACCTTCACCGAAAACGTCAATGCGGTGGGCCTCACCGCCTATCCGGGAGCGCTGATCATCAACAAGCGTTTCGCCAATATCCCGCTGGGGGCGCCGATCTTCATGTACAACTGGGCGGAGGACAACATCATCCGCGAGCGCGTTTTCGTGCCCGCAGACAAGCAGATCGGTGCCGAGCTGCATCCGGGCGAATTGGCCGGAAAACTTGGCGAAGGCACGATTAAAGCTGAGTAATTCGGCCAAAACCGAATGGCTTGGCAAGGCCGCATAAGGCCAAAACCTCCCCGGTGGGCGGGCACGCCTGCCCACCGGACCCGCCCCCTTATAGCGCAAGGTTCCCCATGCTGCGTTTCCTCGTGACCCGCATTCTGCAATCCATACCCGTGCTGATGGTGATGAGCATCATCACCTTCGCCATCATCCAAGCGCCCCCCGGCGACTACGGCGATTTCATTCGCGCCAATATGATCGTGCAGGGCGGGGCCACACCCGAAGCCGCCACCGCCGCCGCCAATGCTTACCGCGCGGCCAATGGGCTGAACGATCCGATGGTGCTGCAATATGGCCGCTGGATCTGGGGCATCGTGGCACACGGCGATTTCGGGATGTCGTATGCCTATAACAAACCCGTGCTGGATGTGGTGATGCAGCGGCTGCCCGCCACCATTGCCATTGCCATCGCCCTCACCTGTCACATTCTGGCGTCCGTGCTGGGGATTTCCTTCGGCATCCTCGCCGCCGTCAAGCAATACACTTGGGTCGATACCGTGCTGTCGTTCATCTCTTTCCTTGGCATGGCCATTCCGCGGTTTTTGCTGGCGCTGATTATCCTCGGCGCTGATTATCCTCTATGTGCTGGCCTATAAGTTGAACGTGCAGGAGATCGGCAGCTTTTATTCGTCAAAATTCGGCGGGCAGGCCTATTGGCTGGGCTGGTTTGATTTCAACTGGGCGAAACTTTGGAACCTGATCCAGCATATCTGGCCCGTGATCCTTGTCGCCACCATTGGGGGCTTGGCCTATAACATGCGGGTGATGCGGGCGAATTTGCTCGACACGCTGAACGCGCAATATGTCGAAACCGCCCGTGCCAAGGGCTTGGGCGAAGGTGCGGTGATCCTGCGCCATGCGGTGCCCAACGCCTTGCACCCGCTGATCGCCTATCAGGGCGTCGTGCTGCCCTATATGCTGACCGGAGAAATCGAGGTCGCCATCGTCTTCGGCCTTGCCACCATCGGCCCGGCCATCGTCGGCTCGATGGCGATTGGCGATGTCTATGTCACCGCCACCCTGCTGCTGGTTTTGGGGGCCACCCTGATCATCGGCAATATCATCGCTGATCTGCTGCTGGTCGCCCTTGATCCCCGTATTCGTGTCGGAGCAGATACATGAGCGCGCCGCATATCCACGCAGGCGAGGATGCCGACGACCGGCTTTCGACCGCGCCCTCGACCTCGCAAAGCTACCCTGCCCTCGTCTGGCGGCGCTTTCGCAAATCCATCCCCGGCATGGTCGGTCTCAGCTTGGTCTGCGCTTTGCTGATCATCGCGGTGTTCGCCAATTTCTTCGCGCCGATGAACCCCAATGCCAACACCGCATCCTTCGCGCCCCCCGATCAGATTTCATTCTTCACCAAAGACGGCTTCACCCTCTGACCCGTCGCCTATGCGATCACCGAAAGCGCCAAGCTAGACCCCGTGACCTATCAGCCGCTGATGGGCCCGGATATGGAGAACCCCCGCCCGTTGACCCTGTTCGCGAAGGGCTGGGAGTATAAGTTCCTTGGCCTGATCCCGACCAATCGCCACTTCCTTGGTGTGTCCGATGGCAGCCCCCTGCACATCCTCGGCACCGACAAACTCGGCCGCGATATCCTGTCGCGCGGCATCGTAGGCTCCCGGATCAGCCTGATGATCGCGCTGGTCTCGATCACCCTGATCACCGTGATCGGCACTTTGGCGGGCATCACCTCCGGCTATCTTGGCGGCAGGTTTGACATGTGGTTTCAAAGGTTTGTCGAGATCATCCTCGCCTTCCCGCAACTGCCGCTCTACCTCGCCCTCACCACCCTGATCCCCGTCACAGCACCGTCCTACATCTTCCTTTCTTTCGTGATCGTGGTCATCGTCGGCCTCGGCTGGGCGCAGCTTTCCCGCGAAGTGCGCGGTAAAACCATGGCGATGGCCCGCGTCGATTACGTCCGCGCCGCGATGGCGGTGGGGGCCTCCGACCGCCGCATCATCACGCGGCATATCCTGCCCAATGTGATGAGCCATGTCATCGTCGCCGTCACCCTCGGCATCCCGACGATCATCCTGCTGGAATCGTTCCTCGGCTTCCTCGGCTTCGCCGTCAAACCGCCGCTGATCTCTTGGGGCCTGATGCTGCAAGACGCAGGCACGTTTTCGGTGATCGGTTCCTACCCGTGGATCCTGTCGCCCGTCGGCTTCGTGCTGCTCGCCGTCTTTGCCTTCAACGCGCTGGGTGACGGCTTGCGCGACGCCATTGACCCGTATTGAGGCCTCAAAATGACCCCAGAAATCGCTATTCAAGCCCGCAACATCGGCGTCAGCTTCAAGGTCGACGGCGGCCAGATCGAAGCCGTCCGCGACGTCTCCTTCACCCTGCACAAAGGTCAAACCATTGCTTTGGTGGGGGAATCCGGCTCGGGTAAATCCGTCACCGCCCGCGCCATTATGAAACTGCTGTCGAAACGCGCGAAAGTGTCCGCGCAGACCGAGATCAACTACGGCGGCAAGAATATGGCCCGGCTGTCAGATCGCGAGATGCGCGGCTTGCGCGGCAACCGCCTGACGATGATCTTTCAAGAGCCGATGTCGTCGCTGAACCCGGTCTACACCATCGGCGCGCAACTGGCCGAGGTGCTGCGCATCCACCAAAAGATCAGCAAGATCAACGCCCTAAAGCGCGCAGTTGAACTGCTGGCCGAAGTGCAAATCCCTGATCCCGAAGCCCGTGTGCGGCAATATCCGCACCAACTCTCCGGCGGACAACGCCAGCGCGTGATGATCGCGATGGCCTTGGCGAACTCCCCCGATGTGCTGATCGCGGATGAGCCGACCACCGCGCTGGATGTCACGGTGCAAGCCGAAATCCTCAACCTGATCAAGGCCTTGCAGCAGAAAAACGGCATGGCGGTGATCCTGATCACCCATGATCTGACCGTGGTGCGCCAGTTTGCCGATCACGTCTACGTCATGCAGCACGGCCTTGTGCGCGAGGATGGCCCGACCGAAGCCGTGTTTACCAACCCGCAGCACCCCTATACCAAACGCCTGCTGTCGTCCGAGCCCAAAGGCACCGCCAATGCACTCGAAGGCAGCCCCGAAACCGTGCTGGAGGGCCGCGACATCCGGGTCACCTATACGCTGCGCAAGGGCGGCGCGTTCCGGGGCACGCTCTATGATCTGCAAGCGGTGGATGGGCTTTCCCTAAACCTGAAACGCGGCGAAACCCTTGGTTTGGTGGGCGAATCCGGCTCCGGCAAGACCACCTTCGGCCAAGCCCTGCTGCGGCTGAACAAGCTGAGCGGTGGCGAAGTAGACTTCCTCGGCAACCGTATCGACAGCTTGGATCGCGCCGGCATGAAACCCTACCGCCAGCGCATGCAGATCGTGTTCCAAGACCCGTTCAGCAGCCTCAACCCGCGTATGTCGGTGCGCCAGCTGATCGAGGAAGGGTTAATCGTCAACGGCATCGGTAAATCCCGCGCCGAGCGCATCGAACGGGTGAAAACCGCGCTGCGTGACTCTGGCCTGCCCGACACCATCCTGTCGCGCTTTCCGCACGAGTTTTCTGGCGGCCAGCGCCAACGCCTCGCCATCGCCCGCGCCATCGCTTTGGAGCCGGAATTCATCCTGCTCGATGAACCGACAAGCGCCCTCGACCTTTCCGTTCAAGCGCAAATCATTGAACTGCTGCGCAAACTTCAGCGCGACAGGGGCCTGTCTTATCTGTTCATCAGCCACGATCTGAAGGTCGTGCGCGCCCTCTGTCACCGCGTCATCGTCATGCAAAACGGCCAGATTGTTGAGCAAGGCCCGGTCGCTGACGTGCTGGAAACCCCGCAAACCGACTATACCCGCCGCCTTGTCCGCGCGGCTTTTGAAATCGCAACCTGAGGAAATCATGGCCAATCCCGTCATCACCTTCATCGGCGCAGGCTCCGCCGTCTTCACCAAGAACATCGCGGGCGACATCCTGCAGCGCCCGGCCCTCGCAAATGCCGAAGTCCGTCTGATGGACATCAACCCGCAACGGCTGGAGGAATCCGAAATCATCGTCGGCAAACTCGCGCAAGCGCTTGGCGGCAAAGCCAAAATCAAAACCTACACCAACCAGCGCCGCGCCTTGGAAGGTGCCGATTTCGTGGTCTGCTGCTTCCAAGTCGGCGGCTACGAGCCCTGCACCGTCACCGATTTTGAAATCCCGAAAACCTACGGCCTGCGCCAAACCATCGCCGATACCCTCGGCATCGGCGGCATCATGCGCGGCCTGCGCACCGTGCCCGTGCTCTGGGGCATCTGCGAAGACCTACTGGCGGTCGCGCCCAACGCCATCCTGCTGCAATACGTCAACCCGATGGCGATCAACACTTGGGCGATTGCCGCGAAATACCCGACAATCCGGCAAGTGGGCCTGTGCCATTCCGTGCAAGGCACCGCGTTTGAACTCGCCCGCGATCTGGATATTCCGGTGGAAGACATCCGCTATCGCGCCGGTGGCATCAACCATATGGCCTTCTATCTGAATTTTGAGCATCGCCAAGCCGATGGCTCTTACGTCGATCTCTATCCAAGCCTGCTGAAAGGGTATCGCGAGGGCCGCTTCCCGAAACCATCGCATTGGAACCCGCGCTGCCCCAACAAAGTCCGCTACGAAATGCTCACAAGGCTGGGCTATTTCGTCACCGAATCCTCGGAACATTTCGCCGAATACACCCCATGGTTCATCAAACGCGACCGCCCCGACCTGATCGAAAAGTTCGGCATCCCCTTGGACGAATACCCCAAGCGTTGCGTCGAACAGATCGCGCGCTGGAAGAAAGAGGCCGCCACCTTAAAATCCGCCAACACGGTCGAGCTGAAGGAATCGCACGAATATGCCAGCCAGATCGTCAATTCGGTGATCTACGGCAACATCGCCAATCGCGGCTTCATCCCGCAACTGCCCGAAGGTTGTGCTGTGGAAGTGCCAACGCTGGTCGACAGCAACGGATTGCAACCCACTGTTGTCAAAGACATTCCGCCGCAACTGATCGCGCTGATGCGCACCAATATCAACGTGCAGGAACTCACCGTCGCGGCCTTGGTCAACGAGAACCCCGAACACACCTACCACGCCGCGATGCTGGACCCCCACACCGGGGCCGAGCTTGATCTCGACCAAATCTGGAACCTGACCCACGATCTGCTCGCCGCGCATGGCGATTGGTTGCCGCAATGGGCGCGGGTTCAAGCGCGGAAGGCGGGCTAAGATGAGCTTCCCGGCGCGGATTGCGATTGTCGGCGGTGGCACGGCGGGCTGGCTCGCCGCGCTGATGCTGCAAGATGCCGCAAAACGCGCCGGGGTTGTCACGGCCATCACCTTGATCGAAAGCCGCAAATTCGGCACCATCGGCGTCGGCGAAGGCACCACGGCAGTGTTCCGCATGATGCTGCGCCATCTTGGTCTGGATGAGTTTGAGTTCCTGCGCGCGGCGGAGGCCTCGTTCAAACTGGGCATCCGCCACCGCGATTGGCGACGCTTGGGCCATCATTATGACGGTCCGATCGACGATCCGCATCTGGTGGCGGGGCTTGGCGAGCAGCCCTTGCTTGATGCCTACCAGATTTCCAAAGGTCGCAGCGTCGGCGAAACCCATCTGTTTCAACACCTGATCAATGGCGCCAAAAGCCCCTATGCGCAGAAGCCCGGTGGCGGGTATATTGCCGCTGGCCCGTTCCATCATGCCTTTCACTTCGATCAGGCGCTGGCGGGCAAATATCTGAAATCGAAGACGAAAAACGTGACGCTGATCGACGATCAGGTCAGCGGCGTTGATACCGGCCCGCAAGGCATCACCGCCCTGCATCTGGAAAGCGGTCCGCAGATCGAGGCGGATTTCTTTGTCGATTGCTCGGGCTTTCGCCGGGTTCTGATGCGGGCATTGGGCGCAAAATGGCTCAGCTTTTCGCATATGTTGGCGCTGAACCGCGCCATGCCATTCTGGCTCGACTATGCGCCGGGCGAAAAAATCTTGCCTGTCACTACCGCTTGGGCGCAAGGCAGCGGCTGGATCTGGCAAATCCCCACCGCCCATCGCTACGGCTGCGGCTATGCCTATTCCGACGCCCATATCACCCCGGATCAGGCGAAAGCCGAGATTGAAACCGCCCTTGGCCGCGCCATCCAGGTGCGTTCCGACATCAAAATAGACCCCGGCCGCCAAAACCGCACTTGGATCGGCAACTGCGTTTCGGTCGGCCTCGCCTCATCCTTCCTTGAACCGCGGGAGGCCACCTCGATCCACGGCACTGTGGTGCAACTGATGTTGCTCACCGGATATCTGAGCAAAATCAATGACGCATCCCGCGCGCAATACAATGCCGATGCCGCCCGGCAAGTCGAGGATTACCGCGATTTCGTGCGGATGCACTATGTCTCAGAGCGCCGCGATACCGCGTTCTGGCGCGATGTTACTGCCAATCACCCGGATGTGGTGAAAGATCGCCTCTACCACTGGGCGCGCAAACTCCCCGAAGCCAGTGATTTCGCCCCCTTCCCGCAGGGCCTGCCGCATGTCGAACAGCAGCTTTACACCCCGGTGCTGGATGGCCTTGGCCTGCTGCGCCGCCCCGCCGCAGCCCTGATGCTGGGCGATACCGCCAAACCCGGCCGCATCGCCCGTGGCCTTATCCAAGAATACCGCGCCGCCGCCGCCAAAGCGATGGACCACCGCGCGTTTATGAATTCCCTCCAAATGGAACCCACGCCATGACCTTCAAAATCGCCATCATCGGAGCCGGATCGGTCGGCTTCACCAAGAAGCTCTGCTCGGACATTCTGAAAGTGCCGGAATTTGCCGGGATCGAGATCGCCCTCACCGACATCAATCCGCATAACCTTGAAATGGTTGAGCAAATCATTTCACGCATCGTGAAAACCAACAACCTACCCACCCGCGTCACCGCCACCACAGATCGGCGCGAAGCCCTGAATGACGCCCGCTATATCATGAACGTGGTGCGGATCGGCGGGCTAGAGGCTTTTGCCGACGACATCCGCATCCCGCTGAAATACGGCGTCGATCAATGCGTCGGCGATACGATTTGCGCGGGCGGGCTGATGTATGCGCAGCGCGGCATCGTGGCGATGCTGGAGTTCTGCAAGGATATCAAAGCGGTATCCGAACCCGGTGCATTGCTTTTGAACTACGTCAACCCGATGGCGATGATGACTTGGGCCGCCATCGACCACGGCGGCGTCAACACCGTCGGCCTCTGTCATGGCGTGCAAAACGGCCACCGCCAGATCGCCGCCGCTTTGCGGGTGCCGATGGAGGAGGTCGACGTGATCTGCTCGGGGATCAACCATCAAACCTGGTATCTCGACATCCGCCACAATGGCCGCAAGGTCAGCAAGCACGAGGTTTTGGCGGCGTTTGAACGCTATCCGGCGTTCTCGAAACAAGAAAAAGTCCGCATCGACGTGCTGGAACGTTTTGGGTTTTACTCGACCGAAAGCAACGGCCATCTGTCGGAATACCTGCCGTGGTATCGCAAGCGCCCGGATGAAATCCAAAACTGGATCAGTATGGACGATTGGATTCACGGCGAAACCGGCGGCTATCTGCGCTACACCACCGAGAACCGCAACTGGTTTGAAACCGATTTTCCGGTGTTTCTGGAGGAAGCCGGAAAGCCGCTGTCGGACTACGAACGCACCGATGAACACGCCAGCCACATCCTTGAAGCGCTAGAAACGGGGCGGGTCTATCGCGGCCATTTCAATGTCAAAAATGGTGGTGTTATCAAAAACTTGCCCGCTGATTGCATCATCGAAAGCCCCGGTTTTGTCGACCGTTTCGGCATCAATATGGTCGAAGGCATCACCCTGCCCGATGCTTGTGCCGCCACCTGTAACGTCTCGGTGTCGGTGCAGCGGATGGGGATGAAGGCTGCGATCACGGGCGATGTGGACCTGCTGAAGCAAGCCGTTCTGCACGATCCGCTGGTCGGTGCGATCTGCACGCCCGATGAGGTTTGGCAGATGGTCGATGAGCTGCTCGTCGCGCAAGCGCAATGGTTGCCGCAATATGCCTATGCCATTCCGGCGGCGGTTGAGCGGTTGAAAACCCCGAAAGTGAAAACCCGCGACTGGGCCGGCGCGGCGCGGCTAGAGGTGCGCTCGGTTGAGGAGTTGCGCGCCGCAGGGGGCAAGAAAAAGTCTGCCGAGGGGCATGGTTTGGGCACCAAGGTGATGGGTTAAACGCCCCCCCGTTGCGACATGCACCGGGGGGCAAGGGGGGGGCGAATGCCCCCCTACCCGGTCAGCCCATAGACGCGGCGCGCATTTTCATGCCCGATCTGCGCCTGCTCCGCCACCGACAGCCCGCGCAACAATGCCCGGCTCAGATCAATCCACCCCGGCAGGCCGACGGCCAGATCCACCACCGGCCAATCGCCACCCCAGATCATCCGGGCTGGGCCAAACAGCTCCAGCATCGCATCGGTGTAGCGCTGCAACAGCGCCACCGAAGCCGTGCCGGGAGCGCAATTCACCGTAATGCCGGAAAACTTCAGCCAGACATGCGGCAGCGCCGCCATCCGCTTCAACCCCGAAACCCAAGCGTCAAAGCCATCCCCCGCCACATCCGGGTTTCCGCAATGATCCAGCACCAGCACCTGATCCGGGCAGGCCCGCGCCAAGGCCTCGGCGATGCCCAGCTGACGCGCGTGAAACACCATGTCATAGCTATAGCCCGCAGCGCCAATCTTGCGGATATTCTGGCGAAAACCGTCGCTCTGGCTCATCGCATCATCGACCACATGCAACAGACGCCGGAAGCCCACCACCGACAAGCCGCGACATTCCTCTAACCAAGCGTCAAAGCCTGCGTCACTCTCGGGCCGACAGGAGGCAATCTGCCCCAACAGACAGCCTTTGCCCACCAGCCCCGCGATCAGCCGCGCCTCGGTCTGGTAATCGGCATCATCGACGCCGGTTTCCATGAACACGCAGCCCACCACGCCCTTGCCTTTGGTCAGCCGCGCATAGTCGTCAGGCGTAAAATCGCCCTGCAAGACGGGCAGGCCTTGCGTCCATGCATAGCCCAGATGCTGACGCAAAATCAGATGTTGATGCGTATCAATCAGATCCATCTCGCCCCCCTAAGACAAAGGCCCGACGCATCCGCCGGGCCTTCAGCTTCAATCCGCGATCACATCCTGGCGCTGCTGGCCCAGGCCTTCGATGCCCAATTCCACCACATCGCCCGCTTTCAGATATTTCGGCGGCTTCATCCCCAAGCCTACGCCCGGAGGTGTTCCGGTGGAAATCACATCACCCGGATGCAGGGTCATGAATTGGCTGAGGTAGCTGACCAGATATTTCACTCCGTACACCATGGTGCGGGTAGAGCCGTTCTGCATCTTTTCGCCATTCACCGTCAGCCACATCGACAGGTTTTGCGGATCGGCGACCTCATCGCGTGTCACCAGCCACGGGCCGATCTGACCGAAGTTGTCGCAAGACTTACCCTTGGTCCACTGCCCCGAACGCTCGGTCTGGAAGGCCCGCTCCGAGACATCATTGGTCACGGCATAGCCCGCGACATAGTCCATCGCCTCAGCTTCGCTGACATACTTGGCCTTTTTGCCAATGATCACCGCCAGTTCCACCTCCCAATCAGTCTTCTCCGATGTACGAGGAATGATGATCGGATCGTTCGGGCCGACAATGGCAGAGGTGGCCTTCATGAAGATGATCGGCTCTGGCGGCACAGTGGCCCCAGTTTCTGCGGCATGATCCGAGTAATTCAGCCCGATGCAGATGAATTTCCCCGTGCCCGCGACGCAAGGGCCCAGCCGCGCGCCCTGCACAATCGGCAACCGTGCCGGATCGGCGACGCGGATTTTGGCCATCCCCGCATCGGACAAAACATCGCCGCCGATGTCCGACACAATCGCGGAAAGATCGCGCACGGTGCCGTCACTGTGCAGAATTCCGGGTTTTTCAGCGCCCGCAGGCCCATGACGAAGCAGTTTCATGATTAATCCTTATGCGTTGGCCCAACCGCCGTCTATCACATGCGCGACCCCGGTGGTGTAGGTGGATTCGTCGGAAGCAAGATAGGTGACAAGCGCCGCGATTTCCTCAGGCTGGCCAATGCGGCCAATCGGTTGGCGGGCGATGAACGCGGCGCGGGCGGCCGCGTAATCGCCGGTGTCGCGCAGGCGTTGCTCTAGGCTGGGGCTTTCCACCGTGCCGGGGCAAATCGCATTACAGCGGATGCCTTTGGCTACGAAATCCACCGCGATGGATTTGGTCAGACCGATCACCCCGGCCTTGCTCGCGCCATAAACAAAGCGGTTCGGTGCCGCGATAACGGATGAGGCCACCGAGGCCATGTTGATGATCGAACCCCCACCATTAGCAATCATGTCGGGCAGAAATGCCTTACACATCCGATACATAGCCGTCATGTTCAGATCAAGGCTGAACGCCCATTGATCCTCATCACAGTCCAGAATCGAGCCTGCGGCCACAAATCCCGCACAGTTGAACAACACATCAAACGGCCCTAAAGCGGCGGCTTCGGCAATCGCCGCCGGATCGCGCACGTTCAGAACTCGCGTCTCAATCCCCTCGGCGGCCAGTTCCGCCAGCGCTTTTTCATTCACATCGGTGGCCAGAACCTGCGCCCCCTCGCGCGCCATCATCAGCGCCGAGGCCCGCCCGATGCCCTGCCCTGCCCTGCCGCCGTGATCAGCGCGCGTTTGCCTTGAAGCCGTCCCATATCATCCTCCGCTTTTCCCGCGCACCATGCCGCCTTCAGGCCGGCAGGTCCATCAAATTGGTAAAGATTTCTTGCCGCACATCCAGCAAAACCTCGGTCACTTCCCGCGCTTGCGGCCCACACATCCATGCCATCACGCTCGCCGGAACCGCAGGGCGCACCAGCTTGTCTTGCGGGATCTTGCTGATCGGATTGAACCCCGCCTGCCGGATCGCGCCTTGCATTGCGGTATCGGTCGGCGGGATGCCAACGAAAAAGGTTTTCACGTCTGGCGTCAGCTCCATCGCCATCATCTGCGTCAGCATCCGCATCCCGGACTTGGTGGCGCAATAGACCGTCCAACCCTCCATCGGTGTGGTCGCAGCGCCAGTCCCGGCGTTAACAATGACCCCCTTTGACGCCCGCAACAGCGGCAGCGCTGCAATCGCCATCCGATGCACGCCGATCACATTGACCGCAAACGCCGGAGCCAGCGCGTCCGACGCCAATTCCGCCAAAGGCCCGATCGGCGTGATCATGCCCGCATTGTTCACCAGCACATCCAACCGCCCCGATTCGGCCCCGATCCGCGCCACCGCCGCATCGACATCCGCCTGCTTGGTCACATCCAGCGTAAGCATGGTCGCAGCCGCAGGCAGGCCTTCCACACTCTCCCCCGAGAACACCCCGGCATAAACCCGCGCCCCGTTAGCCACCAGAATCCTTACCAATTCCGCGCCGATGCCCTTGCCCGCCCCGGTCACCAGCACGATGCGCCCCGTCAGATCTGGCACGGGAACAGGAGCGAGATTGAACATTTTTCTTGACCTCAGATTGTTAAGCGTTGTTAATTGGCCTTACCAATTATCGAAGTATCGCGATCTGGCGGCCAAGTCAAAGATAAAGCCAGACACGGTGAGGGGGGAATATGACGAAAATAGCGCGGATCGAGCCGATCCCGATTGAATACCCCGATCCGAACGATTTCGGCACCATTCGGCGCACGGTTTTGGTGCGGGTTGAGACGGATGACGGCCTGGTCGGCTGGTGCGAAAGCATCGCGATGTGGCCCGAGGCGTGCAAGGCCACCGCCTTGGTGATCCGCGAAGGGCTGACGCCGATCCTGCTAGGCGAAGCGATTGATATTGAAACGCTTTGGGTCAAAATGCGACGTCACGTCTGGTGGTATGGCGAGGGTGGCGTGGCCTCCTTGGCGATCTCGGGCGTCGATATGGCTTTGTGGGATATCAAGGGCAAGATCGAGGGTAAGCCGCTCCATGAGCTGTTCGGCGGGCTGAAGCATGACCGTTTGCTCGCCAATGCCTCGTCACACGTGAACAAAAAGGGTGAGGCGGCTTGCGTGGCCGATGTCGAAGGCTTTTTCACGGCGGGCTTTAGGTCCACCAAGCTTGGTTTTGCGAAAAAGGGCGAAAGCAATATCGGCGGCGATCCGGACACCGATGTCAGTTTCATCCGTGCTCTGCGCTCTGCCCTCGGCCCCGATGCGGGCATCTTGGTCGATATCGGCAACGGCGTGCGCTGGGATGTGGATACAGCCATCAGCGTCGCCAACCGGATGCATGATCTCGGCATCGGCTGGTATGAAGAACCGCTCTATGTCACCGATGACGCCGGATACCGCAAACTCCGCGCCCATACCAAGGTGCGCTTGGCGTCGGGAGAGCGGGAATTCACCGAAGCAGGCTACCGCCGCCAGATGGAATTTGTGCAAGCGGTGGACGTCTACGGCGTCGACCCCGCCCGCGTCGAAGGCATCACCGGCTTCCGCCGCGTCGATGCTTTGGCCACTCAATACGGCAAAACCGTCAATGCACATGCTTGGTCTACCGGCATCACCACGGCGGCAAGCCTGCATCTGTCTTTGGCGTCCCCCAACACCGAAGTGTTTGAATTCAAACCCTTCCCGGTCATCGTGCAAGACGAACTCTTGGCCGAGAAAATCTGGCACACAGACGGTTGGGCCTATCCAATCCACGCCCCCGGCCTAGGTATTGAGGTGCAAGAAGACGTCGTGCGCCGGATTGCAATGCAATGACCCTGAAGCCCCCCACCGAGGATGATATCCGCAAAGGCGGCTTCTCGACCCCGTGGGATGCGCCGATGATCCCGCCGTTTCCGTTCCGGTTTCGCAATGCCGAAATCCTCACGGTGTATTGGCGCACAGATCCGGCGGCGATGGCTTTCCTGCTGCCGCCGCCTCTGCGCCCCGAAGGCGACATTGCTTGCTGCCATGTCTACAAGATGAACGATACCGATTGGCTTGGCCCCTACGCCGAAGCCAACGTAATGTTCGGCGCGTCTTTTGAAGGCCGCCAAGGTGCCTATTCGCCCTATCTGGTGCTGTCGTCTGATGTCGGCGTCACCCATGGCCGTGAGATCCATGGTCAGCCGAAAAGATGGGGAAACCGTCACTTGAGGCGCGGGGTGATCTGTTTGTCGCCACAGTTGAACGCAACGGCATCGAGGTTTTGACCGCCACCCTACCCTACAAACAGCGCCCCTGCGATCCGGCCCGCTTAAAACCCTATTTCGACTTTGCCACCAACCTGAACCTGAAAGCCGTGGACCATATCGACGGCACCCCGGCGATCCGGCAACTCACCTCGCGCCGCCTGTCCGATGTGGTGGTGCATGAATGCTGGGAGGGGCCCTGCACGGTGGAACTGCGCGCCAATGCACAGATGCCGATCTTCCGCCTGCCGGTGCTGGAGCCGCTGCAAGGTTTCTACTGGCGGGCCGATTTCACCCTCGTCCCCGGCGAGATTATCCATGATTATCTGAAGGTTGCGCCATGAAAGTCGTTGTCACGGATTACACCTTCCCCAGCTTGGATCAGGAACAGGCCGCCGCCCGCGCCGCCGGGGCCGATTTCGCAGCACACCAATGCAAATCCGCCGCCGAAGTGGCCGCCGCCGTGGCAGGTGCCGACGTGGCCGTGGTGCAATTTGCCAGCTTCGGCCCCGAAGCTGCCGCCGCCATCAAACCGGGTGCCACGGTGATCCGCTACGGCGTGGGCTACAACAACATCGACCACACCGCCGCCGCCGCATTAACCCTATTGCGCAAGCTGGTGCCAATGGACCAATCGGTGCGAAGGGGCGAATGGGCAGCGGTGAAGATCGCGAAGCCGATGAAACCCTTTAACAAAACCAACTTCGGCTTCTTCGGCCTAGGCAACATCGGCCGCGCGGTCCATGCCCGCCTGAAAGGCTTCGGCTTTCAATTTCTGGCATCCGATCCCGGTCTGACCGAAGCCCAAGCCGCCGAAATGGGCGTGCGCAAAGTCACCCCTGAAACCCTGCTGCGCGAAGCTGACATCATCAGCCTGCACGCCCCGGCCACCGCCGAGACCACCGAATATTTCAACGCCGCCCGGCTGAAAACCATGCCAGCTCACGCCATGCTGGTGAACTCCGCCCGTGGCCAGCTGATCAACGAAGCCGATCTCGCGGCAGCCCTGACCCAAGGCACCCTCGCCGCCGCTGCCCTCGATGTGTTCCATGTTGAGCCGCTGCCCGCAGACAGCCCCCTGCGCGACGCCCCCAACCTGCTGCTGACCCCGCATGCCGCATGGTATTCCGAGGCCGCCATTCATCAACTGCAACACCTCGTTGCAGGCGATATTACCCGCGCTTTGGCTGGTCAGCCTCCGCGCAAACCTGTTCCGCAATAACCCTCGGGAAACCAAGGGAAATAACCCGGCACGGGGTTCGTGCCAACAATCTGGGAGGATTACAATGAAACACGTTCTACTCGGTGCCGCAGCCGCAATGATGCTGACCACCGCCAATTTTGCCTATGCCGACACCATCAAACTGGAACCCGGCAAAGAAACCAACATGGTTTTGCTGCCGAAATTCCTTGGTATTCTGGTGTTCGATCAAGCCAATGAGGGCGCGCAGGAAGCCCATAAGGAACTCGGCAACCCCGGCAAGCTGGAATTCACCGGCCCGACCCCGGAAAACTCCACTGCGGGTCAAATTGAGATCATGACCACCGCAGGCACCCAAAAACAGGGCGCGGTGATGCTGTCGAACAACGCGGGCGACCAGATCGTGCCCTCGGCTGAGGCGGCGCAAGCCGCTGGCACCAAAGTCGTGACCTGGGATAGCCCGATCCCCGGCGGCAAGGGCGAAAGCGTGTTCGTCGCACAGGTCGATTTCGGCTCGATCGGCACCGTGATGGCCGATATGGCGCTGAACATCCTTGGTGGCAAAGGCAAGATGGCCGTGCTGTCGGCCACCCCGGATGCCTCGAACCAGAACGCTTGGATCGAGTCGATGAAGCAAGCCCTCGCCGCCGATCCGAAGTATAAGGATATCGAACTGGTCGACGTGGTGTATGGTGATGACCAAGCCGAGGTGTCCTACAACCGGGCGCTGGCTTTGGTCGACAAATATCCTGACCTTGGCCTGATCATGTCGCCAACCACCGTCGGCATCCAAGCTTCAGCAAAAGCCATGCAGGACGAGGGTTTGTGCGACAAAGTGAAAGTGTCCGGCCTTGGTCTGCCGTCGGAAATGGTCAGCTACACGATGAACGGCTGCGCGCCGGAATTCGCGTTGTGGGATTTCCGCGATCTGGGTTACCTCACCTATTTCACCGCTTACGGTCTGGCAACGGGTCAGTTGAAGGGTGACATCGGCGAGACCTTTACTGCGGGCCGCATGGGTGACTACACGATTGAGGCTGATCCGGGCCGTGAGGGTGCGAAGCGCATCCTGATGGGGCCATTCACCGTCTATAACAAAGACAACGTCGAAGCCGCTGCAAAGTAAGGCTTTTTCGCGCGGCTGGGGCATCCTCAGCCGCGTCCTTCCCTGTGGATTGGTGCCATGAACCCAACACTCGCCCTGCGGGGTGTCTCGAAAAGTTTTGGGATGACCGCTGCCCTGACCGATATGACGCTGGAGCTTTTTCCCGGCGAAGTGCACGCCATTGTCGGCGAAAATGGTGCGGGAAAATCCACCATGATCAAGATCATGACCGGGATTCACCAACCCTCGTCTGGTGTGCTGGAGGTTGATGGTGCCTCCGTTGTGCTGAACGGCTCAAAAGCCGCACGGCTGCGAGGAATTGCGGCGATTTACCAAGAACCGATGGTGTTTCCCGATCTGGATGTCACCGAAAATATATTCATTTCAGCCACTTCCGGCCTGTTTCTCAACCGTCCCACCATGCGCCGCAAGGCCCGCGAACTCATCGCCCGCATTGGTATGACGCTGGATGTCGACCGTATCGCCTCCGGCCTGTCGCTGGCCGAACAGCAAGCGGTGGAAATCGCCCGCGCCCTCAGCCAAGACGTCCGCGTGCTGATCATGGACGAGCCCACCGCCAGCCTATCGGCACATGAGGCATCCGAACTCCGCCGCATCGCCCGCGCTTTGGCCGATGATGGCGTCTCGGTGGTCTATATTTCGCACCGTCTGGAGGAGGTTTTTCAGCTTGCCAACCGGGTTTCGGTGATCCGCGACGGCAAGCATATCTCGACCAAACTGATCAACGATACCGACCCGCAAACCCTGATCGCCGAGATGGTCGGGCGCGAGGTCGGCAATTATTTCACCAAGATGCCCTCCACCGCCACAACAGAAACTCTGCTGTCTGTGCAAGGCCTTAGCGTTGATGGTGTATTTGAAGACATCTCGTTCGACATCAAACGTGGCGAGATTCTCGCGATGGCGGGCTTGATCGGCGCACGCCGCACCGATGTAGCACTGGCGCTGTTTGGCATGCTGAAAACCAGCGCAGGAAGCGTCACCTATAAGGGCCAACCGCTGAAAGTCACCTCGTCGCGGGGGGCGATTGACGCTGGTATCGCCTATGTCTCCGAAGACCGCCGCAAGCTGGGTCTGGCGATGGCGCTGCCGATCCGCTGGAACATCAGCCTTGCGACTTTGCAAAATTTTCTCTCCCCGCTGGGCCTGATCAACACCAGTGCCGAGATCGCAACAGCTTGGGATTACAAGAAAAAGCTGAACATCCGCACCCCGAACACCGACATCGCGGTGGGCAATCTGTCGGGCGGCAACCAGCAAAAGGTTATGCTGGCGAAATGGCTGAACATGGCGCCAGATCTGCTGATCGTCGATGAACCCACCCGCGGCATTGACGTCGGCACCAAAGCCGAGGTTCACGCCCTGATCCGCGCTTTCACCGCTGCGGGCGGCACCGCTTTGGTGATCTCATCTGATCTGCCCGAAGTCCTCGCCCTCGGCGACCGCATTCTGGTGATGCGCGAAGGCCGCCAGATGGCGATCATCGACCACGCCAATGCCTCTCAGGAATCCATCATGGCGCTTGCCACCGGACAAAAGGACGCCGCCTGATGGGACTGATTTCCCGCCTCTCCCCCGCCGCTTTGCGCATCCTCGCCCTGCTCGCAGTGCTTGCCATCGTCATCCTGTTCTTCGCCTCCCAGATCGAAGGCTATCTGAACGGCCGCCTGTTCAACCGAATTTCGTCCTCGGTCGCCATCATGGCGCTGATCGCCACTGGGCAAACCTTGGTGATCCTTACCCGCAATATCGACTTGTCTGTTGGCTCTGTCGTAGGCTTTACCGCCTTCGCCACGGGATCCATCATCACCAACCACCCCGAGCTTAACCCCTTGCTTTTGCTGCTCTACTCCGCCCTCGTCGGCACCAGCTTTGGCACCCTCAACGGACTCTTGGTCGCCTACGCCCGCGTGCCCTCGATCATCGTCACCCTCGCCACCATGGCGCTTTACCGCTCGTTTCTCGTCGAATATTCCAACGCCAAATCCATCACCTCCGACAGCCTGCCAAGCTGGCTGACCGATTTTCCCAACCTTCCGGTGTTCTCCATCGGATCAATGGAGTTCCGCGCCGGCTTCACCGCAAGCCTCGTCGTGGTGATCCTCGTCCACCTCGCCCTCACCCGCCTGCGCCCCGCCCGCGCTTTGTTCGCCGTCGGCTCCAACCCCGAAGCCGCCGATATGGCGGGCATCGACGCCAAGCGCGTGGTGTTCGCCGCCTTCGCTTTGTCGGGCCTGATGGCGGGCCTTGCAGGCTTCATGTTCCTCGCCCGCTTTGGCAACATCACCGTGGTCGCGGGGCTGGGGTTCGAGCTGAAATCCGTCGCCTCCTCCGTCGTCGGCGGCGTCAATATCTTCGGCGGGTCCAGTTCTGTGATCGGCGCTTTCCTCGGCGCAATCCTCGTTGACCTCTTGGAGACCTCCCTCGTCCGCTGGGCCGTGGTGTCGGAATTCTGGCGCGAGGCCGTCCTTGGCGCGCTGATCCTGCTCGCCGTCGCCACCGACACCATCCTGTCGCGCCGCCTCACCAAACTCCGCGCCAAAAAATCCAAGGAGGCTGCGAAATGAGCCGTCTGTTCAGCTGGGAAGGTTTCCTGTTCGCCTGCCTCGTGGGGATCTTCACCTTCAACGCCATCGCCGCCCCGGATTTCCTTGGCATATCCAACCAAATCAACCTGTTCCAACTCTCCATCGAAAAGATCATCCTTGCCCTCGTCATGACCTTCGTGATCATCAATGCCGAGATTGACCTCTCGGTCGGCTCGATGATGGGCCTCTCCGCCTGCACCTTCGGCTACCTCTACCAAATGGGCGTCCCCGCGCCGCTGGTGATCTTGATCTGCCTGTGCATCGGCATCGCCGGCGGCTTGTTCAACGGCTGGTTCGTCGCCCGTCTTGGCCTGCCCAGCCTCGTCGTTACCCTCGCCACCCTGATCGGCTTTCGCGGCCTCGCCCGCGTCATGCTGGAAGATCGCGGCATCGGCAGCTTCCCCGATTGGTTCGCCGCTTTGGGTCAAAAGGGCCTGATCGGCCCAGTGCCCTTCGCGCTGATCGCCTTTGTGGTGCTGTTCATGCTCCTGTATATCCTGCTCGAACGCTCCGGCTTTGGCCGCAAAACCCATGTCATCGGCTCGAACCGCGACGTCGCCGATTTTGCAGGCATCGACACTGCCCGGCACAAAATCATCATCTTCACCATGTCCGGGGCATGCGCTGCCTTCGCAGGCCTGCTCTACGCCGCCCGCGTCGGCGCGGTGCGCGGTGATGTCGCCTCCGGCTTTGAACTCGACGTGATCACCATCGTCCTCTTGGGCGGCGTCAGCATTTTCGGCGGCAAAGGCACCTTGGTCGGTACCCTGCTGTCGGTCCTGATCGTGCTGAACCTGCGCAATGGCATGGCGCTCCTTAGCATCACCGGCCATATCCAAACCGGCGTGATTGGCTTATTGCTGATCGCATCCGTGGTGATCCCGCGCATCAAACTCTCTACCCCTAGGTCCCTCAAGCCCGAGGTTGCAGCATGACCGATCCGATCCGCATCGAATTTGAAACCCCGATCCAGCGCGAATCTGTCGCCGAAATGGTGGTTCGCCGCATCCTCGACATGGTCAAATCCGGCGTGCTGAAGGCGGGCGACGCGCTGCCGCCCGAGCGCGATCTGGCGCTGTCGCTGGACGTGTCTCGCCCCTCGGTGCGCGAGGCGATGCGGGGCTTGGCGGTGCTCGGCGTGGTGAAATCGCGGCAAGGCGGCGGTGCCTATATCTCTGATCTCGGCCCCGATGCCCTGCTTGGCCCGATCCAATTCTACCTGTCGCTCGAACAAATGAACATCCGCGAGCTTTATGACGCCCGCTCCCTGATCGAATCCGACGTTGCCCGCCGCGCCGCCGTCAACATCACCGATGCCGATCTGGCCCGGCTTGAGGCCGTGCTCACCGCCCAACACGACACCATCGGCGACGCGCTGGCCTTCCGCAAATCCGACTTTGAGTTCCACGAAATCATCTGGATCGGTTCCAGCAACGCTTTCCTGAAACGCATCGGCGAGACGCTGAACGTGATCGGGCTGGAATTTCGCAAACGCGCCTCAGAACGCCCCGGCGTGCTGGAACAATCGCTGCGCGACCACCGACGTCTGCTCGATGCGCTCAAGGCCCGCGACCCCGCTGCCGCCGCCAGCGCCGCCGAGGCGCATATGCAGAATGTCTACCAATCCACCGTCGCACAGGAAGACTAACATGGCCAAAATCGGAGTCGTCGGCATCGGTTGGTGGGCCTGCTTCAATCACATCCCCGCCTTGCAAGCTTCTGGCGACGTTGACAAAATCGCTATTTGCGATCTGGATCCTGCCCGCTTGGCTCAAGTCGGCGGCCAATTCGGCATCTCCGCCCGCTACAGCGATGTGGCCGAAATGATCAAGGCCGAGGCGCTGGACGGCGTGATCATCTCTACCCCCCATGTCGCCCACACCCGCCCCGCCAACGCCGCCCTGCAAGCCGGCGCGCATGTGCTGGTCGAAAAGCCGATGGCCACCTCTGCCACAGATGGTCGCGCCATTGCCGCCGCAGGGATCGCAGCAGGTCGCGAGGTTCTGATCTCCACCGGCCTCAACTACACCAACTTCACCGCCCAAGCCGCCGCTTGGGTGCGCAGCGGCAAAATCGGCCAAATCCGCCACGCCGTTTGCCAAATGGGCAGCGCTCTGGATGATCTGATGGCGGGCGAACCGATGTTGGAAACCGCCAACCACCTGTTCCGCCCGCCGGCTTCGACTTGGTCTGATCCGGCGAAAGCTGGCGGCTACGCTTGGGGCCAGATGAGTCATTCGCTGGCATGGCTCTGTCATGTTGCCGATGTGAAATTCCAATCCATCTACTGCCTTGATAGCAAAAGCAAAACTGGCGTCGACTATTATGACGCCGCCGTGGGCCGTTGCAGCAATGGCGCGACCGTTGCACTTTCCGGCGCCTCCACCGTACCCAAACAGCGCGGCATGCACACCGACATCCGTCTTTACGGCACAGAAGGCGTGATCTGGTTCGATTGCGAATCCGGCCGCGCCCGGCTTGAACTGTCGCGTCTCGATGGCAGCAATGAAACCTATGCCATGGCCCCCGGCGAGGCTGATTACGACGGCACCCTGCCCGTTAGCCATTTCGCCGCCCTTTGCGCCGGAAAGCCCGTCGGCAACCCCGCCAATGGCGAAAACGGCGCGCGCGTCACCGAAGCTATCGCCGCGATGTATGCCTCTGCGGCCGCAGGCGCTGCCGTGCAGATCGAAGGTTAAGATGCAACTGTCGCTTACGTCATGGTCTTTCCCCGCCTGTAGCTTGCAAGAATGTGCCGCCATCAGCCGCGCTTTGGGCATTGGCGCGCTGGATGTCGGTTTGTCTTACCGCTCAGGTCTTAACAAATCGGAAATTCTTGCCGATCCGAAAGCGGCGGCAGAGCCACTGCGCGGCCTCGGCGTCACCATCCCGAATTATTACCACCAGTTTGGCGCAGGCATCAGCGGCCAAAACCTATCGCTTCCCGGAACAATTTCCCAAAATATCAAAGATATAGAAGCCGTCCTGACCTTCGCCGATGCCGCCAACATCGCCTCGGTCTTCCTCCTGCCCGGTATCATCAATCCCGGCCAATCTCGCGAGCAAGCGACCCAGCAAGCGACCGAATCTCTCAAAGCCTTGCTTGAGGTCGCCTCGCATCACAAAGCCCGCCTCTGCGTTGAACCGCATGTGCAAAGCTGGGCCGAAAGCCCCGCCATCGTACAGCGCTTGATCGACCAGACTGGCGTCGGATTGGCGTTAGATTACAGCCACTTCACCTGCCTCGGCTACCGTCAGGACGAGATCGACCCGCTCGCCAAACACGCCACCCATGTGCACCTGCGCCAAGCCAAAATGGGCCAACTGCAAGCCAAATTTGCCCAAGGCACGCTGAATTTTCCCGCCATGTTCGCCACCCTGCGCGACGCGGGTTACCAAGGCCATCTCGCACTGGAGGCCGTGCATCAGGACTATATGAACACCCTTACCGAAGACGTGCTGACCGAAACCGTCCTGCTGCGGGATTGTTTCCAAAACTGGAAAGGTTAACGATGCCCGGATACGAGGTTGAATACCTCAAACGCCATGACGAAATCTGGCCCGAAATGCTGGAGGCCCTGCACGCAGCCGGCATCCGCAACTACAACATTTTCCGCCACGGATTAACCCTGTTCGGCTTCTTCGAGACCGATGATCTAGAGGCCACCAAAGCCTATCTGCGCCAATCCGCCACAGACAAACGCTGGGGCGAATGGATGGCCCCGATCATGAAGATAGAGATCGACCCGACCACCAACTACCCGTATTTGCTGCCAAAACAGTTCTATATGGCGTGACCCTATGCCTTGATCCGCGCGCCCGTCGGATCATAGAGCGGCCCCAGATGCAGCTTTGCGGTCACCCGCTCGGAAGCCACTTCCAGCTCATAGCTGCCAGAGGTCATGAACACCTCATCCACACCCTCGCGGCGCACATAGCCATAGCCAATCGGCTTGTTAATTGTGTGGCCAAACCCGCCCGAAGACAGCCAACCCACCCGCTCACCATTGCGGTAGATTGTTTCCCTACCAAGCAAAATCACCGAGGGATCATCGACTGTAAACCCCGCCAACCGCTTCTTCACCCCGCCCGAAAGCTGCGCCTCCAGCGCCGCGCGACCCTTAAAATCCACCCCCGAGTTCATCTTGCAGGCCCAGAGCAGCCCCGCCTCCACTGGCGTGTGATCCGGCCCAATATCGGCGCCCCAAGCCCGATAGCCCTTCTCCAACCGCAGGGTTTCAATCGCCCGGTAGCCCGCATTGACCACGCCGCCACCCGCCATCAGCGCCTCATACACCGTCACCGCCACATCTGTGGGCATATGCAATTCCCAACCGAGTTCCCCCACATAGGTCACCCGCAAAGCCAAAACCGGGCAACCCGCCACAGAAATCCGCCGCGCGGTGCCAAATTTGAACCCCTCATGCGACAAATCATCCGGGCACACCCGCGCCAAAACCCGGCGCGCCTCCGGCCCCATCAGCGACAACACCGCCGAGCCTGAGGTCACATCGACTAACTGACAATTTCCCGTCAAATTGCGCGAAATCCAGTCGAAATCATGCGTCGCAAAGCCGGTGCCGGTGACAATGTAAAACTCACCCCAAGCCACCCGCACCACCGTCACATCCGCCTCAATCCCGCCACGCTCATTCAGCATCTGTGTGTAGGTCAGCGCGCCCACAGCCCGGTCTACATTCCCCGCTGCAATATAATTCAAGGCCTTGTCTGCATCTGGTCCCTTCAACACAAACTTCGCAAAGGAGCTTTGATCAATCAGCACCGCCGCTTCCCGACATGCCAAATGCTCGCGCCGCACCTGATCCCACCAGCCGGGGCGCTGGTAGGAGTAGCGATCGACCGGCAGTTCGCCAACTGACAGATCAGCGAACCAATTCGGCCGCTCCCAGCCCAGTTTCTCGCCAAAACACGCCCCCGCGGCCTGCAAATGCCCATACAAAGCCGAGCGCCGGGTCGGTCGCGCCGATTGCATTTCCTCGGATGGCCAAGCCACGGTGTAGTGTTTACCATAAGCCTCCAGCGTCCGCGTCCGCACCCAATCCGTCGATTGATGCACGCGGCCAAAGCGGCGAATGTCCACCGGCCACAGATCATAAGGTGCCTCGCCCTTCGCC
Source organism: Cypionkella sp. (assembly GCA_043743975.1). Classification (GTDB taxonomy): domain Bacteria; phylum Pseudomonadota; class Alphaproteobacteria; order Rhodobacterales; family Rhodobacteraceae; genus Cypionkella. The sequence goes on from JAYTVN010000045.1 coordinate 107,894, forward strand.
GCCCATTCCGCCAAAGCCATGCCTGCCCCGCCGCCCGAGGCGATGCCAAAGGCGTTAAACCCGGCCCCCACATAGAAATTCTTCAACTCCGGCGCTTCGCCCAAGATGAAATTGCCATCCGGCGCGAAGCTTTCCGGCCCGTTCAAAAGTTGCTTCACCCCAGCCGTCGCCAGCGCGGGCACCCGCGCAATTGCATCCTCCATGAACTGACTGTAGTGGTCGAAGTCCGAGGTCAGCAGGTCGAAATGAAACCCCTCGGGTATCCCTTTCGTAGCCCAAGGCTTCGGGTTCGGCTCATAGCCACCCCAGACCAAACCACCGACATCTTCCTTCCAATAGGTCAGTCGATCCGGGTCGCGCAACGTCGGCAAACCCGGTGTAACCCCTTCAATACGTTCGGTAATCATATACTGATGCTCGACCGAGACCAAGGGCACATTCACCCCCACCGCCCCCGCCAGCACCCGTGTCCACTGCCCCGCGCAAGCGATCACCTTCTCACATTCCACCACGCCAAACGGCGTTTCTACCCCCCGGATCCGGCCATTTTCCACGATGATCCGCGTCACCGGGGTATCCTCAAAAATCTTCACCCCCGCCATCCGCGCCCCGCGCGCGAGACTTTGGGTGATATCCGATGGGTTCGCCTGCCCATCGGTCGGCAGATAGGCCGCGCCGATCAGATCGCCAATCTCCATCAGCGGCCATAAATCCTGCGCCTCTTGCGGCGTCAGCAGATGCATTTCCAGACCGAACGATTTTGCCGTCGTCGCCTGCCGTTTCACCTCAGTCCAGCGCGCTTCATTACAAGCCAAACGCAAGCCACCGTTCATCTTCCAGCCGGTCTGCAATCCCGCCTCGGCTTCAAGACGTTTGTACAACTCAACCGAATAACCGAGTAATTGCGTGATGTTAGCCGAGGTTCTTAACTGCCCCACCAAGCCCGCCGCGTGAAAGGTCGTGCCGCTCGTCAGCTTTTTCCGCTCCAGCAAAACCGTGTCGCTCCAGCCCAATTTCCCCATGTGATAGGCGGTCGAGCAGCCAATGATCCCGCCGCCAATGATGACAGCGCGCGCGGTGGTGGGTAGGTCAACCATGTTATCCTCAAGCGGTTTCAAAGGCGGCAAAGGCCGCCCGATAGGTGGAAAGATTTTGCGCCGTATAGGCGGCATAGTCGAAATCAATCTCGGAATAGATCTCAGACACCATGCTCCACAGCGCTTCGCGCAAGGCAGCCGCGGCCTTCATCGCCTTGTATTTGCGTCATAAATCGGCATCAGGGCTGCGGCCGAAATAGGCCCCCAACATCCGCGCTTCTTGGCGCTCACTCAGCCCATTGTTGGCCGCCAACCCGCCTAGATCGAACAAGGGCGAGTTGAACCCGGCGTAATCCCAGTCAATCAACCACATCCGCTGGCCGTCATGCAGAAAATTCGCCGGAAGCAGGTCGTTATGGCCAAACACCAGATCAATCTGCCCCACAGCCGCCTCTAACCGTGTCGCCTGCGCCAGCAAGTCCGGCAACTGGCCCGCATAGACCGATCCCGCATCCCGCAGCGTCCCGGCATAGTCGCGCAGCACATGGAACACCCAGAACACCAGCGCAGGCCCCCGTAAATGCTGGGGAATTTGGCGATGCGCCCGCGCCACCAAAGCCAAGGCCTGATCCAGCACCGTATCCTCGGCAAAATCCGCAGCCGTCATCGTACGACCCTGAATATGGCCGATCACCAAGGCCCCCGGCTGATGGTAAATCACTGCAGGCGACACCCCCGCCGCATGCGCCGCACGACTTGCTGACAATTCATTGAACCGCAAAATCTGGTGTAGTGGAATGTCGTCGCCGATCCGCACCACCACCCGTTGTGCATCGTCTTCCACGACAAAATTCACATTGGTGATGCCGCCGCCAAGCGGTTCAACCCGCACCGCGCCCCGCCAGATCGGCAGGTTTTGCACCCTCTCCAGTGGAGTCATCGCCCCTCCTAGCGTTTGCCGTAGAACAACCCTACCACATGCTCGGCTTCGGCAAAGAACAACCAACGGGCTGCCAAAGCGCCGATCAGATGGCATATCGCCGCCAGCGCAAAGGCCCAAACCTCGCCCGAAATCGCCAGCAAAGCCGCCGGAATCACCGCAGCCAGCGCCAGCGCGATTCCCCGCAGTTTCTGCGCATGTTTGCGCCCGACCACGAAAATCATCTCGCGCAGCAGGTAGTTCCCCGCCGTATGCGCCTGTTCAAACACCGTCACCTCGCCGATCCGGTCCAGCCCGGTCGCGGTGCCTAAGGTCTGCGCGCGCCGCGCAAATTGACCGTCACCGACCTGCCAAATCGCCAGCAACACCGCGACCAGCGCAGCCAGCAAAACCGACGCAAAACCCTGCCCCGCCAGAACCGCGCCCCCCGCCAGCGCAAAGCTTAAGAACATCACCGGCGTTAACCAATGATGCCAGCGCGGCACCGCTTTGATCTGGGTGTAGATCATCGAGGTGGTGAACACCGTGGCCAGCGCCAACGCCCCGCCCAGCCAACCGAACGGGCGCGGCAGGCCCAGCCCCAGCCAATCCGACAGCGCCATAGGGGCCAGCAAAAGCAGGGCCGCAACCGAGGTCCACGCCTCACGCGAAAGCCAACTTGTGCGCCATTGTGAAAACGCCAAAAGCGCGCGTTGCGGGTTGCCCAAATGGAAGGTCGAGGCCAAAAGTCCAATCACCGCAAGGCCATAACCCAGTCCCCACCACAGCAACGCCGTCAAGCCGTACGAATGTACAAATCCAAAGCCGAGGTAGAACAGCAAGCCAAAACCTGCCCCCGACAGCACCGAAAACACAATAACCGAAGGCGCTGGATGCATCAGATGTTCCCCAACACGCGGTCAAGCCAGCCCGCAAATCCGCTGGCCTTGATATCCAGCAACGGCGCCAGAATGCTGGCGTCCTGCCGCACATCCTTCTTACGCGGCGGCAGATAGCGGTTAACCGGTTTGGTGCCCAGATCGGGCATCAAAGCATAGCCGCCGCGTTCCGCGCTCAGACGGCTGACCTTGCTGTCGGGATCGGCAAAATCGCCGAAATGCCGCGCTCCGGTCGGACAGCCGCGCACACAGGCAGGCTCGCGGTCTTCTTCGGGCAGGTTTTCATTGTAAATCCGGTCGACGCAGAGCGTGCATTTTTTCATCACCCCCGCCGCCTGATCCAACTCGCGCGCGCCATAAGGGCAGGCCCAAGCGCACAGACCGCAGCCGATACAGGCATCCTCGTTTACCAAAACAATGCCGTCTTCGCTGCGCTTGTAACTCGCCCCGGTCGGGCAGACGGTGACGCAAGGCGCATCCTCGCAATGCAGGCAGGAGCGCGGGAAATTGATAGTTTGTGCAGCGCCCTCAACGGGTTGCACCGCATAGCTGTGAACCCGGCTTAAGAATACCCCCGAAGGCTCTGATCCATAAGGGTTTTGATCCGACAAGGGCACGCCATAACCCTGATCATTCCAGCCTTTGCACGCCGTCACACAGGCCTGACAACCAACGCAAGTGTCCAGATCAATCGCCAAACCCAGCCGCTTTTCTGTCGATACTGGTAAACTGGTCATGCCCGATCCCCCCCCTTGCGGCACCACGCGCGGGATCGGCGCAAAGCTGGGTTCGGACTGCACTTTGGCCCCCACCCGCTCAATCCGCACCCGCAGATCAAACCACGCCGCTTGCCCCGTGACCGGATCAGAGTTCGACAACCGCGCGCCGTCGCCCTTGTCGGGCAGCAGTTCTGAGATCAGATGATTGAGCAAAAATCCCGTCGTGGCCTCGGACGCCGCCTCATCCAACGCCCAAGCCCCCTTGCGCTTGCCAATCGCATTCCATGTCCAGACGGTGTTCTCATTCAGCGCCGCCATATGCGCGACTGGCACGGTAATGCCGCCATTGGGCGAGATCACGCGGACATAGTCGCCTTCCTCAAACCCGTGTTCCGTCCAGATTTTTGTTGGCAAATACAGATAGTTGGTGCCGCGAATTTGCCGCAGCCAAGCGTTCTGACTGCCCCAGGAATGGTACATGTCCATCGGCCTTTGGGTGATCGCATGCACCGGATAGCCCCAGCCGGCGGCCTCCAGATCGCCAAACGGTGGATACCAGATCGGCAGCGGGTCCATCGCCTGCTTCAACCGCGCGCGCAGATGATCCGGCGGCTGGATCGGCCCCAGACCTTCGGCAGCCATCTGGAATTTGCGCATCGGTTCCGACCAGATCGAGAACAGATAGGGCTGCGGGCTCTCGTAAAACGAGGTTTTCACCGCCCAATCCTGATAGGCCATGTTCCACGGCTTGTAGAACGCCCCCTCCTCGGGCACATGGGCTTGATAAAATCCACCGTTTTCGATGTAGCGCGCCAGTTGATCCGGGTTGGCCTCACCGCGCCCCTCTGCCGTGCCATCGCCGCGAAAGCCAATCAGCGGGCCGACGCCGGGGCGGCGGATGTGGTTCACGATGTAATCGGCATAGTCCTTATACTTCGCCGTCCCGTCCGCGTTCACCATCGGCGCCAGCCCCAACCGCGCGCCCAAATCCAGCAGCACAGATTGAAACGGCCGCACATCCCGGTCCGGCTCCACCACCGGCCAGCGGATGCTGTCGCCTGCCGCGTCAGGTTCGGAAATCGGGCGGTCCAGCAGGCTGATGCAATCGTGGCGATCCAGATAGGTGGTATCCGGCAGGATCAGATCGGCATAGGCCACCATTTCGCTGGCATAAGCGTCGGAATAGATGATGCGCGGGATGACATATTCGCCATCTGCCGACTTATCCGTCAACATTTCCATGACCTTAGCCGAATTCATCGACGAATTCCATGCCATATTGGCCATGTAGAGAAACAGCGTATCAATCTTGTACGGATCGCCGGCATGGGCGTTCGGGATCAGCATATGCATCAGCCCATGCGCCGAAAACGGGTTCTCCCAGGTGAAGGCCTTGTCGATCCGCACCGGGCTGCCGTCCTCCTTCAGCGCCAGATTTTCCGGCCCGCGCACATAGCCCAGATGCGGCCCTGACAGCGGTTTTCCGGGAGCCGTCACAAAATGCGGCGTCGGATGCGCCTCCATCGGTTTTGGATAGGGCGGCTTCAGGCGGTAGCCGCCGGGCACCTCAACGGTGCCGAGAACGATCTGCAACAGATGCAAAGCCCGCGCGGTTTGAAAGCCATTGGAATGCGCCGAAATCCCGCGCATCGCATGGAAAGACACCGGCCGCCCCGGCATAGTTGCGTGAAAATCGCCGCGAAAATCCGTCCAAGATTGGTTAATCTCAATCGCCTGCTCAAACGCCACCTGCGCGAGTTCCGCAGCCAAGGCCCGGATGCGATCTGCCGCAATGCCGCAGCGCGCGGCCACCGTTTCGGGGGTGTATGCGTCTGACAGATATTTCTCAGCCATATGCTGAAACACCGTGCGGTTGCCCTGATAGGTGGCCCCCAGATCAGGCTGAACACCTTTGCCATCCCAAGGTGCAGGCGCGCCGGTTCTGCGATCAATCACAAAGGGTTGGCTTTCGGCATTCTTCGCGATCAAGCCCTTTTCCGGACCATCTTCGACCACCAGCAACGGCGCATTGGTGAACCGCGCCAGATACTCCAGATCGACCTTGCCCGCCTTCAGCAAGCAATGAATCAGGCTGAGAATAAGCAGCCCATCGGTGCCCGGCGTGATGCCCAGCCAATCATCCGCCACCGCATTATAGCCGGTGCGAATAGGGTTAACGCCGATCACCCGCGCGCCACGTTCTTTCAACTTGCCCAGACCAATCTTGATCGGGTTGCTGTCGTGATCTTCCGCCACACCAAACAGCACGAACAGCTTGGTGCGCTCCCAATCGGGCGCACCAAACTCCCAAAACGCGCCGCCGATGGTGTAAATCCCGCCCGCCGCCATATTGACCGAACAGAACCCGCCGTGGGCTGCATAATTCGGCGTGCCAAACGCCTGCGCCCACCAGCCGGTGAAAGACTGCGACTGATCGCGCCCGGTGAAAAACGCCAGCTTTTCGGGCGCGGTTTCGCGCAACGGCTTCATCCAAGACACCGCCAAGTCCAAAGCCTCGTCCCAAGAAATCTCCTCAAATGCCCCCGAGCCGCGCGGCCCCACCCGCTTCAACGGCGCGCGCAAGCGGCTGGGTGCCGTCACCTGCATGATGCCGCTCGCGCCCTTGGCACAGAGCACGCCCTTGTTGATCGGATGGTCGCGATTGCCCTCGATATAGCTGACGCGACCCTCCTTCAGATGCACGTTAATCCCACAGCGACAAGCGCACATATAGGAGGTGGTCTTGCGGATTTCGTCCGAAACGGCGGGCGAGGTGTCAATCTTTGGCTGAACTGTCATCTTCCCCCTTACCTCTGACCGTCAATCTGGACGGAAGTTTTTCGCCAAACAAGCCTGATTGCGACACGCCGTCGCGACATTCATCGCAATCACGGAAAAACTTCCGCCAGACCCCCGGAAACTCAGAAAACCCACGCACGCCATGCGCTTAGAGACCAGCCCGCGGCAGCGCCAAAGCCTCAGCCGCAATCGAGCGCTCCTCTTCGGCGGGCACGATATGCACCGACACAACGCCAGCCCAAGCCAGCCCGTCCACAATCCGCCCGCGCACCACGGCGTCATTTTCGCCAATACCGCCGGTAAACGCGATGCCGTCCAAGCCCCCCATCGCCGCGATCATGCTGCCCGCGTGCCGCACCGCCCAATAGCAGAAATGCGCCACCGCAAATGCCGCCTCTGGCGTACCCGCCGCGTGCAACGCCCGCATGTCACTATGGCCGCCCAACCCCAGCAGCCCGCTGTCCCGGTTCAAAATCCGCCCAGCGCCGTCAATCCCATGCAGTTCCGCCAGCCGTAACACCGCATTGCCGTCGATGCCGCCCGTGCGCGTGCCCATGGTGATGCCGTCCAGTGGCGAATAGCCCATCGTCGTCGCCACCGACACGCCTGCCTTGATCGCACAGAGCGAGGTGCCATTCCCGAGATGCAGCGCCAACAACCGCGCGGGCAACGGCCCCTGCTCTACCAGATGCCGCACCAAACCGCTGTAACTGATGCCGTGAAAGCCATAGCGCCGCAGGCCCCGCGCCCGCTCTGCCGCAGGCAAGGCGTAAGTCACCGCCACCTCGGGGTTGGTGCTGTGAAACGCCGTATCAAAGCTGACAAACTGCGGCAGATCGGGGGCCAAGGCCTGCAAAGCCCGGATCGCCGTCAGATTGCCCGGATTGTGCAATGGGGCCAGCGGCACGCAAGCCTCAATCCCCGCGATCACCGCCGCTGTCACCCGCGCGGGCTGCACCAAAGCCTCGCCGCCATGCACCACCCGATGCGCCGCCGCCGTCAGATCGCCAAGGCCCACGCCCTGCGCCGCCATCGCCTTGAACGCCAAAGCCAAGGCCGCCCGATGATCCGCCGCCGCGCAATCCTGCTGAACCACGCCAAGGCTCAGCCGCCCCGCGCCGCCAATCTCGGTCACTGACCCCGCCAGAACCTGTCGCAACGCCGCATCAAACACCGCCAGCTTGATCGAGGATGACCCGGCGTTGACCACCAGCAGCATCTAAAGCACCGCCTTGATCAGCCCCATCACCGCCAGCCCACCCAGCAGCAAAATCGCAAAACGGCGGAAATCCTGTGGATCGGTGTTCAGAAAATGCCGTGATCCCAGCCAGTTGCCCAAGAAGGTCAGCGGCAAAGCCGCCAGTGCCGCCCAAAGCGTGTCCCACGTCACCAGCCCATGCCACCAATACAAAGGCGCGGAATAGAGATCGAGCAGCGGGAAAAACGCGATCAAAGTGGCGCGAAACGTCGCCGCCTGCATCGGCTGTGCCGCAAAGAACGCCGCAATCGGCAGCCCCCCCCATCCCCGGCGCATTCGCCAGACCTGATACAACTCCGGCGGCTAGATTGCCCGCGCCGCGCACCTCCGACTTCAACCTCCACCCCGCCAGCAACACCCCGCACATCAGCAGAATATAGACCGAAATCGCCGCCCGCGCTGCCGCCTCACTGATCCCGGTCAGCGCCCACAACCCCAGCGGCAGGCCGACAACCGCCCCCGCCATCATCAGCCAAACCCTGCGCCAATCGACATCCGCACCGATACCGCGCGCGGCTTGCACACTCATCGCGGTTTCCAAGATCACCACTACGGCGACGAAATGCAGCGGATTGGTGACCACGCCCGAAGCCGCAATCACCATCGCCGAATACCCAAAGCCGGAATAGCCCCGGATGAAGGCCGCCACCAGAATGGCAAACCCCATCCAAAGGCTTGCGCCCAGCCCCAGATCAAACGGCATCAAACCACCTGCTTGCGCATATCGGCGGCAGAAATCCCCGCCACCGCCACTGGTTTCTTCATCGCATCGCGGCGGAACGGCTCGCCCAACTCCTGATTGATCATCGCTTCAATCAACGTGGTCTTGCCCGCCTTCTGATCAATGATCGCCTGCCGCAACGCCGCCGTCAGCTCGTCCATGGTGCGCGCCACCACGCCTTGCAGCCCGCAAGCCTTGGCAATTCCGGCATAAGACACCTGCGTATCCAACTCGGTGCCGACGAAGTTATCGTCATACCACAGCGTCGAGTTGCGCTTCTCAGCCCCCCATTGGTAATTGCGGAACACCACTTGGGTGATCGCAGGCCACTCGCCGCGCCCAATCGCCGTCAATTCCGTCACAGCAATGCCAAACGCGCCATCGCCGGAAAACCCCACCACCGGCACATCCGGGCAGCCGATTTTCGCCCCCACCACCGCAGGCAAGCCGTAACCGCAAGGCCCGAACAGACCCGGAGCCAGATACTTCCGCCCCGCCTCAAACGTCGGATAAGCATTACCAATCGCGCAATTATTACCGATGTCCGAAGAAATAATCGCCTCTTTCGGCAGCGCCGCCTGAATAGCCCGCCATGCCATCCGCGGGCTCATCCATTCCGGTTTTGCCGCCCGTGCGCGCTGATTCCAAGTGGTGCCCGCGTCGTCATCCTCGTGATCCATGCTCGACAAAGCCTGCGCCCATGCCGATTTGGTCTGCGCGATCTTGGCTTTACGTTCACTGCGCGCATGGTCACCAGCGGTAGAGGCCAACCGCGCAAAAACCGCCTCGGCGACCTTCTTCGAGTCGCCGACAATGCCAACAGTCACCTTCTTCGTCAACCCGATCCGATCGGGGTTGATGTCGACTTGGATGATCTTGGCCTGTTTAGGCCAATAGTCCAGCGCGTATCCGGGAAGCGTTGAAAACGGGTTCAATCGGGTACCCAAACAGAATACCACATCCGCGCCAGAAATCAACTCCATTGCCGCCTTGCTGCCATTGTAGCCCAACGGCCCGGCGAACAGCGGATGGCTGCCCGGAAACGCATCGTTGTGCTGATAGCCCACACAAACCGGCGCATCCAAGCGTTCCGCCAAAGCCATCGAGGCCGGAATGGCCCCGCCCAACACCACGCCCGCCCCGTTCAAGATCACCGGAAACTTCGCGCTCGACAGCAATTCCGCCGCAGCCTGAATCGCCGCCTCGCCGCCCGAAGGTCGCTCAAACTCCACAATCGCCGGCAGATCAATGTCGATCACTTGCGTCCAATAATCGCGCGGCATGTTGATTTGAGCAGGCGCACTGGCCCGCTTGGCATTGATGATCACCCGGTTCAGCACTTCCGCCACCCGGCTCGGATCGCGCACTTCTTCCTGATAGGCGACCATATCGGCGAACAACGCCATCTGCTCAACCTCTTGGAACCCGCCCATGCCAATGGTCTTATTCGCCGCCTGCGGGGTGACCAACAACAGCGGCGTATGGTTCCAATAGGCGGTCTTCACCGCCGTCACAAAGTTGGTAATCCCCGGCCCATTCTGCGCGATCATCATAGACATCTTGCCGGTGGCCCGCGTATAGCCATCCGCCATCATCCCGCCCGAACCTTCATGCGCGCAGTCCCAGAACGTGATGCCCGCGCGCGGAAACAGATCAGAAATCGGCATGAACGCCGAGCCGATGATGCCAAACGCATGCTCAATGCCATGCATTTGCAGCACTTTGACAAAGGCTTCTTCCGTGGTCATCCGCATGGCGCATCTCCTGAAATTCGGTGGTTAAATCCGTTCTATCCCTCAGGCGAACCCAGCCTTAGGGCCAGAGCCTCCCCCGTCATAAGTCCAGCGCCCAGCTTTCATCTTGGCACAAATATCCCGGGGTCCGGGGCTGGCCCCGGTGCCCTGCCGCAAACCCTCACGCCCCCCGAATAGCCCGCCCAATCCGCGCAATCCCCTCCGGGATCTTCGCGGGTGAAATCGAGGAATACCCCAGCCGATAGAAATTTCGCGGTGCTTGGCTCGCATCAAAAAACGCCCGCCCCGGCTCGATCAACACGCCTTCCGCCCGCAACCCCTCGGCCAAGCTTTCGGTATCCACCCCCGCAGGCGCGCGCATCCAGAAACTCGAGCCGCCAAAGCCACCCTGTCCCGCCACCGTCAACCCATGCTCGCGGATCGCCTCCTCCATCACCTGACGCCTGCGCCGATACGCATTGCGCATCCGGTTTATCAGCGCATCATAATGCCCAAGGCTGAGGAAATACGCCACCGTGCGCTGAATATGCCCCGGCGGATGCCGCAACATCATCAGCCTGAGCGCCCGCGCCTCACGAATAAAGCTGGCAGGACCAACGAGATAGCCCAACCGCATCCCCGGAAACACCGACTTCGAGAACGACCCGGCATAGATCACCCGCCCCTCGCTATCGAGCGATTTCAACGCGGGCGACACCGGCTTCAGAAACGACATCTCAAACTCGTAATCATCCTCCACAATCACAAAATTCTCCCGCGAGGCCGCCTCCAACAGCGCCAGCCGCCGCTCCAGTGGCATCGTCGCATTGGTCGGGCATTGATGGCTGGCGGTGGTGAACACCACGTCCACCCCGCCCGGCAATCGGTCCGGCGGCAGCCCGTCGGCATCGACATCCACCGGGATCACCTCGGTCCCCGAAGGCTCCAACACCCCGCGCAACCCCGAATAGCCCGGATTCTCCACCACCGCCCGCCGCCCCGCCCCCAGCAACACCGCAGTGGTGATCCAAAGCGCATTCTGCGCCCCCATCGTCAACAACACCTCATCTTCCCGCGCCGCAATCCCGCGCCGAGGCAGGATCGAGCGCAGCAAATGCTCGATCAACAGCGGATCATCACGGTCATACATGTCGCTCGTCAACGCCGCGAAATCCTTCCGCCCCAGCGCCCGCAACGCACAAAGCCGCCAGTTCTGATGGTCGAAAAGCGAGGCATCCGCCTGCCCATAAATGAACGGATATTGGTAATTCTCCCAATCCAAGGGCCGCTTCACCGTCGCCAACCGCGAAACCCGCCCCCCCGTCAGCGCCGCAAAATCCACCCCCTCGGCCCGTGGCGCCCGCGCTTGCAACTCCGGCGCGCGTGGTGCGTTTTCCGAGATAAAATACCCCGACCGCCCCCGCGCCATCAGATAATCCGCGCTGACCAGTTCCGCATAGGACAGCGTCACTGTAATGCGCGAAATCCCCAAATGCTCCGCCAAGCCGCGCGACGACGGCATCTTCTGGCCGGCCCGAAACCGCCCCGACAACACGCCTTCCGTCACCATCTGCCGGATACGCTGCTGCAAAGTGCCCCGGCCCGCAGGCGGCAAGACGAAAGCTTCGGCAGGGATCGACATTCTGGCCTCATTGCGGCGGATTGCTGGACTTATAGGCCCGCGCGGAACTGGCAAAGTCAAGCGCTCTGGGCACGCCGGGGAGCCTCCGGCGGGAGTATTTCAAAAAGAGCAACTGCAAGGGATTTGCTCTTTTCCAAATACTCAATTCTTGGCGGCACCCCGCGCGCCGCCACAAACGAAAACCCCGCGCCAATCAAGGCGCGGGGTCGATCAGAAAGCGCAAATTTTAGATAAATCTTAGCGGCTTAGCCAAATACCGTGGTCAGCGCGTGATCAATCGCCCCGGTAATCTGGTCGATATCATCGGCGGTGGCGATCAATGCGGGCGAGAGACAAAGCGTGTTGTTCAGCCCCGGAATCGAGCGGTTGGTCATGCCAATAATCACGCCCTGCGCATTGCAGGCTGCGACCACGGCGGCGACTTTCTTCTCATCCGCAGGCTCTTTGGTCACACGGTCCGCCACCAATTCCGCACCGCAGAACAGGCCCTTGCCACGCACATCGCCGATGACTTTGTGCTTTTCCATCAAGGCATTGAGGTTATCCATCACCCGCGCACCCATGCGCAACGTGTTGTCCAACAGCCCCTCATCCTCGATGATCCGCATGTTTTCCAGCGCCGCCGCAGGCCCCGCCGTACAGCCACCAAAGGTCGAGATATCGCGGAAATACGACATATGATCGCCGGCATCCTTGAACATGTCGAACACCGCTTCCGTCGTCACCGTGCAGGAAATCGCCGCATAGCCCGAAGCCACGCCTTTGGCCATCGTCACGAAGTCCGGCTTGATGCCGTAGTGCTGATAGCCAAACCACGTCCCGGTCCGCCCCACGCCGCAAACCACTTCATCAATATGCAGCAAGATGTTGTATTTCTTGCAGATTTCCTGCACCCGCTCCCAATACCCGGTCGGAGGCGTGATCACGCCGCCGCCTGCCGTCACCGGCTCAAGCACCAGCGCCCCAATCGTATCGGCGCCTTCACGCAGGATGACTTCTTCGATCGCATCGGCGGCACGCTCACCGTAGTTCTCAACGTCCCACTGTTTGCGGTACTCAAGGCAGTGCGGCACCATCACGAAACCGTCCGGGTAAGGCCCATATTGCGCCGCCCGCTCCAACTGACCAGACGTCGCCAAAGCGCCGATCGTGGTGCCGTGATAATCGCGCTCGCGGTACAGGATCTTCCACTTCTTGCCGCCGTGATGCTTGTGCGCGATCTGGCGCACCATCTTGTAGACCTTCTCATTCGCCTCGGAGCCCGAGTTCGAATAGTAAACCCGAGACATCCCCGGCATCTTCGAGATCAACCGCTCGGCAAACAAAGCGCCGGGGATCGAGCCGCCAACGCCCGCAAAATAGTTCATTTTCAACAAAGTATCGCGCACCGCATTGGCGATGCTTTCGCGCCCGTAGCCGACGTTCACCGTCCAGACCGCCCCCGAGACCGCGTCGATATATTCCTTACCGCGCGCGTCCCACACCCGCAGACCCTTGCCCTCAACGATGATCCGAGGGTCAACATCAGGGCTTTCATAACCCTTGTGCTGGCTGAGATGGTGCCAGACATGCGCCTTGTCGGCTGCCACCACCGCAGAAATATCATTGGCGTTTGTATAGCCTTGCATGGCCGAACCTCACTTTGATGGACCGCCCAGCGCGGCCTAATTTCGCGCCATAATCCGGGAAACGGCGGCTTCCTCTTATGTCCAGACTGCATGGACCGATAAGTCCAGCCGTCTCTATGCCGATTTTGCATACACCCATGCTGTCTTCTCAATATCTTAGCCCTGCGGTTTCGGCTAAAAATGCGGCAAATCGGGAGAACATCATGGGCCGCTCTGTCATCGTGCACGAAAACTTCCTGCGCCGAGTCGCCGCTCGTGACTTCCCCGCAGGCAATCCCCCCACACTGGCCCGCTTACCCCCGAAGATGCCGTCGCAATCTACCGCGCCGCCTGCACCTCACGCGCGCTCGACCGCACCTCACGCGAAATGCAGCGCCAAGGCACCGGGTTTTACACCATCGGATCCTCAGGTCATGAAGGCCTTGCCGCCGTCGCCCTCGCCCTGCGCCCCAGCGATATGGCCTTCCTGCACTACCGCGACGCCGCCTTCCAGATCGCCCGCGCGGGGCAAGTGCCGGGGCAAACCATCGCTTATGACATGCTTTTGTCCTTCGCCGCCTCCTCCGAAGACCCGATCTCCGGCGGTCGCCACAAGGTTCTGGGCAGCAAAGCCCTGAACATCCCGCCGCAAACCTCGACTATCGCTTCCCATCTGCCAAAGGCCGTCGGTGCCGCCTATGCCATTGGCGCTGCTAAGAAAAACCGCCCCGAACATGCGCAGCTTCCCGACGATGCCATCATCTATTGCAGCTTTGGCGATGCCTCCGCCAACCATTCCACCGCGCAAGGTGCCTTCAACGCCGCAGGCTGGACCGCCTACCAAAACCTGCCCCTGCCGCTGCTGTTTGTCTGCGAGGATAACGGCATCGGCATCTCCACCAAAACCCCGACCGGTTGGATCGCCAACAGCTTCAAACACCGCCCCGGCCTGAAGTATTTCCACGCCAACGGCCTTGATATCTACGACACCTACCGCGTGGCCCAAGAGGCCGCCACCTACGTCCGCAACCGCCGCAAACCCGCCTTCCTGCACCTGAAAACCATCCGGCTTTACGGCCATGCAGGTGCCGATATGCCCACCACCTACCTGCCGCGCGAGGAGGTTGAGGCCGAAGAAGCCCACGATCCGCTGCTGCACATGGTCCGCCAACTCGACCAAGCCGCAGCCCTTACCACAACCCAAGCACTTGAAATATATACAGATACCGCCGACCGCATCACCCGTATCGCCGCCGAAACCACCACCCGCCCGCATCTGAAAACCGCCACCGAAGTCATGGCCGCGATCATCCCGCCGCATCGTCCCTGCAAACCCAGCAATGGACCCACCCCAAACGCTCGTGCTACAGCTTTCGGTGGCGATCTGAAGCAAATGGACGAGCCGCAAATCATGTCGCGCCTGATCAACTGGGCGCTGACCGACCTGATGCTGACCCACAACGAGATCGTGATGATGGGCGAAGATGTCGGCCGCAAAGGCGGCGTCTATGGCGTCACCCAAAAGCTGACCCAACGCTTTGGCCAAGCCCGGATGATCGACACGCTCTTGGATGAACAAAGCATCCTCGGCCTCGCCATCGGCATGGCGCAGAACGGCTTCATCCCGTTCCCGGAAATCCAGTTCCTCGCCTATCTGCATAACGCCGAGGACCAGTTGCGCGGTGAGGCCGCCACTTTGCCGTTCTTCTCCAACGGCCAATATTCCAACCCGATGGTGCTGCGCATCGCGGGCCTCGGCTATCAGAAAGGCTTCGGCGGCCATTTCCACAATGACAATTCGGTCGCCGTGCTGCGCGACATCCCCGGCCTGATCCTCGCCGTGCCCTCGAACGGAGCCGACGCCGCCAAGATGCTGCGCGAATGTGCCCGCCTTGCCCGCGAAGAACAGCGCCTTGTTGTCTTCCTCGAACCCATCGCCCTCTACCCGATGCGCGACCTGCACGCCGAGAAAGATGGCGCATGGATGCAGCGCTACCCCGCCCCGGATCAGACCATTGCATTGGGTGAAGTCGGCATCCACGGCGACGGAGACGACCTCGCCATCGTCACCTTTGGCAACGGCACTTACCTGTCCCATCAAGCGCTTCCGGCCATAACTTCATCCGGCATCAACACCCGCATCATCGACACCCGCTGGCTTTCTCCCTTGCCGAAAGACGCCCTGCTCGCCGCCACCAAAGGCTGCAAGAACATCCTGATCGTCGATGAAACCCGCCAGTCCGGTGGCGTCGCCGAAGCCCTGATGGCGTTGTTCCACGAAGGCAGCAAAGCCAATCTCGCCCGCCTCACCGCCACCGACAGCTTCATCGCCACCGGCCCCGCCTATGCCGCCACCATGCCCTCGGCGGCCAGCATCGCCAAAACCGCCAAGGAGCTGTGCCAATGAGAAAAGCCGTCCTGATCTGCCCCGGCCGTGGCACCTATACCAAGACCGAACTGGGTTCCCTCGCCCGCCTCCCCGACCGCAATCTGCTGGCGCATTTCGACGCCCGCCGCACGGCCTTGAACCAAGAAACCCTGACCGCCCTAGACACTTCCCCGACCTATTCCATCTCCAAACATACCAGAGGCGACAACGCCTCCGCCCTGATCTACGCCTGCACTCTGGGCGATGCCCTCAGCCTCAAAGACATTGAAATCACAGCCGTTACCGGAAATTCGATGGGCTGGTATTCCGCCCTCGCCTGCGCAGGAGCGCTCTCCCCGCAGAACGGGTTTGAAGCCGTCAACACCATGGGCACGCTGATGCAGCAAAGCCTGATCGGCGGCCAGATCATCCACCCCTTCCTAACCGAAAACTGGCAGCCCAACCCGGCGCGAAAAGCCGAACTGCTGGCCCTCGCCGCCGAAATCACCGCCCGCCCCGATCACATTCTGACCCTCTCGATAGACCTCGGCGGTATGCTCGTCCTCGCAGGCAACGAAGCCGGCCTGAAGGCCTTTGAAGCCGCCGTCCCGCCCGAGCAATCCCGCTTCCCGATGCGCCTCGCCAATCACGCCGCCTTCCACACCGCGCTGCAAGCCCCCGTGGCAACCCAAGGCCGCGCCAAACTGCCCGCAACCCTGTTCCAACAACCGCAAAAACCGCTGATCGACGGACGTGGCCAGATCTGGTGGCCCGGCGCCACCCATACCGAGCAACTCCACGCCTACACCCTCGGCAACCAAGTCGTTGAGCCCTACGACTTCACCGCCGCCATCCGCACCGCCGCGCGCGAATTCGCCCCCGAGCTGTTCATCATCGCAGGCCCCGGCACCACATTGGGCGGCGCGGTGGCGCAATCCCTGATCCTGACAAACCACCAACACCTTGCCAGCAAACAAGATTTCCAATCCCGCCAAGCCCAAAACCCCCTCGTCATCTCCATGGGCCTGCCCGAACAACGCGCGCTGGTGACCTGAACCGCGCAAAACTCCCCGCACCACTGCCCACCTGCTTGATTGTATTTTAACCCAATCCATCGCACACTCCGCACCATTCAATTCTGGAGATTGCCATGCCGCTATTCCCGATCCTGATCGCCGTTGCGGCGCTGATTATCCTTGCTCTGCTGCTGGCGATCCTGTTTCGCCGCGTGGTCAGCACCAATGTCGTGCACATCATCCAGCGTGGCCGCGCCACCACGCCCTATGGCACCAATCTCGATGCCGGAAACGTCTACTATGCCTGGCCGTCGTGGATTCCGCGCTTTGGCGTCAATGTGATCCAGCTTCCGGTCAGCAACTTCGATCTGACGCTGGAGGATTACGAGGCTTATGACACCGACCGCGTGCCGTTCATGGTGCATGTCACTTCGTTTTTCCGCATCGCCGACACCGCGATAGCCGCGCAACGTGTTGATTCCATTGCGGCTTTGAAAGAACAACTGATGCAGATCGTGCAAGGAGCTGTGCGCAAAGTGCTGGCCTCCGACAAGATCGACGCCATCATGCTGGAGCGGTCCAAATTCGGCGCGGCCTTCACCTCTGAAGTGATCGAACAGCTCATGCAATGGGGTGTTGAACCCGTCAAGTCGATGGAATTGATGGATATTCGCGACGCCAGTGGCTCCAAAGTGATCTCGAATATCATGGCGAAAAAGATCTCGCATATCGAGATGGAAAGTCGGCGCGAAGTGGCCGAGAACAAACGCGCGGCGGAAACTGCCGAGATCGAAGCGCAGCGCGAGATTGACATGCGCAAGCAGGAAGCCGAGCGCGCGGTGGGTGAGAAAACCGCAGAAAAACAACGGCTTGTCGGTATTGCGCAGGAACAGGCCCGGCAGGAAATCCTGACCCAAGAAAAGGAAACCCGCGAGCGTCACATGGCCGTCACCCGCGTCGATGAGGTCCGCCGTGCCGAGATTGAGCGTGACAAACAGGTGGTCGCCGCCGAGCAAGACAAGCAAACCACGGTGATCATCGCCGAGGGCAATCTCGCCGCCCAACAGCGCGAGGCCGAGGGTATTCAGGCCTTGGGCGAGGCGCGCGCCGCCGCCGAAAAAGCCATGCAACTCGCCCCGGTTGAAGCGCAAATCGTGCTGGCCAAGGAAATCGGCGAGAACGCCAGCTACCAGCAATATCTGATGACCATCGAAGGCATCAAAGGCTATATCGTCGTTGGTGGCGAACAGGCCCGCGCGCTGCAAAGCGCCGATGTGAAGGTGATCGCCAATACCGGAAATCCCGGCGAAGGCATGACTTCGGTGATGGACCTGTTCACCTCAAAAGGCGGCACCCATCTTGCGGCCTCGGTCGAGGCGTTTGCGCAAAGCCCGCTGGGCAAGGCGTTTCTGGATAAGGCGATCAAACCCGCCGCGCAACCTGCGGCCCCGATCGTAGCACCTGCCGCAGCCAACGCGCCCGACACCCCGCCCGATGTCATATCAAACGCCTAAAGCTTAACAAATCCTGAACGACACGCCGCAAGTGATTGATTTCACTTGCGGCGCTATCGTGTCCACGCGTGGACACCTCACCGTGCCGCGATATGCCCAGCCAAATAATCCGCATCATGCCAGACCCCCCAGATGAACGGGGAGGCCCGCCGCGCGAGCCACGGCAGCCCCAGAAAATACAATCCCGGCACCCCCGCCACCCCCCGCTCATGCGCCGGACGGCCCTTCTCATCAAAAGCATCGACCTTCAGCCAGCCATAATCCAGACCGAACCCGGTCGCCCAGATGATCGAGGTGACCCCCTCCTTGGCCAGATCCAGCGCTAGAATCGGATGGGTCACACAGTCCGGCTCGGGTCCGATCACCTTGGCCTCCTCCTCCAGCGGCATATCCAGCCCCTGCTCGGTCGCGTAAGCATCGGCCAGCGCCAGCGTAGCGAGGTAATTCTCATTGCCCGCCCGCACATTCCGCCCCAGATCGTCACCGACCGCCAGCACCCCATCCTGATACGCGCCAACCCGCCCCAACAAGGTCATCCCCTGCGCGGCAAGCGCATGAAAGTCCACCGTATGCCCGCCCCGCGCGCCCGAAACCGCGATGGTGACATGCTCGGTCCCCGGCGCTTTCACCTTCTGATCCCACTGCCCCAGCACCCCCAACCACCAGCAGAAATCCTTCCCGCGATAGGCGCGCGGCGGCCGATCATGCGGGCCGACTGACAGATAAACCTTGCGCCCGGCCCGGTTGATCTCATCCGCAATCTGCGACCCCGAAGACCCCGCCCCCACCACCAGCACCGCCCCCTCCGGCAACTGTCCCGGATTGCGGTAGGCATTGGAATGCATCTGCACGATGCCAGCATTTTCCGGCACCAAGGTCTGGATCAGCGGCTTCTGAAACGGCCCCGTCGCCACCACCACATTGCGCGCCTCAACCCGGCCATGCGATGTCTCGGCCACAAAGCCAGCCCCCGAAGGCTCCAGTGAAGTCACCTCCACCCCGCAGCGGATCGGGGCCGCGATCTTCTCCGCCACCGCCTCAAAATACGCCGCGATCCGCTCTTTCGGCGCGAAAGCATCCGGGTCCAGATCGTCAAAGGTCAGGATCGGGAAACGGTCGTGCCAAGCCGGACCATTCGCCACCAGCGAGTCCCAGCGCTCGGTCCGCCAGCGCTCGGTCCGCCAGCGCTCGGCAATCCGGTGCCGCTCCAGCACCAGATGCGGCACCCCGCGCGCGCTCAACTGCGCACTCATCGCAAGCCCGGCCTGCCCGCCGCCAATGATCAGCGTGTCAATATGTTCAACGGGCATCGCGGCGTCCTTTTGCTGTGGCTGGCCCCTGGGGCGGTTGCCTTTGGTGTAGGCCAGACGCAGGCCATCAGAAATAAGGATTTCACGCAGCATTGATTAGGCTGCACCCAAAGCCATCTCGCAGATTGGCTTAAGCCCCGCCTAAGCAAAGCTGAGCAAAACACTGATAGCCCGCACCGCCGCTTTCGGGCAAAGTTCAGTCACCACGCCCCTCAGCCGCGAGCAAGCCATGAACCAGCATCACAGCCTTACCCCCGCCGCCGAGTTGCACGCCAATGTCTCGGTGCCGTTCACCCAAGCCAATGCGATGCCGAAATCGCTCTACACCAGCGAAGCCTTTCTGGCACAAGAACAAAAACACATCTTCGCGCAAGACTGGCTCTGCGCGGGCCGCGCCGAAACCCTCGCCAATCCCGGCGATTATCTGACCATGCAAATCGCCGGCGAGCCGGTGATCGTGCTGCGCGATCGTGACAACCAAATCCGTGCGATGTCGAACGTCTGCCGCCACCGCATGTCCACCCTGCTGCAAGGTCGCGGCACCACCCGCGCCATCGTCTGCCCCTATCACGCCTGGACCTATAACCTTGACGGCACCCTGCGCGGTGCCCCCGCCATGGGGCAGAACGATGCGTTTTGCAAAACCGACATCGCCTTGCCCCAGGTGCGGTGCGAAGAATGGCTGGGCTGGATCATGGTCAGCCGCAACCCGGATGCCATCAGCCCCGCCGAACGGTTGCGCGATGTCGAGGCACTGGTCGGCTATCTGGACATGACGA
>JAYTVN010000046.1:0-125237 GCA_043743975.1 Cypionkella sp.
TCTGATCGACCGTTCGGAATTGTGGAAAGGCCGCCCGGTCAAAGCCCTTACTGAGGGTTTGACCAAGACAGGTGGCCGGAACAACACCGGACGTATCACGATGTGGCACAAGGGCGGGGGCGCCAAGCGTCTCTACCGTGTGGTCGATTTCAGGCGCACAAAATTTGATATTGCAGCGGTCGTTGAGCGGATTGAATACGATCCGAACCGTACCGCCTTTATCGCTCTGATCCGTTATGCGGATGGCGAACTTTCGTATATTCTGGCGCCGCAGCGCTTGGCGATCGGTGACTCTGTCATCGCTGGCGCCAAGACCGACGTGAAGCCGGGCAATGCGATGCCGTTCTCGGGTATGCCGATCGGTACGATCATCCACAACGTCGAGCTGAAAGCCGGCAAGGGCGGCCAGTTGGCACGCGCTGCTGGCACCTATGCGCAGTTCGTCGGTCGTGACGGTGGTTACGCGCAGATCCGTTTGTCTTCGGGCGAACTGCGTCTGGTGCGTCAGGAATGCATGGCCACCATCGGTGCCGTGTCGAACCCCGACAACTCGAACCAGAACTTTGGTAAAGCTGGCCGTATGCGTCACAAGGGCGTGCGCCCGACCGTGCGCGGTGTTGCTATGAACCCGATCGACCACCCGCATGGTGGTGGTGAAGGTCGGACCTCGGGCGGCCGCCATCCGGTGACGCCGTGGGGCAAAGGCACCAAGGGTAACAAGACCCGTAAGGCCAAGGCTTCGGACAAGTTGATTGTCCGGTCGCGTAACGCGAAGAAAGGGCGCTAATCCATGTCACGTTCTATTTGGAAGGGCCCGTTCGTCGACGGTTATGTTTTGAAAAAAGCAGAAACCGCGAAAGCCTCGGGCAAGAACGAAGTGATCAAGATCTGGTCGCGTCGGTCTACTATTCTGCCGCAGTTCGTCGGGCTGACCTTTGCCGTCTATAACGGCAAAAAGCACATCCCGGTTGCTGTGACCGAAGAGATGATTGGTCAAAAGTTTGGTGAATATTCGCCGACCCGGACCTATTACGGCCATGCCGCCGACAAAAAAGCCAAGAGGAAATAAGCCATGAGCACGGAAAAGAACCCCCGTCGCGTGGCGGAAAACGAAGCAATGGCGATCTCGCGCATGCTCCGCACCTCGCCGCAGAAACTGAACCTTGTCGCTGGTCTGATCCGCGGTAAGAAAGTTGAAAAGGCTCTGGCCGATTTGACCTTCTCGAAGCGCCGCATCGCGGGTGACGTGAAGAAGTGCCTGCAGTCGGCGATTGCCAACGCGGAAAACAACCACAACCTCGACGTGGACAGCCTGATCGTGGCTGAAAGCTGGGTTGGCAAAAACCTGGTGATGAAACGTGGCCGCCCGCGTGCGCGTGGTCGTTTCGGTAAAATCATGAAACCGTTCAGCGAGCTGACGATCATTGTGCGTCAAGTCGGGGAGTCTGCATAATGGGTCAGAAGGTCAATCCGATCGGCATGCGTCTTCAGGTCAACCGCACCTGGGACAGCCGCTGGTTCGCTGAATCGAAAGACTACGGCAACCTGCTGCTGGAAGATCTCAAAATGCGCGCGTTTGTGCATGAAGAGTGCAAGCAAGCCGGCATCAGCCGCGTGATCATCGAGCGTCCGCACAAAAAGTGCCGTGTGACCATTCACACCGCACGTCCGGGCGTGATCATCGGCAAAAAAGGCGCCGATATCGAAACCCTGCGCAAGAAACTGACGGCGTTCACCAAGTCGGATGTTCACTTGAACATCGTCGAAGTGCGCAAGCCGGAAGTCGATGCGCAACTGGTTGCTGAATCGATCGCGCAGCAAATGGAACGCCGGGTGTCCTTCCGTCGCGCCATGAAGCGTGGCGTGCAGAACGCGATGCGTCTGGGTGCCTTGGGTATCCGTGTCAACGTTGGTGGCCGTCTGGGCGGCGCCGAGATTGCACGCACCGAATGGTATCGTGAAGGCCGTGTGCCGTTGCACACCCTGCGCGCTGACATCGACTATGCTCTGTCCGAAGCCACGACTGCCTATGGCATCATCGGGGTGAAGGTCTGGATCTTCAAAGGCGAAATCCTTGAGCATGATCCGCAAGCCCATGATCGCCGTCTTGCCGAAGCGCAAGAAGGTGCAGCACCGCGTTCGCCTCGCCGCGACCGCGAACGCGCGTAAGGGAGAAGACAGATGTTGCAACCAAAACGGACTAAGTTCCGCAAGCAGCACAAAGGCCGTATCCACGGCGAAGCGAAGGGCGGCTTCCTGCTGAACTTCGGCTCCTTTGCGCTGAAAGCCACCGAGCCAGAGCGTGTGACGGCCCGTCAGATCGAAGCGGCCCGCCGCGCGATCACCCGCCACATGAAACGCCAAGGCCGCGTCTGGATCCGGATTTTCCCGGATGTCCCAGTCTCGTCCAAGCCCACCGAAGTTCGGATGGGTAAAGGTAAAGGCTCGACCGACTATTGGGCAGCCAAGGTCAAACCAGGCCGCATCATGTTCGAGATCGACGGCGTGTCCGAGATCATCGCCCGTGAAGCCCTGCGTCTGGGTGCTATGAAACTCCCGGTCACGACTCGGGTTGTGGCAAGGGAAGACTGGTAAGGTTTTGCCTTCGGGCAAAACCAGTGCGGTGTAGCGAATTTCGGAAGAAATACGCGGGCCGTCACCCGGTTCAGAATAAAGCCCCCGCTGGAAACAGCGGGGGTTTTTCTTTTGGGGGCAAGCAATCAGCAGGCGAGGGGCCTTACCCCTCCAACTCCTGAAAGAACTTCAACGCAGCCAAATTCTGCCGCTGATGCAGGATACGCAGGATAACAACTGTCCCGCCCGCATGACGGACTGGCCGAAAGAAGATCAAATGCGTCTCATATGTCAGCGACCGCAGCCCTTTGCGCAGCATATCGCGCGCGCGGCCACAAGCGGGGTCTGCTGCGATCTGTTCAAACGCCTCAGAAAGCCCCGCGAAATAGCGCAGCCATTGCTCACGCCCCCAGTGTTCAACTGTAAATTGCCGGATTTGCACAACATCGCGCTTCGCCGCTGCCGTTAACTTGGCGCGTGTCACCGGAAAGCGTCAGGCTCAAATGTCCGAGGATCAAATTCCTCGTAATCGCCGCGCTCGGCCTGCTCGATGGCCTCATCCAACTCGGCCTTCAACGCATAAAACGCCCGCGCGCCGTCCTTCACCATGATCGCCCGCATCCCGGCACGCACCACCTCGCTGAGGTTGGCATAGGCCCCCGAACGGATCTGCGCCTCGGCGTATTCTTGCATCTGTTTGGTCAGATGAACGTTGGGCATGACGGACCTCCTATGGCAGATCGTATCAGATACTGACATAGAGGCAAGAAGTTGATGTGCTCGGGATTTCTCGGCTTGGGTCGTCAATGGCCCCGCCGAAACAACAATCGGTTCACCTTTAGAGTTGCCAGCGCCTATCGCGGCGTATTGAATAGCTGTCGTGAGCATCGAAGTAGGAAGACTTGCTGATGGCGAAAACTCCTACATCTGAAGCGGTTGACAGCATCCAAACTGCACTCTCCGCGAAGTTGAAACCGCTAGGCTTTCGCAGAGGCGGTAGGACATTTCGGCGCGTGACGGACGACGGGCTTACACAGGTGATAAATTTGCAGATGACAAGTTTCACCAGTCCCGGTGACCTGACTAGTAGTTTCACAGTTAATCTTGGCGTTTTCGTTCCCGAAGTCAGCCTACACGTCTTCCCTGATTGGCCAGAGCAGACGCCAGTGCAAGAAGGTCACTGCTGTTTTCGAGTGCGGCTTGGAGGACTGACCGCTGCCAATAGAGATATTTGGTGGGAAACGGACGCACCTGAACTGGCGGCTAGGCAAATCTCAGACCTGTTGGATAGGGTGGGCTTTGCGTATCTGGAGCGCTATAGCACCCGTGCCAAAATCCTTCAGGACTTAATGCATACGGCCTACGGACCGAATTATACATTGGAGCGAGTTAGTGGAAGCGGCCTGGCCGCTATCATCCTTGTGCATCTCGGCGATCCGATCGCTGCTCGGCGGTTACTAAGTGCGGCAGTCGAAAGAGTCGAGCAAATCCCCGGCCCACGTTTGCGGTCCGAGACGCAAGCAATCGCTGCATATCATTCACTTGCGAAAGAGTTGGGCCTCCCGAGTTTGCTCTTGCCCTAACCCTCCCCATCCCCTATACGCAGCCATCCACGGCTCCGAGGCGACTCGGAATCGGTGGTTTTACATTGATCCACCGGGTTCAGCGTGACCTTGCCGCAAGGTAGGGGCGCTCTGGTGATTGAAAAAGGAACAGGCGCATGACCGCCAAGGAACTATTGGGCAAATCGCCCGAGCAGCTGCGTGAGAGCCTTGTGGCCCTCAAGAAAGAAGCGTTCAACCTGCGCCTCCAGGCGGCGACCAACCAGCTGGAAAACACCTCGCGTATGCGCGCTGTTCGCCGCGAAGTGGCACGCATCATGACCGTGCTGAACCAGAAAGCCGCTTCTGCGGCTGCGAACTGAGGAGCAGACCCATGCCAAAACGTATCCTGCAAGGCGTCGTAACCTCGGACAAGAACGAGCAAACCATCACCGTTCTGGTGGAACGCCGCTTCAAGCACCCGCTGTTCCACAAAACCGTGCGCAAATCCAAAAAATACCGCGCGCATGATGAGAACAATACCTACAAGACCGGGGACACCGTGCGCATTGAAGAATGTGCGCCGATCTCGAAGACCAAACGCTGGACGGTGGTTGTCGCTGCATAAGCGCCAACCTTCGTCTTTTTCTGAATACGAAACCCTGGGCAATGATGCCCAAAGGTCGGGAGAAACCAAATGATCCAGATGCAGACCAATCTGGATGTTGCTGATAACTCCGGCGCTCGCCGGGTTCAGTGCATCAAGGTTCTGGGCGGCTCGCATCGCCGCTATGCATCCGTGGGCGACATCATCGTGGTGTCGGTCAAGGAAGCCATTCCGAAGGGCCGTGTGAAAAAAGGCGACGTGCGTAAAGCCGTTGTTGTGCGCACCGCCAAAGAAGTTCGCCGTGAAGACGGCACCGCTATTCGTTTTGACCGCAATGCCGCTGTCATCCTGAACAATCAGGGTGAACCCGTCGGCACGCGTATCTTCGGGCCAGTGGTGCGTGAGCTCCGCGCGAAGAACTTCATGAAAATCATCTCGCTGGCTCCGGAGGTGCTCTGATGGCTGCGAAGCTTAAAAAGGGCGACACCGTCGTCATCTTGACCGGCAAGGACAAGGGCGCAAAGGGCGAGATTTCGTCCGTGAACCCGACTGCCAACAAGGCCATCGTAGACGGTGCCAACATGGCGATCCGTCACACCAAGCAAAGCCAGACCTCGCAAGGCGGTCGCATCGCAAAGCCGATGCCGATTGATCTGTCGAACCTCGCACTGCTGGACAGCAAAGGCAAAGCAACCCGCGTTGGCTTCCGTATGGAAGGCGACAAGAAGGTTCGCTTCGCAAAGACCACTGGGGAGGCGATCTGATGCTCGACCAAGCCACCTACACCCCGCGTCTGAAGGCTGACTATAAGGAGCGCATCTGCGCCGCCCTTATGGAAGAGTTCGGCTATAAGAACGCGATGCAACTGCCCCGTCTGGACAAGATCGTTCTGAACATGGGCGTTGGTGAAGCCGTCAAGGACACCAAGAAGGTCAAGAAAGCCGCCGAAGAGATGACTCTCATCGCTGGTCAAAAGGCTGTCATCACCCATGCGAAAAACAGCATTGCTGGTTTCCGTGTCCGTGAAGAAATGCCGCTTGGCTGCAAAGTGACCCTGCGCGGCGACCGGATGTACGAATTCCTCGACCGTCTGATCACCATTGCTCTGCCGCGCGTCCGCGACTTCCGCGGCGTGAAGCCGACCTCGTTCGATGGCCGTGGCAACTACGCCATGGGCCTGAAAGAGCAACTCGTGTTCCCCGAAATCGAATTCGACAAAGTCGATGAAGTGCTCGGTATGGACATCATCATCTGCACCACCGCTAAAACCGATGCGGAAGCGAAGGCACTGTTGAAGCAATTCAACATGCCCTTCACTTCTTGATCGCGCGAGGAACCTGACAATGGCAAAAAAATCCATGGTGAACCGCGAAGTGAAGCGCGAGAAGCTGGTGAAGCAACATGCTTCCAAGCGCGCAGCACTGAAAGCGGTGATCAACGACCAGGCGAAACCGGTGGATGAGCGCTTCAAAGCGACCATCAAACTGGCCGAGCTGCCCCGCAACTCGTCGGCTGTCCGTTTGCACAATCGCTGCCAACTGACCGGTCGTCCGCATGCGTATTATCGCAAGCTCAAACTCTCGCGCATCATGCTGCGTGATCTCGCCTCGTTCGGCCAGATCCCCGGCATGGTCAAGTCGAGCTGGTAAGGAGGTCGCCAAATGATGATGAACGATCCTATCGGCGACATGCTTACCCGTATCCGTAACGCGCAAATGCGTGGCAAATCGACCGTGTCGACCCCTGCCTCGAAACTGCGCGCCTGGGTTCTGGACGTGCTCGTAAGCGAAGGTTACATCCGCGGTTTCGAGCGCACCAAGACCGACAACGGTCAAGGCGAGCTTGTGATCAGCCTGAAGTACTTCGAAGGCGTGCCTGTGATCCGCGAAGTGAAGCGCGTGTCCAAGCCCGGCCGTCGTGTGTACATGTCGGTCAAGGAAATTCCGTCGGTCCGCAATGGCCTCGGTATCTCCATCGTGTCCACGCCGAAAGGCGTGATGTCAGATGCAAATGCGCGCGCAGCCAATGTTGGCGGCGAAGTGCTTTGCACCGTGTTCTGAGGAGGGTGGCATGTCTCGTATCGGCAAAAAACCCGTAGAACTGATCAAGGGCGTTTCGGCGTCCGTGTCAGGTCAAACCATCGAAGTGAAAGGTCCGAAAGGCACCCGCAGCTTCACCGCAACCGACGACGTGACGCTCACGATCGACGAAGGCAGCATCAAAGTGACCCCGCGTGGCACTTCGAAGCGTGCGCGTCAGCAGTGGGGCATGGCGCGGTCGATGGTTGAAAACCTCGTCACTGGCGTCACCGCTGGTTTCAAGAAAGAGCTGGAAATTCAAGGCGTGGGTTACCGCGCTGCGATGGCTGGCAACATCCTGAAACTGTCGCTCGGCTACAGCCATGAAGTCAACTTCGCCGTTCCCGCTGGTGTGACCGTCACATCGCCGAAGAACACTGAAATCATTGTGGAAGGCATTGACCAACAGCTCGTTGGTCAGGTCGCTGCGAACATCCGCGAATGGCGCAAGCCCGAGCCCTACAAGGGCAAAGGCATCCGCTATAAGGGCGAGTTCGTGTTCCGCAAAGAAGGCAAGAAGAAGTAAGGGACACAATCATGGCAAACACCAAGAGAGACCTGTTCCTCAAGCGCCGTCAGCGCGTTCGGAACAAAATCAAAGCGACTTCGCATGGGCGCCTGCGCCTGTCCGTTCACCGCTCGAACAAAAACATCAGCGTGCAGCTGATCGACGATGTGAAGGGCGTCACCATCGCCTCCGCCTCCACGCTGGAGAAGGAATTCGGTGTGGTCGGCAAGAACAACGTCGAAGCAGCGACGAAAATCGGTTCGGCAATCGCCGAGCGGGCCAAAAAGGCCGGTGTTGAAGTGTGCTACTTCGACCGCGGCGGTTTCCTCTTTCACGGTAAGATCAAGGCTTTGGCCGAGGCTGCCCGTGAAGGTGGATTGCAGTTCTGAGGAGTTGAAAAATGGCAGAACGTGAAAACCGTCGGGACAATCGTGGTGGCAATGATCGCCGCGATAACCGGCCGGAAGAAACCCCGGAATTCGCTGACCGCTTGGTCGCGATCAACCGGGTGTCGAAAACCGTTAAGGGCGGCAAACGCTTTGGCTTTGCAGCACTGGTAGTGGTTGGCGATCAAAAAGGCCGTGTCGGCTTTGGCAAGGGCAAGGCGAAGGAAGTTCCGGAAGCGATCCGCAAGGCGACCGAGCAGGCCAAGCGCCAGCTTATCCGCGTGCCGCTGAAAGACGCCCGCACCCTGCATCACGACATGGAAGGCCGTCATGGCGCCGGTAAAGTGGTGATGCGGACGGCTGTTGCCGGTACCGGCATCATCGCCGGTGGTCCGATGCGCGCTGTGTTCGAAATGTTGGGCCTGCAAGACGTGGTGGCAAAGTCCATCGGCTCGCAGAACCCCTACAACATGATCCGCGCCACCATCGACGGGCTGAAGTCGGAAACCTCTCCTCGTCAAGTCGCGGCGCGCCGTGGCAAGAAAGTGGCAGAGATCCTGAACAAGCCCGCCGCTGAAGTTGTGGAGGCTTGAACATGACCGACACCGTCAAAAAAACCATCGTAGTGAAGCAGGTAGCTTCGGCTGCCCGCCGTCCGGCGAAACAGACCGCGACCCTGAAAGGTCTTGGCCTGAACAAAATGAACCGCACCCGCGAGCTGGAGGATACCCCTTCCGTGCGCGGCATGGTCAACAAGATCTCGCATCTTGTAACGATCATCGAAGAACGCGGATAAGGCACGGCGGGGTGAACCCCGCCCTACCGCAAATTGCAAACGCCCCGCCGCAAGGTCGGGGCGTTTTGCATTGGAACACCTGCCGCATCGGTAGGGCGGGGTTCACCCCGCCATGTGTTCAACCCTATTGCGTAAACCGAAACGCCTCACAAAACCGCAAGAGCCGCGCATTAGCCTTATCCTGCAAAGCCCAACCCCAAGCCTCATCCAACACTACCTGAGCCGCTTCAATCCGCTCACCATCCCGCTCGCCATGCACCTTTGCATCGCCGTGGAACAAACTGCCCCGCACGTCCTGAATGACCAAAAAGAAATCCGAAACCGAATTCACCGCCCGTGCCTTTTTCCAAGACACTGCCCGATCCATATCAACCTTGAGCAACCGTGGCGGCGCGTTGAACAGCACCTGAACCTCCGGCAGCGTCCGGCAATGCGCCAGAAACCCATCGCCCAGATCGCCCGCAAACCCGGCCCAGCCAGCCTCGGCCGAGGTGCCGGGCTTTTCATACTTCAAATACCCCGCCAGCTTCAGCGCATATTCAAACCGCGCAAAAGTCGCGACCAAGCTGCCCCATTCATTCTTGAACAAGAGCTTAATCCCCGCCCGATAATTGGTATCCACCGCCATGACAGCCCCCGTGCAAAACAGCCCACAGATACGCAGGATTTGTGGGGGGTGTCTAGTTGGCTGGTGCCAACAGCAAAGTTGTTGCTACGGTTCAGCGCATGGGAAGGCTTCGTGTAGTGCGCTGAAGATCAAGCTGTCGGCAGGCTGGAGCCTAGTCTCAGGATGGTCGGCGAGATACTTTACAATTACGTCGTCAAGCTGCTGGCCCGACACGGCTTGGGGGATGCAGTAACTCAGTAACTTCGAGATCGTTAAGGACCTTAACTCTTGAAACTTGCTGTCAGAGACCTCAAAGGAAACTAGATTAAAATAGTTGAGGCCTGCGATGGCAGCGCCGGTCCTTTGCCCTCTCATAGATGCCTCAATGTAAACAGAGCATAGTGCACCGAAGGCTTCATCTGTTTCACTGCACCACTCAAGCAGTGAATTTCCAGTGGTTTGAGCCATGCCGATGGATGGTATAGCGGCGATGAGTGTGACAAAAATCCACTTGTTCAACGTGCGAATTGTTGATGTAGCTATTCCAAACATTGCAAAACCTCTTTGTGCAGCACCCACAATCCTAAGAGCTTGCGTCACCCGAACCAAGCCTCTATACGCCCGCAATGCCCCACCTATCGGCATAAGAATCAACAACAGCCGCGTTGCCCTCCCCGTCGCAGGGAGAAGCTTTCCGGCATAGGAGTATGCGACATGAAATTGAATGAACTGCACGACAATCCGGGTGCAACCAAAAAGCAAAAGCGCGTGGCGCGTGGTCCGGGTTCGGGCTCGGGTAAAACCGCTGGTCGTGGTATCAAGGGTCAGAAATCGCGTTCGGGCGTTGCTATTGGTGGCTACGAAGGCGGCCAGATGCCGCTGTATCGCCGTCTGCCGAAGCGCGGCTTCAACAAGCCGAACCAAGATCGCTTTGCGGTGATCAACCTTGGCCTGATCGAGAAATTCATCGGCCTCGGCAAACTCGATGCGAAAGTTGAGATTACCGAGGATATGCTGGTGGACGCGGGCCTGACCGGTCACAAGCGCGACGGCATCCGTATTCTGAACAAAGGTTCGATCACCACTGCGGTCAAACTGAACGTCACGGGCGCTTCCGCAGCCGCTGTTGAAGCCGTTGCAGCCGCTGGCGGCACCCTGACCGTGGCTCCGGTTCTGGCAGCTTTCACCAAAGCGGTCCGCAAAGCATAACTAACGCCTTGTGAGCAGTCGACAGACCGCTTACATCGGTTTAAGTTTCCCGCGCCGCTGACCGGAAACGGTTTGGCGGCGCTTCCCATATCGGGCTTACGCAGAAAGAACTGGGCATGGCTTCAGCTGCCGAACAGATGGCCGCGAACCTCAGCTGGGGTACGCTAGGCAAGGCGACGGATCTCCGTAGCCGGATTTTCTTCACCATTGGCCTCTTGATGGTCTACCGCTTGGGCACCTATGTGCCGGTTCCGGGCATTGACGGCACCGCGCTGCGCAATTTCATGGATCACGCGGGGCAGGGCATCGGCGGTATGCTGGCGATGTTCACCGGCGGTGCGATCAAGCGGATGGGCATCTTTGCCTTGGGGATCATGCCGTATATTTCGGCCTCGATCATCATTCAGCTGTTGGCCTCGATGATCCCGGCGCTGGAGCAGATGAAGAAAGAAGGCGACGCCGGCCGCAAGAAGATGAACCAGTGGACGCGCTATGGCACCGTCGGGCTGGCCATTCTGCAAGGCTTCGGCATCGCCAAGTCCATTGAGGCGGGCGGCCTTGCCCACACCCCCGGCGCGTATTTCGTCGCCTCCTGCGTGATCACCTTGGTCGCAGGCACGATGTTCCTGATGTGGCTGGGTGAGCAGATCACCGCGCGCGGCATCGGCAACGGCACCTCGCTGATCATTTTCACCGGTATCGTGGCCGAAATCCCGCATGCTTTGGCGCAGTTCTTCAGCCAAGGCCGCGCGGGGGTGATCTCGACCCCGGTCATCCTTGGGGTTCTGGTGATGGTCGTCGGCGTGATCGCCTTTGTGGTGTTCATGGAGCGGGCGCTGCGCAAAATTCACATCCAATACCCCCGCCGTCAGGTCGGCATGAAGGTCTATGATGGCGGCTCCAGCCACTTGCCGATCAAGGTCAACCCGGCGGGCGTGATCCCGGCGATTTTTGCCTCGTCGCTGCTGCTGCTGCCGACCACCATCGCGACCTTCTCGGGTGCCAACACGGGCCCGGTGATGTCCACCATTCTGGCCTATTTCGGCCATGGTCAGCCGCTGTATCTGGCGTTCTTCATCTGCATGATCGTGTTCTTCGCCTATTTCTACACCGCGAACGTGGCGTTCAAAACCGATGAAGTTGCCGACAACCTGAAGAACCAGAACGGCTTTATCCCCGGCATCCGCCCGGGCAAGAAGACCGAGGAATATCTCGATTACGTCGTCAACCGCGTCTTGGTGCTGGGGTCGGCCTATCTTGCCCTCGTCTGTATGCTGCCCGAGATTCTGATCAACCAGTTCTCGATCCCGTTCTACTTCGGCGGCACCTCGGTGCTGATCGTGGTCTCGGTGACGATGGATACGATCAACCAGATTCAATCGCATCTGTTGGCGCATCAATACGAAGGCCTGATTGAGAAATCGCAGCTGCGCGGCAAAAAGCGCAGCACCGCAAACCGTCCGCCCGCGCGGCGTTGATCGGGCTTTGACTTCAGGCCCGGCGTAACCCGCCGGGCCTTTTCTTTGATAGAAAGGCGACCCATGGCAAACATCATCCTCCTCGGGCCACCCGGTGCTGGCAAAGGCACCCAAGCCAAGCGTCTGGTGGATGAACGCGCCATGGTGCAGCTGTCCACCGGCGACATGCTGCGCGAGGCCAAAAGCTCTGGCACCGAAATGGGCCGCCTTGTGGCTGAGGTGATGGACAAGGGCCACCTTGTCACCGATGAGATCGTGATCGGGCTGATCGAGGAAAAGCTGCAAACCCACGCGCCGGGCGGCTATATTTTCGACGGCTTCCCGCGCACGTTGAAACAAGCCGACGCTTTGGGTGAGTTGATGGCCCGCGTCGGTGAGACGCTGGATGCGGTGATCGAACTCAAGGTCGATGACGAGGCGCTGAAAGCCCGTATCGTTGGCCGCTACACCTGCGGCAACTGTGGTGCGGTCTATCACGACACCAACCACCCGACCAAGCGGGCGGGCACCTGCGATGTCTGCGGCAGCCACGTTATGAAGCGGCGCGCCGATGACACCGAGGACGCCCTGCGCACCCGGATGCTGGCCTATTACCGCGACACCTCGCCGCTGATCGGCTATTATTATGCCAAGGGCCAGCTCTCGGCGGTGGATGGCTTGGCGGAAATGGACGCGGTTGCGGGCGCTATCGCCAAAGTTCTTGACAAAGCGTAATTAACTTGCCTGCTGCCCTTGACGATATGGTCAAAAGCCCATAAAGCACGGCGTCCCGCAGCGGAATCGCTTGCGGGATTCCTTATTTGTTAAGGATTCGAATCGCCCCTGTGAGTTAGATCAGGGGGGGCGGTGTTGTGAAAAAAGGTTCTGGCACTACGGAACCGCAACCATGAAGGAATACACGTTTGGCACGTATTGCTGGCGTTAACATCCCGACCGCGAAACGGGTTCCGATCGCGCTCACCTATATCACCGGCGTTGGCCCGCATATCGCAGAGCAAATCTGCGAATCCGTTGGCATCGACCGCGCCCGTCGCGTCAACCAGCTTTCGGATGCCGAAGTGCTGCAAATTCGCGAATACATCGACGCAAACGTCACGGTTGAAGGCGATCTGCGCCGCGAAACCTCGATGAACATCAAGCGTTTGATGGATCTCGGCTGCTATCGTGGCCTGCGTCATCGTAAGGGCCTGCCGGTCCGCGGTCAGCGCACCCACACCAACGCTCGCACCCGCAAAGGCCCCGCTAAGGCCATTGCTGGCAAGAAGAAATAAGAGGGGCGTTTAGATATGGCACGCGATACCAAAGCATCCCGCACGAAGAAAAAAGAACGCAAGAACATCGCCGCTGGCGTGGTTCATGTGAACTCTTCGTTCAACAATACCAAAATCCTGATCTCCGACGTTCAGGGCAACGCGATTTCCTGGTCGTCCTCGGGCACCATGGGCTTCAAAGGCTCGCGGAAATCCACGCCTTACGCGGCGCAAATGGCAGCAGAAGATGCAGGCCGTAAAGCGCAAGAGCATGGCATGAAGACCGTCGAAGTCGAAGTGCAAGGTCCGGGTTCGGGCCGCGAGTCCGCACTGCGCGCTCTGGCCGCAGTTGGCCTGAACGTAACGTCCATCCGTGACGTCACGCCGCTTGCGCACAACGGCTGCCGTCCGCCGAAGCGCCGTCGCGTCTAAAGCATCACTACAGGTCGGGTCGTGCGATGTCTGCACGGCCCGATTTCTGCATTTCTGAACCTCGGGCGTCCGCTACTTAGGACATGAGCAGAAGACAAGTATGGAGGCGGTCACATGATCCACAAAAATTGGCTAGAACTGATTAAACCGACGCAGCTGGTCGTGAAGCCGGGGGCCGATGCACAACGCACCGCCACCGTGTTCGCTGAACCGCTAGAGCGCGGCTTTGGCTTGACCCTTGGCAACGCGCTGCGCCGCGTGCTGATGTCGTCGCTGCAGGGCGGGGCTATCACCTCGGTGCAGATCGACAACGTGCTGCACGAGTTTTCCAGCGTCGCTGGCGTGTGCGAAGACGTCACCGACATCGTGCTGAACCTGAAAGGCGTTTCGATCAAGATGGATGTGGATGGGCCGAAACGCCTGTCGATCTCCGCCAAAGGTCCGGGCGTTGTCACCGCTGGCGACATTTCCGAAACCAACGGCATCGAAGTCTTGAACAAAGACCACGTCATCTGCCACCTCGATGACGGCGCTGATGTGTTCATGGAACTCACCGTGAACACCGGCAAAGGCTACGTTGCCGCTGATAAAAACCGCCCGGAAGATGCGCCGATCGGTCTGATCCCGATCGACGCGATCTATTCGCCGGTGAAAAAAGTGTCCTACGAAGTCACCCCGACCCGCGAAGGTCAGGTGCTGGATTATGACAAGCTGACGATGAAAATCGAAACCGACGGCTCGCTGACCCCGGAAGACGCTGTGGCTTACGCCGCGCGGATTCTGCAAGACCAGCTGGCCGTGTTCGTCAACTTCGACGAGCCGGAAGCTGCGGGCAAAGGCGTCGAAGATGCCGGGCTTGAGTTCAACCCGCTGCTGCTGAAGAAGGTAGACGAGTTGGAATTGTCGGTGCGTTCGGCAAACTGCTTGAAGAACGACAATATCGTCTATATTGGCGATCTGATCCAGAAAACCGAAGCAGAAATGCTGCGCACCCCGAACTTCGGCCGCAAGTCCTTGAACGAAATCAAGGAAGTGCTGTCGGGCATGGGTCTGCATCTGGGCATGGAAGTCGCAGACTGGCCGCCGGAAAACATCGAAGATCTGGCCAAGCGTTTCGAAGACCAGTTCTAAGAATAGGGGCGGGGGCAACTCCGCCCAACTACAAATGCCCGGACTGCCGGGGAAAATATGGGTCACAAGACCCCAAGGTGAGCGGGACCAATCGTAGGCCCTGCCGGACAAAGTAAAACACGCGAATAGGAGATTCCCATGCGTCACGCCTCAGGTTACCGTAAGCTAAACCGCACCCACGAACACCGCAAAGCGATGTTCGCCAACATGGCCGGGTCTTTGATCGAGCATGAGCAGATCAAAACCACCCTGCCGAAAGCCAAAGAACTGCGCCCGATCATCGAAAAGCTGATCACGCTGGCAAAGCGCGGCGATCTGCACGCCCGCCGTCAAGCGCATTCGCAGCTGAAGCAAGACATCCATACCGCGCGCCTGTTTGAAATCCTCGGCCCGCGCTATCAGGACCGTCAGGGCGGTTACGTCCGCGTGCTGAAAGCCGGCTTCCGCTATGGCGACATGGCACCGATGGCGATCATCGAATTCGTCGACCGTGACCCGAATGCGAAAGGTGCCGCCGACCACGCCCGCACCGCCGCCGAGGATGCGTTCGAGGCGTAAGCCCGTTTGCTGCCTATGGGTTTTGGATATCGCCACCAAGCCAAGCCTTAAGCTGACACAAAATGCTCCCCATGCCCGCAAGGTGTGGGGGGTTTGCTTTTGAGATACCCCGAGGCAGGCGATGCGCCGATTGCCATATCGCGTGCCGCCGCTCCCGTGATCAGGATCAGTAATCCCATGCGTAACCCAAGCCTGTTGCAACGGATATGCTTCCGCTCCAGTGGCAAGCCGCGTGGCTGGTTACGGGCACTGCTGCTGCAAGATCAGGTACTGGGCATCCCCCGCGCCGCCCCGCGTCGTCTGCTGTTCAGCGAAAGCGGCCAAGTCCACCCGCAGTATCGCGCGTGGTACAGTCGGTTTGAGGCCAGCCCCGACAATGCCGTGCTGTTTGAATATACCCAGTTCCTGCGCAGCCAACTGGCGGCAGGCAGCACGGCGCGCGCGCAAACCCTATGCGTCGTCACCACGCCGCATACGATTTATCTCGCCGAAGCGATTGCACGCGCGCTGGTTGATACCCGCTTGCAGGTCAGCGCGACCACCGAGATGCCAAGCACGTTCACGCATGATCTCTACATTGTGGTCGCGCCGCAGATGTTTGACACCATGCCGCCGCCCGACCGCACCATCATCTATCAGGTCGAGCAGGTCCGCGCCTCGCGCTGGGTCGATTTCAACTATCTGGCACGCCTGCGCAATTCGTTGGCGGTGCTGGACTATGCCACCGACAACATCAGCGCCCTGATCGAGCGCGGCATAGTGCTGAAGCAGCTGTATTATGTACCGATCCAGCCGATTTCCAACGCCGACCAAGCGCAAGCGCGCGACATTGACGTGTTGTTTTATGGCGCAACCGGCGGCTCTCCCCGGCGCGACGCCTATCTGCAAGCGCTGTCTAAGCGTCTGAATATCCGCATTGAAACCAACCTGTTTGGCGCGCAGATCAAATCCCTGCTGGATCGCACGAAAATCGTCGTCAACATTCACTTCTATGAAAACGCCGTGCTCGAAACCACGTGGATTTCCGAGGCCCTCAGCCACGGTGCGCATGTCATCTCGGAAACCGCCGTCGATCAAGCGGATCGGGGCGATTTTTCAGCCCAAGTTGATTTCGTAGCAACGGGCGATGTTGCGGCCTTCGTCACCCGTGTCGAAGCCAGTTTGGCGGCGTGGCGTGCGCCCAAACAACTGCTGCGGCGCGATGATGTCGGCTCAAGCGGCTTCCTGCTGTTGCGCGCGCTGCACGGCATCGGTGTGTTGTCATTCGATGAACTCACCAGCGCGACCCAGCACATCGACCTGCCGGGCCAGCATGTCATGCTGGGCCTGCCCGAGCAGACCCAGCGGGCCGCCTCCGCTCAAGCCCATCTGCTGCAAGACACGGGCGCCTTTCCCGGTCTGCGCCATGTCGATGGCTGGCGCGGCTGTGCGCAAAGCTACAAATATCTCGCATCGAAAGCGATCAGCAAAGGTCTGCCCCAGCTTTTGATTTACGAAGATGATGCGATTTTTGAACCGGATGCAGCGGCACGGTTGATCGTCGTTAAAGATTACCTAAAGCACTGTGGCAAAGATTGGGATGTGTTCTCGGGCCTGCTCAGCGATCTGGATCCCGCCGCAGAAATCTCTGACGTGGTGCAGTTTCAGGATCAGGAATTCATCCATCTCAACAGCGTCATAGGCATGGTGTTCGGCCTCTACAATCGTGCCGCGCTTGATCTGCTGGCAGGCTTTGAATTTGTCGGCAACGACATGACCAAGCACACGATTGACCGCTACATCGAGGCGCAAAATCTGCGCTGCATCACCACGCTGCCGCCTCTGGCCAACCATAATCCCGCGCTGGATTCAACGCTTTGGCTGGTTGCCAATGACAGCCTGACCACGATGATCGAAAAAAGCATTGCGCGGCTGGACGCCAAACGGCTGGCTTTCCTTGCGGCACGGCGGCGCTAGACCACGCCATTATCGCGCAGGACGCTGAAACATCACGTCAATTCGACCCAATATGCCA
This sequence comes from Cypionkella sp., assembly GCA_043743975.1. GTDB lineage: Bacteria > Pseudomonadota > Alphaproteobacteria > Rhodobacterales > Rhodobacteraceae > Cypionkella. The sequence goes on from JAYTVN010000046.1 coordinate 17,170, forward strand.
CGCTCAGGCCACTTCTCCCCTATTTATTGTGTGTATCATGCCTAAGGTGGAAACACGTTGTTGCTGATCCGAGTATAGTAGCCACCCTCCGAACTGCCTAAAGTTGTAAATGAATCGAGAGATCGAAGAAACATGTCAGTAAAGCTAGGTATAGATGTCGAGTTACACCAACTTTCGCTTGTGGCCCCGGCGGGTTACTTCGTCGGGCTCCATATCCGTTTCACAGCGCCCCTGTTCACCTTCCAGACCTATGACCAGCGCTGGCTCGACTACTATACCGAAAAAGGCTACGTCCTGCGCGATCCAATGGTAGCCTGGGGCTTCAGTGCCACAGGCACGATCCGTTGGAGCGATAGTGCCCTGCCAGACCCGTTTGGCCTGTTCAATGAGGCCGCAAGATACGGCCTGAACTATGGCGCCACCGTTGCCTGTGGCCCGGTCAAATCACGATCCATTGCCTCGTTTGCGCGGGCTGACCGCGAATTTGAGGATCATGAGATTGCAGCCATCGCCACCATTGTGCATCGGCTGCATGACGTGACAGAGCCACCCGAGGAGCTGACCAAGGCTCAGATCGAGGCTCTGCGCTGTATCGCTGGGGGGGGACCGGTTTACTGCTGCTGCGGCAAAACTGGGTATTTCAGAAAGTGCGCTGAAAGCGCGTGTCACATCGGCGCGGGTGCGGCTTATGGCGCGTACCACAGCCGAGGCCATTCAACGTGCAAAGGATTATCGGCTGATCTGAAAACCCCCTCCGCGATGTTCCGACTGCCATCTGAACATAACGGAGACCACCATGCTCACCACCACACTGTCTTTTGCCAACCTCCACAACCATGGAGAGCTGTTCGCGAATATGCTTCGCGCGCGGCGTGAATTGTTCATCGTCCATAACAAATGGGATCTGCCCGAGGTTTTGGGGATGGAATACGATCAATACGACACCCCGGCGAGCCGCTGGGTTGTCGTGTATGATGATCAGGGCCGAGTTCTGGCCGGCAACCGCCTGACCCCCACCACCGCGAAATGCGGCATCTATTCCTATATGATCCGCGACGCACAGCGCGGTCTGCTGGACACGATCCCGGCGCATCTTTTGACCGATGCAGCGCCCGTGGGCGATCACATCTGGGAATCGAGCCGCCTGTTCGTCGCCCATGATGTGCCGTCCTCAATCCGCCGCCGCGTCCACGCCCAGCTGATCGCGCAACTCGGCGACACTGTGTGCGAGCTTGGGGCCACGCATTGCCTGACCCTGCTCGCCGCCACCTGGCCGCGTTGGGCCGACCGGGTTGGCGTGAAGATGAAGGCGATGGGCCCGGTAATGGAAATCGACGCCATCGACAACCAAGTGGTCGAGATGGATTTCAGCTTGACCAAGCACTGAAGGCGCGGAACCTGCGGCGGCCTATGGGGAGCAGGGCCGCCCGCAGACTTCCGATGCCATGCAGCAGGGTAGGTGGAAGCGGTGATGAAACTGTCCCGATGCGGCGGGATAGGATGACTCGTGGCGACGGCACAGGTTGGCTATGCGGACGGAACAAACGCTGGACTAGATTGCTTGCGATATGGCATTGAGGGGCATGGACGATCCTATAAAACTTGCTCACAAACACTGTGCAAACCATCGAGATGAATTGTCTAACAGTCGGGCATGCGGGTGCTTCTACTGCTGCAAAGTTTTTAAAGCATCTGAGATTGAGGACTGGTGTGATGAAGACAAGACAGCGATATGCCCCCATTGTGGGATAGACTCTGTGATTGGGGATGCGTCAGGCTTTCCAGTAGCATCGGAAGCCTTCCTCAAGCAGATGGCGCAATACTGGTTCTAAGCAGTTCTGACGACTACAGGCTAAAAACCATGGTTCTCCGATCCGTTGCACAAGTGCAACTCCCCACCGACATAAGTCAGTTCCCCCACCCCACCACCACATCCCGCAATCCGCCTTCCCCCGCCCGGCTTTGCCGCGTAAACTCCCCGCATGTCAGACCTTTTCGACACCCCCGGAAAACCCGTGCCAGAGGCCCCGCGCCCCTTGGCAGACCGCCTGCGTCCGCGCTCGCTGTCTGAGGTGATCGGCCAAGGCCATGTACTAGGCCCCGATGGCCCACTTGGCGCTATGATCGCCGCTCACAGCCTGTCGTCGCTGATCCTCTGGGGCCCGCCCGGCGTTGGCAAAACCACCATCGCCCGGCTTCTTGCACACGAGTCCGACCTCGCCTTCGTGCAAATCTCGGCGATCTTCACCGGCGTGCCTGACCTGCGCAAAATGTTCGAATCCGCCAAAATTCGCCGCCAAAATGGCCAAGGCACGCTGCTGTTTGTCGATGAAATCCATCGCTTCAACAAAGCCCAGCAAGACGGCTTCCTGCCCTATATGGAAGACGGCACCATCCTGTTGGTCGGTGCCACCACCGAAAACCCCAGCTTCGAGCTGAACGCCGCTCTGTTGTCCCGCGCCCAAGTCATCATCCTCGAACGCCTCAACCTGATCGACCTCGAACTGCTCGCCCAACGCGCCGAGAGAGATTTGAACCGCGCACTCCCCCTCATCGGCGACGCCCGCGAAGCGATCATCGAGATGGCCGACGGCGATGGCCGTGCCCTGCTGAACCTGATCGAACAAGTCACCGCGTGGAAACTCGACAAACCGCTGACCCGCGACCAGCTCTCCACCCGCCTGATGCGCCGCGCCAGCAAATACGACAAATCCGGCGAGGAACATTACAACCTGATCTCCGCCCTGCACAAATCGGTGCGCGGCTCAGACCCCGACGCCGCCCTCTACTGGTTCGCCCGCATGTTGGAAGGCGGCGAAGACCCGCGCTTTCTCGCCCGCCGCATCACCCGTATAGCGGTCGAAGACATCGGCCTCGCCGACCCGCAAGCCCAGAAAATCTGCCTCGAATCCTGGAACACCTACGAACGCCTTGGTTCCCCCGAAGGCGAACTGGCGCTGGCGCAAGCCCTCGTCTACCTCGCCCTCGCCCCCAAATCCAACGCGATCTACACGGCCTACAAAGCCGCCCGCGCGAGTGCTCGTGAGACGGGCAGCCAACCGCCCCCCCTGCATATAAGAAACGCCCCCACCAAACTGATGAAGGACATCGGCTACGGCGCGGGCTACGCCTATGACCACGACGCGGAAGACAGCTTTTCCGGCCAGAACTACTTCCCCGATGAGATGAAGCGCCAGATCTACTACACCCCGCCCGAACGCGGCTTTGAGCGCGAGTTGAAAAAACGCATCGACTATTTCGTGAAACTCCGCGCCAAAAGAAACGACAGCTAGCGATTTCATCTTGGCCTAAATACTCCCTGCGGAGCGTCCTTCCCTCAACACCCAGCCGGCCCCTACAGGATTGCAACCCCGTAAACGCCCAAGCGCAGTTGACAAATCCCCCGCCCGCGCCCAATGAAACCTGATGTTCTACACGCTCTCCCAAGTCGCCCTCGGCGGCGCCATTGGCTCGGTTTTGCGCCACCTGTGCATCTCAAGCCTCGGCGCGCCTTGGGCCACCGCCCTCGTCAACATCGTGGGCAGCTTTGTCATGGGCGTGCTCTACATCACCCTCAGCCGCACCGCCCTGTCCCCCCTGCTGATGACGGGTATCCTTGGCGGCTTCACCACCTTCTCCGCCTTCTCCCTCGACACGTTAAAACTCTGGCAATCCGGCCAAATCCCGCAGGCCGCAGCCTATACTTTGGCCTCCGTCACCCTCTCTCTTATAGCCGTCGCCCTTGGCGCAGCCCTAGCCCGTGGAGCCCTCGCATGAGCGACGTTCAACTGATCACTGTCACCGAAAATGAAGGCGAACAGCGCCTTGACCGCTGGTTCAAAAAGCGCTTTCCGCAAGTCACCCAAGGCCATGTCGAAAAGATGTGCCGCACCGGACAAGTCCGCGTCGATAGCGCGCGCGCCAAAGCCTCCGATCACGTCACCCCCGGCCAGACCATCCGCATCCCGCCCTTGCCCGATGCCGCCGCCCCCGTGCAGCGCCGCGCGGGCAGCTATTCGGCGGCGGATGAAAAGATGATCCAGAACGCGGTTTTGTGGAAGGATGAACACATGATCATCCTCAACAAACCCCCCGGCCTGCCCAGCCAAGGCGGTTCCGGCCAAGGCGACCGCCATGTCGATGGCCTGACCGAGGCACTGAAGTTCGGCTACAAAGACCGCCCCAAGCTGGTGCATCGCCTCGATAAAGACACCTCGGGCTTGCTCATGCTCGCCCGCACCGACCGCGTCGCGCGCGCCCTCAGTGAAGCCCTGCGCCACCGTCTGACCCGCAAAATCTACTGGGCCGCCGTCGCTGGCGTCCCACACCCCCGCCAAGGCTCGATCAAATACGGGTTGCAAAAATCCGGCGGCGGCAAATATGGCGACGAGAAGATGATCTGCATCCATCCCGCCAAAATGGCTGACCACCCCGATGCCAAACGCGCGCAGACCGATTATTTCACCCTGTGGTTCCTCGGCTCCCGCCTGTCATGGATGGCGCTGGAACCTGTCACTGGCCGCACCCATCAACTGCGCGCCCATATGGCCGAAATCGGTCACCCGATCCTTGGGGATAGCAAATATGGCCCGACCGGCACCGAGAATATGGGCGACGGCTGGGGCGCCAGCATTGGCGGCGACATCTCCCGCAAGCTGCACCTGCACGCCCGCATGCTGACCATCGAACACCCGATCCTGAAGAAAATGATGACCTTCACCGCCCCCTTGCCGGAACATATGGCCCGCACTTGGAAAACCCTCGATTGGGGCGAAAACCAAGTCCCCGCCGATCCGTTCTCGGGCTTTGAATAGCGGAGCGTGTAGGTGAGCGCTTGGACAGCGAAACGCTTTTGGAAACAAGCCGTTGCAGAATCCTGTGACGGCGGTTTCACCGTAAGCCTTGATGGCCGGGCGGTGAAAACCCCGGCCAAGCGTCTGCTGGTTCTGCCAACCATGGCGATGGCCGAAGTGATCGCCGCCGAATGGGATGCCCAACAAGGCCGAGTGAAACCCGAAACCATGCCCGCGACCCGCGCCGCCAATTCCGCCATCGACAATGTGGCGATCCAATTTGCCGCTGTCGCCCACGACCTTGCGCGCTACGGCGAAACCGATCTGCTCTGCTACCGTGCCACTGGCCCGCAAGAACTGATCGACCTGCAAGCCGACGCATGGGACCCGCTGCTGGCGTGGTCCGCCGCCGCCCTGCGTGCGCCTTTGATCGCCACTGCGGGCGTCATGCACATCCGTCAGCCGGAAACCACCATCGCCAAGCTGACCGCGCAAATCCACGCCTTCACGCCGTTCCAACTGGCGGCGGTGCATGACCTGATCGCGATTTCCGGCTCGCTGATCCTCGCCCTTGCCGTCACCCGAGGCCGCCTGTCGCTTGACGAGGCATGGCGCTTAAGCCGAATCGACGAGACGTGGCAGAACGAACTCTGGGGCGTCGACGAAGATGCGGCCGCGTTAGAATCGCTTAAACGGCAGGCACTGGCCGAGGCGGCACGATTCTTCGCATTGTGCGGGTAACAATCTTCTCCCATCTTGCCGCTTCTTTGCACATTCTGTCTGTCTGACTGCTCCAAAGCGGTGTGATAGCGGTAAAATCCGTTATATTGGCAGTTTTGCTTGACCGATTGCATCGCTATGTCCGAGTATCACTGACGCTGGCGGCGCTTGCCGTCACTCGGGAACGCACCTGTAACTTGTGCAGGGCATATAACCTTCGCCCGAAAAACGGGCGGAAACCAGGAAGAGGTAAGTATGAAAAAATCCGTATTCTTCGGCGCACTTGCGGCCACCACGGTCTTGGCAGGCTCGGCATTTGCCGGCACGCTGGATGACGTGAAAGCCCGCGGCGAGCTGATCTGCGGCGCGAACGTCGGTCTGACCGGCTTCGGTGCCCCGGATGCAACCGGCGCTTACGTCGGCTTGACGTTGATCTGTGCAAAGCCATCGCCGCCGCCGTTCTCGGCGACGCTGCCAAAGTGAAATACGTCCCCACCACCGGTGAGACCCGCTTTACCGCTCTGGCTTCCGGCGAAGTCGACGTTCTGGTGCGCAACTCGACCTGGACCTTCTCGCGCGACACCGACCTGAAGTTCGATTTCGTTGCGGTGAACTGCTATGACGGCCAAGGCTTCATGGTGAAAAAAGAGCTGGGCGTTTCGTCCGCAAAAGAACTCGATGGCGCCACCGTCTGTATCCAGACCGGCACCACGACCGAGCTGAACTTGGCTGACTTCTTCAAAGCCAACAACATCTCCTACACCCCGGTCACCGTTGGCGACGATTCCGAAGCTCTGCGTCAGTACGACGCCGGCGCTTGCGATGCCTACACCACCGATGCGTCGGGCCTTGCGGCTTCGCGCGCGTCGCTGGCAAACCCGGCGGATCACATCATCCTGCCGGAAATCATCTCGAAAGAGCCGCTCGGCCCGGTCGCGCGTCACGGCGACAACAACTGGGGCGATATCGTCCGTTGGACCTATTACGCTTTGCTCGAAGCGGAAGAAAAAGGCATCACCAAAGCCAATATCGACACCGTTGGCGCATCGACCACCGACCCGGAAGTCAAGCGTTTGCTTGGCCTTGAAGGCGACATGGGCGCGATGATGGGGCTGGATAAAGAATGGGCCAAGCGCGCGATTGCCGCTTCCGGCAACTATGGCGAGATTTTTGAAGCCAACATCGGCACCTCGACCCCGATCGGTCTGGCACGCGGCCTGAACGCGCTCTGGACCCAAGGTGGCCTGCAATACGCGCCGCCGTTCCGGTAATCTGACCAGCAGGGCGCGGTGAAAACCGCGCCCTACTCTTACCAAGATCACACTCCAACTTGATCCGGCACATCACCTGACCGCAGGGGACCACCCCAAACGACCGGCATAAGTCCGGCAGCGGCAGGGCAGGGGGAACACATATGACGCTCGCGACCGAGCCACCGAAAGCAAACTTTCGGTTGGGCATGTTAATTTACGACACCCGCTACCGCAGCTACACCATCCAAGTGATCGTGCTGATCCTTGTGCTGTTGGGTGTGGCGTGGCTGGCCAACAACACCATCGAGAACCTCGCCGCCAAGGACAAAGACATCAACTTTGGCTTCCTGTGGAACCGCGCGGGCTACGATATTGACCAACATCTGATCCCCTACACCAACGACGACACCCATTTCCGCGCTTTGCTGGTGGGCTTGGGCAACACCCTCGTCGTCGCCGTGGTCGGCTGCCTGCTGTCGACCGTGCTTGGGGTGGTGATCGGCGTGCTGCGGCTGTCGAAAAACTGGCTCGTCGCCCGGTTGATGACCGTCTACATTGAGATCTTCCGCAACGTTCCCCTGCTGTTGTGGATCATCCTTGTCTATGTGGTGTTCTCGGAAACCCGGCCCGAGCCGAAAGCCTTCAAGATCGTCGAAGGCCAAACCTCTGCCGCGCATATGAATTTCTTCGATACCGTCGCTGTGACCAATCGCGGCACCAACGTGCCCCTGCCGCTGCTGACCAATCCGCTGCCCACCATGCATCTGGGGTTCATGCCGATCAGCCTGTCGCTGATCGCCGTCATCGCGGTGATTGCGGCCTCGATCTACGCCAATATCCTGCTGCGCCGCCGCACCAAGGTCATTCAGGAAGCCACCGGTATCCGCCCGGTGATCTGGTGGAAATCCGTGCTGATCCTGTTTGTCCCGGTCGTCGCCCTGCTGTTTGCTCTGGGCTTGCATTGGGAATATCCGGTGTTCAAGGGCTTCAACTTTAAGGGCGGCATCAACATCGCCCATTCCTTCACCGCCCTCACCATCGCGCTGACGCTCTACTACGCCTCGGTGATCGCCGAGACCGTCCGCGCCGGCATCCAAGCCATCAGCCGGGGCCAGTCTGAGGCCTCCGCCGCCCTTGGCATCCGCCCCGGTCGCACCATGAGCCTCGTGATCCTGCCGCAAGCCCTGCGCGTGATCATCCCGCCGCTGATCTCGCAATATCTGTCGCTGACCAAGGACACCTCGCTGGGTATCGCCGTCAGCTACCTCGATCTGCGCGGCACTTTGGGCGGCATCACCCTGAACCAAACCGGGCGCGAGTTGGAATGTATGACCCTGATGATGTTGATCTATCTGATCATCAGCCTGATCATCTCTGCGGTGATGAACGCCTATAACGCCTCTGTCAAACTGAAGGAGCGTTAAGATGGCTCTGCTTTACGTCCGCAAAGACATGCTTGCGCCGCAAGCCCCGCCCACCTCGCAAAGCGGCATCATCCGCTGGCTGCGCGACAATCTGTTCAAAGGCCCGTTCAACACCATCCTGACGCTGCTCGCGGCTTGGGTGCTCTATGAACTCGTCACCCTGTCATGGCCTTGGCTGGCCAATGGGGTGTGGAGCGACGCCAATTCGATGGCCGATTGCCGCGCCATTGTCGCAGCCAGTGCTGGCCCCGACGCTTCGGGAGCCTGCTGGGCGATGATCCGCGAACGCTGGTCGCAGTTCATCTTCGGCTTCTACCCGCCGGAACTCTGGTGGCGCCCGATCCTCGCCTTTGGCCTGTTGTTCGTCGCCCTCGCCCCGGTGCTGTATTCTGACAACAAATCTGCGATGTCGAAACTCTGCGGGGTGGTCGGCGCGCTCACCGTGCTCTGCCTGATCGGCGCGGATGGTTTCTCGTTCCATACCGTGCTTGCCATCGCGTTGATGGCGGGCTTCACCGCCATCGCCGCCACCAAACCGCGCCTGTTGCTGATCGTCACCCTGCTGTTCCCCTTTGTCGCCCTTTGGCTGCTTTGGGGCGGCTCGATCTGGGGGCCGATCGCCGCCCTGTTGGGCTTCACCGTCATGGTCGTGGTCTACGGCCTTGTCGCACCCAAACTCGGCCCAGTGATGGGGGCCAGCATCGGCTTTATCGCCGCCTGCCTCTGGTGGCTGTTCCTGCAATCCTATGTCTCCGAAGCGTGGCAAGCCTTCCTGCCGTTCGAGCTGATCTACGTCAACTCCGACAAATTCGGCGGCTTCCTCTTGGCCTTCGTGATCGGCGTCTCGTCGATCTCGATCTCGCTGCCCTTGGGCATCCTGCTCGCCCTCGGTCGCCGCTCGGATATGTTCTTAGTGAAAACCCTCTCGGTCGGCTTCATCGAATTTGTCCGCGGCGTGCCGCTGATCACCATGCTGTTCACCGCGTCTTTGCTGCTGCAATACTTCCTGCCGCCGCAAACCAAGTTCGATTTGATCCTGCGCGTGGTTATCCTCGTCACCATCTTCTCGGCCGCCTATAACGCCGAAGTGGTGCGCGGCGGCCTCGCTGCCCTGCCACGTGGCCAGTATGAGGCTGCCGACGCCTTGGGTCTGGATTACTGGCAGGCGCAACGGCTGATCATCATGCCGCAAGCGCTGAAAATCTCGATCCCCGGCATCGTGTCGACCTTCATCGGCCTGTTCAAAGACACAACACTGGTGTCCTTCGTAGGCTTGGCCGACCCGCTCAGGGGCATCACCACCATCGTCCGCGCCGACATCAACTGGAAGGGCATCTACTGGGAGCCCTACATCTTCGTCGGCGCTATCTTCTTTATCGTCTGCTTCGGCATGTCCCGATACTCGATGTATCTGGAGAACAAGCTGAAGACTGATCACCGCTAAATCAAGGACTTACATCATGGCAGATCCCGCAATCGACCGCAGCAAAATGCAAGTCTCCGATGAGGTGGCAATCCAGATCACCAGCATGAACAAGTGGTACGGCACCTTCCATGTGCTGCGCGACATCAACATGACGGTGAACAAGGGCGAACGTATCGTCATCTGCGGCCCGTCAGGCTCCGGCAAATCCACTCTGATCCGCTGCATCAACCGACTGGAAGAACACCAGCAGGGCCAGATCATCGTCGACGGCACCGAACTGACCTCAGACCTCAAGAACATCGACAAGGTGCGCTCGGAAGTCGGCATGGTGTTCCAGCACTTCAACCTGTTCCCGCATCTGACCATCCTCGAAAACCTGACCCTAGCCCCGATCTGGGTCCGCAAGGTTCCGAAAAAAGAAGCCGAAGAAACCGCGATGTATTTCCTGCAAAAGGTGAAAATCCCCGAGCAGGCGCATAAATACCCCGGCCAACTTTCCGGCGGCCGACAACAGCGCGTCGCCATCGCGCGCTCGCTCTGCATGAAACCCCGCATCATGCTGTTCGACGAGCCGACCTCGGCTTTGGACCCCGAGATGATCAAAGAGGTGCTCGACACCATGATCAGCCTCGCCGAAGAAGGCATGACCATGCTCTGTGTGACGCACGAAATGGGCTTCGCCCAAGCCGTCGCCAACCGGGTGATCTTCATGGACCAAGGCCAGATCGTCGAGCAAAACGAGCCTCGCGAGTTCTTCAACAACCCGCAGTCCGAGCGCACCAAGCTGTTCCTCAGCCAAATCCTCGGTCATTGAAGCGTCTAAAAATCTGGGGCAAGGGCGTCAAACGTGATGCCCTTGCCCTCTGGCTTGCCGCCCGCGATCCCCGCACACCATGGTATGCCAAGCTGTTGGCTTTGGCGCTTGCGGCCTATGCGTTTTCGCTGATCGATTTGATCCCTGATTTCATCCCAATCATCGGCTATCTCGACGATATCATCATCATTCCACTCGGTATCCTGCTGGTTATCAAATTGATTGAGCCAGCCCTGATGACCGAATTTCGCCTGAAGGCGACTCAAATCACCACGCGCCCGGTCAGCATCGCCGCCGCAGGTGTTTTCGTCCTGATTTGGTGTGGCGCTGCGATTTTTTTTTTGGCGCTGGCTGATCATACATTCCGGTTGGACCCGCTAGAGCATGGCCCGACAAACAAAAAGGCGCCCCTCCCTGGGCGCCTTTTTCGTTAACAATTCCTTACCGCCAAAACCTAAAGCTTTGATCTAACGGTATTCTCTCTCTTGTCCACGCGTGGACAACCTTAAACCACCATCTCGCGCGGAATGACAAAATCCACCGTCACACCCTGCCCGAAGCCAACCTGATCCCAAGCCTCCACCGCGAAATCGACCACCAAAGTCGCCCCCGTAGGATAGCGGCCAAACTCGGAATTCAACGGCGCCTGCGCCACCAATTTCTCGGCAAACTCGGCGATCCCCGGATTGTGCCCGATCATCATCACCACATCCGCCTGCGCGTGCCGCAGCACCGCCAGCATCACATCCACTCCGGCATGATACAGTGCCGGTTTCAACTCCATCAGCGGAGTCGCGGGCAGCGCGGGTGCAATCCCAGACCAAGTCTGCCGCGTCCGTACCGCATCCGAACACAAAACCTTCTGCGGCACATACCCGCGCGAGGCCAGCCACTGCCCCAGATCCGCCGCCGCAGCCTTGCCGCGTTCGTTCAAAGGCCGATCATGGTCCGGCGTCAAAGGATCATCCCAAGCAGACTTGGCGTGGCGTGTCAAAATAAGGCGTTTCATGTGTGGAATGTTCCCATGTGATAAGCCGAGTGTTCCGCCAGTCTTGCATAGCCTTGCGATGCCGGGCAAGCCCGTCGCACAGCGCAACCGAAATTCATGCAATCGCCGCAACTTGGCCCGCTCAAATAGCTGCGACAGGCGGGCACATCATACCCCGCCCCATCCAACGCCCCCACCGGACAAGCCTCCAGACAAGGCCGCACACAGCCCTCGCAGGGAGAGACCGCAACCGGCACCTCCACCCGCTCTTTCAACGCCAAAGCGCCGCGAAACGACACCATCAGCCCCTGTTCCGCCTGCACCAGCAACCGCACCGGGCTGTCCCACACCCGCCCGGTCCGCAAGGCCCATTGATAAAACGGATGATAGGGCGCGCCGCCAAACGGAAATAACGCCTTCGCGCCCAGATCGCAGGCCATCCCGCCAATCACCCGGCGCGACCAGCGATCAATCGGGTCCGGCTTGCCCCATTCCGGCTGGCTTTTCACATGCGCCCAATAGCCCGGCTCCGCAGGCCCCAGCAGCAGAACCGAGCGCGTCCCCGCAGGCAGCCCCGCCTCATCCTCACAAACAAACCCGCCCAGCACTGCTAGAAAATGCCCTGCCGCCCGCGCCGTAATCGCGCTTAACGAAACGGCAGCCACAGGCTCCACCCCAACCGCGCCGGTTTCTCGTCTTGCCATTGCAATCCCACCACCATGCCCTGATGCCCGGCTTCAGGTTGCGCGCGATAGGTGCGAAAAATCCTGTCCCAAACCGACAAGGCAAAGCCGAAATTGCTGTCATGCTCGGCGCGCAGCACCGAATGATGCACCCGATGCATGTCCGGCGTCACCAGAACCAGCCGCAGGATGCGATCCAGCCACACCGGCAGCCGCAGATTGGCATGGTTGAACAAAGCCGTGGCGTTGAGCAAAATCTCGAACAAAACCACCGCCACCGCCTGCGGCCCCAAAGCATAGATCAGCCCGATCTTCAGCCCCATCGAGGCCAAAATCTCCACCGGATGAAACCGTAAAGCCGTCGTCACATCCATATCGCGGTCGGCATGGTGCATCCGATGAAACCGCCAGAACAGCGGCACTTTATGCGTCAGCCAGTGCTGCGCCCAGATTGCAAAATCCAGCACCAAAAGCGCTGTCAAAACTTCAACCCACAGCGGCCACGCCACCCGATTCAAGATGCCCCAGCCATGCGACCACGCATCCAGTGCCGCCCCCACCGCCAAAAATGGCAAAACCAGCGCCAGCGCCCGCAAAGCCAACGTGTTCAACACCGTCATCGACAGATTGGTAAACCAGCGCCCACCCCGCGCCATCACGCGCGCGCGCTTTGGGGCCAAAGCCTCAAGGCCCGCAAAGATCACAAACAGGCCCAGAAACACCGACAATCGCAGCAAGATTTCATACTTCATCGCATCCTCCGCAGCCTATCTTAGACCTGCGTGCGCGAAAGCGAATTGCTCTTTTCAAAATACTCCCGCCGGAGGCACCCGAAGCCAGCCAAAGGCGCCTCCGGCGGGGATATTTAAGCCAGCATGAAAGCCGTTAGCGTTTCACATGCGGCTTGACGCGCGGCGTGCTAGAGCGGATTTGGCTGCCCGCACCGTGATCGGTGAACAGTTCCAACAGGCAAGCATTGGGAATCCGCCCGTCCAGGATCGTCACCGCCCGCGTGCCCGCCTCAATCGCCGCAAGCGCGGTTTCGGTTTTCGGGATCATCCCGCCCGAGATCACGCCATCCGCCGTCATCTGGCGGATTTCGTCCGGGGTGACCTGGGTCATCACCTCGCCTGCGGCGTTTTTCACGCCCGGCACATCGGTCAGCAGCAACAGGCGGTCCGCCTGCAACGCCCCGGCAATCGCGCCCGCTGCGGTGTCGCCGTTGACGTTGAAGGTCTCGTTATCGGCCATTCCGGTGCCAACGGGCGCAATGACCGGAATGATCCCGGCATTGTACAAATCACGCAAAACCTGCACATTCATCTCGACCGGACGGCCAACAAAGCCCAATTCCGGGTCATCGGCGACGCAGACCATCAGGTCGTCATCCTTGCCGGAAATCCCCACCGCGCGCCCGCCCGCATCCATGATCGCCTGCACGATGCGCTTGTTGACCAGACCCGACAGGATCATCTCAACCACCTGCACCGTCGCCTTGTCGGTCACCCGCTTGCCGCGCACGAATTCCGATTTGATGCCCAGCTTGGCCAGCATCTCATTGATCATCGGCCCGCCGCCATGCACCACAACCGGGTTCACCCCGACCTGACGCATCAGCACCACATCGCGGGCGAATTCCGCCATCGCGGCATCGTCGCCCATCGCATTGCCGCCGAATTTCACCACCACCACAGCGCCCTCAAAGCGTTGCAGATAGGGCAGGGCCTCGGACAACATCTTGGCGGTACTGATGGCATCGGTCATGGTCAGGGTCTGCTTTTGCATGGGGAAGACTCCAATATTTTTTGCCTGATAGCCCCTTTGTGCCCCCCTGCCAAGCAAAGCTTTTGTGTCTGGGCAAAGGTTAAATTTCGGTAAATGCCCCCCGGCTAAGTGATTGAAATGATTTGACCGGATCGGGTGTCCACGCGTGGACAGACTTGCAATCGCCGCCCAATGCCCTAGCTTGAGCCCAGCCAAGGAGACTATGATGCCCGAGCAGAAAACCCTCGTCCTGACCGGAGCCAGCCGGGGAATCGGCCACGCCACCGTGAAACGTTTCGGGGCCGAAGGCTGGCGGGTGCTGACCTGCTCGCGCCACCCCTTCGATCCGCGCTGCCCTTGGCCGGGGGGGGCGAGGAAAACCACATCGAAATCGACCTCGCCGACCCCACCAAAACCATCGCCGCGATGGAGACAATCAAGGCCAAACTGAACGGCAAACTCCACGCCCTCGTCAACAATGCCGGAATCTCTCCGAAGGGGGAGGGCGGCAAACGGCTGAACACATTGGAGACCGATCTGCGGACATGGGGGCAGGTGTTTCATGTCAATTTCTTCGCATCTGTGATCCTCGCCCGCGGCCTGCAGGCCGAACTCGCGGCAGCCCAAGGCTCGGTGGTGAATGTGACCTCTATCGCAGGGTCCCGCGTGCATCCCTTTGCCGGGGCCGCCTATTCCACCTCAAAAGCTGCGCTGGCGGCCTTGACCCGCGAGATGGCGCATGATTTCGGGCCGCTGGGGGTGCGGGTGAACGCGATTGCCCCGGGAGAGGTGGAAACCGCGATCCTGTCGCCCGGCACCGATAAAATCGTCGATCAACTGCCGATGCGCCGCCTCGGGCAACCCAAAGAAGTTGCCGACGCGATCTGGTTTCTGTGCTCCGAACAGTCGAGCTACATCTCCGGTACCGAGATTCAAATCAACGGCGGCCAGCATGTCTGAACCCGGAATTCGCGCGAATTCCTGCACGATTTCTGTGCAGAAATCGTCTGCTAGACCAAGGTTGCGATAATCGCCCGCAGGGTTTCGATGCCATCGCCCTTTTCCGAACTGGTCACCACCAGCTCGGGATAGGCAGCCGGATGCTTGGCCAGCGCGCCTTTGACCTGCTCGATATTGGCATCGCGCTCGGCCGCCGAGACTTTGTCCATCTTGGTCATCACCACCTGAAACGTCACCGCCGAGCGGTCGAGCAGATCCATAATCTCCTCATCCACCGCTTTCACACCATGCCGTGTGTCGATCAAAACGAAGGCACGACGCAGGGTTTGCCGCCCCGCCAGATAGGCCTTCAGCAGTGCTTGCCATTTGGCGACAATCGGTTTCGGCGCTTCGGCATAGCCATAGCCGGGCAAGTCGACCAGAAAGCGGTTCATCTCGCCCAAGGCGAAATAGTTGATCTCTTGCGTCCGACCCGGCGTGTTCGAGGCGCGGGCGAGGTTTTTGCGACCGGTCAGCGCATTGATCAGGCTGGATTTGCCGACGTTAGAGCGCCCGGCGAAGCAAACCTCCAACCGATCCGGCTCGGGCAGGCCCGACATCGCCACCACGCCTTTGACGAAATCGACCGGGCCCGCGAACAACAGGCGCCCCGCCTCACGCGAGGCAAATTCTGGCTCGGGGGCCAAAGTGAATTGCAGGCTCGTCATGCCAATCTCCATTCATCGCCGACCGCAATCGGCCCGCCTTCCACCACCACACCATAAAGCCCGAATTCCTGATGACCGAAATGCTGGGTCAACGCTTGCAGCGTCGGCGCATTCGGGCGACCGGTTTCAGGATCAACGGTGGTGGCGCTGCACCGCTCTATGCGTTCTTCAATCGTCAAAACCGTATCGCCGATGCGGACATGCTGGCCTACCCAAGCCCGTTCGACCCAAGGCGCGGCCCCGTCGAGCCAGAGGTTGCCACGCCAGCGATCTTTCGACAGCGTGATCCCCATCCGCGCCGACAGATCGGCCAGCGAGGCGGTGGACAGGATCGACAGCGCGGGCAGGGCGGTGTCGGTCATGCCGCGCCCAGCTTTGACAATCGCCACGGGTTGCGCCCGGTCGGGTGGATTCAGCGGCGTGACCCGGTCCAGAAAGCGTGGCAGATCGGCAGGATCATCGGGACGAAAGCTGATCTCGCCACGTTCCGGGTGGCGCAACGTGACGGTCGCCGTCGCCTCATCTAAGCTGGAGGTGATCGCCATCAGCGCCGGAGCCTTCGCGCCGCGTGCAAAATTCACACAACGATTCCAACCGGGTACGAGTTTAGCTGTCTCATGCGCCACCGCCCAATGCCGATCCCACGCCAGACACTCGCCCGCCAAAAGACGAACGGACGCGAGGGCTTCGCGTCCGTGTCCTTTGATCGGGTGGCGATAGATATCCGCCAACCGCCCGGTCATTTCTTGGCGACCTCAGCGGGCTTTTTCTTGGCAAAGCCCGATTTGATGTTGCCGAAAATATCCGGTTTGTGGCCGTGGCTGCGCATGATCAGATATTGCTGGGTGAAGGTGATCGTGTTGTTGGTGATCCAGTAAATCACCAGACCGCTGGCGAAACCGCCGAGCATGAACATAAACACGAACGGCATCCAAGCGAACAGCTGCTGCTGCACCGGGTCGGCGGGGGCCGGGTTCAGTTTCTGCTGCAGCCACATGGTGATGCCCAGCAGGATCGGCAGCACGCCGATAAAGATGGTCGCCAGCAAAGTATGCGGCGTGGGGGCACCCCAAGGCAAAGCGCCGAACAGGTTGTAGATCGACGAGGTGTCGGGTGCGGAAAGATCGCGGATCCAGCCAAAGAACGGCGATTGCCGCAACTCAATCGTGACGAAGATCACCTTATACAGCGAGAAGAAGATCGGAATCTGGATGAAAATCGGCAAACAGCCCGCAGCAGGGTTCACTTTACGCTCTTTATACAGCGCCATCATGTCCTTTTGCAGCTTTTGCTTATCGTCGCCGGCGCGCTCTTTCAGCACCTCAAGCTCAGGCCGCAATTCCTTCATCCGCGCCATCGAGACATAGGATTTATAGGCCAGCGGCAGCACCAGAAGTTTCAGGATGAAGGTCAGCCCGATGATCGCAAGGCCCATATTGCCGATCAGCCCGTGCAGCCAGTGCAGCACGAAGAAGATCGGTTTGGTCAGGAAATAGAACCAGCCCCAGTCGATCGAGTCGATGAACCCGGCGATGCCGTCCTTATCCTGATAGGCGCGGATGGTTTCCCATTCTTTCGCACCGGCAAACATCCGGGTGGTGGTTTCCATCGTTGCACCGGGGGCAACCGTCATCAAAGGCTGGCGCACCTCGGCCTGATAGATGTCCGATCCAGGCAGATACTTTGCGACCGCCGTATAGGGTTTGCCCTGCTCGGGGACCAAAGTGGTCATCCAGTAGTGGTCGGTGAAGCCGATCCACCCATCTGTGGTGGCATCGGTCACTTCGGCAGGATAACCTTCGCGCTCATTCGGGGTCATTGAGGCGAATTTAGAATATTTCAATTCTTCAAGGCTGCCATCGGTGCGGCGCACCAGACCTTCATGCGCCACATAGATATTTTGCAGTTTCGGCAGGCCCTGACGGACGATCTGGCCGTAGGAATACAGGTTGGCCGCCGCTGTCCCGGTATTTTGCACCTGATCCGTCACAGAGAACATGAAATCTTCATCCACCGCGATGGTGCGCAGGAATTTCAGGCCCTTGGTGTTTTCCCATTGCAGCGTCACCGGTTGGCCGACCGACAACGTACCACCCGCAGCGATTTTCCACTCGGTTGCAGCCCCCGGCACGTCTTCGGCGGTGAGCCCCGTGCCCGGTGCCCAGCCAAACACCGCATAATAGGGCGTGGTCTGGCCGACCGGGGAGAGCAGTTTGACGGTGGGTGAATTCGGCTCGATCGTCTCGTGGTAGGTTTTCAGCGACAAATCGTCAAACCGCCCGCCCAGCATCGAGATTGAACCCGAAAGCTTCGGGGTATCGATGGTCAGGCGCGGTGCGTCGGGCAACGGTTCGGTCGAGGCGACGCTGCCTGCTGGGGCGGTGGTGGCCGGAGCCTCGGGCGTGGCTGCAACCGGGGTCAGCGGCGCTTGGGTTTCAGCGGGAAACCATTGCGGGAAAAGCATCGGGCCTGCGACGAACCAGCCAAGGATCACCAGAAAGCTAAGCACGGTTGCGAGGATGAGATTCTTGTTTTGATCGTCCATCGGGACAAGCACCATTCCTGTTCAGGGTCAGGCGTGGTTCAACGATAGGGGGGCGCAAAGGTCAAGCGGTTTTCCCCTATTCACAGGGCTTGGCACCGGGTTTGCCGCGCAATTCGCGGTGTACGCGCCGATTTGCCCCTAGCGGGCGCGTGAGCCGATGCGCGGAATCGCCCCGACCTTGGCGCGATGCCGGGCGATCCATTCCATCGTCTCATCCACCGGCATCGGCCGGGCGATGCCGAAACCTTGCACATCTCCGCACCCTAATTGTGACAACATCGCATGTTCACCGGGGGTTTCCACTCCTTCGGCCAAGGTTTCTAAGCCCAACCGCTCGGCCATCGACAAGATCGCCGCTACCATCTTTTGCTGTTCACGGTCTTCGTCCAGCCGGGTGACAAAGCTGCGGTCAATCTTGATGCGGCGCACGGCAAAGCGGCGGATCGAGGTGATTGAGGCGTGGCCGGTGCCGAAATCATCCAGATCAATACCGCAGCCCAAGGCCGCAAGGGCCGCGATGTTGGAGACGATGATGTCATTGTCGGTTTGGGCGACGACATTTTCCAGCACCTCAACCGACAGCCGCTTGGGTTCCAGATCAAAGCGGTCGAGCTCCCATTTCAGCTTTTCCGCCAGACGGGGGTTGCGCAGTTCTGGCGACGAGAAATTGACCGCCACTGTCGGTATATTCAGCCCGGCGCGATCCCAGCGGGCGAGGGCCGAGAGGGCGTGGTACAAAATCACCTCACCCAGACGTTCGCTGAGGCCGGCATCTTCGATCATCGGCAGGAATTCGACGGGCGGAATCAGGCCCTTATCGGGGTGATACCAGCGTGCCAGCGCCTCAAACCCGGTGATCGCCCCGGTGTGGGTGGAGATTTGCGGTTGAAAATGCGGGCGGATCTGGCCTTCGTCCAGCGCATGTTCCAGCTCATCGCGCAAAGCGTCACGGTCGGCGCGGGTGGCGGCCATATCCTCGGAATAGCTGCGAATGGCGCTAGGGCCATGGCGCAGGGCATCATCGGCGGCAATCTGTGCGGCATTCAGCAAAACGGCACCGGTCGCTTCGGGGGCGCGGTTGCCCAAGCAAAAGCCAATCGAGCAGGTGACATAAATGCGAGTCGCGTTCAGGCTGATCGGGGCGGACAGCGCCGATTGCAGCCGGGCAGCAACCTGTACCACCGTTTCAATATCCAGCCGCCGCACCGCAGCCAGTGCCACCGCAAAGCCGCCGCCTTCCAGCCGTGCCACCACATCGCCTGCGCGCAGCGAGGCGCAAATCCGCTCTGCCGAGCGCGCCAGCACCTCGGTCTGGGCGGCGCGGCCATGTTGTTCGACAAGCCGCTCTGCCAGATCGAATTGCAGCACCAGACAGGCGGTCGTGCGCCCGTGAAGATGTGATTCGTGCAAAATCGCGTCCAGATTGCCGACGATTTGGGCGCGCAGCGACAGTCCTTCCAGCACCTGTAGCTGATCAGGCGGGGTTTCCAGCGGCCGCACCGCACCCGAGATCGCAAACAGCAGCGGCGCGCCAAGGGCTGTCAGGATCAAATCCCGCTCGCCGCCCAGCCAGAACGCGGCGAGGGTCAGGGCGGGCAGAAATACAAATGCCTCTGGCCTGCGCATCAGCATGCCGATGCGGTTGAACCCCATGGAGACTGCGGCGAAATAGCGTGAAACCATTGGACCAGCCCTGTTTTCAATCCGGGGCAAAAGCACCCCGACTGAAAAACAGACTATCCAAACAGCCTGTTCGGAAAGTTAATCCTCACGCCAAAGTTGCAGAGGATTTTCACTAAATGTTCTACTCTTTGTTAACCATGCGCACGGGGTGACGCGGGGCAAAGCGGCCTGCGTTCCGCCTAAAGCTTGGCGTCAAACTCGGGATCGGCTCCGGGCACCGGATCATAGCCCTGCCCCCCCCACGGATGGCAGCGGCAAATCCGATGCAGCATCAGATAGCCGCCCTTTGCCGCACCATGCCGCTCTAACGCCTCCATCGCATAGGCCGAGCAGGTGGGTTGAAAGCGGCAGCCGTGACCGACCCAAGGCGACAGCACCAAGCGGTAAGCGCGCACGGGCAAGGCCACGATGCGCGCCAGCGGGGTCATGTGCGGACCTTGTGAACTGAGGCCAACGCGGTGGCGAAATCAGCCAGCATATCTTTGTAATCGCGGGTTATTGTAGCCTCTGGCTTGGCGACCAGCACATAATCCCAACCGGGCCGCGCCAGCCCCGGCAGCACCTCGCGCGCCAAGGCCCGCATCCGGCGTTTGGCACGATTGCGCGCCACGGCGTTGCCGATTTTCTTCGAGGCGGTAAAGCCGATCCGCACCGTGGCCTGGTCATCGCCGCGCGCACGGCCCTGCAACAGAAAGCTGCCGGTGCCCTGCCTGCGCCCCTGCGCGGTGCGCAGATAGTCGGGGCGGTTCTTCATGGTCTGAACACAAACACAAACCGCCGGAGGCGCTTCGGACGCTTCGGCGGTGGGGCCAATGTCCGATACCTTCGGCGGTGTCATGGTCTACTCCTGCATCCGACCCCGCGGGGTCAGTCAGAAATCAAGCCGACAGTTTCTTGCGGCCCTTGGCGCGGCGGGCTGCCAGCACAAGACGGCCACCCTTGGTTGCCATACGCGCGCGGAAGCCGTGACGGCGGGCGCGAACCAGGTTCGACGGTTGAAAAGTGCGCTTCATCGCGGTCTCCATCAGACGGGCACGGCGAACCCTAAAGATTCGACGGCGTAAACTTGAAGCCCGGTCTTTAGGGGCGGAGCGGTGGTAAGTCAACGCGCGTCCTGCGAGATTTCTGCAACATTTGCCGATCATCGCGGCTGCGGCGGGGCAAACTGTTACAAATCCGCGCCTTTAGATCGCCGATTTCGCGAACCTGATCAAGCTGACGTGAGACGGCTGGCGTGGGCAGGCCAATCCGACCATCTTGGGTTAAAGGAAGACCATGACCAAATGCGCGCGCCTGATCCCGATTGTGCTGATTCTCTGCGCCGCTATTGCCGGGGCGGTGTTCCTGCGTGATCGGCTGTCGTTTGAGGCTTTGGCCGAGAACCGCGAGGCCCTGCTGGCCTACCGCGACGCGCATTATCTGTGGGCGAGCCTTGGCTTTATCGCGGTCTATATCGTGATTGTCGGCCTTAGCCTGCCCGGTGCCACCATCGCCACGCAGACCGGGGGCTTCCTGTTTGGCCTGTTCCCCGGCACGCTCTACAATGTACTCGCCGCCAGCATCGGGGCGACCTGCATTTTTCTCGCAGCCCGCGCAGGCTTTGGCGCGACCTTGGCCGCGCGGTTGCAAGGCGGCTCGGCCTCGCGCGTGCAAACCGCTTTGCGGGAAAACCAGTGGTCGGCCTTGTTCATCATGCGGCTGGTGCCTGCGCTGCCCTTCGTGCTGGCCAATCTGCTGCCCGCGATTGTGGGGGTGCGGCTGTTGCCGTTTGCGGTGACGACATTTTTCGGCATTATTCCGGCGGCCTTGGTGTTCACTTCGATCGGCGCGGGGCTGGGTGAGGTGTTTGCGCGGGGCGAGCGGCCCGATCTGGGGGTGATCTTCAGCGCCCCGGTCTTGCTGCCGTTATTGGGGCTCGCAGCTTTGTCCGCTGTGCCGATCCTGTTGAAAAAACGCAAGAAAGGCGGCTGAATGGAGCGGATTTCGACAGATATCTGCATCATTGGTGCAGGGTCGGGCGGGCTTTCTGTTGCGGCGGGGGCTGCGCAGATGGGTGCACGCGTGGTGCTGATTGAGGGCGCTGCGATGGGCGGCGATTGTCTGAACTTTGGCTGCGTGCCATCAAAGGCGCTGCTGGCGGCGGGCCGGGCGGCGCAGGTGATCCGTATGGGGGTGCCGGGGGTGCAGGGGGCCGCGCCGGAGATTGACTTCGCTGCGGTCAAAGCGCAGGTCGCGGCGGTGGTCGTGCAGATCGCCCCGGTGGATAGCCAAGAGCGGTTTGAGGGCTTTGGCGTGCAGGTGATCCGCGCCTTTGCCCGCTTCATCAGCCCGCGTGAGGTAGAGGCTGGCGGCAAGATCATCCGCGCGCGGCGGTTTGTGATCGCCACAGGCTCGCATCCGACGATCCCAGAGTTGCCGGGGCTGGAGGCGATCCCCTATCTGACCAACGAGACGATTTTCGCGCAGACCGCGCGGCCCGATCATCTGGTGATCCTCGGCGGCGGCCCGATTGCGCTGGAAATGGCGCAGGCGCATCGCCGCTTGGGCTGCAAAGTGACGGTGATCGCGCGCAGTCGGGTGCTTGGCCGGGCGGATCCCGAAGCGGTGGCGGTGGTGCTGGACGCCTTGCGCGTCGAGGGGGTCGAGGTGCTGGAGGGCCGCGACATCGCCCGGCTGCGGCCCACGCCACAGGGCTTGGAGGCGGTGCTGAACGACGGCACCACGCTGACCGGATCGCATCTGCTGATCGCCACCGGGCGCACGCCTGCCATTGCAGAGCTGGATTTGCCCGCCGCAGGTGTGGCTTACACCGAAAAGGGCGTGACGGTCGGCCCCAATCTGCGCAGCAGCAATCGGCGGATTTATGCGGTGGGCGATGTGGCGGGGGGCTTGCAATTCACCCATGTTGCGGGGGCTCATGCCGGCGTGGTGATCAAACAAATGCTGTTCGGGCTGCCCGCCAAACAGGCCAGCATTGTGCCAACCGTCACCTACACCGACCCCGAACTGGCGCAGATCGGGCTGACCGAGGCTGAGGCGCGGGCCGCGCACCCGGCTGTGCAGGTGATCCGGCAAGCGTTTCTGCACAACGACCGCGCGGTGACCGATGGCAAAACCGCAGGCTTTCTCAAGTTGATACTGCTGAAAGGCCGCCCGGTGGGTGTCACCATTGTTGGCGCGGGGGCGGGCGAGTTGATCGGGCTTTGGGCCTTGGCGATGACCTCGGGTCTGAAAATCGGCGCAGTGGCGGGCATGATCGCGCCTTACCCCACGCGCGGCGAGATTTCCAAGCGTGCAGCAGGGGCCTATTTCTCGCCGAAACTCTTTGATAACATGGCCGTGAAGCGGGTGGTGCGGTTGGTGCAGCGGCTTTTGCCATAGGCTGCGCTTGCGGACAGGTTGGGGGCTTTCATCCCCCAAACCCCCTGAGGATATTTGTACACAGAGGATGACCAAGAGCGTGGCAGCAAGGCGGGGCGGATTTATAAACACCCTGTCGGGGCGGTTTTTGCTGCTGACCGTGGCCTTTGTCATGCTGGCCGAAGTGCTGATCTTCGTGCCCTCCATCGCCCGGTTTCGTGCCGATTTCCTGACCTTGCGGTTGGAGAAGGCGCAAATCGCCTCGCTGGCGCAACTGGCCGCCGAAGACATGGTGACGCCCGCGTTGGAGAAAGAACTGCTGGCCAATGCCGAGGTCTATAACGTCGTGCTGCGCCGCAATGAAGTGCGCCAGTTGGTGCTGTCCTCGCCGCTGCCCACGCCGATCTCGAACACCTTCGATCTGCGCGAGGCCGGGCCTTGGGCACTGATCCGCGACGCCTTTGCCTGTCTTTTGGACCCCGATGACCAGATCATCCGGGTGATCGGCTATCCGGTGCAATCGGCGGGGCTTCTGATTGAAATCACGATGGATTCAGCACCAATGCGCGACGCCATGCTGGATTACGGTGGGCGGATTTTGCTGCTGTCGGCGTTGATTTCTGGTGTGACCGCGTTCTTCCTGTTCCTCGCCGTGCAGCGCCTGATCGTGTTGCCGATCCGCCGGGTGGTCAACCACATGACCGCCTATGCCGAAGCCCCCGAGGATGCCCGCCGGGTCATCGAGCCGACCGCCTCGGTGGTGGAGTTGCGCGATGCCGAGGAAGCCATGCACGCGATGCAGACTCAGCTGACGGGTTCGCTGCGGCAAAAGGAACGTCTGGCGCAGCTCGGCGGGGCGGTGGCCAAAATCAGCCACGACCTGCGCAACATTCTGACCACGGCGCAGTTGTTCGCTGACCGCATTGAGGGCAGCACCGATCCGATGGTGGCGCGCGCCGCCCCGAAACTGGTCGGCTCTATCGCCCGCGCGGTGGCCTTGTGCGAATCAACTTTGGCCTTCGGCAAAGCCGAGGAGCCGAAGCCGCAACTGCGTGAGGTGGCTTTGGCGACACTGGCCGAAGATGTTGCTGAGGGCGAGGGGCTTGCGGGCGAGGGGCCGATTACGTGCCTGATCGAAGTGCCCGAGGGCATGGTGATCCATGCTGATTATGATCAGTTGTTCCGGGTGCTGTCCAACCTTGTGCGCAATGCGCGCCAAGCGATTGAAGCCACAGGCGTTGAGGGCAGTATCGAAATTTCAGCCGGAGAAAGCACCTCGGAATGGTGGATCAGGATCGGTGACACTGGCCCCGGTCTGCCAGAAAAGGCGCGCGAGCATTTGTTTGAGGCGTTTCAGGGCGGCGCGCGCAAAGGCGGCATCGGTTTGGGACTGGCGATTGCTGCCGAGTTGATCCGTGGCCATGGCGGGCGGCTGGAACTTGCGCGCAGTGATGCCTATGGCACCGAGTTTCTGGTGCATTTGCCGAAAGCCATTGGCTCTGCGGCCTGATCGCGATTTGCCCAAGGTTATGCGGGGATTGCGCATCAAGTTGCATTTCGCTGCGTATTCGCCCTTGCAATGCCCGGCAGGGGGGGCTAAATGCAGCCGCAAGAGTGGATCCATAGCTCAGCTGGATAGAGCATCAGACTACGAATCTGAGGGTCGGGCGTTCGAATCGCTCTGGGTCCACCAAAGATTTCAAGGGCTTGGGTAGCAATACCCAAGCCCTTTGGCTTTGCAGTTAGGGCGGCGCGCGCCACGATGCCCTGCCTTGTGCAGACTTCAAGCGCCTCCAGAGATGCGCGCGTAAAGGCGGCAATGTGCCTTTACGTTGATCGCGTCCTTGCTGGTGTTTCACTTGCGATACAGATCTGCATACTGGTCGCGCAGCAGGTTCTTCTGCACCTTGCCCATGGTATTGCGCGGCAGCTCTGTCACGAACATCACCCGTTTGGGCTGCTTGAACCGCGCCAGACGGCCTTCAAGCGCCGCGACGATGGCGGCTTCGGTCAGGCTTGGCATCCCCGTGGGCACCACAACCGCCGTCACGGCCTCGCCGAAATCCTTATGCGCAAGGCCGATCACGGCGGATTCCAGCACGCCGGAGATTTCGTCGATCTCGGCCTCGATCTCTTTCGGATAGACGTTATAGCCGCCGGTGATGATCAGATCCTTGCCGCGCCCGATGATATGGACATAGCCTTTGTCGTCGATCCGCCCCAGATCGCCGGTGATGAAAAACCCGTTCGCGCGCAGCTCGGCTGCGGTTTTTTCCGGCATCCGCCAGTAGCCTTTGAACACATTGGCCCCGCGCACCTCGATCATGCCGATCTCACCCTGCGGCAGCGCCACGCCGGTTTCGGGATTGGTCACGATCACCTCGGTGCCCGGCAGTGGCAGGCCCACGGTGCCCGCCACTCGTTCACCGTCATAGGGGTTTGAGGTGTTCATATTGGTTTCAGTCATGCCATACCGCTCCAGAATCGCATGCCCGGTGCGTACCCGCCATGCGCGGTGGGTTTCGGCCAGAAGCGGTGCCGAACCGGACACGAACAGCCGCATCTGGGCGGTCGTTTCGGCGTTCAGCCTATCCTGCTCCAGCAGGCGGACATAGAAGGTCGGAACCCCCATCAGCACCGTCGCCCGCGCCATCAGATCAAAGATGCGCTCGGGGTCGAATTTCGGCAGGAAGATCATCGACGCGCCCGAGAACAAAGTCACATTGGTGGCCACGAACAACCCGTGGGTGTGGAAGATCGGCAGGGCGTGGATCAGCACATCCTTGTCGGTGTAGCGCCACGCCGCGCGCAGCGACAAAGCGTTGGACACCAGATTGTCATGCGTCAGCATCGCGCCTTTCGAGCGCCCCGTGGTGCCCGAGGTATACAGCAACGCCGCCAGATCGTCCTTGTCGCGCTGGCAGGTGTCAAACCCCGCCGGGGCATCGGCGGCGGCATCCCTCAGACTGCC
This sequence comes from Cypionkella sp., assembly GCA_043743975.1. Taxonomy (GTDB): domain Bacteria; phylum Pseudomonadota; class Alphaproteobacteria; order Rhodobacterales; family Rhodobacteraceae; genus Cypionkella. The sequence continues at coordinate 43,261 of JAYTVN010000046.1, forward strand.
GTTGCCCTTGGCATCCAGCGTTGCCATCCGCGCCCCGGCGTCTTCGGCGGCCTCTGTCAGATCAGCCGCGCGCGCAGGGTCGCAGACAAACAAACTGGGCTGCGCATCGCCGATGAAATACGCAATCTCTGCCGCCGTGTAACCCGTATTCAGCGGCAAAAACACCGCACCCGCGCGCACCGTGGCAAGGTAGAGGATGATCGCCTCAACCGATTTCTCCACCTGCACCGCCACACGGTCATCCGGCTTCACACCCAAAGCCACCAGCGCATTGGCCATCCGGCCAGTGCGGGCGACGAGCTCGGCGTAGCTGATGCGCGCGCCGTCAAGCGTCTCAATCGCGGTGGCCCCGGCATCGGTGATCGAGCGGGCGAGGATATCGAACAGGTTCGCGTTCATGGAAAACTCCTGCAAAAACGGGAAATCAGGATTTATCGGCGGGCAGCGCGGTTTTCACGCTGTCCGAGGCGGCGACAGAGCTGTGCTCGGCAAAACCCTCGTGGTTGGTCTCGATCTGACCAAGATCATAAAGGTAATTCACCATCAGCCCATGCGATTGCTTCAACCCATTGGCCGATACATCGCCCAAATAGTTCAGCCGTTCCAGCAGCGCGCCATTGCCCAGATGGAAACGTGCCACCGGGTCGATGATACGTTTCGATTTATCACGGGCGCGCAGGAAATAGCTGGCGGCGGCGGCCAATAGCGGCGCGCGCAGCGCCTCGGCCAAAGCGGCATCTTGATGCCAGCCGGGCATATCCAACGCGGCCAAGGCAAGCCGTTGATCGGGGTTGAGCAGGTCAGAGGTTTCATCCTTACGCTGCCCTGCAAGCCAAGTCGCAAAGCCCGGCACTGGCGATAGGGTGACAAAGGTTTTGATGTTGGGCAATTCACCCTTCAACTCCTCCACCACCTGCTTGATCAGGAAGTTGCCGAAAGACACGCCTGCAAGGCCGCGCTGGGTGTTTGAGATCGAATAGAACACCGCCGTATCGGCCTCCTCGGCGCGGATCGGCTGGCGCGACACCTCCAACAGACCGCCGACATTGTCAGGAATGGCACGGGTCAGCGCCACCTCGACGAAGATCAGCGGCTCGTCCACCAGTTGCGGGTGGAAAAACCCGTAGCAGCGCCGATCGGTCGGTTGCAGGCGATTGCGCAGATCGTCCCAGTTCTGGATCGCATGGACTGCCTCATAGCGGATGATCTTTTCCAGAATACTGGCCGGGGTGTTCCAGTCGATATGGCGCAGCCCCAAAAAACTGCGGTTGAACCACGAGCCGAACAGATGCGCGAAATCGCTGTCGACCCGGCGCAGGTCAGCATCGTCGCGCAGAAGACGCAGCAGTTCCTCGCGGATGCGCACCAAAGCGGCGGTGCCACCCGGGGCAAGGTTCAGACGACGCAACAACTCTTGCCGACGTGGTTCGGCGGCGGCGTGCAGCGCCTCGACGGCTTCCATCGACTCGGGCGCTTTCTGCATGGTGGCGAGGGCGGCTTTCACCGCCTTCGCATCCGGGCCAAAGTTTTTGGCCAAAGACTTCAGAAAGGCCAGCCGCGCCGCCGTATCGGCATCCTCGAACGCGGCCAGCAGCGCGCGGGCGATCACCACCCCCGAAGCCTCCCCCCGCCGCGACAGCAGACGCTGGCCGAGTTCCGAGAGGTCAGGCACCACGATGGTTTCCGGCCCCGCCCCCTCGCGCCATCCGAGCAGACGACGACCGCGCACCGTGAGGCTTTCAAAAAGATCCCCCAGAAAGGCCGGGCGGCTTTGGCGCGGGGTTTGTTCGGTCTTGATCATCGCAGGCCTCCGAGGGGTTAGGACGGCTGCAGGGGTTAACCCGGCAGCACGACGAAGATGATCCACAGCACGATGGGGGCGATGATCGTCACCAATGCGCCGCAGTTCAAGAGCTTGCGGAAGACCGCCTGTTTGTTCTCGCCCTGCGTATTGGCCAGCACCAGCGCACCATTGGTTGAGAACGGGCTGACGTCAACAATGCTCGAAGCCACCACCATACCCGCGATGAAGCCGATGGCGCTAACCCCGGTGCCCGCTTGCAAAAACGGCACCGCCAGCGGGATCAACGAGCCCAGCACGGCGGTAGACGACGCACTTGAAGCCTCCGGTCTGGTGCGCGTCATGCCCAAGCGCGGCACGTTCGTCAGCTCGTGGTCGGCAGAAGAACTGGCTGAACGCTTGGAGGTCATGGCCGAGATCGAGGCCAGCTGTGGTCGGCTGGCAGCCCGGCGCATCACCGAAGCCGAGATGGCCGCGTTTGAGACAATCCACAGGCGGTGTCAGGAACTGGCCGAGGCGGGCGACACCGACGGCAATTATCGGCACAACGCGTTGTTTCACCACTGCATCTACCGCGCCACCCACAATGCTTTTCTAGAGCAAGAAGCGGCCCGGCTGCACGCCATGCTGCAACCCTATCGACGGATGCAGTTGCGGGTGCGCAACCGCATGTCGCGGTCGTTCAGCGAGCATGACAGCATTGTCGCGGCAATCCGCGACGGCAATGCCGAGGCGACTGCCGCTGCGCTGCGGGATCATGTGATCGTGCAGGGCGACCGTTTTCACGATCTTCTGTCAGCGCTGCGGCAGACCGCCGAGGCGAAAAACGGAAAGTAGCCATTTGCGGACCGCTGCTATCGAACGGGTCTGCTGCGCGTGGCACGTATCCAAAGACCGTGCGGGCTGCGGCATCTGTTGCCGCAACCCGCCCGCAGTTAGACCTAATGCTCAGGCCTTGGCGAAGGCCAGCAGATCGGGGTTGATCACCTCGGGATCGGTGGCGAAGAAGCCATGCGACAGGCCGGGATAGGTCTTCAACGTGCCGTTGCGCAGCAGTTTGATCGCTTTATGCGCCGAATTCGCGATCGGCACGATCTGATCATCCTCACCATGCAGCACCAGAACGGGCAGGGTGATCGCCTTCAGATCCTCGGTGAAATCGGTTTCCGAGAACGCCTTGATGCAGTCGTAATGCGCTTTTGCACCACCAGCCATGCCCTGACGCCACCAGTTGTTGATCAGGCCTTGGCTGATCTTGGCACCTGCGCGGTTGAAGCCGTAGAACGGGCCAGAGGGCACGTCGAGGTAGAACTGCGCCCGGTTGGCGACCAGCGCTGCCCGAAAGCCGTCGAACACCTCCAGCGGGATGCCGTCAGGATTGGCATCCGACTTCACCATCACCGGCGGCACCGCACCGATCAGCACTGCTTTGGCGACGCGACCGGGTTCGGCGCGGGCGACATAGCGGGCAACCTCACCGCCGCCCGTTGAATGGCCGATATGCACGGCATTGCGCAAATCCAAGGCGCGGGCCAGTTCCGCCACATCGGCGGCATAGGTGTCCATGTCATTGCCGGTATCGGTCTGATCCGAACGCCCATGCCCACGCCGATCATGCGCAATCACCCGGTAGCCCTGCGCCAAGAAAAACAGCATCTGGTTGTCCCAATCGTCGCTGGACAGCGGCCAGCCGTAGTGAAACACCACAGGTTGCGCGTCTTTCGGACCCCAATCTTTGTAGAAGATCGTAGTGCCGTCTTGGGTTTTGATCGTAGCCATCGGGGTATCTCCTTGAGTTTCAGCAAAAATCATCTTCGGCAGCGCGACTATTGCAGCGGCCGCCGCCGCCGTCATCATCATAGCGCGCCGGGTAACATCTGTGTGCATCGCCTGTCCTTTCGGTTTCGATATGGACAAATTAGGCGCAGGGTTGCATGTATGGGAGTGGCGAAACGGACAATGATCGGGGCAAAACGGACATGACACGCAACGCGGGTCCGGTGGCTGAAATCGGCCTGCTGATCTACCCCGATTGCCAGCTTGCGGCGATCTACGGGCTGACCGACCTGTTCCGCATCGCGGGGCAGTGGAGCGGGGATCCGCCCCGCCAGATCCGCATCTCGCATTGGCAGGCGACAGCCGAGGGCGTGTCCTGCATCTGGGATACGCATCCCGGCGCGCCACACCGTTTGAGCCATGTGATCGCACCGCCCAGCATCATCCAGCCCGAGCGCATGGCCCCGGCCCCTGCGGCGGCGCTTTGGTTGCGCGCACAGCACGCGGCGGGTGCGACGCTGTGTTCGGTCTGTGCCGGGGCGTTCGTGCTGGCGGAAACCGGGTTGATCGATGGCCGCCGCGCCACAACCCACTGGGCGTTTGCGCAACAACTGGCGCGCCGCTTTCCAAAAGTGCATCTGGCCGAGCAATATATGGTGCTGGACGAGGGCGACATCATCACCGCAGGCGGCATCCTTGCTTGGGCTGATCTTGGCCTGACGCTGGTGGGCCGCTTGCTGGGCCCCGCCACCATGCTGGCCACGGCGCGGTTCTTGCTGATCGAGCCGCCGCGACAAAGCCAGCGGCCCTTCGCGCAGTTCATCCCGCGTTTCGATCATGGCGATGATGCCATCCGGCAAAGCCAGCATCACATCCATGCCCATGCGACGACATTGCACGGCGTGGCCGATCTTCAAGCCGCAGCCGGGATGACGGGCCGCACCTTCCTGCGCAGGTTCAGCGCGGCGACCGGGTTTCGTCCGGTCGAATACATCCAGCAAGTGCGCATCGCCAAGGCGCGTGAAGCACTGGAGCGCACGCTGACGCCGGTGGACCGCATCGCGTGGGATGTCGGCTATGCGGACCCCGCCGCCTTTCGCAAACTGTTCCAAAAGCTGACGGGTCTGCCGCCTGCCGCCTATCGCCAACAGTTCGGAATCGCAGCCGACGCGCCCTAGGACACGCGGCGGCTTGCCGTTCTGTGAAAACCGGGGGTGATGGATGGCGTCAAAGCCAAAGTTGGGGTGGAAACCACCGCGTCAGGTGCCGCCGCTGTTGCGCGCCTAAAGCCAGCGGCGGACAGCCCTTGACGATGAACGGCGGGTTTCCCAATAGTCTACGGACTTGGGTCACGGGTGCGGCGCAGCTGGTAATGGGAGAGTTATGTGAATAAACTTCGCACCGATCAGACCCAATGGGATGAAAACGCGCTGCGCAGAGCTGTCGACTCGGCTGGCACCGCGCTGTGGTCATGGAATGTCGACACCGACAATTTCGATATGGACTCGCGCGGCTTTGCGTTGTGGGCTGTGTCGCTGCAGGAAGGTCTTTCCTTCGAGCATCTGTCCGAGAAAGTACACCCCGCCGATCGAGATCGGGTGCGGGCGGCCTTTCTGGCAACGCGGGCGATTGTCGGCCCCTATGAGATCGATTTTCGCACCCTGATTGGCAAAAAGGTCCGTTGGATTTCCGCGCGCGGGACCGGCAGCGACGAGAATATCGTCAAACGGGTCGTGATGGGGGTTTTCATTGACGTCACCGGGCGCAAACAGGCCGAGGAAAGCAGCGAACTTCTGGCGGGCGAGATGAGCCACCGGGTAAAGAACCTTCTGACCATCGCCGCAGGACTGGCACGGATCACCTCGCGATCCTCGTCGGATGTGACGGATATGGCGGCACAACTGACACATCGGCTAACCGCTTTGGGACGCGCACATGATCTGGTGCGTCCCTTGCCGGGAAGCCAAGGCGATGCGGCACTCCTTGGCGATATCGTCTCGGTTTTGCTGGCCCCCTACGACGATAAGGGGGCTTTCGCTGGCCGCATCCGCATCGCTGTGCCAAGGATGGGCGTGGGCGAGACTGCGGCGGCTTCACTTGCGCTGGTGGTGCATGAACTTGCGACGAACTCGCTGAAATACGGATCGCTTTCGACCGATGAAGGGGTGTTGGATGTGTCTGGCAGCGTTGTGGCCGACAAAGTCCGCATCATCTGGACCGAACAAGGCGGCCCCGAGGTTGCGCCGCCAGCGACGGGACAAGAAGGCTATGGCAGCAAGTTGGTGCGCAACACCGTTGAACGCGCGCTGGGCGGATCGATTGGCTATGATTGGTCGCAGTTTGGTGCCGTTGTCACCTTAGAGATAAACGCCGAGCTGCTGGCGACATAGGCGCAACAGCAAAGCCGGGTATCGCAGGCTGAATAGGGGCCGATGGCCCCTGCAGAACGGGCAAGGCAATGGCCTGCATACCAATCAGCCTGAAGCAGCAGGCGACTGGTCCCGACTGTAACGATCCGGCAGTTTTCAGCACGCGGGTGACGCAGGAAAAGCACAGAGTTGAGGATGCGCAAGCCACCTCTCAGCAAGGCTAAAATGCTTGCTCACCTAGGACAGGGTCAGATAGCAGCCCCTCCCATTCTGTATCTCGACACGGCCATAAGCGAAAAATCCGAAATGGTCTTCGCAAGACCGAGATTGACCCCATCCCCAGAACCTGAAAATCGCATTGCTGCAGGTTATGGTGTAAACACATAGCGAAGGCACGATTTTCATTTAGGCGAGGTCTGCGATGCCCGACGTGTTCTGCGATTGGATCGATTACTTGGCCATCATAGGCAGTTCGGTCTTTTTTAAAGCTGTCCCTGTTTTCCTAGCGTCTATTCCTGGTCTGATCGTTGCCTTCGTGGCATTTCATTTGAACCGCAAAAAGGAAGAGAAAGCGCGAAAGGAGAGCGAACTGAAGGTAGGTGCGGCGGATGCGGACGCGGGCTATCTGAAGCTGCTCCAGTGGGGCGACATTATCGGCGACATTTTGCACCATTTCAAAGTGCACGTCGCAAATGTGCCAGAACAACTGAAAGGTGACCCGGTGTCTTTGGCTATCCAGCCATTCTTGGGCGCACTGCCCACACCAGAAAGACTTCGCGGGGCAGAGTACAAGTTTCTGTTGAGCATGAAAGAACACGCCCCCCTCATTGCCAAAGTGATCCTGATCGAACGAAGAACATTAAATCTCATCCATCTCGTGCAGAAGCATGCTTCGATGAGAGCGGACCTCAATGCTTGGCAGGTTGCGGTTGCCGCCGATCTTAAGATGGAGGGCGGCACGTCGAAAGCCGCCATCTCTAGTAAGCATCGCGGGGAGTATGATCTCCAAGTCAGTTTGCTAGAAGATGTGATGAGACGAATAATGAGCAACGAGGGACTTCTGTCTTATGCATTTGAAACGACGAACCAATTTGCCGCCGCCGCAGAAGAAGCCTTCGGGCACCATTTCCTGCATCTAAAATTGACGCTGCGAGAGCCGGGCACTGCCGAATAGGATGGCGCTCTGCAGCGTCTGACGCTATCTACAGCTCCCGCCAGCCGAAAACCGCGTTGCTGCAGACTCTGTTGTCAAACTCTGCAGCTTTTGCTGTCACGCTACACACAAACTTTTGTCCACAGAAGATTTCCCCAGAATTTGCTTTACAGGCTTCCCCCATAGCCACACTATATCTAGTAAGGGCAATGCCGGGTTGCGCTGTTGGTTGCCGGGCGCCCAGCCCATAGGGGACGGTATCGTCACTGGGGCTTTATAGTGAGGCCGGCCCATGTCATTTTCCGAAGATTACCTGCTGAGTGACGATCTTCATCCGATCGATATCGTGGAAAACCTCGCTGCCCACCATGATTGGGAATTTGACCGCGTCACCGATGATCAAATCGCGATGGCGGTCGAAGGCCAGTGGCGCACTTATGCGCTGACCCTCGCGTGGTCGGCGCAGGACGAAACCCTGCGGCTGATCTGCACCTTTGAGATGGAGCCGCCGACCGATAAAATGGCGGCGCTCTATGACGTTCTGAACCGCTGCAACGATATGGTCTGGACCGGCGCTTTCACCTATTGGGCCGAGCAAAAGCTGATGGTGTTCCGCTATGGGCTTTGCCTTGCGGGGGGGCAGATGGTGGCGCCCGAGCAGATTGATCGGCTGATTTCCGGCGCGATCACCGCCTCTGAACGGTTTTATCCGGCGTTCCAACTGGTGTCTTGGGCCGATAAATCCCCCGCCGATGCGATGAAAGTCGCGATTGCCGAGGCTTACGGGCGGGCCTGAAACGCTTGGCGTTTTCTGCTCCGAGCGCACGATTTCCGATTCAATGTCATGGCAAACCGCACTAACCTCGCCGCAAAAGGGGAGTTTTCGATGGTGCTGGATGTGGTGGCCCGTGACGGGCTGGTGTTGTTGGGGTGTGGTAAGATGGGCACGGCGCTGCTGACCGGATGGTTGGCGGCGGGGGTACCTGCAACGAGCGTTTGGGTGATCGAGCCGCACCCGACCGATTGGCTGCGCACCATCGGCGTGCATCTCAACCAAGGCATGCCGCCCACCCCCGCCGTCGCCCTGCTGGCGGTCAAACCGCAAATGATGGGGGCCGCCTTGCCCGCCCTACAAGCGCTGGGCAATGGCAAAACCCTGTTCGTGTCGATCGCCGCAGGCACCTCGATTGCGACGTTCGAGGCGGCTTTGGGTGCGCGCACCCCGATCGTGCGCACCATGCCAAACACCCCGGCGATGGTCGGGCGCGGCATCACCGGCATCTGCGGCAACGCTTATGCGGGGGCTGCCGGGCTGGCCTTGGCGCATCAGTTGATGCTGGCGGTCGGGCAGGTGGTGGAACTCGACGGCGAGCATCAGATTGATGCGGTCACAGGCGTGTCCGGCTCGGGCCCCGCCTATGTCTTTCATCTGATCGAGGCACTGGCGGCGGCGGGCGAGGCCGAGGGCCTGTCGCCAGACATCGCGATGAAACTCGCGCGGGCGACCGTTTGCGGCGCAGGCGAACTCGCCTATCAATCTGATCAGCCCGCCAGCCAGTTGCGCATCAACGTGACCTCTCCGGGCGGCACCACAGCCGCAGCCCTCGCCGTGCTGATGGACCCGGATACAGGCTTCCCCCCCCTGCTGCAACGCGCTGTCAAAGCCGCCGCCGACCGCGGCAGGGAGCTGGGCAAATGACAGATATCTCCGCCCAGATCACCTATCCCGACTTCGAGAAGGTCGACATCCGCGTCGGCCGCATCACCCGCGCCGAAGTCTATCCCGAAGCCCGCAAGCCCGCCTATAAACTGTGGCTGGATTTCGGCCCCGAGATTGGCGAGAAACGCTCCTCGGCGCAGATCACCAAACACTATACACCAGAAGCACTTATCGGGCAGCAAGTGCTGGCGGTGGTGAATTTCCCAGCCCGCCAGATCGGCAAAGTGATCTCGGAAGTCTTGGTGCTTGGCCTGCCCGATGAAGCGGGTGAAGTCGTGCTGATCGGGCCCGGCCATGACGTGCCCTTGGGCGGAAAGTTGTTCTGATGAAACTGCTGATCACCCGCCCTCTGCCCGATCCCGTGCTGGCCGCCGCCCGCGCGCGGTTTGAGGTGACCGCCCGCACCAGCACCCTGCCGCTGGACGCGTCCGAACTGCGCGCCGCCCTCACCGATTACGACGTGGTGCTACCCACCTTGGGCGATCTGTTCAAAGCCGAGGTCTTCGCCGATGTGCCCGCCCCCAAGGCGAAATTGCTCGCCAATTTCGGCGTCGGCTTCAACCACATCGACACCAAAGCCGCCGCAGCGCTTGGCATTGCTGTCACCAACACGCCGGGGGCGGTGACGGATGCCACCGCCGATGTGGCACTGACCTTGCTGCTGATGACCGCGCGGCGGGCGGGTGAGGGCGAGCGGATGCTGCGCAACGGCGCGTGGCAAGGTTGGCACCCAACGCAAATGCTGGGTGCAGCCGTCTCGGGCAAAACCGTCGGCATCATCGGCATGGGCCGCATCGGTCGCGCCATCGCCAAGCGCTGCCACCATGGCTTTGACATGCGGGTGATCTACCACAATCGATCAGCTGCAGAGGCAGGCGTCCCCGCCGAGCAAGTCTCCCTGCCCGAAGTCCTGCAAGCCGATTTCGTGGTCATCGCCGTGCCCGGTGGCCCCGCCACCCGTCATCTGATCAACGCCGAAGCCCTCGCACAAATGGCGCCACATGGCATCCTGATCAACATCTCGCGCGGCGATGTGGTCGATGAAGCCGCCCTCGCCACCGCCCTGCAAGCGGGCCAAATCGCAGGCGCAGGCCTTGATGTTTATGAAAACGAACCGCAGATCACCCCCGCCCTGCTGGAGATGCAAAACGTCACCCTGCTGCCCCACCTCGGCACCGCCGTGCTGGAAACCCGCACCGCGATGGGCATGATGGCCGTCGCCAATCTGATTGCATATCTAGAGGGGCAGCCCTTGCTCAACCGGGTCTGACGCCATGGTCATCCTCTGTGCTCAAATATCCCCGCCGGAGGCGCTGCGGCCAATCTCAGAAGCCTCCGGCGGGAGTATTTTTCAAAAGAGCAAATCCAAGCGCCAAAGCCGGACGAGCGGGCTCGATGCCCGTGAGACCGGCACCACCGCGCAGGTCACGCCATGATCCTCTCGCGTGGGCGGCGCTTCATCTTCGTGCATATCCCAAAGACCGGCGGCACCGCGCTGAGCCTCGCTTTGGAAGATCGCGCGATGAAGGATGATATTCTGATCGGTGACACCCCCAAGGCCCGCGCGCGCAAGGGGCGGCTGAAGGGGGTTAAATCGGCGGGGCGGCTGTGGAAGCATTCGACGCTGTCTGATATCGCGGGCCTCGCCTCGGATGACGAGATTGCCGATTTCTTCACCCTGACCTTGGTGCGCAACCCATGGGACCGCGCGGTCAGCTATTACCACTGGCTGCGCGGGCAGAATTTCGCGCATCCCGCCGTGGGTCTGGCAAAGTCGCATGATTTCAGCGGCTTCCTCAATCATGCGCAGACTCGCACCGCCTTCAGCCTCTGGCCCTATACCGCCTATATGCGCGACCGTCTGGGGTTTGAACGGGCCAGCCTTTACGCACGGCTGGAGCATCTCGACACCGATCTGGCGCGGTTTGAGGCGCACTTAGGCTTCCGCCTGACGCCTTTGCCGCAGGCCAATGCTTCGGATCGCGCCCGCGACTGGCGTGGGTTTTACTCGGATGCCGACGCTGATCTGGTGGCCCAAATCAGCGCCGAGGATATCATCCGCTTTGGCTATCGGTTTGATCCCGACTAAGCCGCCTGTTTCGCGCCAAACCGTCCGTAAAAGTTCTCCCCCTTGGCCGCCATTTCGCGCAGCAGGGCAGGGGCCTCAAACCGCGCCCCGAACTCTGCCACCAGCTTCTCACAAATCTCCACCGCGCGCGGCGCACCGATGATGTCGAGCCACGAGAACGGCCCGCCCGACCACGGCGCAAAGCCCCAGCCGAGGATCGCGCCGACATCGCCTTCGCGAATGTCCATCAACACGCCTTCCTCCAGCGCCCGCACCGCTTCCAGCACCTGCGCCATCAGCAGACGGTGCTGCACGGTGGTCAATTCCGGGTCGGCGACATGCGGATACTCTGCAGCCAGCCCATCCCACAACCCTTCACGTTTGCCTGCCGCATCATAGGCATAGAAGCCCGCATTGGCCTTCTTGCCCATCCGGCCTTGATCGGCCATCCAGAACAGCACCGCATCCACCGCGCCATCCGGGTAAGCATCGCCCATCGCGGCTTTGGTCGCCTTGGCGATCTTCACCCCAAGGTCAATCGAGGTTTCATCGACCAGTTGCAGCGGCCCCAAGGGCATCCCCACCAGCTTGGCGGCATTCTCGATCAGCGCAGGCTCCACGCCTTCGGCGACCATGCGGATACCTTCGTTGATATAGGGAATGATGCAGCGGTTGGCATAGAAGAACCGCGCGTCGTTCACCACGATTGGCGTCTTGCGAATGGCGCGGACGAAATCCAGCGCCTTGGCCACCGCCACATCCCCGGTCTGCTTGCCCCGGATGATCTCGACCAAGTTCATCTTGTCGACGGGCGAGAAGAAATGGATGCCGATGAACTGATCCGACCGCGCGCTTGCCTTCGCCAGCATCGAAATCGGCAGGGTTGAGGTGTTCGAGGCATAGATACACTCCGCCCCCACCGCCGCCTCAACCTTTGCCGTCACCTCGGCCTTCACCTTCGGGTCTTCAAACACCGCCTCGACCACCAGATCACAGCCAGCCAAAGCCGCGTAATCGGTGGTCGCCAAAATCCGCCCCAGCACTTCCGCTTTCTTCTCGGCCGTCACTTTCCGCCGCTGGATACCCTTGTCCAGCAAATCCGCCGAATGCGCCTTGCCGCGATCCGCGCTATCCTGAGCGGCATCAATCAGCACCACCTCAATCCCCGCCAAAGCCGCGACATAGGCGATCCCGGCTCCCATCATCCCGGCACCAATCACTCCCAGCTTTTTCACAGACTGATCGGCAACCGCAGGACGGTTCGCACCCTTCTCCAAAGCCTCTTTGTTGATGAACAGAGAACGGATCATCGCCGAGGACGATGGGTTCAGCAGTACCGAGGTGAACCACCGCGCCTCAATCTTCAACGCAGTGTCAAATGGCACCAAAGCGCCCTCATAGACCGCACTCAACAAAGCCTTCGCTGCGGGATACACCCCCATGGTTTTGCCCAGAACCATCGCATTGGCCCCAACGAAAGTCATAAACCCCGCCGGATGATAGGGCGCACCGCCGGGCATCTTGTAGCCTTTGTCATCCCATGGCTTGACCAGATCGGCGTCTTTCGCGGCCAGAACCCATTCCTTTGCCCGCACCAACAACTGATCGGGGGCCACCACCTCATCAATCAACCCCGCCGCCTTCGCCGCCTTGGGGTCCGACAATTTGCCCTCCAGCAAGAACGGAGCCGCCATCATCGCGCCCATCTTCCGAACCAGCCTAGTGGTGCCACCGGCGCCCGGAAAAATCCCCACCATGATCTCGGGCAGACCGATCTTGGCCTTCGGATTATCCGCCGCAATGATCCGGTGGCAGGACAGCGGCAGTTCCAGCCCGATGCCCAAAGCGGTGCCCGGCAAAGCCGCCACGATCGGCTTGCCGCCCTTCTTGGTCTTCGGGTCCATCCCCGCCAGCTCTATCTTGCGCAAGACCTTGTGCATCGTCATCACGCCGTCGAAAATCGCCTGCGCCCCCCCCGCCCGCATCTCGGCAATGACGTTCAGATCCATCCCGCCGGCGAAATCCTTCTTGCCAGAGGTGATGATGATCCCCTTCACCGCCGCATCGGCCAGTGCCTGATCGACCAGCCCGCTCAGCAGCCCAAAGGCCGCCGTCGACATCACGTTCATCGACTTGGCCGCCACATCCCACGTGATCGTGGCGACGCCATCGGCATCGACGGCCAGGGTGAAATCGGTCATTTGCGCTCTCCTGCATTGCGGGGTCGGCCATCGGCATAGGTATAGCGCCGGGCCGCGCCGTCTTTATGGGTGATCAGATCGTGATCGGGATAGTGAACGGTATCGCGGGGCAGCCGGGTGCCGAGGGTCAGATAGACCACATCGCCCGCGCTGCGGTTTTGCAAATGATGCCCCGTAGGCTGACCCGCAGGCCAACACACCATATCGCCGGGGTTCAACGCGGTTTCGCTGTCTTCAATCGGCACCGGACTGCCCGAGAGCACCAGCACCAACTCATCCTCAGCCTCATGCCAATGCCGGAAGCTAGAGCGCGCACCGGGCGGCAGCCGCTCCAGATGCACGCCGAACTGCGAAAGGCCGCCCGCATCGCCCAGCACAGAATGCCAGTAATCGCCCAAATCGCCGCCCAAGACCGTATGTTGAGATCCATGCTCCAACACCCAAGCCCGATCCGCCGCACGCAGCAGATTTGGGCGCACAGACCCATCATAATCCTGCCCCCAAACCGCAGGCAGGTCCAGCAACTCGGCAGGCAATGCCCCGCCACGCAACTCGCTGCCATCGGCGTCCAAAACCTGCCACCGCGTCGCGGTATTCACCTGCTTGCGCCCTGAATCCGGGTAGGAACACACATCCCCCAGCACCCGCGTCCCCACGATCAAATAGCGCAGCGGCGCATCCGAACGGTTGCCAACCCGGTGCCCGTTCGGTGCACCATGCCGCCAGCATACCGCGTCACCGGGCTGCAAATCCTGCATCCCCGCATCGTGATGCAAACAGCCAAGCCCTTCCAGTACATACAGAAACTCATCTTCAGCCGAGTGCCAATGCCGATCCGAAGACCACGCCCCCGGAGCCAAAGTCTCAACATAAGCGCCAAATTGCGTCAGGCCCCCGGCTACCGAAAGCCGCAACGTGCTGACACCTTCGCGGTTGTCCACCGGCGCAAGGCTGGGATCAACCCTCATCGCGGCCCCTCCCATTTGGTGCCGTCCTTATAGGCAAACTACGCCTGCCCGCCCTCCACCGTCAGCACCAGATCGACATCGGAATAGGTCGCCACCTCGCGCTTGGATTTCGAACCCACCACCAGAAACTGCGCCACCGCATCCGAGCGGTTGATGAAGTGATGCCCATCCGGCACATTCGCCGGAAACGCCACGCAATCGCCCGCAACCATTAGCGTCTCGCCCGCATCCTGCACCAGCACACATTCGCCTTGGGTCACCATCACGAACTCATCCTCAACCAGATGCCAATGCCGCAAAGACGACACAGCCCCCGGCTGCAACATCACCAGATTGACGCCAAACTGCGTCAAACCCCCGGCATCGCCCAAGCGCAAACTGCTGCGCCCCGCCATCATCTCGGCATAGGGTGAGGGATACATCGAACCCGTTTTCACCGGCACTTTGCTCAGATCAAGTTTTGCCATCGTCTTCCCCTGCATCCCCGAGTTTCGGGGTAAAGGCCCCGCCCTTGATTTCTGACAGCCCAAGGCTGAAGCGAATATGCCCGCGCACGCTTTCAATTTCTGAAATCAACCAGCCATCGAGGCGTTCGACCAACAGAAACCGCGTCTCAAACGGATCGACGATGCGCTGGGCATGCACCATGATATGCACATTGCAGCGCACCCGCAGATGCGATGCCCCCACCACGGTGATTTCGACAACATGACGGAAAATATCCGTCACCCCCCGGCCTTTAAGATTGTCGTGGTACAGCTGAAAATCCGCCCGCAGCTCGTCTTCGGTCTGCAGCACATAGGCAGGATCGCCGCGCGGCGTGATCCGCAGCGGCAGCGCCATCACGCTGGCATAAGCCGCGAAATCACCGCTGAGCAAGGATTGCGTCAGCGTTTCCCCCAAAGCTGCGAAGACCTGCCGCGGCATGGTCAGAGCCGCTCAATAATGGTCGCTGCCCCCATACCCGAGGCGATGCAAAGCGTGGCCAAACCAACAGTCTTGCCGCTGCGCTCCAACTCATCCAGCAAAGTGCCGATGATGATCGCCCCAGTGGCCCCCAGCGGATGCCCCAAAGCAATCGAGCCGCCATTGACGTTGACCAAGCTGGGATCAACATCAAACGCCTGCTGAAACCGCAGCACCACCGCCGCGAAAGCCTCATTCACCTCAAACAGATCAATGTCGCCAATCGCCATTCCGGCATCGCGCAGGATTTTCTCGGTCACCGGCACCGGCCCGGTCAGCATGATCGTTGGATCGGTGCCGATCTTCGCCGTCGCCCTGATCCGCGCCCGAGGTTTCAGCCCGTAAGCATGGCCAAATTCCGCGTTGCCAATCAGCACAGCCGCCGCGCCATCAACGATACCGCTGGAATTACCCGCGTGGTGAATATGATGGATCCGCTCCAGATGCGGATATTTCATCAGCGCGATCTTATCAAAGCCGGGCATCGTCTCGCCCATATCCTTGAACGCAGGGCGCAGGGCTGCCAGCGTCGCCATATCGGTGCCGGGGCGCATGTATTCGTCGCGGTCCAGTATGGTCAAGCCATTCTGATCCTTGATGGTAATCACCGAGCGGCCAAACCGATCCTCGGCCCAAGCCGCAGCCGCCCGGTTCTGCGATTCCACCGCCAAAGCATCCGCCATCTCGCGGGTGAAACCGTATTCGGTGGCGATAATATCCGTCGAAATCCCTTGTGGGACGAAATAGGTCTTCATCGCCAGACCCGGATCAACCGCAATCGCCGCCCCATCCGAGCCCATCGCAACCCGGCCCATCATCTCGACACCGCCAGCGATATAGGCCGCCCCCGCGCCCGCCTTGACTTGGTTGGCGGCCAGATTCACCGCCTCCATGCCGCTGGCGCAAAACCGGTTGATCGCCAAACCGGGGATCGACTGATCCAACCCCGAGGCCAGCACCGCCGAACGTGCCAAACACCCGCCCTGTTCGCCGACCTGCGTGACATTGCCCCAGATCACGTCTTCGACCGCATGACCCACCAGCCCATTGCGGGTGCGGATCGCATCCAGAATTTTCGCCGAAAGCGCGACCGAGGTCAGCTCGTGCAACGCCCCATCCGGGCGGCCCTTGCCACGCGGGCTGCGCACGGCGTCATAGATAAAAGCGTCGGTCATGTTGCCTCCTTAAGCCCGGTCAGACGGTTTGCCGGGCATCAGATCATAGGGATGTTTCCAGCCCGGCACCGCCGCAATGCGGTTCAGCCAGGCGTCGATATGGGGCCAATCCGCACGGTCAAAACCGAAGGGCTCGGGGTAATACAGGTATCCGCACAGCGACAGATCGGCGATGGTCATTGCCTCGCCCGCTACCCATTTGCGCGCCTCAAGATGGCCATTCAGCACGGTGTAAGACGATTTCAAACGGCTGTGCAGAAACGGGATGACGCCAGCAGGACGCTTTTCTTCCGGCACGAAATTCGCCAAAAACCGCGCGGTGCCGATCTGCGTCGACAGCTTGTGATTGTCCCAGAACAGCCAGCGCAACACCTCGCGCCGCTCTGCCGCAGACTTACCCCCCAGCTTACCGGTTTTCGAGCTGATATAATCAAGGATCACCCCCGATTGTGTCAGCGTGGTCTCGCCATCCACCAGCACCGGCACTTCGCCCATCTCATTGAGCGCGCGGAACTCCGGCATGCGGGTGGCGCCGTTGAAGAAATCAACAAACACCGGCTCCCATTCGATATCGGCGAAAGTCAGCGCCAGCGCCACCTTGTAAGCATTGCCGGATTCGCCAAAGCAGTAGAGTTTTGCGGTCATCGTGGTGCCTTTCCGGGCAGGGCGGAGTGGGGGTTTCACACCCCCACTCCCCCGTGGGATATTTAAGCCAATGTGAAAGCGATCAGGTCTTGCGCGCGTCGACCTCGGAATTGAACAGCCGCAGCCGATGCGTCAGGTTGTCGTGGTTGATCACGCTCGAGTAATTCTCAAACAGAAACGAAAGTGCCTCGCCCTCATCCAGACCCGCCTCTTTGGCGAAGCTTTTCAGGCGGCGATAGCCATCCTCGGTCATCGCAACCGGAAAGCGGCGGGTGAGGCGGAAGCGTTTCGGCATGGGCTAACTCCTGTGACCTTTGCGCAAGCTTAGAACGCCTCTGCCGCCAACGCCATCACCGGATCTGCCCCGCTGTTGATCCGCGCCAGATGCAGCGCAGTCGCAGGCAGCTGCCGCGCCATATAATAGCGCCCGGTCGCCAGTTTCGCGTTCAGGAAATCAGCATCGCCGCCCGCATCCAAGCCAGCAAACGCCGCTTTCGCCATCTTCGCCCACATCAGCCCCAGACAGGTATGCCCCATCATCGTCATGAAATCATAAGACCCCGCCAACGCCGCATTGGGGTTTTTCATCGCATTGTTCATGAAGAACATCGCCGCCGACTGGACGTCTTTCGACGCGGCTTTCAGCGGGTCCAGATAAGGCGTCATCCGGGCATCAGCTTCATTTTCCTTGATGAATCCTTTCACCAAAGCGAAAAACGCCATCACATGCTTGCCACCATCGGTGGCGAGTTTCCGCCCGACCAAATCCAGCGCCTGCACGCCATTGGCACCCTCATAGATCTGTGCAATCCGCGCATCACGCACAAACTGCGACATGCCAGAATCCTCGATATAGCCATGCCCGCCCCAAACCTGCTGCGCCTGCACCGCCATCTCGAACCCACGGTCGGTCTGAAACCCCTTCAGTACCGGGATCAGCAAGGACACCAAGCCCTCCGCCGCTTCATCTCCCGAGCGCACCGATTGGTCGATCATCGAAGCCGCCCAATAGGTAAACGCCCGCGCGCCTTCGACAAAACTTTTCTGATCCATCAGGCTGCGGCGAATGTCGGGATGCACGATCAGCGGATCAGCCGGGCCGGAGGGATTCTGCGCCCCCGTCACATCACGCCCCTGCAAGCGATCCTTGGCATAACCCAAAGCGTTCTGATAGGCGGCCTCGGCCACTGCATAACCCTGCAGGCCAACCCCCAGCCGCGCCTCGTTCATCATGGTGAACATCGCGCGCATCCCCTTGTGCAGATCGCCCAGAAGGTAGCCCGTTGCACCATCATAGTTCATCACGCAGGTCGCGTTGCCGTGAATCCCCATCTTTTCTTCGACCTTGCCGACCGAAACCCCATTGCGTGCGCCCAAAGACCCGTCGGCGTTGACCAGAAACTTCGGCACGATGAACAGCGAGATGCCCTTGGTGCCCTCACCGCCGCCCGGAGCCTTCGCCAGCACCAGATGAATGATATTTTCCGCCAGATCATGCTCGCCCGCTGAGATGAAAATCTTCGTCCCGCTGATGCGATAGGACCCATCCGCCTGCGGTTCCGCCTTGGTGCGCATCAGCCCCAGATCGGTGCCACAATGCGGCTCGGTCAGGTTCATCGTGCCGGTCCAATCACAGGACACAATCTTCGGCAGATAGGTCGCCTTCTGCTCTGCCGTGCCATGCACATGGATCGCCGAATAAGCGCCATGCGTCAGCCCCTGATACATGTTGAACGCCATATTGGCCGAGACAAACATCTCGCCCACCGCCGTCGCCATCACATACGGCAGGCCCTGACCACCATAATCCGGATCGCAATCCAGCGCCGTCCAGCCGCCCGCCTTCATCGCCGCAAACGCCGCCTTGAACCCCGCAGGCGTGCGCACCACGCCATTTTCCAACACGCAGCCTTCCCGATCGCCAACCGCGTTCAGCGGGGTCAGCACGTCCGCGGCAAGCTTGCCCGCTTCCTCCAGCACCGCGCCGGTAAAGCCTGCATCAAGATCGCCATAGCCCGGAATATCGCGGTCCGAGACCCCAAGCACATCATGCAACAAAAACTGCATGTCTTTCAGCGGGGCTGTGTAGCTGGTCATGGCCTTACTCCTCAATTCGGCTGTCTGTGATAGGCGGGTCTGGGCCTTATTCGGCCGCCGCGCGGAACGCGGCCAAAGCCGCCTCCGCACTGCGCAATTCATCTTCCAACTCGGCGATGGCGATGCTCAATTCATCCCGCTGGGCCTTCATCTGCGCCAGACGGTCTTGGCCCAGATCAAAGGTGCGGGCCAGTTGCGCCTGATTGCTGCCATTTCTGTTATACATATCAAGCAACTGGCGGATATCTTCCAGACTGAAGCCAAAGCGCTTGCCGCGCAGGATCAGTTGCAACCTTGCGCGATCCTGTTTGGTATAAAGCCGTTTGCTGCCCGCCCGGATCGGCGACAGCAGTTCTTTCGCCTCATAAAGCCGCAGCGTGCGGGCGGTCACCTGATAGGCGTCGCACATCTCGCGGATCGACAGGGTTTCGGTTTCACTCAAGCTCATGGCACTTCCTCGGCAAAGACTGCCGGGTAGATGGGGATGTTTCGCCCATCATAGTAGAGTGCTTGACGTTAACGTAAATGTAACGTCACGTCAGAGTTTGCGGTGACGTGATGTCAAATCTCGGTCAATTTGCGGATTTCCGCCGCAGCGGTGTCGCGCAAGGCCCGCAGATCAGAAATGCTGGTTTCCAACTCGGCCTGCTGCCGGGTGAGGTCAGCCAGTTGCCGATCCGCCAGCCCCAACCACTGCTCCAACTGAGTCTGCGTGCCCTTCTGCCGATAAATCAGCAGCCATTGCCGGATTTCCTCAAGGCTAAAGCCAAACCGCCGCCCGCGCAGGATCAGCGTCAGCCGCGCCACCTCGCGCGCGCCATAAAACCGCGCCCGGCCATCCTTTTCCGGCGAGAGCAGCTCGATATACTCATAATAGCGCAACGTGCGGGGCGTGACCTCGAACTTCGCGCACATTTCTTTGAAGCTTAGGCGAGTCTCAGTCATAGCGGCCTCCCAGCCTCAGACTAGTCGCCGCAACCGCCGCGCGCAAGAATTGTGAGCAGCCCCTTGCACTTGCCGTAAGCTACGAGATTATGGCGGCATGACCGACATTCTCAGCATCGCCCGCCAATTCATCCAAGCCCTGCCGTTTTCCCGCGCGCTGGCGATGGAGCTCACCGAACTGGGTGCAGGCAGCGCCACCATCACGATGCCGTGGGATGCCCGGCTGGTCGGCGATCCCGCCACGGGGGTGCTGCATGGCGGCGCGATTTCGGCGCTGATGGACACCGCGTCGGGTGCCTCGGTGATGAGCCATCCCGCCGCCCCGACCTCGACTGCGACGCTGGATCTGCGCATCGACTACATGCGGCCCGCCACCCCCGGCCATAGCATCACTGCGCGGGCGGAGTGCCACCATGTCACGCGGTCTGTCGCCTTTGTGCGGGTCGTCGCCTGCGATGAGGACGAGTCCCGCCCAGTGGCGATGGGCACCGGGGCTTTCACCCTAGAGCGACCGAAGGGGCCAACAGCATGAAGCGGCCCGAACCTGTCGCACAGGTCAAATCCCGCCGCGATACCGCCTTGGCGGCACTGGTCGGCGCTGTGCCCTATATTGAATTTCTTGGCATCCGCTTTGATCGCCGCGGCGATGAGTTGACGGCATGGCTGCCCTATTCCGAAATGCTGATCGGCAACCCCAGCCTGCCCGCGCTGCATGGTGGGGTGACGGCCTCGTTTCTGGAAGTCACCGCGCTGATCGGTCTGGCATGGTCGAGCCTATGGGATGATCTGGAGGCGGGCCGCATTGACCCCGTGCGTGTGGCGGCGGGCCAACTGCCGCCCCTGCCGAAAACCATTGATTTCACCGTCGATTATCTGCGCGCGGGCCTGCCGCGCGATTGCTATGCGCGGGCCACGGTGAACCGCTCTGGCCGCCGCTTTGCCTCGGTGCAGGTCGAGGCTTGGCAGGACAACCACGCGCGACCCTTCGCGCTGGGCTCGGTGCATTGCCTGATGCCGGAAGACCCACAGGACGGCGGCGCGTGAGCACAACCCCCGCCGAGATCAGCCACAAACGCCTGCTGCGCATCGCCTTTCCCATCGTGATCGCCAATGCCACCGTGCCGCTGCTCGGCGCGGTCGATGTGGCGGTGATCGGCCAGATCGGGCAGGCGGCCCCGTTGGGGGCGGTGGGATTGGGGGCTGTGATCCTGACCACGCTCTACTGGATTTTCGGCTTTCTGCGGATGTCGACTTCGGGTCTTGCCGCACAGGCGCAGGGCGCGGGCGATCTGGCCGAACGCAGCGCCGTGTTGCTGCGGGCTTTGCTGATCGGCGGCGCGGCGGGGCTGGCGCTGATCCTGCTGCAAGCGCCGCTGTTCTGGGCGGCGTTCCAGCTTGCTCCCGCCTCTGATGCGGTCGAGGCCTATGCGCGGAGCTATCTGAGCATCCGCATC
The DNA here is from genome assembly GCA_043743975.1 of Cypionkella sp. Lineage (GTDB taxonomy): Bacteria > Pseudomonadota > Alphaproteobacteria > Rhodobacterales > Rhodobacteraceae > Cypionkella. The sequence goes on from JAYTVN010000046.1 coordinate 64,599, forward strand.
TGGGGGGCACCCGCGACGATCATGCTTTATGCGCTGTCGGGTTGGCTGATCGCCCTAGAGCGCACGCGGGCGGTGCTGGTGCTGCAACTGCTGCAGAACGGGCTGAACGTGGTGCTGAACCTGTGGTTCGTGCTGGGGCTGCATTGGGGCGTGGCGGGTGTGGCGAGTGCCACGCTGATCGCGGAATGGGCGGGTCTGGCGCTGGCTTTGTGGCTGGCGCGCGATGGTTTCGGCGCAGTGCTGCGGCAGGCTTGGGGCAGAGTGTTCCACGCCGCCCCGCTGCGCGCGATGTTCCACGCCAGCCGCGACATCATGGGACGATCGGTGCTGTTGCAACTGTCGTTCACCAGCTTTGTGTTCTTGGGCGCGCGGTTTGGTGATGTGACGCTGGCGGCCAATCATGTGCTGATGCAGTTTCTGGAACTGACCGCCTATGCGCTGGACGGCTTCGCCTTCGCCGCCGAGGCGCTGGTCGGCCAAGCGGTCGGCGCGCAGTCTTGGCGGCAGGCGCGACGGGCGAAAGCGATTGCGTTGCGATGGGGCTTTGCCGGGGCGGCGGCGATGGCGTTGCTGTTTGCAGTGCTCGGCGGCCAGATCATCGCGCTGATGACCACGGCGCAGGATGTGCGCACCGAGGCGCTCCGCTATCTGCCATGGCTGGTGGCCGCGCCGCTGTTGGGGGTGGCCAGCTGGATCCTCGACGGTGTGTTCATCGGTGCCCTGCTGACCGGGGCGATGCTGCGCGCGATGCTGGTGGCCGTGGCGCTTTATGCTTTGGGGCTTGTCGTGCTGATCCCCTTGGCGGGCAACCATGGGCTTTGGGCGGCGCTGATGCTGCTGAACCTGCTCCGCGCGCTGACGTTGTGGCGGGCTTTGCCTGCGGCGCTGCGCTGAGCGGAACCGGGGTGCCGCCTTGGGTGCCATCGAGGCACCACGCGGCGGCGCTGCCGGGGGATAGTCTGACGCGGTGGGCGCGTGGAAGCCTCCGGCGGGAGTATTTCAAAAAGAGCAATCTGGGGCAGTTTGGTTTTAGCGCACGAACCGGAACGCCGCCGAGGCAGCCCAACCCGCCACTGCCGCCATCACCAGCGACAGCACGCCATAGAGCAGCGGTTGCTGATGCGCGAGGTTGTAGAGGAAGCGCTCCAACCCGGCCTTGCGCACCGCGATCAGGCGTTCTTGGGTATCGAGCACCACGCCGCCGCGCAGGATGAACAACCGCACCTTGTAATTGCCTTCCCTCAGATTGGCGGGCAGCGCCACATCGGTGCGAAACAACGTCTCATCCGCCAGCTGCACCGAGCGTTCGGCGATGCGGTAGCGGCTTTCATCGAGGCGGATACGTTCTAATGCTGCGACAAAATCCGGGGCGTTTTCGGCCTCATCGCTGATGCCCACCGCGCGGATTACTTGCGGGATGGTGATATGGTGGCGCAGATCCTCGGTGCCGGACAGGATTTTATCCAGCTTGTCGGTGGTCGCCACCGCGTAAAAGCTGGGCGCTGCATCGACATTGACCGCCGAGCGGTTCAGCCAGATCCCCGCCACCCGTTCCTTGCGACGGATGATCAGCCCGGTGCTGGGGCCTTCGACCGTCACGATCACCTCCAGCGGCGGGCCAGCCGGGGCAGGGGCGTCGCGCTTGACCGCGCCATAGATCAGGATTTCCGAGCCGTCGAAATTCGCGGTGATCTGCACGCGGTTTTGGCTGAGGCCGGTGACCAAAGCCTCATTCGCCATGGCGGTGCTGGTCAGGGCAGCACTGGTCAGGGCCAGCAGCAGGATCAGCGCCCGGATCATGGCAACAGCCCCGGTGTCACCGAGAACAACTCGACCGGTTGCAGCAGCAGATCCAGCGCGATCTTGAAGCTGACGGTCAGCACGAGCACCGCCAGCATGATGCGCAGCTGCTCCGCCTTCAGCCGGGTCGACAGCCGTGCACCGATCTGTGCGCCGATCACCCCACCCAGGATCAGCAGAAACGCCAGCATCATATCGACGGTCTGGCTGTTGATCGCATGCATGATCGTGGTGAAACCGGTGACGAAAATGATCTGGAACAGCGAGGTGCCCACCACCACCCGCGTCGGCATCCCCAAAAGGTAGATCATCGCCGGCACCAGAATGAAACCGCCGCCCACCCCCATGATCGCCGACAAAAAACCCACCCCTGCGCCAATCGCAGCAGGCGGCGGCACCGAGATATAGAGGCCCGAGGCGCGGAATTTCATCTGCAACGGCAGCCGATGCACCCATGTGTGGACATGCGCCCGCCGCACCGGGGCCGCCGCCCCCGCCCTGCGCGCCCGGATCAGCGCCCGCGCGCTTTCGGCAAACATCATGCTGCCGATCAGCCCCAGAAACAGCACATAGCTGAGCTGCACGAACAGGTCGATCTGGCCCAAGGCGGTCATCCAAGCGAACACCTTGACGCCAATGAACGATCCGGCAAAACCGCCCGCCAGCAGCACCAGCCCCATGCGGAAATCGACGCCCTTGCGCTTCATCTGCACTAAAACGCCCGAGATCGACGAGGCCACCACCTGATTGGCCCCGGTCGCCACCGCCACACCGGGCGGCACGCCGACGAACAACAACAGCGGCGTGATCAGAAAGCCACCACCGACGCCGAACATGCCTGACAAAAACCCGACCATGCCGCCCAATCCCAGCAACAGGAAGGCGTTGATCGAAACCTCGGCGATGGGGAGGTAGATTTGCATTGGCGCAAGGCCCGGAAAGAGAAGGATTTCCTTAAGCCTTGCGCGGGTTTGCGGGCCTTGTCAAACCCTTGTGGCCGTCACAGTTGCGTGCGCAGAAAATGACGCAGCACCTGTTCCAGTTTCGCCGCACCTAAGGGCGCCATCGCCTTGGTATGTTCGTGGCTGATCTGCTCGTCCGACATGCCTGCCGCCATATTGGTGATGGTCGAGATAGCCGCGACCTTGAGCCCCAGAAAGCGCGCGAGGATGACTTCGGGCACCGTCGACATCCCCACCGCATCGCCGCCAAGGATCTTGATCGCGCGGATTTCAGCAGGGGTTTCAAACGAGGGGCCGGAATACCATGCATAAACGCCTTCCGGTAACACGACACCCACCGCCTGCGCCGAAGCTTTCAGGCCCGCGCGCAGACCCGCATCATGCGCCGTGGTCATCGGCACAAACCGCGCGTCGGTTTTCTCACCGATCAGTGGGTTTAGGCCTGAAAAGTTGATGTGATCATGCAGCAGCATCAGATCGCCGGGGCGAATATCGGGGCGCAAAGACCCCGCCGCATTGGTGGCAATCAGCGCCTCTGCGCCCAAGCCTTTCAGGACACTCAGCGGCAGGCGCATCGCCGCCGCATTGCCGTTCTCATAATAATGCTCACGCGCCCCGAACACCGCGACGCGGCAACCCTCCAGATCGCCGATCACCAGATGAGGGTTGTGGCCGGAAACACCGACATGCGGGAACCCCGGCAGATCGGCGTAAGGGATCGCCACCCCCTGCACCGCCTGCGCCAGATGCCCCAGACCCGAGCCGAGGATCAGGCCGAATTTCACCGGGGCCGCCCCTGCGCGGGCTTGGATTTGTGCGACAAGGGCGGAGGTGTCATCAATCATCGGCTGTCCTTCGTGGCAAACGCCGGGGGATTTCGCATCCCCCGGACCCCCTCTCAGCGCTCTTTCACATAAGGCTCGCCAGCCGCACGCGGCGGAATGGCCTTGCCGACAAAGCCCGCCAGCACCAACACCGTCAGGATATAGGGCAAGGCGTCCAGCGCCGAAACCGGCACTTTGAACCGCGCGATCTTTTCCACCACATCCGGGCGCAGGGCCAAAGCTTGGAAAAACCCGAACAGCATCGTCGCCCCCAAAGCCTGCCACGGACGCCATTTCGCGAAGATCAGCGCGGCCAAAGCGATATAGCCGCGCCCCGCCGTCATCTCACGCCCAAACCCCGCCTGCAAAGCGGTCGCCATGTAAGTCCCCGCAATGCCACACAAAACCCCGGTGATCGCCACGGCGGCAAAGCGCAAGCCCTTGACGGAAACCCCGGCTGTATCCACCGCTGCCGGGTTTTCCCCCACCGCGCGCAACCGCAGCCCGAACCTTGTCCGGTAAAGCACCCACCACGTCAGCGGCACGAAAGACATCGCCGCATAAACCAGAATCGAGTGGCCCGAAATCACTTCATAATATAATGGCCCGATCAGCGGCACATCATGCAATGCCTCGGCGAAGGGCAGGGTGATCGGGTTGAACCGCGCCGCCCCGTCCAAGGGCGGCGTACGCCCGCCCTGACCAAACAGCGCCTGCGCCACCAGCACCGTGATCCCCGACGACAGGAAGTTCAGCGCCACGCCGGAAATCAACTGATTGCCCCGGAAGGTGATCGACGCCACGCCATTCAGCATCGCAAAAATCAGCGAGGCACCAATCCCCGCCAGCAGCCCGACCCAAGCCGAGCCTGACATCGCTGCCACCGACCCCGCCGCCATCGCTGCGGCCAGCATCTTGCCCTCTAGCCCGATGTCGAAAATCCCGGCGCGTTCCGAAAACAACCCGGCAAGGCAGGCCAGCAGCAGCGGCGTTCCCAGCCGCACCGTCGAGCCCAAAATCTGCATCAGCGTTTCGTAATCCATCACGCAGCCGCCTTTCGCCCGAAGCTGAACAGCCACACGAGCAGCATCCGCACCATCTGATCCAGCGCCCCGGTGAACAGGATCACGAGGCCCTGCACCACGATCCGCATCTCAATCGGAATAGTGGTGTTCAGCCCCAAAGCCGCCCCGCCCTGATAGAGAAACCCGAACAACAGCGCCGCCAGCAACACCCCCAACGGATGATTGCGCCCCATCAGCGCCACCGCGATGCCGATGAACCCCGCACCCTCCGCCGAGTTCTGCAACAGCCGTTCGGCGCTTCCCATCACATTGTTGATCGCCATCATGCCCGCCAGACCGCCCGAAATCAGCATCGCGATCATGGTGATCTTCACCGGATTGATCCCGGCGTATTTCGACGCAGCCTCCGATTTGCCAAACGCCCGGATCTGATACCCCAGCCTTGTGCACCACAGCAGCAGCCACACCACCACACAAGCCGCCAACGCGATGAACAGCGTCACATTGGCAGGGACGTTGGAATACATCGCCACCCCGGCTTTGGTTAGCTTCGGCGTGCCATCCGGGTTCAGCTTGGCGAAAAACTCAGAGATATAAGGCATATCCGACAATGCCGGCAGCTTCGCCCCCACTGGGAACCGCGCCGAGGCCGGGTCCATCTGCCCCGCAGGCCGCAGCACGTCGACCAGCATGTAGACGATGAAGGCCGAGGCGATATAGTTGAACATGATCGTGGTGATCACGATATGGCTGCCACGTTTCGCCTGCAAATAGGCCGGGATCGCCGCCCAAGCCGCACCGAAAACTGCCGCCCCCAAGGTTGCCGCCAACAAGGCAACCGTCCAATGCGGCCAAGGCAGCGCGAGGCACACCAGCGCCACGCCCAAGCCCCCCAGCTGCGCCTGTCCCTCGCCCCCGATGTTGAACAGGCCTGCATGAAACGCCACGATCACCGACAGCCCGGTAAAGATGAAACTGGTGGTGTAATACAGCGTATAACCCCAGCCATTCGCCGAGCCGAACGCGCCCTCCACCATGATCCCCAAGGCCTTCGTCGGGCTCTGCCCAATCGCCAAAAGCACAATCGCCGCGACCAATGCCGCCAGCAACAGCGAGATCAGCGGCACCAGCACCACATCGGCCCATTGCGGTAGTTTTCTCATCTCAAACCTTCCCGCTCACGTCCGACTTGTCAGACACACCCGCCATCAACAGCCCCAACGCGCGCTCATTCGTGGTCTCTGGGTCCGCCGTGCCCATGATATGCCCGTCAAACATCACTGCGATCCGGTCGGAAAGGCTCATGATTTCATCGAGTTCCACCGAGACCAGCAGAATAGCCTTGCCCGCATCGCGCAACGCAATGATCTGCTTGTGGATGAACTCAATCGCACCAATATCCCCCCCCCGCGTCGGCTGACCGATCAGCAAAAGGTCCGGGTTCTGCTCCATCTCGCGCGCCACCACGATCTTTTGCTGATTGCCACCCGAGAAATTTTTCGCAGCCAAGGTCGCAATCGGCGGGCGCACGTCATAGCGGGCCATCTTGGCCTCGGTATCCGCCCGCAGCGCGTCGTTATCCATGAACACAGCGTTTTTCTGGTACTTAGGATCGTTGTGATAGCCAAACGCCACGTTTTCCCAAGCCGAGAAATCCATGATTAGCCCCAGATGCTGACGATCCTCCGGCACATGCGCGATCCCCGCTTCACGCCGAGTCTGCCCATTCGCAGCCAACCCCACCAAGGGCAAATCCGCCCCCTTCAGCGTGATCCGCCCGGTGGCGCGGGCGATGCCGCCCAAAGCCTCCAGCAGTTCCGACTGGCCATTGCCCGCCACCCCGGCGATGCCCAGAATCTCCCCGGCACGGATCTCGAAACTGACGCCTTTCAGCCGCTCAACGCCATCATCATCCTTCACCCGCAGGTTTTCCACCGCCAGCACGACAGCCCCCGGCGTCGCTTTAACCTTCTCGACCTCCAGCAAAACCTTGCGCCCCACCATCAGCTCGGCCAAAGACTCCGGCGACGACTCAGCCGTCTTCACCGTCCCCACCATCGTTCCGCGCCGCATCACCGAGACGTTATCCGTCGCCTCCATAATCTCGCGCAGCTTGTGAGTGATCAGGATGATGGTCTTGCCCTGCTCCTTCAAGCCGTGCAAAATCCTGAACAAGTGGTCGGCCTCATCCGGGGTCAACACCCCGGTCGGCTCGTCCAGAATCAGAATATCGGCTTGCCGATACAAAGCCTTCAGAATCTCCACCCGCTGCTGATGCCCTACCGACAAATCCTCAATCAGCGCATCCGGGTCGACATCCATCTCATATTCGCGCGACAATTCCCCCAGAACCTTGCGCGCCTTCGCCAGCGAAGTGTTCAACATCGGGCCATCCTCGGCCCCAAGGATCACATTCTCCAGCACGGTAAAATTCTGCACCAGCTTGAAGTGCTGAAACACCATCCCAATACCGGCGCGAATGGCGCTCTGGCTGTCGGGGATCGGCGTCAACTGACCGTTAATGAAAATCTCGCCCGCATCGGCGCGGTAAAACCCATAGAGGATCGACATCAGCGTCGATTTACCCGCGCCATTCTCGCCAATGATGCCGTGAATGGTGCCGCGCGGCACCGCGATATTGATGTCTTTATTGGCCTGAACCGGGCCAAAGGCTTTCGATATGCCTTTCAGTTCAATCGCATAGGGAGAGAGGGCGGCAGTTGCCTGCCGCCCCCCATTGGCCGTAGCCGCCATCAGAACGAAGCCGCCGGGCAGGTGTTGTCCGACATGTAGTCATGCACCACCAACTCGCCCGATTTGATCTTTTCTGCCGCCGCATCGACAGCCGCCTTCATCTCCGGCGTCACCAGCTTGGCGTTGTTCTCGTCCATTGCGTAATCGACGCCGCCCGCTTTCAGGTCCATCACGTTGATGCCGGGCTTCAGGTCTTCACCCTCTTTGAACGCCTCATAGACCGCGTTATCGACGCGTTTCATCATCGAGGTCAGCACTTGACCGGGATGCATGTAGTTCTGGTTGCTGTCGACGCCGATCGACAGAATCCCCTCATCCGCAGCCGTTTGCAGAACGCCGACGCCGGTGCCGCCAGCCGCCGCGTAGATCACGTCCGCGCCCTGCGATTTCTGTGCTTTCGCCAGTTCAGCCCCCTTCACCGGGTCATTCCAAGCCGCCGGAGTGGTGCCGGTCATGTTCAGAATAACCGTCGCATCCGGCTTCACGGCCTTGACGCCCTGCGCATAGCCGCAGCCAAAGCGACGGATCAGCGGGATATCAATGCCGCCGATGAAGCCGACGGTGTTGGTTTTCGACGCCAAGCCAGCCATCATCCCGACCAGATAGCTGCCCTGATCCTCGGTAAACACCACCGATTTCACGTTCGGCTGATCCACCACCATATCGATGATGCCAAACTTTGTGTCGGGGAAGTCCGGTGCCACAGTGTTCAGCACATCGCCAAAGGCAAAGCCGGTCATGATGATCGGGTTGGCGCCATCTTCGGCCAAAGACCGCAAAGCCTGCTCGCGCTGGGCTTCCGACTGCATTTCCAGCTCTTTATAGGTGCCGCCGGTTTCCTTCGCCCATTTCTCAGCGCCGTTGAACGCCGCCTCGTTGAACGATTTGTCGAACTTGCCGCCCAGATCGAAGATGATCGCAGGTTCCGCCAAAGCCGCGCCCGCAGTCAGCGCCAAAGTCGCCGCCGCACCCAGCAGGTGTTTCATCAGGGTCATAATTTTTTCCCGGTTTCCGTGTTGTTAGCATTTTTGTTTCCCATCGCGTGCGGCGCAGATTGCCTGCAACGTGCGGGTCGTGCTGGATTTAGGACAGTGCTTTGCGAGAGGGTCAACAGGAATCTGTGGCACGTCTGCGTGACAAGACCGTGCCGCCGCGGCGCAGCGGTGAAAAATATACCATTTGGTCAGTAATTTGGCGGCTGCGACGCGCTAAACCGCCCGCACCAGCACCAAAGCATCCAGACGTTCGCCAGTCGGAGATTGGTAATAATCGCGACGTTTGCCTTTCTGCTCAAAGCCTTTGCGCGCGTAAAGGCTCTGCGCGGGCAGGTTTGTCGCCAGCACTTCCAGAAAAACTGATTCGGCCCCGCGCGCTTTGGCCTCAGCCAAAAAGCCATCCACCAACCGCCCGCCGGTGCCCCGCTTGCGCGCGCCGGGGTCAACGGCCAGCGTTAGCAATTCGGCTTCCCCCGCCACCACCCGACCAATCAGAAACCCGCTGGGTTCGGTCAACACAAACACGAAAGCGCTGCCCAGAATACTGGCAATCTCTGCCGCTGACCACGGCCGCGGCGTGGTGAAACACGCCGCATGCACCGCCGCCATCTCGTCCGGCGTCACGATGCTGCCAGATCAAGAATAACCGGCGGCGGATCACTGGGCGGAGCTGCATCCGCCCCGCGCAGATAGAACGGCGCAGGACGCGGCTGCACCGACCCCAAACGACCCAAAGCAATCCGCGCAATCGCCTCGGCAATCGGCAGGCTTTTCAAGCCATTGTGCCCCGCCACCGCGCCCTCCGTCACCAAAGCCTCCGCCGCGACAATCCGCGCTTGTCCCGGCCCGTCCACCTCAAACCGCTGCACATAAACCTCACCGCGCCGCGCATCCTCGATCACCGTCACCGGGCGCGGCAACCCAAACGCCGCCGCTTCCAGCCGCGTCACCCCAATCGCAGGCACACCCAAGCCCAAAGCCAAGCCCCGCGCCGCCGCCACCGCAATCCGCACCCCAGTAAAATTCCCCGGCCCGGTGCCGACGCCAATCGCTGTCACATCCGCCAAAACCACCCTCGCCTCGGCCATCAACTCGGATACCAAAGGCATCAGCCGTTCAGCCTGCCCCTTCTCCATCGCCTCGGTCTTCAGCCAGACCCGGCCCTCCAATAACAAAGCGGCGGCGCAATGCGCCGCCGACGTGTCAAATGCCAGTATTAGATCAGGCCGCAACGGGGCGCACTTCCAGCACTTCCGGGATGTAATGCCGCAGCAGGTTCTCGATCCCCATCTTCAAGGTCAAGGTCGAGGACGGGCACCCCGCGCAAGCGCCCTTCATATGCAGATAGACCACACCGCGATCAAAGCCGTGGAAGGTGATGTCGCCACCATCCTGCGCCACAGCCGGACGTACGCGCGTATCCAGCAACTCTTTGATCTGGTTGACGATATCGGAATCCTCACCCGAGTGGGCCGCATGGGCCGCCTGACCCTCGCCCTCCATCACCGCCGCACCCGATTGGAAATGCTCCATGATCGCGCCCAAGATCGCGGGCTTGATATGCTGCCAATCGGCACCTTCCGCCTTGGTCACAGTGATGAAATCGGTGCCCAGAAACACCCCGGTCACCTGACCCGTCGCGAAAATCCGCTTCGCCAGCGGCGACTTTACCGCCGTCTCAACGCTGGGAAAATCAGCGGTGCCCATCTCCAGCACAGCTTGCCCCGGCAGGAACTTCAGCGTCGCCGGGTTCGGGGTGGATTCGGTCTGGATGAACATGGTCTTTTCTCCGACTATTCCACTCGGATATGCGCCCTCAGCACCCGGAAGTCAAGTTTGGAACCGTTCTAAAACGCCTCAGGCCGCATCATAATATGCATACATCGCCTCAAGCGGCGTCAAGACAGCCACGGGCTTCAGCTTGGGCCGCGCAGGCGCTTTGAAGTAAGCGATCGATTCTTCGGCGGCGCGGATCGTGGCGGGCGTGAAAGCCAAGACGGTGTCGGACAGATTGCGGCTCATAGCGTGCTCCTTTTGTCCTCCCGCATCGAATATAGGGCAAAATGCTGCAACAACAAAGCGCACAATGCCGCAAGTGCGAAATGCAGCCAGCGCAGGGCAGTCACCCCAACTCTCGACTATCCCCGCCGCAACCGCCGCAGCATCGCCCAAACGATCAGCCGATGCGCAGGTGCCACCGGCAGCATGTAAAGCCGCCCAAACCAGTTATGCGTCACCACCGAGGCGGTGATCGCCACCTGCGCGCCCTCCACCGTCACGCAAGTCATCACATCCAGATGCGTGTCGCGCGCGGTCAGCGACAACACCTGATCGTCGATATGCTCGATCAAAAAGAAATCGAGATGCTCCCCCACCTGTGGATCATCCATCCTATCCCCGGAAAACCCGCCAATCCGCGCCACCCCAAACCGCGCCGAAATCGTATCCCGCAGCCAAATCGCCGCGCCCAACCCCGGCAGCGGCTTCGCCATCACCACCCGCCAAGCCTCAAGCGCCGTAATCGGCGCGGGCAGGGTAACGCTTTGACAATCCATGTAAGCCAACTCCGCCCGTGGGGCGATCAGTTGCGCATGGGAGGGAAGCTGCATGGCGGAAACCTCGCTTTGCCAACACCATACCCCCATCGCGCGAGATACAGGCTGAGACAGATGGCCTCACCCCCAAGCCGCCCCCCCCAAAAAAAGCCGCCCGGCGCTACTGATAGCAGTAAATCGGCACCGCCGCCGCCGTGATATGGTCGGAAATGCCGCCCCGGTTTGCCTTCGCTTTGTCCCTTTAGCCCGACATTGCTCCGCATGGATGCAAGATCGCCTCTGGTCGCCACTTTTCCGTTTGACGAATACACTCGGCCGATGGGATCGTGCTTTGGGGCGGAGGATTGCTCTTTACCGTGACGATTTACGATGAGGAGTTCCCTGTGAAGTCGTTGATATTATTTTTTATAATCGGCGCTACAATCACCTTGACACAAGAGACTAGCGCCGAAGTCCTGCATTTCCCTGACCCCCAAGAATCTTGTTACGAGACAAAAGACGCTGCAGGCATCGCGGTTTCCGAATGCGAATTCATCGGAGTACACGGATACGACGAACAGTTCTGCCATCCGTTGCCGGGCTTTGACGAGAGCTACGACGTTGCCGAAGGGGTGGGGTCTACTTGGCGGCTCATTGACTGCAGTGATGGTCGTATCGTGGATATTCTGGTTCGTGACACCGCCAACGGAATCGAGTTGAAGAATGAGATGCTTGCTTACCGCGAGCTTCTTCTGGACGCCGGTACGAAGCCGACGATTTCCGAGATTACGGAGCACATGGCCTCGATAGGGGGTAAATCCGAGTTCCGATCAGAAATACTAAGTCCAGAGGAAACGAAGCGTTTCTGCTCCCACGCGGTCGTGCGGGAGGAACCTTGCCTTTCGGGTGCAGAGGCAGAAGAAAACTGATCGCCAGACCTATCATATCGTCTTCGTTAGGCCACGGGGCAGATTGCGCAGGCTGTCTTAGATGAGGCTACACCAAGAGGAGCCTGTCCCTTTGCCACTCCAATGCAGATACTGGCCGCAAGCCAGCGGACGGCAGCAAAGTCACGCAAACCACATGTCTAATTGAAACCGCGCAGTTTGCCAGCCGCAACGAGCGTTCCAAAGCCCATATCGTCAACAAATTTCATCGGAAGCACAACTTCTGTGTCCTAGGAAAAGCGATCTCGCTGCATAAGATATAGCCCAACCATAAGTTCAAACTTGGGCGCCGATACGACCAGCATGGTTAAACCCCATTAACCATACCCCACACCGTTCAAAATCCGCCAATGAAATCAATGGTCCCGAGTTGGGACCACCCTAAGTAATGCTCTCCAACCGTTCCTTGCTCATATCCCCCGGAACGATGGTGATCGGGATCGGCAGGCTGCCCGAAGACCGCGTCATCGCCGTCACCAGCGGCCCCGGCCCGGATTTCTCGGTGCCCGCCCCCAGCACCAAAATCCCCACCGCCGGGTCTTCCTTGACCTGTGCCAGAATCTCCGCCACCGGATCGCCCTCGCGGATGATCAGTTCCGGGTTCACCCCTTGCTTGTCGCGCATCCACTGTGCGAACACTTCGAAATGCGCCTCGATCCGCTCACGCGCCTCGGCCCGCATGAGGTCCGCAACCCCCATCCAATGCTGGAACTCCTCGGGCGGGATGATCGACAGAACCTGCACCCCCCCGCCCGTATGCGCCGCCCTAAGCGCCGCAAATCGCATCGCGTTCAGACATTCCCGGCTGTCATCCAGCACGACAAGAAACTTCCGCATCCTGATCTCCCCTAACGCCGCGATCATGCAACCGAGGGCTAGGGAAGGCAAGCGGGCCTAGCGCTGCCCCGCCGCCCATTCCCAATACAGCTTGCGCGCCCGGGCCGTCATCGGGCGATCCTTGTATTCGGTGTCATCAAACGCCTTCACCGCCGTCACTTTGGCGAAATTGCCCGACAGGAAAATCTCATCCGCCGCATGAGCATCCTCAAACGTCAGCACCGCTTCCCGCACTTCCACCCCATCCGCCCGCAGGTTGGAAATATGCCGCGCCCTTGTGATCCCGGCCAGAAACGTGCCGTTTGGAATCGGCGTGAACACCACGCCATCCTTCACCAGAAACACATTCGCGGTCGCACTCTCGGCCAGATTCCCCAACGCATCCGCCACCAAAGCATTGCCAAACCCCTTGCCCTGCGCCTCAACCAGCATCCGCGCGTTATTCGGATAAAGACAGCCCGCCTTGGCATTGCAGACCGCATCCTCCAACACCGGACGGCGGAACCGTGTCAGCGTCAGCGTGGTGGCAAAATCCCGGTCCGGCATCGCGACCTCCTCCAGCGAGATCGCAAACCCTGTCGCCCCGGTCATCGGCACGATCCCCAACTCGGACCCATGCAGCGCCCAATACATCGGACGGATATACACCGCTTGCCCCGGCCCAAACGCCTGCAACCCCTCGCGGATGATCGCGGCCATATCCTCGGGTGCGCAGGTCGGGGTGATCATCAACGCCTCGGCCGAGCGATTCACCCGTGCGCAATGCAGATCGAGATCCGGGCACATGCCGTCGAAATAACGCGCGCCGTCGAACACCGAGGTGCCCTGCCAGATGCCATGATCCGCCGCCTTCATCACCGCCATATCGCCATCATGCCAGCGCCCGTCCCAAAAGGTGCGGATGGATTTCCCGGTATGGCCGAAAGTCATGCTGATCTCCTGCTGCTTTGCCGCAAGCTTAAGCATGTGGCACTGCCTGCGGGAAGGGCGCGCGTCTGCCCAAGCGGAAGCCTGCCCGACAAGTTGCCCCAATGCGCAGGCTTTCGCCGCATTCGCGATGAAAAAAGCCCTCGGACCGGGGGACTGGTCCGAGGGCTTGGCTGCAAAATGCCAGCCGAGAAGTGGGACAGACGGGGAAAATAGCCCCAAGGCTGACTATGGGTGCAGCTTGAATCGATTCTGTGACGGGATTGTATCCGCCTAGACCGTCATTTTGCCATGCCAAGGGCAGCTCACCAGATGGTCATTCACCATGCCCACCGCCTGCATGAAGGCATAGCTGATGGTCGGGCCGACAAATTTGAACCCCTCGGCCTTCAGCGCCTTCGACAAAGCCACTGACGCCTCTGTCTGCGCGACGGCTTGAGTCAAACTGCCCAGTTGGCGATCCACCGGATAGCCGCCGACATGCTTCCAAATGAAGTTCGCAAACCCCTCCCGCGCCTCAATCGCGAGATAAGCGCGCGCGCCCGCAAAGGTCGCCTCAATCTTGCCGCGATGGCGGATGATGCCGGGGTCTTGCAGAAGGCGCAAAGTGTCCGCCTCACCCCATGTCGCCAGCACCGCAGGATCAAACCCGGCAAACGCCGCGCGAAACGTCTCACGCCGTCGCAGAATGGTGATCCAAGACAGGCCCGCTTGAAAGCCTTCCAGAATCTGACATTCAAACAATGCGCGCGGATCGCGCTCGGGGCGACCCCATTCGTCATCATGGTGGGCGACATACAAAGGATCGCTGCCGCACCAGCCGCAGCGTTGGCTCTCATCGCTCATCTCGCCCTCATAATCATTAAAATTGGCCTAAAACCCCAATACTTAAGGCGTCTTTTACCGTTGTGACGGCAATGTGTCCATCTGTAGGCCCAACGCGCAGGAGCATCGCTATGATCATGCCAAAACCTAAGCCGCGCTTGGATGCGCAGGCGGGCGTGGCAAGCCCTTTGGGTGTGGCGATCTCGGTTGGCGACCGCGAAACCCTGTCGATGGTACGGCAAGCCATTGATACCAAACGCCTGCGCTTGGCCTATCAGCCCGTTGTCTTGGCCCGCGACGCGGCCCGCGTGGCGTTTCAGGAAGGGCTGATCCGGGTGCTTGACCCGATCGGGCGGGTGATTCCGGCAAAAGATTTTATGGAGGCGGTCGAAAGCCACGAAATTGGCCGCGAAATCGACTGTGCCGCGCTGGAAATTGGCCTCGCGGCGCTGGCGCGGGTGCCGGATCTGCGGTTGTCGATCAACATGTCGGCGCGCTCCATCGGCTATGCGCGCTGGAAACAGGTGCTGATGCGCGGGCTTTCGGTTGCTCCCTCGATTGGCGAGCGGCTGATTCTCGAAATCACCGAAAGCTCGGCGATGCAGGTGCCCGAACTGGTGGTGGCCTTCATGGATGATCTGAAAGGCGCGGGCGTGGCCTTTGCATTGGACAATTTCGGTTCGGGCAATATGGCGATCCGCTATTTCAAGGATTTCTACTTTGATATCCTGAAACTGGATGGCCAGTTCATCCGCAACATCCATCAGGACGCTGATAACCAAGTGCTGACGGCGGCGCTGTTGTCGATTGGAAAGCATTTTCAAATGTTTACCGTCGCGCAATCGGTCGAGACGGCAGCAGAGGCGCAGATGCTGCAAAGCATGGGGGTGGATTGTATGCAGGGATATTTGTTTGGCGCAGCCACCCTAAAGCCCGCGTTTGACCGCAATGCCGCGCGAAAAACGGCTTGAAATCGGCAGGGTTGACCCTGCGTCAATCTGGCCATGCAGAAAACTTGCTTTTCAGCGGCTGTCAACCTAGGGCATTGTTCAGGTCGGCGAAGCAGGGCTTTGCCGGATAGTTTCTGGGAGAGGGCGCTAGTCATGACCAATGTGGTAATCGTATCGGCGGCACGCACCGCTGTGGGCAGCTTTAACGGAGCCTTCGCGGCCACCCCGGCGCATGAGCTGGGCGCTGCGGTGATTGAGGCCGTCGTGGCCCGCGCCGGAATCGACAAGGCCGAAGTGTCTGAGACCATTCTCGGCCAAGTGCTGACCGCAGGCCAAGGCCAAAACCCCGCCCGCCAAGCGCATATCCGTGCGGGTCTGGCGAAAGAGGCGTCGGCGTGGTCGCTGAACCAAGTTTGCGGCTCGGGTCTGCGAGCGGTGGCTTTGGGTGCGATGCATGTGCAGCTGGGCGATGCCAATATCATCGTTGCAGGCGGTCAGGAAAGCATGTCGCTGTCCCCCCATGTCGCGCATCTGCGCGCTGGGCAAAAAATGGGCGATATGAACTTCATCGACAGCATGATCCGCGACGGGCTGTGGGATGCGTTCAACGGCTATCACATGGGCCAAACCGCCGAGAACGTTGCGAACCAGTGGCAGATTTCCCGCGAAATGCAGGACGAATTTGCTTTGGCCTCGCAGAACAAAGCCGAAGCCGCGCAGAAGGCGGGCAAGTTCAAGGATGAGATCGTGGCCTTCACCATCAAGACCCGCAAGGGTGATGTGGTGGTCGATCAGGACGAATACATCCGTCATGGTGCAACCCTCGAATCGATGCAGAAACTGCGCCCGGCGTTTACCAAGGATGGCTCTGTCACGGCGGCGAATGCTTCGGGGTTGAACGATGGTGCTGCGGCGGTGCTGCTGATGACGGAAGCTGATGCTGTGAAGCGCGGCCTGAAACCTTTGGCGCGGATCGCGTCCTATGCAACTGCGGGCCTTGACCCGTCGATCATGGGCGTCGGCCCGATTTTCGCCAGCCGCAAGGCGCTGGAGAAAGCTGGCTGGAAGGCCGCTGATCTCGATCTGATTGAGGCGAATGAGGCGTTTGCGGCGCAGGCTTGTGCGGTGAACAAAGACATGGGCTGGGACACCAGCAAGGTCAACGTCAACGGCGGCGCGATTGCGATCGGCCACCCGATCGGGGCTTCGGGCGCGCGGATTTTGAACACGCTGATTCATGAGATGGGCCGTCGCGATGCCAAAAAAGGCCTTGCAACCCTGTGCATCGGGGGCGGCATGGGCGTGGCGATGTGCATTGAGCGCGCTTAAGTCTGCGATATATTGAAATAAAATGCGGCAAATGGGCGCAATATTATTGCGCCCATTTGCGCGTCTGGGTAACATGATTTCAAAAGCCTTATGTTGACAGCATGGCTTCAAAAGTAACCTTGGAGGAGGAACGGATGGCAAAAGTAGCATTGGTGACTGGTGGCTCGCGCGGTATTGGTGCGGCGATTGCGGTGGCGCTGAAAGCGGCTGGATATACGGTTGCGTCAAACTACGCGGGCAATGACGAAGCGGCGGCGGCGTTCACGGCCGAGACCGGGATTGCCACCTATAAATGGTCGGTGGCCGATTACGATGCCTGCGTGGCAGGGATTGCGAAGGTCGAGGCTGATCTGGGCCCGGTCGACGTGCTGGTCAACAACGCGGGCATCACCCGCGATGCGATGTTCCACAAAATGACCCCCGGCCAGTGGAAGGAAGTCATCGACACCAACCTGACCGGGCTTTTCAACCTGACCCATCCGTTGTGGACCGGGATGCGCGATCGCAAGTTTGGCCGGGTGATCAGCATTTCCTCGATCAACGGCCAGAAAGGCCAAGCGGGCCAAGTGAACTATTCCGCCGCGAAATCCGGCGATCTTGGCTTTACCAAGGCGCTTGCCGCTGAAGGCGCGCGCGCGGGCATCACGGTGAACGCGATCTGCCCCGGCTATATCGGCACCGATATGGTGAAGGCGATTGATGAGAAGGTGTTGAAAGAGCGGATCATTCCGCAGATTCCGGTGGGCCGCTTGGGCGAGCCGGAAGAAATCGCGCGCATCGTGGTGTTCCTCGCTTCGGATGATGCGGGATTCATCACCGGCTCGACGATTTCCGCCAACGGTGGGCAATTCGTGGTGTGAGGTAGGGCGGGGTTCGCCCCGCCGCCCGGTTTGGCGGGGTGAACCCCGCCCTACGGCTCAGCTTCGGCTGGGCCTTTTTGCTTGCCCGAAGCGGGCTTATTCGGCAGGTAATGCCCTAGCAAAAGGGACCGCCATGACCAAAACCAAAGCAACGCTGATCGGCCTCACCGCCATTGCCATGTGGGCGCTGCTGGCTTTGTTCACCATCGGCTCGGCCCCGGTGCCACCTCTGCTATTGAACGCTTTGTGCTTTGGCATTGGCGGCACGATTGGCCTGATCTGGACCATGACGGGCGCGGGGTTGGGCGTGCTCAAAACCGTGTCGTGGAAGGTCTATGCCTTTGGCACGTTGGGGCTGTTCGGCTATCACCTACTTTACTTCACCGCGTTTCGACTTTCCCCCACCGCCGAAACCGGGCTGATCGCCTACCTTTGGCCGCTGTTCATCGTGCTGCTGTCCGGCGAGCGCCTCGGCCCGCTGCATATCCTCGGCGCATTGATCGCTTTTGCCGGGGCGGCGCTGATCGTGCTGGCGCGCGGCGGTGAGGGACACGGTTCGACGCTGGGCCTCACACTCGCGTTCCTCTGTGCGGTGACTTGGGCGGTCTATTCCGTACTGTCGCGGCGTTTGGGTGCCGTGCCGACCGAATCGGTAACAGTGTTCTGCTTGGCGACCGCCCTACTTTCCGCCATCGCACATATGGCATTAGAAACAACCACTTGGCCGCAAGGCGCGCTGGGTTGGGCCAGTGTCGCAGCCCTTGGTATCGGCCCGGTTGGGGCGGCTTTTTTCACTTGGGATATCGGCATGAAAAAAGGCGACATCCAACTTTTGGGGGTCGCCTCTTATGCAGCACCTTTGCTGTCTACTTTGGCTTTGGTGGCTGCGGGGATTACCCAGCCGTCAAGCGCTATTCTGTTGGCGGCGGTTTTGATCACAGTGGGTGCGGCGCTGGCGGCAAAAGCGAGTGCAATGAAAGCAAGCCCTGCGGCCAGCGCCAAAAAGGGTTAAGCGCTCAGCCGACCAATTTCCTCTTTCAGTTTCAGCTTTTGCTTTTTCAGATCGGCGATGTGCAGGTCATCCACGGCGGGCGCGCGCTGCGCCTGTTCGACTTTGGATGAGAGGGTTTCGTGCTTCTTTTTCAGTTCAGCGATATGGGAAGCGACGGTCATGCAAGTCCTCCTGATGCTGTTTACAACCTCCCAAGTGCAGCACAGAATCCGAGTCGTGTCATCAAAGTTTCGCACAACCTTTGCGTTAGTTTTGTTGAATTAGCGGAATTCATCCGAAAGCGATTCGCCGTTGCGCAAGATTGCGCTGGCGCGCGGCGTGTAGCTCTCGCGGTCGCCGTCATGTGATGTGCCGTGATGGATCACGAAGGGGGCCAGCAGCCGAAACGCCGCCCGCCCGGTTTTGCGCGCCCGTAGCAAGATACGCAACGCGGGTTTGCCCGCACGCGGGGTCAGCGGCAGCACCGAGGCGGAACCGAGTTTGCCGCCCATCGCCGCCAGCACTTCTGGCAAGCCATCCGCACCGCAAATCAGCGTCAGCCAACCGCCGGGGGCCAACCGCCTGCTGGCCGCCTGCACCCAATCGCCCAAGGGGGTGTCGATCTGCAATGCGGTGGCGCGGCCCGCATTTGGGCTGGGTGTGCCGCCTTTGGGATAATAGGGCGGGTTGGCGATCACATGGTCAAAGTCCAGCCGCAGCGGTTTTGGCATATCAGCCAGATCGCCAACCTCCACCTGCATCGCGACGCCATTCTCCTCGGCATTGCGCCGGGCCAAAGCGGCATAGTCCGCCTGCACCTCAAGCCCCGCCAGCCGCAAATCCGGCACCCGCCGGGCGAGACAAAGCGCCGCAGCCCCGACACCGCAGCCTAAGTCCAGCACCGATTGGCCGGGCAGGGCAGGGCAGGCGGCGGCCAGCAAAACCGGATCGGTCGCCGCCCGGTAGCCCTGCCTTGGCTGCCAAAGCTGCAATTTGCCGCACAGAAAGGCGTCTTGCGTCAAATCATCCATTCAAAGCCCGTCCGGGATGGCATTATCCGCCAGCACCGCGCGGGCCAGAAACAAATCCCGGTCCGCCACCATCATCCGGCGCGGGAACAATCCGATGCCGCCTTCCAGCGTGCTCATGTGGACGTCCATCACAAAGCTGTCTATACCCTCGCCCTCAAGGAGCACTTGAGCAAAGGCGATCACGGTGGGGTCGGTTGTGCGCAATAAAAGCTTCATGGGATTGGGTTTACGCGGGGTTTACCCCCCGAGTCGATACCTTTGTGTCGATACCTGAAGGGGTTAGAATGAACATGATCAACGCCGCGCAAAAACCGCATGACCGGCTGGCCGATGCTTTGGCGGAAGATATGGCGGCGGTGAATGCGATGATCCGGGCGCGGATGGCGTCGGAACACGCGCCGCGCATCCCGGAAGTCACTGCCCATCTGATCGAGGCGGGCGGCAAACGTCTGCGCCCGATGCTGGTTCTCGCCGCCGCCCGCCTGCTCGGCTATGCGGGGCCGTTTCATGTGCATCTGGCGGCGACAGTGGAGTTCATCCACACCGCCACCCTGTTGCACGACGATGTGGTCGATGAAAGCGCGCGGCGTCGCGGCCGCCCCACCGCGAACCTGCTGTGGGACAACAAATCGTCCGTTCTGGTCGGCGACTACCTGTTCGCCCGCGCGTTTCAACTGATGGTGGAACCCGGCAATCTGCGGGTGCTGGATATCCTTGCCAACGCTTCCGCCACCATTGCCGAGGGCGAAGTGCTGCAACTGACCGCAGCACAGGATCTCGCCACCACCGAAGCGATCTATCTGCAAGTCGTGCGCGGCAAAACCGCAGCCTTGTTCTCTGCCGCCACCGAAGCCGGCGCGGAAATCGCGGGCGGCACCCCGGCGCAGGTGAAGGCGCTGTTCGATTATGGTGACGCTTTGGGCATCGCCTTCCAGATCGTCGATGATCTTCTGGACTATGGCGGCTCGGCGGCGGTGATCGGCAAGAACACCGGCGATGATTTCCGCGAGCGTAAACTGACCCTGCCCGTCATCAAGGCGGTGGCAAAGGCCAATGCCGAAGAACGCCCCTTCTGGGTGCGGGTGATCGAGAAGGGCCAGCAGGGCGAGGGCGATCTCGACAATGCGCTGTCCCTGATGGCCAAACACGGCGCGATGGAAGCGGCGCGCGCCGATGCCCTCGCTTGGGCCGCGAAAGCCCAAACCGCGCTGGAAGCCCTCCCCGAGCATCCGCTGCGCGCCATGCTGTCCGACCTTGCCGCCTATGTGGTCGAACGGATCAAATGAGCATCCTATCCCACGCCGCCCCGGACTTGATCCGGGGCCTCTGCTCAACCGATGTGGCCCCGGATCAAGTCCGGGGCGGCGTAGGTTTTGAGCAGGCTTAAAGCACGGGTGCCGCTGCCACCCACCACGCCGGATCCTCGGCCCGCAACGCAAAAGCGGCGGCCTGCGCCAATTCTGCGCTGGCAAACAAGCCAAAACAGGTCGCCCCAGACCCCGACATCCGCGCCAGCAAACAGCCCGGACACGCCTGAAGCGCCGCTTTCACATCCGCAATCACCGGGGCCAAAGCCATCGCCGGACCCTCCAGATCATTGCGCTGATCTTTCAGCCAATCCGCCAAATCAGCCGCCGTAGCCCATTCCGGCACTGGGCCAATCTTCGGATTATCCTTACACGGCAAGGCCTTGAACACCGCTGGCGTCGCCACTGCCACCTCCGGATTGACCAGCACGACATAACATTCCGGCAACGCGGGCAGGGGCGACAACACCTCGCCCACCCCCTGCATCCGCACCGGAATGCCAGCCAGACACACCGGCACATCCGCGCCCAACCCCAGCACCGCCGTCGCATCCGGCAAAGCCACCCCAGCCATCGCCGCCAAGACCCGCAACGCCGCCGCTGCATCTGCCGAGCCGCCGCCGATCCCCGAGGCCACGGGCAGATGCTTCTCTAACACCAAAGCGGCATCAACACCCAGACACCGCGCCGCCCGCAGCACCAGATTGTCGTCACTCGACAACCCCGCCCCCTGCGGGCCTGTCACCGTCAGTCTGAGCCGATCCGCAGGCGAGGCCACCACCCAATCGCCGACCCCGGCAAACACCACCACGGAATCCAGCAGATGATAGCCATCCGCCCGCTGCCCCGTCACATGCAGCGCGAGATTTATCTTGGCCGGAGCAAACTCCCGCACTTCCAACTCCCGCACTTCCAACTCACGGCGTAACAGCGGCGGCCTCAACGGGTTTCAAAGGTGCTGCCCCTTCGGCGGCCAAAACCGCATCTAACCCCTTCGCCAGCTTCAACCGCAACCGAGCGGCCAGCTTGTCATCCGGGCCATAAGACAGCGCGCGATGCCACTGATACTCGGCCTCACGCTTGCGGCCCACCGCCCAATAGACATCGCCCAGATGGTCGGTCACCGTCGCATCCACCGCCATCCGCAACGAGGCCTGCTCCATCGGCAACAGCGCATCCTGGTAACGCCCCAAGCGGTAGTAGGCCCAGCCGAGGCTGTCCAGAATCGCGCCATTGTCAGGCCGCATCAGCACCGCGCGCTTGATCATGCCCAAAGCTTCATCCAGCTTGCGACCCTGATCTACAAGGCTGTAGCCGAGGTAGTTCAGCAGTTCTGGCTCGTCCGGGCTCAGCGCCATTGCGCGGCGGAAATCGGCCTCAGCCGCATCATAATGGCGCAAGGCATCCGACACCACGCCCCGGCTGTAGAACAGCACCCAATGGCCGGGGCCGGGGTTTGGCACCATTTTGATCGCGGCGTCATAGGCTTTATAGGCCTCGTCATAACGTTTCTCACGCCGCATTCCATCGGCCAACGCCACCTGCACCGCCAGAATATCGCCATGCGCCCGCGCGAGGCCTTGCAGGATCTCCAACGCCGCTTCGGGATGGCCAGCGGCAAAGGTCGCATTGGCGCGACCGATTTCGGCGGCATGGAAGTTCAGATCGGTGGGCGGCACCAAAGCATAGGCGGCTGTCGCCAACATATGCTGGCCCTGCTGCTCCAGCAGACCCGCCACCAGCAATTCGGCCTCGGTGTTATCCGGGCGCAGGTAGGCGGCGGCGCGGGCGTGCAGCAGGGTAAAGCTGGCATCCGCCTCGCCCTTCACCGCATTAGCCATACTGTAGAACACTTCGCCAATGCCCTCGCTGGCATCGCGCGCGATGGTGAAGGGCAGGGGTTCGCCTGCGGCTAAGCGGCGGCGCAGATCGTCGATTTCCAGATCATTGCCGGGCAAGAAATTGCGATCAATCATCGCCACGGCATCGGGGTTACGCTCTAACTGGCTGAGGATTTCTACCGTGGCAATCAGGCCGCGCCGGGTCAGCGGAAAGCTTCCCGCAGCCTTTCCCGACAGGATGTTTTCCGCGCCCTCACAATCACCCGCCGAAGCGAGCGCGAGCGCCTTGTGGTAGAGCCCAAACGCCTCTAGTCCCTTGGTTTTCGCAAGCTTGTCAAAAGCTTCGGTGGCCTCTGACATCCGCCCCAAGCCCAGCTTGGCCCAAGCCTTCACCAGATCATCCAGCACCGCCCCCGCAGATCCGCCGGCGGCCTGTTCCTTCAGAATAGCCTCGTAATCCTGCCGTTTGGCGTCATCGGCGATCAAAACCACTGTGGCGATCTGGCTTTTCGCACCAGCCTTCTGCAAAGCGCGCGCCAGCGTCGCGGCCCCTTCCATATCGCCCGTCCCCACATGCGCCATCACAGCACCCTGCAGCAGCGCCGGATTGCTTTCATCGCCCGCCAAAGCGCGGCCATACCACTCCACCGCCGCCGCATAATCGGATTCCGACGTGGCGACCCCGGCGGCGAGATAGGCCCCGGCCTCACTGACCGGACCTTCGCTGACAGTGGCTTCTGTCGCATCGGCTTTCACTTTCGCGGTTTCGGCCAGTGCTACAAACGGCAGAACTGTCAAAGCAGAGGCCAGCAGCAGTTGCGTGCGGGTCAGGCGGGGAAAGGGCATCCGGGGCGGCTCCTGTAAGCGTTGCCACAAAGCTAGAGCCGCGCGGGCCGAGAAGCAATGCGGGCCGGGGGTTTATCACCCCCGGCCCGCGCATCTTCGCCGATCTGACAGGGTTTGTCAGATCACGAGTTAGAGGGCGTCGGTCTGACCGTCACCTTAGCAAACAGACGGCGAAACTTTTGCTGCAACAGGGCAATCAGTTCAGGCTGCATGAACGCAAAGTCGTCGGGTATATCGAGGCAAACCATATGCTTGTCGCGCAGCAAGGGCCCGAACTGACGCTTCAGTTTGGCAAGCTGCGCCTTCTCCATCACTGCGATGGTATCCGCCCAGGCGATCTGCTCGACGCTCAGGCGCTCGTCGGCATCGCTGCTCAGTCCAGCATAATCGGTTTCTGCGACCAGTGCATTTCTGGCAATTTCGGCTGCCGTTGGGCTGCGCATGCGCGCCTTGCCACAGATGAAAAGGATGTGGTGCATGGCGCAACCCCGGTTTTCACAACAGAAAGGGCGGCAAAGCTGCCGCCCTTGTTCCTTAGCTTACAGCCTGCTTCACATATTCGGATAGTTCGGCCCGCCGCCGCCCATTGGCGTGGTCCAAGTGATGTTCTGCGACGGATCTTTGATGTCGCAGGTTTTGCAATGCACGCAGTTCTGGAAGTTGATCTGAAAGCGCGGCTCCTTGCCCGCTTCCGCGATCACCTCATAGACGCCAGCCGGGCAATAGCGTTGCGCGGGCTCGGCATATTGCGGCAGGTTGACGAGGATCGGGATCGAGGCATCCTTCAGCTTCAGATGCGCGGGCTGGTTTTCGTCATGGTTGGTGGCCGAGAACGCCACATTGGTCAGCCGGTCAAACGACAGCACGCCATCGGGTTTCGGATAGTCGATGGGCGCGTAATCCTTCGCCAACCCAGTCGATTCCGCATCATTCTTGCCATGCTTCAACGTGCCCAAGATCGTGAAGCCCAGCGTGTTCGCCCACATATCCGCGCCGCCCAGCAGCAGCGAGGCGACAAGTCCATACTTCGACCAGAGCGGCTTGACGTTGCGCACCTTTTTCAAGTCAGCCGCAATCGGGCCACCACGCACCAGTGTCTCATACTCGGTCAACTCATCGCCCGAACGGCCCGCCGAAATTGCCACAAACGCCGCCTCTGCCGCGTCAATCCCCGACAGCATCGCATTGTGGTTGCCCTTGATGCGCGGCACGTTCACCAGACCCGCCGAGCAGCCCAGCAGCGCCACACCCGGAGCCACCATCTTCGGGATCGACTGCCAGCCGCCCTCGGAAATCGCCCGCGCGCCGTAAGCCACGCGTTTGCCGCCTTTCAGCAGTTCCGCCACCATCGGGTGATGCTTGAAGCGCTGGAATTCCATATACGGATAGAGATGCGGGTTCTTGTAGTTCAGATGCACCACAAAACCGACATAAACCTGATTGTTCTCAAGGTGATAGATGAACGACCCACCCCCGGCGTTCGACCCCAAAGGCCAACCCATCGTATGCGTCACCGTGCCCAGCTTGTGCTTGGCCGGGTCAATGGCCCAAATTTCCTTCATGCCAAGGCCGAACTTCTGCGGCTCGTGCCCCTTGCTCAGATCATATTTCGCAATGACCTCTTTCGCCAAAGACCCGCGCACGCCTTCGGACAGGAACACATATTTCCCGGCCAAAACCATCCCCGGCTCATACGAAGGCCCCGGCGTGCCATCCGCATTCTTGCCAAACTCGCCCGCGACCACACCGCGCACTTCGCCGTTCTCACCGTAAACCAGCTCCGAACACGCCATGCCGGGGAAAATCTCCACCCCAAGGCCCTCGGCCTGCTCCGCCATCCAACGGCAGACATTCGCCATCGAGACGATGTAATTGCCGTGGTTGTTCATCAACGGCGGCATCGGCCAATTCGGAATCCGCGCCTTGCCAGCTGGCCCAAGGATATAGAAGTTATCCTCGACCACAGGCGTGTTCAAAGACGCGCCCTTGGCCTTCCAATCCGGGATCAGCTTGGTCAAACCCACCGGGTCCAACACCGCGCCCGACAGAATATGCGCGCCGACTTCCGAGCCCTTTTCCAGCACCACAACCGTCAGATTGCTGTCGAGCTGCTTCAGCCGGATCGCCGCTGACAGACCCGCAGGCCCCGCGCCCACGATGACCACATCATAATCCATCTGCTCGCGCACGATTTCCTGCGACATCTTTCTCTCCGACTTGGCAAACCTAGGCAAAATGCTGCTCGTGTCATTGCCCGAACCCAAAGGCAGGGTCAACCATGACGCAACATCTCAAGCCTGCATCGCAGCACCAGCGCAACATTCTTTCCCGCCTGCGACAGATTTTTCACCCCCGGCGACGGCGCCCCGCCGATTGCCGCCATTCCCCCTTGCAATCAGAGCCTCGGTCGGTTCAGGTATGGCCAAGAGTGGCGCAAGGTCATGGCTCATCCGGGCTGTGACCTTGTTATTTGCGTGAAGAGACAAATGGAAAAAATCCCAATGACCCGGCGCGGATTCACCGCTCTGGACGAAGAATTGAAGCAGTTGAAATCGGTGGAACGCCCCGCCGTGATCCGCGCCATTGCCGAGGCGCGCGAGCATGGCGATCTGTCGGAAAACGCCGAGTATCACGCCGCGCGTGAGAAGCAGAGCTTTATCGAAGGCCGGGTGAAGGAACTCGAAGCGCTGATTTCGCTGGCCGAGGTGATCGAGGTCGCCAAGCTGACCGGCGCTGTCAAATTCGGTGCCACGGTGGTCTTGGTGGATGAAGAGTCCAACGAGGAAAAAACCTATCAGATCATCGGCGAGTCCGAGGCGGATATCGAGCGTAACTTGCTGAACATCCGCTCGCCCTTGGCCCGCGCGCTGATTGGCAAGGACGAAGGTGACTCGGTCGAGGTCAAAACCCCCGGTGGTACGCGTGGGTATGAGATCCTCTCGATCCGTTACATCTGACCCGGCTTAGGGACAAAGACATGGCCGAACCTGAAGACACGCCCCGTAGCTTGGGGTTGCGCGCGCGGCCTCGCCGATCCGTCGGTGAGTGCGACCGAATGGGTGGCCGCATGGATGAGCCTGCTGTGGGTGATTGCGGTCGGTGGCTATTTCCTGACCGGCCCGGTGGAATCGGGCGTGCTCGGCTATGTGCTGACCCTGCTGGCGGTGTTTTTGCCGCTGGCGCTGATCTGGGCTGCGGTGACGACCCTGCGTTCGGCGCGGTTGCAGGCAACGGTCGAGGCGATGCGCTCGGCCTATCTGTCGGGCCAGCAGGGCGGCATGCGGCCTTCTGTTGAACGCAAACTGGACGAGATTGCCGCCACCGCCAAGCATACCGAAACAGCGCTCGCCAGCTTTAACTCGCGCCGTGATAGCGGGCTGACCGTGCCCTCGGCAGATCGCAAAGCCGCGCTGGTGGCCCCGCAGCCGCAGCCCGAGGCCGAACAGCCGGGGTTGGCTTTGGGCACGCCGTCAGAGTCGCTGCGCGCGCCTTTGTCGGTGCAGGATTTCACCCGCGCCGTGCAATTCCCTGAAAGCCCGGATGACAAAGAAGGGTTTCGCGCTTTGCGTCTGGCGCTGGAGGACCGCAACGTCGCCAAACTGATCCGCGCCGCGCAAGACGTGCTGACCCTGCTCAGCCAAGAGGGCATCTTCATGGATGACCTGAAACCCGAACGCGCCCGCCCCGAGTTGTGGCGTAAATTTGCGGGTGGCGAGCGTGGCCGTGGCATCGCAGCCCTTGGCGGCATCCGCGACCGCTCATCTTTGGCTTTGACCGCAGGCCGGATGCGCGAAGACCCGGTGTTCCGCGACGCCGCCCACCACTTCCTGCGTACCTTTGACCGGGTATTCTCCGAATTCGAGAAAGTGGCGAGCGATCAGGACCTGTCCGACCTCGCCGACACCCGCACCGCACGCGCCTTCATGCTGTTTGGCCGGGTGACGGGGACGTTCGACTGACCTAAACGCAGGTGCCGCCTCGGGGGGCATCGAGCCCCCGCTCGGCGGCGCTGCCGGGGATAATCTTTGAGCGCAGGATTGCAGATAGAGCGGGAGCCTCCGGCGGGAGTATTTCAAAAAGAGCAAGGGCTTGGTGCGGTCTGGGTGCAGGACAGTGCCGCGCAGATGAAAGATTAACAAACCCTCAATGCGCCTCAGTAAGGTATTGATTTTATATAAATCGATCTCGTGTCCACGCGTGGACAGCGAGACTTAGACCGCTTTCACCATCGTGATCGCCGCCCGAAATCCAAACGCATAGCGCAGCAAACCCAGCTGCTGCGTCTTCTCAGCACGGTAGCCCAGCCGCTGATACAGCGCCTTTGCCCGCCCGTTGCTGTCGATCACCTCCAGCCGCACCGATCCATAGCCGCGCGCCCGCGCTTGATCTTCGATCGCGGCCATCAGCGCGCTTCCGATGCCCAAGCTGCGGGCCGATGCGGCGACACAAATCCCGTCCAGCAGGAAGTGATCCTGCGCGGCCGTCTCGCTGAGCATCCACAGCAGCGGCAGCCGCCACGCGGCACCAAGGCTGCCATAGATGGCGCGGATATCGGCGACCTCGCCGCCCGCGAAGCTGCCGGCCGGGGTCTTGAAGCCCGCCATGCCGAGCAGGCGGCCAGTAGTCATCCAAGGCGACGATGGCATGCTGGGCGCGCAGCACGCGGGTGAGGAAGCGGTGGGCCTTTGGGGTGGGGCCCATCACACGGCCGAGTTTACCGCCGAACGCCTGCCAGTACAGGTCCACAGCTTCGGCGCGCAGGGGTTCGGGCAGGCCGAGTTGGTAGGTGATTTTCATGACAGCGCGCCAAGTAGGGCGGCGGTGTGGCCTGCGCCGAGGATCCAGCCTTGTTCTGCGCAGGCTGGGGTGTCGAGCAGGGGGGCGAGGCGGTTTTGCTGGGAGAGGCTGAACAGGGCGCGGGCGAGCTGGCGGACTTGGGCCTCATCCTTGATCGGGGCGGGGTCGGCGGTGATGGCTGCGGCGATGAGCGAGGGGTAGACCTCGGCCAAGGTGACTTGGGCGGGGGGATCGAAGGACCAGACGGCGGTGCCGGGGCGCTGCGAGAGGCGGTGGATCATCGGTTGGCCGATCAGGCCTTGGCTGCCTGCGGCCCCGGTGGTGTAGAGTTTCCAGACCGGTTGGGCGCGGGGGACGATGGCTTCGACTTCGCGGCGTTCAGAGAGGTTCAGGGCATTGTAGTTTATGGATTTTGTGGCGGGCAGGTCGGGGAGATTCAGGGTGGAGGGGCGGCCCCAGAACGGGCCATTTGAGGCCGCGGTCGCGCAATGGCGGTTGATCTGGGCGGCGATTTGGAAGCGATTGTTGCGGTTGTCGGGGGCATCTTCGATATGATCCGCCGGCCATGCCCAGACCGCGCGGGCCGTCGCGGTGCCGGTCAGGCGGGTGGCGAATCCCTTGGGATAGCCCATCGGGAAATCGCAGCCGATCAGCAAGGATTGGCCCGCGGCGAGGGCGGTGTCTATGGCCTGCGCAAGGACAGCTTCGGCGCTGGCGCGGCTGCGGTGGTAGGTGGTTTCTGCGCCTGTGGCGTCGATGCTGCCAAGCCAGATCGCATCGGCAGAGGGGCGTGCGGGGGACAGCGTTGAGGATGCCGACCAATCCGCCACGATCACCCGGTCAAAGCGCTGCAAGGCCGACCTCGGCAAGAATGAAATCGGCGATTTGCAGGGTGTTGTTCAGGTCGAGCACCGGCACGGGCAGGAGGGCGAGCACCATATCGGTCGCAACAGCGCGCACCAAGGGGTCACCGGGCTGGATCAGATCATGGCCTGCCTCTTGCCGGAACACCTCGATCTTGGCATGGGCGTCGCGCTTGTAGCCTTCGACCAAGATCAGATCGACCGGGGCCATGCGGGACAGCACCTCGGCCAGATCAGGTTCTGGGCCGCGATGCTCGCGCATCAGAGCGAAACGGTGGGCAGAGGCCAGCACCACCTCGGACGCGCCCGCCGCGCGGTGGCGGTGGCTGTCTTTGCCGGGCTGGTCGAGATCGACATCGTGATGCACATGTTTGACGGTGGAAACGCTGAAGCCGCGCCGGGTGATTTCGGCCACCAGACGCTCCATCAGGCTGGTTTTGCCGGAGTTTTTCCAGCCGATGACGCCGTAGACCCTCATGATGCGGCCCGGATCAGCGCCTCGGCTGACGCGAGGTCTTCGGGGGTGTTGAGATTTTGGAATGCGGCTTCGTCCGGGAAATGCGCCCGGGCGGCGTGATGGGCGTCGGTGAAGGCCAGCACGCGGGGCTTGGCCCCTGAGGCGAGGAAGGCGGCCAGCGGTTCGGCCAAAGTGATCGGCCAAATCCCACAGGTCGGGTGATCTTTGGCCGCTGTCGCAATCGCCAAGGCTTCTGGGGCGGTTTCAGCGGCAAGGCAAAGCTGCGGCACCAGATCGCCGGGGGCGAAGGGGGTGTCGACGGCGAGGGTCACGACAGCCGTGGCCCCCAAGGGTGCGGCCCATCGCAGAGCGGCCAGAATGCCGGACAAAGGCCCGAGCGGGGTTTCATCGGGCAAAATCGGCAGGCCAGAGGCGGCCAGCCGGACGGGGTCGCCATTGGCCGAGATCGCCAGACGTTCCACCTGCGGCTCCAGCCGCGCAATGGCGTGCGACAGCAGGGTTTGGCCGCCCAAGCGCAGCAGCGCCTTGTCGGCCCCCATGCGACGGCCTGCGCCGCCCGCCAGAACGCATCCAAAAATCCGCACCTTGGCCCCTTCAAATTGCTTCCGCAAAGGCCTAAGCCGTTCTGCATCCGGCGTAAAGCCGCCCTTGACCCCAGAGGTGCGATGTCTGCCAATCGTGAAAGCTATCTGCGCGGCGTGCGTGCAGCCTTGCCGTTTGCCGTGGTGATCGTGCCGTTTGCGATGTTGTTTGGGCTGTTGGCCTCGGAGGCCGGGTTGCAACTGTATGAAATCGTCGCATTTTCGGTGAGTGTGTTCGCCGGGGCCTCGCAGTTTGCCGCATTGCATCTGTTGCAGGATCAAGCGCCGCTGCTGGTGATTTTGGCGACCTCGCTGGCCGTTAATCTGCGGATGCTGATGTATTCGGTGACGCTTGCGCCGCATGTCGGGGCGGCGCCTTTGGGGGTGCGGGCGGTGATGGCTTACCTTTTGGTGGACC
Organism: Cypionkella sp.; assembly: GCA_043743975.1. Classification (GTDB taxonomy): domain Bacteria; phylum Pseudomonadota; class Alphaproteobacteria; order Rhodobacterales; family Rhodobacteraceae; genus Cypionkella. The sequence continues at coordinate 95,321 of JAYTVN010000046.1, forward strand.
AGAGCTTTGCTTTGTCGGTCGCCGAATATGACAAGCGGCCTAGCATGACTTTGGCGGAGAAAACCGCGTATTTCTTTGGCGCGGTGACGCCGGTGCTGCCGCTGTGGATGGGATCCACAGTGGCGGGGGCTTTGGCGGGTCGGGCGATTCCGCCGGAATATGCGCTGGATTTTGCGGTGCCGATTGCGTTTCTGGCGATGACGGCGCCGATGATCCGCTCTTGGCCACATGCTTTGGCGGCGGGGCTTTCAGTGGTGTTGACGCTGGTTTTGACGGTTTTGCCTTATGGCACCGGGCTGTTGGTGGGCTCTACCATCGGCATGGCGGCGGGGGCTGCGTTTGAATACTGGCGCGAGCGGAAGGTTGCAGCATGATCGACCGGGGTCAGTTCTGGATTGTGGTGGTGGTGCTGGGGCTTGCGACCTATGCCATTCGGTTCTCGTTTTTGGGCCTCTTGGGCAATCGCGCGTTGCCGGGCTGGTTGCAACGCAGCTTGCGCTACACGGCGGTGGCGGTGCTGCCCGCGCTGGTGGCCCCTGCCGTGCTGTGGCCGCCAGCCACGGCGGGTGAGCCAGATGCGGCACGCTTGCTTGCGGCTGGCGTGACGGTGATGGTGGGATTGGCCACGCGGCAAATGATCATTGCCGCCGTGGCCGGAGTGGCGACGCTGCTGGGCGTGCCGTTTTTGCTGTAACTGCAATGACAAAAGCCGCGCTGGAGTCAGCGCGGCTTGGGGTGTTCTTTGGATTGCACTTACTGCGTGACGGCGTGTTCGGCCTGCACCATCAGAACGCCGTGGTTGTTATCGGCATCGTCATCGGTGATCACTTTGCGCGTGGCACCCGGCAGTTGTGCGAATTCTTTGCTCAACTTATTCGGATACCAAGTGCCGCCGATTGCCTCAAACCCCGGAACTCCGTGCAGGATCGTCGACACCGAATGGGCGCATTGGGCGCTGGGCACAGATCCGTAAGCCTCGGCGCGTTGCTTGACCAGTTCGGCGATTTCGGGGGTGACCACCACGGTCTGCTCGATCACATTGAACGTCTCACGCGCGTGGTAGTCGATGTAAAAGCTGACCATCTTTGGCGTCACGCCATAATGCACGTCGCCGCGTTCGGGCAGGTTGGGGTGATACCAAGTGCCTGCGGGGTCAAACATCACCTGTTCCGAGGCGTTGATCAGCAGACCCGAATGCGCGCCAGAGCCGTTGCGGGTGCTTTGCACGGTGAACAGCGTGATGCTGCGCGCCGGGGGCGGCCATCTGGGCATCGGTCGCCCATTTGTTGTCGCCCGCACAGGCGGACAGCGCGACAAGCGCCAGAACGGCAAAGGCTTTGAAATTCATTTTACGGTTCCGGCGTTAAAGCGGTTGGGGTTTTCACGAATGAAGAAGCATCGGAAAACGCGTTCGAGCGAAGCGAGAGGCAGCGATTTCCGATTCATTTTAAACCCGAACCGCTAAAGGATCAGGCGTTGGCGAGTGCCATGAAGATCAGCACGCAGACCGAGATGATCGCACCCCATGTCGCCATGCGGATGAAGCCATCAAAGGTCTTTTCCTGCACGCGAATATCCATGCTGCCCGGTTTGTGTTCGGCCATTTGAGCGTCCTTTCAGTGTTGTTGCCTTGCCCATAGCTGATTCAGGTCCGGCTGTCACGGGGCGTAGCGGTTTGCGGTGCAGAGAAAATGTCGCGGCCTCAGGCCGAGCCATCGCCCGACTCGCCGCCCATCCAGCCAGTCGCCAGCCGGAAACCGATGCGGGTCGGTGGGGATTCAGGTGCCGATTTCGGCACCGCCCGCAGCATGACGGAAAGCTGGCTGACATGCTGGATCAGTTGGGTTTTCATGCCGTCTTCATCGCGGCCATAAAAGGTCAGCAGGTCGGGTTCAAAAAAACCCAAGCCTTCGATCTTCAGCACGCCAGCTTGTGATCCGGTAAAGCCCATGGCGATCTCTTGTTGGGCGTCCAGATGGCTTTCAAAGTTGCGGATATAGAGGATGATCCGCTCATAGGCCCATTCGGCGGGGCTTTTCTCGGCCAAGGGGCGGCGTTGCAGCGCGGCGGGCAGCGGTTGCTGCTCAGCCGTCAGCGGTGCCGCCGGATCGGCATGGATCGCATGGGCGCGCGGCAGGCCTGCGGCTTTGGCGACGGCGGCACTCAGGGCGGCTTCGGGGTCTGGATCAAGGGTCTTTGGCATTCCGGCTCCTTAGAGGGCCCGCCAAACCCAAGCCCCTTCGGCATTCAGAGAACGCGAAACCGAGGCCCGCTTCAAGAGATAGTTCAGATGCGCCACCGTCTCGACCAGTGCGAGGCCGTGCTGGGAGCCTGTGATCTCGCGCTTGAACAGCGGCACAAAGCATTGCGCGGCGGTGTGTGGGGTGGCCAAATGGGCCAGCAAGCGGGTCAACGCGCTTTCGTGGTTCTCGGCCATCTGGATCAGCCGGAACGGCAGGCCGGTAAACGGCAGTTTATGCCCCGGCAGCACAAGATGATCCCGCCGCGCATGGGGCGCAAAGCCGCGCGTGCTGTCCAGCCATTCGCCCAAGGGGTCGGCTTCGGGTTCGGTCGGGTAGACACCGATATTGGCGGAAATACCGGGGAGAAGCTGATCGCCGCCCAAGATCAGGTGGTCATCTAGGCTCCAAAGCGTCGCGTGGTCGGGCGCATGGCCCTGACCCAAGCGCACCAACCAGCGTCGCCCACCAGCGGTCAGAACATCGCCCTCGTCGATGCGGGTGAAACCTTGCGGCATGGCTTCGACCACATCGGCGAAGTTGAACGGGCGCTCGCTGGCCTTTTGGGCGCGGGTGGCGGCGTCGACCCCGGCGCGTTGGTAGTACTGCATGGCTTCGGCTGTGGGTTTAGCCTGTTCATCCAAAACCAACATGCGGGCGTAAAGCCAAGCGGTGCGGGTGGTGATCAACTCCACCCCCTGCGCCTGAAACCAGCCCGCAAGGCCGATATGGTCGGGATGGTGATGCGTCACGATCAGCCGCTGTACCGGCTTGCCCGCCAGCGGCCCCGCGATCAGTGCCGCCCAAATTGCCTTGGTCTTGCGGCTCGACATGCCGGTATCGACCAGCGTCCAGCCGTCGCCATCATCCAGCGCGTAGATGTTGACGTGATCCAAAGCCATTGGCAACGGCAGACGCATCCACAGGAGATGCGGAGCGATTTCAACGGCTTCCCCCTCGGTCGGTGGGGCGTCCCACGGGTGATGAATGGCGTTGCTCACGCGCTGAGAGCCTCGGGCGTCAGCGCGTAAAGCCCTGCCGCCCCTTCCCGCACCTGCGCCAGCAAAGGCGCATATTCCGGCAACAACCGCTTGATGGCAAATTGCGCGAGCGGCAGGCGGGCGGGATCGGCCAGAGCGGCTTTCAGGTGGAAATGGCTGCCCAGCACGCGGGCGAAGGCGCGCAGATAGGGCACGGCCCCCGCAAAGCGATCATTCGGGGCCATGGTGTTCAGCGCCTCGGTGGCTTCGCGCAGGGCTTCCGTCGCCGTCCACACCGCCCCCGCCAGATCGGGATGCGCCGCGCGCGCTTTCTGCCGAAGCCTGTACCTCATCAAACAAACGGTACGCGGCCTCGCCATTGTCGATCATCTTGCGCCCCACCAGATCCATCGCCTGAATGCCGTTGGTGCCTTCGTAAATCGCCGTCACCCGCACATCGCGCGAAAACTGCGCCGCGCCGGTTTCCTCGATAAAGCCCATGCCGCCATGCACCTGCACGCCCAGATGCGCCACCTCGCAGCCAATATCCGTACCGTAGGCCTTGGCAATAGGGGTCAACAGCGCGGCGCGGGCCTGCCATTCCGGCGAGCCTGTCGCCCGGCCCATATCAATCGCCACCGCACAGGCGAGACCAATGGCGCGGGCGGAAAACACCTCCGCCTTCATCTGCGCCAGCATCCGGCGCACGTCGGCATGATCAATGATCGCGCCGACCCCCAGCGGAGTCTTGCCCTGCTTGCGTTCTGTCGCATAGCTCAACGCCTGCTGGAACGCCGCCTCGGCCACGGCGCCCCCCTGCATCCCCACGCCTAGCCGCGCGTTGTTCATCATGGTGAACATCGCGGCCATGCCTTTGTGCTTCTCGCCAACCAGCCAGCCCTGCGCTGCATCATACTGCATCAAAGCGGTGGGCGAGCCGTGCAGGCCCAACTTATGCTCCAGCGACACCACCTTCAGATCGTTGCGCGCACCTAGGTTGCCATCGGCATCCGGGATCAGCTTGGGCACCATGAACAGGCTGATGCCCTTGGTCCCCTCTGGCCCATCCGGCAGGCGCGCCAACACCAGATGGCAGACATTGCCCGAGAAATCATTATCGCCCCAAGTGATGTAAACCTTCTGGCCGCTGATCGCATATGTGCCGTCGCCGCGATCTTCCGCTTTCGTCCGCACTGCGCCGACATCCGAGCCCGCCTGCGGTTCAGCGGCGCGAGGGTGGTTTCGCACAGCTTGCCCGCCTCGGCCAAGATCGCGGCAACGGTGTCGGGGCTGGCTTCAGCAAAGCGGTCGGTGGCAGCGACTTCGGCAAATCCGACCACATCCAACAGAAAGCTGAAATCAGACAGCGGGGCGCGGTAGGGCATGGCAAACTCCGGGTAGGCGACTTGGCGATAGCAGAGGTGGCAAAGTAGGGTCGGGGCGGCAGGGTTGGCAAGGACAGCGATCGGGCGTAAAGGGGCGATGCGCCTCAGGTTATTCCTGCCACTCCGGGCATCAAGCCCTACGCTACGTCACAAAAGATGAACGAAACACAAAGCCTTGCCGCCACACCCGAAGGCCTTGCCCGCGCCGCCGCGATCCTCGGCGCGCAGGGCCTTGTCGCCTTCCCGACGGAGACGGTCTACGGGCTTGGCGGCGATGCGCGCTCTGATCTGGCGGTGGCGCGGATTTTCGATGCCAAGGGGCGGCCAAGGTTCAACCCGCTGATCGTGCATGTGCCGGATCTGGCGGCAGCAAAGGCGTTCGCGGTGTTTGACGCGCGGGCCGAGGCGGTGGCTGCGGCGTTCTGGCCGGGGCCGTTGACGCTGGTTCTGCCGCTGCGGGCGGATTCGGGCCTGTCGCCGCTGGTGACGGCAGAACTCGACACCGTGGCCATCCGCATCCCCGCGCATCCGGTGGCGCAAGCCTTGCTGCGGGCGTTTGGTGGGCCGCTGGCCGCGCCCTCGGCCAATCCTTCGGGCCGGGTTTCCCCCACCCGTGCGGCGCATGTGCTGGAGGGGCTTTCGGGCCGGATTGATGCGGTGCTGGATGGCGGCGCTTGTGCTGTTGGGGTGGAATCCACCATCCTTGGGCTGATCGACGCGCCTGCATTGTTGCGCCCCGGTGGGGTGGCGACCGAGGCGCTAGAGGCGCTGCTGGGGCCACTGGCCTACGGCGGCAATGCCGAAAAACCCAATGCGCCCGGTCAGTTGGCCTCACATTACGCGCCGGGAGCGGCGGTGCGGCTGAACGCCGATACGGCCTTGCCGGGGGAAGTGCGGTTGGGATTTGGTGCGGGTGCTGCCGATCTGAACCTGTCGGTCAACGGCGATCTGATCGAAGCCGCCGCTAACCTGTTTCATCTGCTGCGCGAGGCGGATGCGTTGGCGGGGCAGGGGGGTCGCATTGCGATTGCGCGGGTCCCCGAGCAGGGCCTTGGCCGCGCGATCAATGATCGTTTGCGCCGCGCCGCTGCCCCGCGCGGGTGATAGAGCGGGGGGCGTAGTTGCCCTGCATCAGTCGCGACGGGGGTTTCACACCCCCGGACCCCCGTGGAGTATTTCTGCCAAGATGAAAGCAAGTTTTAGGTAAGTTTTAGGGAATCACAGCAGGCTGACGCTTGCAGGCGCGAGCCCATCAATCAGTACCTCGCAGGTCTGTCCGCGCGCGATGGGGCCCACTCCGGCAGGGGTGCCGGTGAAGATCAGATCGCCGGGTTGCAGGGTCACCAGCCGCGACAGATGCGCGATGATACCCGCCACGGGCCAGATCGGCGTCTTGGGTGATGCGGTCCTCCACCAGACAGCGGATACGGCCTTGTGGTACACCTGCGCTTGCAGGCCGCAAGGCCCCCACCACGGCGGAATTGTCAAAGCCCTTCGCCATGTCCCAAGGCCTACGTGCGGCTTTCGCCGCCGCTTGCAGATCACGGCGGGTCAGATCATTGCCAGCGGCATAGCCCCAGATCAGCGCCAAGGCCTGATCCTCGGGCACAAAGCTGCCCGCCGCGCCGAGGGCGACCACCAGCTCCGCTTCGTGATGCAGATCGGCGGTGGCGGTGGGGTAGGGGAGCTCAGCGCCTGAATCCACCACCGCATCACCGGGTTTGGTGAAGAAAAACGGCGGTTCGGCATCAGGATCATGGCCCATTTCGCGGGCATGTTCGGCATAATTGCGACCAACGCAGAAGATACGGCGGACGGCAAAGCGTGCAGACCTGCCTGCCACTGCCACCGAAGGCGCTGCGGCAGGCGGCAGCACGAAATCCATCAGGACCCCATCGTAAAGCAGGTCACGCCACGCGCTTGCAGGCGACGACAGGCCAGATCGGCTTCTTTCTGGCTGAGGCCAAGGAAATTGGCATCAAACCCGCCGCTTTTCTGCACGACTTTGCGCAAGGCATCGCCCAAAGTTGCGTTTTCCGACAGCAGGGTTTTCATTAGCACCCGATCCGCCTCGCCATAGCTGTTGAAACGGCCAATGTTGATGCCATAGCCCTTGCCGCCCGAGGTGGAGACATTGGTTACCACCTCCTCAGCAGCCGGTTGTTCGGCTTGGGCGACCACAACGGCCTCATCATAGATCGGGGCTTTGTGTTTGGGCTTGGCCGGGGCTGAAACCAGTTGCACCGATTGCGGATTGGCGGCTGTGGCCTTGATCGACAGCTCTGCCGGGGCCTCAACAGCGGCAAGCTCGACGACTTGGGCTTCCAGCGAGTCTGGTGCAGGTTCAGCCGTGGCCTCGGCCAAAGCACCGGCAATGTCATCGGCCATCGCGTTGCCTGCTTGCTCGACTGCGGCGACAGCAACAGGGTCATGCACGGGACGCGCATTGGGGCGGGGCGAGGAGGACACTGCCATCACCAGCCTGATCGTCTTGGCTGGACCACCGCCGCCTTCTTCTTCCATTTCGGTGCCCGAAGCATCGCCCGTATCCGCCTGCGCCACCAATTCCTGATCGGCGCTATAAGCCGGGGCAATCGGCTGTGGCGAGCCGCCCTTCTTGGCCTTGCGGAAGCCCAGATCGAGCAGTTCGGTCATCTTGGCATTGCGCATCGGGGTCGAGGTGCCGCCGAACACGGTTGCAATGATCCGCACCCCGTCGCGTTCAGCCGAAGCGGTCAGGTTGAAACCAGCAGGCCCGGTATAGCCGGTTTTGATGCCATCCGCGCCCTTGTAGCTGTCAAGGAATTTGCGGTTGGTGTTGGCGACGGTTGCCATGCCCGCATCGGTGCTGCGGCGCGAGAAGATGTTGTAATACTGCGGATAATCGTAGAACAGATGCCGCCCCATGATCGACATGTCATGCGCCGTCGACAGATGGCCCTTTGCGGTCAGCCCGTTGGCGTTCTTGAAGGTAGAGTTCTTCATCCCCAGCTGTTTCGCGGTGCGGGTCATCCGCGCGCCCCATTTTTCCGGCGTGCCCTCGAAATAATCACCAATCGCGGCGGCGGCATCGTTCGCCGATTTCACCGCAGCGGCGCGGATCAGGTAGCGCAGTTGAATCTTCTGCCCTGCCTTCAACCCCAAACGCGACGGTGGCTGTGCGGCGGCATTTTTCGACACGGTGATCATGGTATCGAGCGAGACATTGCCCGCTTCAATCTCGGAAAACGTGATGTACAGCGTCATCATTTTGGTCAGCGAGGCCGGGTGCAACCGGGTGTCGGCATTTTCAGAATACAGCGTCTCACCGGTGCGCGCATCCATCACATAGGCGGCGTAGGGGGCTGCCTTGGATTCTTGCGGGCCGGAACAGGCCGCGACAACGCTGAGCGCTGCCAAAACTATAAAATGACGAAGATACTGCCCAAGCTGGCATAGTGCCGATTTGCCCATTTGGTCTGCCTCATTTACCCCTCATTAAACGGGGGCTTTGTTCTGCTTGCTAAAAAGCTAGCACAGCAGGTGATTCAGGAAAACCCCTTATTCTGAAAGGGGTTCTGGGCTTTATAAACTGTGGTTTATGTGTCGAAATTGCCGCTTGCGCTCTAGGGATGGTGGTGATTTGGCAGGTTGGCCACAAGATCAGGCAGTTCGGCAAGGCTCGGCAGGCAGAAGAATCTGTCCACTCCCTCAGGTGCATCGGCGTGTTCCAGCGCCCAGGTCAACCCATGCGGGATATGCACAGCCCATGCTCCCGCAGTCAGCGCCGGAAGCACGTCTGATTTCAACGAGTTGCCGACCATCATCGCCTGATCCGCGCCAGTACCGTGACGGGTGAAAATCGCCGAATAGGACTTGGCGGTCTTGTCCGAGACGATCTCGACGCCGTGAAACAGCTCGCCCAAGCCCGATTGCGCCAGCTTGCGTTCCTGATCGAGCAGATCGCCCTTGGTGATCAAAACGACTCGGTGGCTGGCTGCGAGGCTTTTCACCGTCCTATGGGCGTGGGGCAGCAGTTCGATGGGGTGTTCGAGCATATCACGCCCTGCCGCCATGATCTCAGCAATCACCAAGGACGGCACCCGGCCTTCGGTCACCTCAATCGCGGTTTCAATCATCGACAGGGTGAAGCCTTTGACGCCAAAGCCATAATGTCCGAGATTTCGGCGCTCAGCGGCCAAAAGCTGCGTGTGCAAATGATCCGCCTCGGCGTAGTCGGCCAGCAGTTGCGTGAAGCGATCCTGCGTTAGGCGGAAGAAACTTTCATTCTGCCACAGCGTATCATCGGCATCAAAACCTATCGTTGTCAGCATATTGTCCCCCTGCGCGGTATCATCCAAGCTGAGGGTCTTTTCGCAAGGCAGAAATGCGCTATATTATGGCAGTGCAACCGAAATTCCGAATCTGCCAAACGGAGCCTATCCGCGTGAACCCCATTGCTGGCCTGACCGATCCCACGATGTCCGACGCGCCGCATGGCCCCGGCAATGACACCTCGATTCTCACCAAAACCAAGACGCAGCGGCCTCCGCTGTATAAGGTCATGCTTTTGAACGATGATTACACGCCGATGGAATTTGTCGTGCACATTCTGGAGCGGTTTTTCGGCCTGAATCACGCGCAAAGCTTTGAGATCATGCTGGCGGTTCATAAGAAGGGTCTGGCGGTGGTTGGGGTGTTCTCTTATGAGATCGCCGAGACCAAGGTGGCTCAGGTGATGGATTTCGCGCGGCGTCACCAGCATCCGCTGCAATGCACGATGGAAAAAGAATAAACGTTTAGCAAAGAACAGGCGGCTTTCATGCGCTCGGCCCGGTTGGAATTGGCGCTGCAAAGCGGCGCTTTGGTGTTGCCTGCTGTGGGCGATATTGTGGTGTTGCGGCCTCGGGCGGGGGATGATCTACAGGCTTTGCCGCAGACCCGCGTGGTGGTGAAAACTGGCTTCAAGCCCGATCACGATTATTTTGTAGCGCAAGGCTATCGCAGCGAAGGCACGGCGGCGGTTGCCATCGTCTGCGTGCCGCGCGCCAAGGCCGAAGCTCGCGCCTTGATGGCCGAAGCGATGGGCGCTGATCTGATCGTGGTGGATGGCCAAAAAACCGACGGCGTTGAGACGCTGTTGAAAGATTGCAAGGCTTTGGGCCTTGAGGTTGGCGATGCACTGTCGAAAGCCCATGGCAAACTGGCGGTGGTGAAACCGGGGCCTGCTTTGGCGGAATGGGCGGCCAAACCCTTGCAGGTTGAAGGTGGCTTTCAAACCCTGCCTGCGGTGTTTTCGGCCGATGGCCCGGATGCGGGCTCGGTCCTGCTGGCGGCGGCTTTACCCGCCAAACTGGGTGCGCGGGTGGCCGATCTGGGGGCGGGTTGGGGCTATCTGTCGCGGGCGATCTTGGCGTGGGACGGCGTCAAGGAGCTTGATCTGGTCGAAGCTGAAGCCGAGGCTTTGAGCTGTGCGAAGGTGAATATCCCCGACTCTCGGGCCAAGTTTTACTGGGCCGATGCGACCACGTTCAAGCCCACGCGGTTTTGGGACAGCGTTGTGATGAACCCGCCCTTCCACACCGCGCGCGAGGCAGATGCGGGGCTGGGCATGGCGTTTATCAAAGCCGCGCAGCGCGGCCTCAGCCCCTCGGGCAGCCTGTGGATGGTCGCCAATCGCCATCTGCCTTACGACAAATTGCTGGTGACCCTGTTCAAGCAGGTCGAGGAGGTCGGTGGCGATAAAGCCTTCCGGGTGACGCGCGCGTCCTATCCGATCCGCACGCGCTAGCCGTATTACTCTGGATACTGCGCTCTGCAGGCCTTGATCGACGGGCCAGCCGCCTTGGCTTGCGCGGCGCGCTTGGCTTTCAGGCTGGCGAGTTTGGCCGATTCGGCGTTCAGGTCGATGGCTTTGGGACGTTGCTCGGTGTAATCCACGTCATCAAGGCACATCTGTGGTCCCATAGCGGGTTTCCCGGGTCTGCCGCGAGATCCGCATTGCCGCCAAACCGTGCGCGAAAGCGTAACGGTTTCATAGGCATAGCCGCGCTCAAGATTTCGCTCCGTCTCGGCAATCAGCCGATCCACCACGCGCATATCGCGGGTGGCCCCGCTGATGCAATTCTCTTGCGGCGTGCCGCAGGCCGACAGGATCAGCAGGGTGGGGATGAGGATGCGTTTCATGGGCGACTCACAACTAGGATGCTGGCTTTACTATAGGGCTGCGCGCTTGATATGCCATAACACGGGCGCAGCCCGATGGAATTTAAGCGAAAAGGGCAGGACATGGCCGGGGATTTCAGCATTGAAAAGGCGCAGGCCTCTGCTTGGTTTCGGACCTTGCGAAATCAGATTGTTTTGGCTTTTGAAGGGCTTGAGGAAAGTCATGGCAAGGGCGCGCGCTTTGAGGTGACGCCAACCACCCGCGCCGATGGCGGCGGCGGCATCATGTCGGTGCTGCGCGGCGGCGCGGTGTTTGAGAAGGCGGGCGTCAATGTCTCGGAAGTGCATGGGGTGCTGGGGGATCGTGCGCAAAAAGCGATGGCGGCGCGGGGTGTGCCGGGGATGGACACAGACCCCCGGTTTTGGGCCAGTGGGATTTCTTTGGTCGCCCATATGGTCAACCCGCATTGCCCGGCGGTGCATATGAACACGCGGATGTTCTGGACGCCGCATGCTTGGTGGTTTGGCGGCGGCGCGGATTTGAACCCCTGTCTGGAATATCCCGAGGATACCGCACATTTCCACGCCGCGATGCAGGCGGCTTGCGATGTGCATTCCCCGGATTATTATGCGAAATTTAAGGCTTGGGCCGATGAGTATTTCTTCATCCCGCACCGGGGCCGCGCGCGGGGCGTCGGCGGAATTTTCTATGATGATCTGAACACCGGCGATTGGGCCGAGGATTTTGCTGTGACGCAGGATGTGGGCCGTGCCTTCCTGCCTGCCTTTGTACCGCTGACCGAACGCCATTTGGGCACCGCATGGTCGGAAGTCGACCGCGAGGCGCAACTGATCCATCGCGGGCTCTATGCCGAGTATAATCTGGTCTATGATCGTGGCACGAAATTCGGTCTGGAATCCGGCCATGACGCCAATGCGGTGCTGATGAGCCTGCCGCCGATTGCCAAGTGGACTTAAGGTTGCAGCCGTAGGAGCAGGCTGACGCCCAGTACGATCACGGCCATACCGATGATCTGGCGGGCACTGACGGGTTGTTTGAACGCATAGCGTGAGACGGCGGTGGCGAAGATCACCTCGACCAATGCCAAGGTGCGGACATTGGCGGCGGAGGTCAGAGCAAAGCCTAAGAACCAGAACTGCGAGGCGAAAGCGCCGAGGAAGCCCGCGAACAGCGATGACCTTCCAGACCGCGAAAGAGGCCCGCAACGCGGCGCGGTTGAACAGCGCCATCCAGATCAGCAGGGTGGCGGTTTGGATCAGCAGGCTGAGCGCGAGCGTCGAGGTGGCGCGGATCAGAAAGCCGCCACTCTCCAGATGCACGATGCCGCCCCGAAATCCGATGGCCGATGCGCCAAACAGCCCACCCGCCACACCGCCGTGCCGGGCTTTATCGACATCAGCATCACCCCGGCGCTGGCGATCACGATGGCGGCCAGCACCGGCATACTGATCGGATCACGCAGGATCAGGGCTGCGGCGAGGGCGACGATCACCGGCTCGGTTTTCAGCCAAGCCGTTGTCACCGCAAAACTTTGCGACTTCATCACCACCAGCATCAGGCCAGTTGCCGCGATCTGCGCCAAGGCTCCGGCAATAGTGAAGCCGAAGCTGGGCAGGTTGGGGATCGGAATGGCTTCGCCTGTCGCAAGCGTGACCAGCAGCAGGAATAGCACCGCAAATGGCAGGCCGAACAGAAACCGCACTTGCGTCGCGCCCACGGTGCCGATCTGCCGCGTCAGGCTCGATTGCATCGCATTGCGCGCAACTTGACCGAGTGAGCCAAGTAGCGCTGCCAGCACCCAGAGGCTACTCATGCCCCGAAATCTGTCACGCTTGGCTCGCGATCAGGCGGCCCAGCCGTTTCATGCCCTCATCAATCGCGGCTTCATCGGCGCAAGAGAATGACAGGCGGATGGTGTTGCCATTGCTGCCATCAGCGAAGAAGGCGCGACCGGGCACAAACGCCACCCGCTCGGATTGCAGCGATTGCGCCAGCAGATCCGCCCCGTCCATCGCTTCGGGCAGGGTCAGCCAGATGAACATGCCACCCTCGGGTTTGGTCCAGCTGACGCCCTCGGGCATCTCACGGGCGAGCGCGGCAAAAGATGATCGCGGCGGGTCTGGTAGGTGGTGCGCAGCTTGGCAACATGCGAGTCGAACTGGGTCGAGGCGACGTGATGGGTGACGATCTGGTTGGTGGTGGCGGAATGCAGGTCAGCCGCCTGTTTCATCAAAACCAGCCGCGAGATCACCTCGGACGCACCGCAAACCCAGCCCACCCGCAGGCCGGGGGCGAGCGATTTGGAAAAGCTGCCGCAGTAAAGCGTGCGGCAATCTTCAATCGAACCTTTGCGGGCGATTTCCAGCGCCAGAATCGGCGGGATCGCCTCACCATCATAGCGCAGGGTCTGATAGGCGGCGTCCTCGACCACAGCGATGTTCATCTCGTCGGCTAGATCAATCACGGCTTCGCGGGCAGAGCGGGCGATGGTCTCGCCAGTCGGATTGGCAAAATCGACCGACAGATAGGCGAATTTCACCCGACCGCCAGCAGCTTCGGCCTTGGCGGTAAAATCAGCAGCGGGGCGATTGGTGTTGGGGTCAAGGCGGTCATAAACCGGCTCATACGCGTTGAACGCGCCCAAAGCGCCGAGGTAAGTCGGCCAGCCCACCAGCACGGTGTCATGCGGCGAGATCATCAGTTTCGCCAGATAATCAAGCGCTTGCTGCGAGCCAGAGGTGATCAGAATGTTATCGGCGGTGCAGGGAACGCCGATCTTGCCCATCTCGGCCACGATCCAGTCGCGCAAAGGCTTATAGCCCTCGGACACCGAATATTGCAGCGCAGCACCCGCCTTTGGCCCGGTCAAAGCCGCCGAGAACGCATCGCGGAAGGCTTCGGTGGGGAACAAAGCCGGGTCAGGGATGCCGCCAGCAAAAGAGATGATGTCGGGCTGATCCAGCAGCTTCAAAAGCTCGCGAATTTCCGAGGCTTTCATCCGCGCATTGCGGGTTGCCAGAACACTATTCCACTCCACAACAGTCCTCCCAAACGGTTCGGGGGACTTTTGCCTTGGCGCGAGGGTAAGTCAATATCTATGACCTAAAATGTGATCGGTTCGGCTGCGTGGCAGTGGGTTGGACTCTGACTGCTACTCTGAACCGCCCATCCGCTGCCGCAGTATCCCCATCAGTGAGCCATCGCGCGGCAGTTTTTCGGCCTTGCCTTCCTCGGACAGGTAATAGAACCGGCCGGGGGTCACGGAATTGGGCAGCTCGTAATCCATGCCCTCCCATTCATCCTCGCGGAAGGAATAGAACGCCCAATGGCCGCCGCGCGCCTCGACCGCATCCATCACATCGGTCAGATAGGCGGCGCAATCCGGCCAGAGCCGCATACAGCCGAACTCCGCAGCGACGATGCGGGTAGGGGGCAGGCCTTGCGCCGCTGCCCAGTCAAAGGCGTGGTCGATATGGGCGGCGACGGCGGCTTTGTCCCACACTTGTTCGCCCCCAGCATAATCGGTCGTCACGCCCGGATAGCGCAGCGGCACATCGCGTTTCATGTTGGGCGCGCTGGTGGCGGCGTAGGGTTCATACATGTGGAAGGCATAAAGCACGCGCTCATCGGCGAGTTTTTCCGGCCATGCCGCCAAGGCGCGCGGATTGGCGTAATAACCGCCGTCCACCATCACCGGCGTCACCGGGTCAACCGCGCGGATCGCGGCGATCATCCGGCTGTAAAGCTTGGGCAGATCGCGTGAAGTGCCGGTTTGGGCGGCTTGCCACGCCTGCAAATCCGGCATTGCACCGTTTTCAGCAAGGCCGGTGGTCTTTTCCGGCGCGGGCTCGTTCAGCAGATTATAGCCCGCGACGGCGGGATGATCTTTCAACGCGGCGGCCAGATCGCCCCAGAACTGCACCGCCTGATCGCCGAAGGCTGGGTCAGACCACAACCGATCATCGAACGTGCCGTCGTTCTGCTGCGTCCAGCGCGCACCGGGCAGGCTGAGCGGCACGATCACCACTTTCAATCCGGCGGCATTGGCGGCATCCAGCGCGGCCCGCAGCGTGGCCAGATCTTCGGGCACGAGGCCCGCGTAGTGATCGGCATCCCCGAGCAGGAAATCGCGACCTTGGCCCTGCCATTTGCTGAAGGTCAGCCGCACCCACGTCGCGCCAGTATCGGCCAAGGCCTTGAAATAGGCTTCATCCTGCGGCTTGGCGTTGAAGCCGTTGGCACCTTTCTGCGGGCTGTCCCAGAAGCTGATCAGATCGGCACTAAAAGCGGCGGCGGGCAAAAATGCACAAAGCGCGGCGAGGCGCAGGGCGGGCAGAAGGGGCATGTGTGGACTCCAAAACTTAACGCGCGGTTTAACCCAACCTGCGGACAAGCGCCTGTTCAAAAACCACGTCGGGCAGAAGTGCGCGGATTTTCACCGCTGCCGCACGGTTTCCACCATCAGTGCGACGTTGTCCGGGTTGGCATCCGGCGTGATGCCGTGGCCGAGGTTGAAGATATGCGGGCCAGCTTGGAAGGCAGCTTTGACGCGGAGCGTGGCGTCGATCAACTCTTGCCCGCCGGTCACCATATGGCTGGGCGAGAGGTTACCTTGCACGCATCCGGTGGCTTGCACATTCTCCGCCGCCCATTCCGGGCTGACCGAGTTGTCGATGGCGACACAATCCGCCCCGGTGGCTTTGGCGAAACCAATATAGCCCGCGCCTGCTTCGCGCGGGAAGGCGATGATCGGCAGACCGGGATGCTTGGCCTTCAGCGCCGCTACAATGCGGGCAGTGGGTTTCACCGCGAAATCGGTGAAATCCTCGCCCTTGAGCGACCCGGCCCAGCTGTCGAACAGCTTGACCACCTCGGCCCCAGCCTGAACCTGCATCGAGAGATAGTCGATGGTGGCCTCGGTGATCACATCAATCAGCGCGGTGAAAGCGGCGCGGTCGGTGGCTTTCAGGGCATGGGCGGGGCCTTGATCCTTGGTGCCCCGTCCGGCGATCATATAGGTGGCAACCGTCCAAGGCGCGCCTGCAAAGCCGATCAGGGTGGTTTCCTTTGGCAGTTCGCGGGCGAGAATACGGACGGTTTCATAGATCGGCGCAAGCGTGTCATGGATGGCATCGCGCGGTTTCAGCGCCTGCACCTCGGCCATCGTGGTAATGGTGGACAGCCGCGGACCTTCCCCGGTTTCAAACCACAGATCAGCCCCCAAAGCCTGCGGCAACAGCAGGATGTCGGCGAACAGAATCGCGGCATCAAAGCCATAGCGGCGGATCGGTTGCAGGGTCACTTCGGCGGCCAAGTCCGAATTGTAGCACAGCGACAGAAAATCCCCGGCCTGCGCCCGTGTCGCACGATATTCCGGCAGATAGCGGCCCGCTTGCCGCATCATCCAGATCGGCGGGGTGGGCAGGGTTTCGCCGCTCAGGGCGCGCAGGATCAGTTTCGACATGGGTTGCCTCCGGTTGCGCGCTTGCGTCCCCTACCTGCGACGGCGTGTCAAGCGCGCCCATGCGGCAATCGGTTGAAAGGCGCAAGTGTCGCGGGTAAGTCTGGCCCATGACATATGCAATGCCCACCCCCGCGCAGACCTTCAAAATCGGCACCCGAGGCTCTCCATTGGCGCTGTGGCAAGCGCATGAGGTGCGCCGTGCGCTGATGGCGGCGTTTTCACTGCCGCTTGAAGCGTTTGAAATCGTAGTGATCAAAGTCACCGGCGATCTGGTGCAAGACCGCGCGCTGAAAGAGATCGGCGGCAAGGGGCTGTTCACCCGCGAGATCGAAGAAGCCTTGGTTGCCGGTGACATAGATATCGCCGTGCATTCGATGAAGGACATGCCAGTGTTGCAGCCGGAAGGCTTGCTGCTGGATTGCTATCTGCCACGCGCGGATGTGCGGGATGGCTTTGTCTCGCATGTTGCCGAAGGAATCGCCGATTTACCTTTGGGCGCGGTCGTCGGCTCATCGAGCCTGCGCCGTCGCGCACAATTGGCGCATCGGCGGCCCGATCTGCAATTGGTCGAGTTTCGCGGCAATGTGCAGACAAGGATGCGCAAGCTGGAAGAAGGTGTGGCGCAGGCGACGTTTTTGGCGATGGCCGGGTTGGTGCGCTTGGGCATGGCGCAGGTGGCGCGACCGATTGAGGTGACGGATATGCTGCCAGCGGTCGCTCAAGGCGCGATTGGGGTGGAGCGTCGCTTGGATGATCCGCGCGCCAAAGCCCTGCTGGCGGCGATCCACCATGTCCCAACCGGGGTGCAACTATCCGCCGAGCGGGCGTTTTTAGCGCGGCTGGATGGCTCTTGCGCGACTCCGATCGCTGGGCTTGCGGTGCTGGACGGCGATCAGCTTTGGCTGCGCGGCGAGATTTTGCGCCCGGATGGCAGCCGGGTGATCAAGGGCGAAGTGCGTGGGCCACAGGACGAAGCGGCGGCTTTGGGCACGGCTTTGGCGGCTGACTTGCTGGCGCAGGCGGGCGAGGGGTTCTTTGGCTGAGGTGATCCTGAGGCTTCATGCCCCACTCTCCCATAGGATATTTTCGCGCAGCGAATGACATTTTCAGATAAGATTCAGACAAAAGGCCGCTCCTAGGGCGGCCTCTTTTGCAGTTTCAGTTCAATTTGACCCGCAGCATCTGATAGGACAGCGGCGGCAGTTTGGCGTTCAGGGTGTGACCAACAATTTGCGCACTGCTTGCCTTTTGCGGCGCAACTGCCATCGGGTTGGCAGAGGCGTTGACCGCGCCCATGTCCGCATGGATCATCACCCGATAGCCGATCACCTGCGCCGCGCCTGCAAAACCCTGCAGCGCGACCACCATGTCCAGCGCCTCGGTCGGGTGGCGGTTGACGGCGCAGAAGGTCAACATGCCTGCCTCAGTATCATGCACACCGCAGACATCAAGATAAGGCACATTCGCTGCCACTTCGGCGGCATAACCGGGGCAGCTGACCGCCAAATTCAAAGCCGTACCGCGCCCGAAGATTGAGGCGAAGTAATACGGATAATAGATGGCCTGCCGCCATGCCTTGCCCATTGGATCGGTCATAATCGGCGCAATCACGTTCACCAGCTGCGCGATACAGGCGATCTTCACCCCATTGGCTTTGCGGATGAAGCTGTTCAGGATGCAGCCGACTTGCAGCACGTCCTCGAAGTTGTAGATGTCTTCCAACAAGCGCGGCGCGTGCGGCCCCTGCCCGCATTGCCCTGCAAAATCGCCTTGTCCTGCTCGTTGGAATGATAGCAGACGTTCCATTCGTCAAAGCTGATATAGACATCATGCTTCGAGCGTTTGTTGGCCTTCACCATCTGGATCGTCGATTCAATCGTGCTGATGTCGCGGTCGAGTTTTTCGTTCAACGCCAGACAGTTGCCGGTATTCTTCGCCCGATTGTTAAAATACATATGCAGGCTGATGTAATCGACCGACTCGTAGGTATGCTCCAACACGATGCGCTCCCATTCCGGGTAGGTCTTCATCTCGGCGTTGGAGGACCCACAAACGATCAGTTCCAGCCCCTTGTCGAAAGCGCGCAGGGTTTTGGTGACCTCATTGGCCAGACGGCCATATTTATCGGCGGGCTTGTGGCCGACCTGCCACGGGCCATCCATCTCATTGCCAAGGCACCACAGGCGGCAGTTGAACGGTTCCTCCCGGTCATTCTTGGCGCGCAGATCGCCCCAGTGGCTGCCCGTCGGACCGTTGACATATTCGACAAAGTTGCGCGCATCATCGAGGCCGCGTGAGCCGAGGTTGATCGCCAGCATCATCTGGGTGCCGACAGTGCCGCACCAATCCTGAAACTCATGTACGCCGACCTGATTGGTGTCTGAGGTATGCCACGCCAGATCCAGCCGCGCCGCGCGCCGACCCTTCGGGCTGACCATCTTCCCAGCAATAGGCCGAAACGAAATTGCCGCTGGGATAACGCACGAAGGAAATGTTCAGATCGCGCACCAACTCCGCACATCGCCGCGCATGCCATTGGCACCGGCCGCCGGGCTGGTAGATACCCGTATAAATCGCGCGGCCGAGGTGTTCGAGGCAAGCCGAATAGATCGGGTCGTCAATTTTGGCGATGGTGAAGTCTTTATGCGCCGTAACGCTGGCTTTCATAGAACCGTCCCTTCCCGACGAGCCCTCGCAGGGGCGGCATGAATATCTTGTTTTAAGATATACATCAGGAAATCGGCTACCCGACCACGCGGAGGCAGCCGAAAATCGCGACCAATGATGCGGCTTTTGCAGAGCATTGTGCGGCGCTGTGGTGGATGCAGAGTCGGCTGATGTGACGGTGGTGCGGGTGCTGGACGCGACCGATATCGCCCGGACGCAAGCTGGTGCGCGCTAACTGTTGGTGGTAGGTGAGCATCCTGATACAAATAGGAAAATATGGCTATACCCGCCTCGGCGCGAGCAACCCTTCATACCGATTGTCGATGACGTTCCCGGTCTGCAGGGCAGCATCGAAGGCCAGTTGCGGAACACGGTTTTGCGTGCAGGGCATGGCTCGATGTGGCGGGGTGACTGGATCGCGGGCTTCTCATGGATCAGGCGCGACGGGGTGTTTGCCGATATGCCGGGCGGGCCTTGGGTCTATCTGTTCGCCCAAGGTGGGCAAGCGGATCGCACCATGGTGCTGGTGCAACTGATCTACCGCGCGGCTTTCCAGAAAAATTAGGGCGGCTATGGTGCGACGATTGCGCTGATCTTGTTCCTGCTGATCGTGGTGCTGTCGGTGCTGCAGTATCAACTTTTACGCGCGCGGGGTGAGAAATGACGGCGATCCATAACCCCACCACAAACCGCATCCGCCGGATAAATCTCGCTGCCGGAGCTTTGACAGCGCTGATCGTGTTGGTAGCAATCTTCTGGGCCTTCCCGATCTATTGGGTGCTGGTCACTACCCTGAAACCCGAGCAGGACATCGTGCGCCCCGGCATTGATCTATGGCCGGATCGACTGACCTTTGACGCCTATACCCATGTGTTGTTCAACACTCAGATCGGTCAATGGTATCTGAACTCGCTGGTGACGGCGGGCTCGGTGACCTTCGCGGTGGTGCTGATGAGTGCCGCTGCGGGTTATGCGATTTCGCAGCTGGAATTTCCGGGCCGGAGGGTGCTGTGGTGGCTGATCTTGGCCAGTTTCATGGTGCCGATCCCGGCGCTGATCGTGAACCATTTCGGGCTGATGAGCAGTTCAAGCTGCTCAACACTTGGGCCGGGGTGATCTTGCCGCAGCTTTTGGCGCCGGTCACCGTGATGATCTACAAACAGATTTTTGACAGCGTTCCCAAAGAGTTCCGCGAAGCGGCGGTGATGGATGGTGCCACGCAGATGCAACTGCTGTTCCGGCTCTATCTGCCGATGAACTGGGGTATCACCACGGCTTTGGCGATCATCATCTTCATCGGCGCGTGGAACCAGTTTCTCTGGCCCTTCCTTGCGGTGACCACGCAAGATCAGATGAACGTCACCGTCGGCATCACCCAAGTCACCGACGCGCTCGGGTGAAATACGCCCGCGATCTGGCCTCGGCGGTGTTGGCGGGGCTTCCTGTGGCCTTAGTCTACCTGATCTTTCAGCGCCGAGTGACGCAGGCGATCATGCTGACGGCGGGGATCATGGGATGAGTGCGATGCAAGGGGAGTGCGCCTGATGGCTTCGGTCGAGTTGCAAAATATCGGCAAGGTGTTCGGCGGCCTGCGGGTGATCGACACTCTGAATCTGACGGTGCCGGATGGTTCGTTCACGGCGCTGCTCGGCCCTTCGGGTTGCGGCAAACCCACCTTGTTGCGGATAATCGCGGGACTGGAGGAAATTTCGGATGGCCGCGCGCTGATCGGCGGCGTCGACATCACCGATGAGGAACCAGCACAGCGCAAAGTGGCGATGGTGTTCCAATCCTACGCGCTTTACCCGCATCTGACAGTGGAAGAAAACGTGTATTTCTCGCTGTCGCTGGCCGGGATGCCGAAAGCCGCGCAAAAAGCACGCGCCGCCGGGGTGGCGAAGATGCTGCAACTGGAACCGCTGATGGCCCGCCGCCCGGCGCAGCTATCCGGCGGTCAGCGCCAGCGCGTCGCGATTGGCCGCGCCTTGGTGCGTAACCCCGAAGAGTTCTTGTTTGACGCGCCGCTGTCGAACCTTGACGCCATGCTGCGGGTGCAGATGCGGCTGGAACTGGCCAAGCTGCACAAGGATCTGAAAACCACGATGATCTATGTGACGCACGATCAGGTCGAGGCGATGACCTTGGCCGATCAGATCGTCGTGCTGAAAAAGGGCAAAATTCAGCAGGTCGGCTCGCCTTGGCAACTCTACAATCAGCCCGCCAATCGCTTTGTCGCCAGCTTCATCGGCTCACCGGGGATGAATTTTCTGCGCGGACAAGCCGAACCCTCGGCGTTGGGGGCGACGGTGACGCTGGGGGATACGGCGCGCTTGGACCTGCCCGTCTATGTCGCGGTGGCACAGCCGGTGGACCTTGGTATCCGCCCTGAACATCTGCATCTGGTCGCGGCGGGGGCGGGCGACATCGCGGGCAAAGCCCTGCTGGTGGAATACCTCGGCAACACCTCTTACGCCTATATCGAAACCGCCTTCGGACAGGTCATTGTCGAGGCGGACGGTTTGGAAAGCATCGAAACCGGGGCCGCCGTGGGTTTGAGCATCGACCGCGACAAGGCGTATGTCTTCGGTCAAACCGGGCTGGCGTTGGCGCAGGTCTGAACCCTCGAAATCGCTATGGCCTTTGCGGGGGCCCGCGGGCAAACTCGCGATATGCACCCGTTTGAGGAACCTTTGCCATGACACCGGCTCGCCCTGCGGCCCGCGCACCGCTGCCGGACAGGTTAGGCCCCTACGATGCCGATCTGCCGGACGAGGATGACCTGTGGTTTCTCCCTGAAGACACTGCGGATGACGCCACGCAACCCGGCCCGCGCGCAAATCCGGCCCCGTTGTTCAGCATCCAAGATTGGCGGCAGGCAGAGGCCAATCTTTCCGGCGATCTTGCGGCTTTATGCTTTGATTTCGGTCGCTTGCAGGAGAGATTGCACAGCTTGGGCAAAGGCGCGCTGCACCGTCTGGTGCTGCAAGAGGTGGCGGGCCTTGGCTGGTGGCTGGGCGAACGCATCGGCGCGGATCAGCTGGCGCTGTGGCTGAGCCTGCGGCAAGGGGCCATCGGGGATGAGGCGCAGGCGCTCGCCCGTGCCGCTTGGGCGGTGCGGCGGTTGCAAGCGCCAACGGTTGCAAGCCATGATTGGGCTGCGCGCATCGCCGCACATTTGGGTTTGACACAAGCTCCACCAGACCGGGTTTTTGAGGTCGCCGCAAGCCTTGACGGCGCGGATACCCTGCACCGCGTCACCCAAGGTGCCTTGCTGTTCCACCTCTGGCGCGCGGCCTCGGACGGACCCGCCCGCGATGTTGAGGCGGCAGTTCTGGGCGCAAGGCTTTCAGCAGCAACAGGTTTTTTGCCGTTGGCCTTGGTGGGCCTTACCGCGCTGAGTGTCTCGGGCTCGGTGGAACGGCGTTTGACTGGCTGGATTAGCGGCGCACATCAGGCGGTTTTGGCGGCGCTTTTGCATTTGGACCGGGTGCAGGCGTGGCAGCATCACGCGACGCTGGCGGTGGCCGATTTGTCGGGCCGCACGCCCGCTGTGCTGGTGGCCTTGCTGGCCCGCTGGCCGATGGTTTCCGCCCCGATGGCCGAAGCGGAAACCAGGGCAAGTCGCGCCGCCGTGCAGCGCAACTTGCAAAGTCTCACCAATCGCAACCTGATCCGCGAAGTCACCGGGCAGGGCCGCTATCGGCTGTGGACGGCGCGAGTTTAGGCCACCGCCCCCATCGCGCGTGAGGCCAGCAGCCGTGCCATCGTCTCACCCATGCTCGACGGGTTCGGGGCCACGGTGATACCTGCGGCCTCCAGCAAGACCACCTTTTCCTGTGCGCTTTCACCAAAGGCGCTGACGATCGCGCCCGCATGGCCCATCTTGCGGCCTTTCGGGGCCGACAGCCCGGCGATATAGGCGACCACGGGTTTTTTCATGTGATCACGGGCATAGATCGCGGCTTCGGCTTCCTGCGGCCCGCCAATCTCACCGATCATCATCACGGCATCCGTCTCTGGATCCGCCTCAAACAGCGCCAGAATATCGCGGAAGCTCGATCCGTTGATCGGATCACCGCCGATCCCCACGCTGGTGGATACGCCAAGCCCAAGCTCTTTCAACTGGCTCGCCGCCTCATAGCCCAAAGTGCCCGAGCGCCCGATGATGCCAATCCGTCCGGCCAAATAGATATGCGGCGGCATAATGCCCATAAATCCCTTGCCGGGTGAAATCACGCCTGCGCAATTCGGCCCGATCAACCGCAGTTTACGCTCCGCCGGATAGCGGCGCAAAAACCGCTTCAGCTTCATCATATCCTGACTGGGGATACCGTCGGTCACGCAAACCGCCGTCTTGATGCCTGCATCCGCCGCCTCCATGATCGCATCGGCGGCAAACGGTGGCGGCACGAACACAAGGGAGGCTTCCGCCCCCGTCGCCTCCACCGCCTCACGCACGGTGTTGAACAACGGCAGGCCGAGATGGGTTTCGCCGCCGCGACCGGGCGTGACCCCACCGACAACGTTGGTGCCGTATTTGATCATGTCGGCGGCGTGAAAGCTGCCGATGCGGCCCGACATGCCTTGCACGATAACGCGGGTGGCTTCTGTGATGAGAATGGCCATGGGGTCCTCCTATGCGGCTTGGCGGGGGCGGGAAGTCGAGGCGGCGACGGCAGCAGCTGCAGCCTCGGCCAAGGTTTCGGCAGAGATCAGCGGCAGACCCGAGGCGGCAATAATCGCGCGCCCCTCATCGACATTGGTGCCCGCCAGTCGCACCACCACCGGGATGCTCAGCCCAACCTCGCGGTAAGCCTGAACCACGCCTTCGGCCACCCAATCGCAGCGGTTGATGCCCGCGAAGATGTTGACCAAAATCACCGAAACATTGCCATCCGCCAGCACAGTGCGGAACGCCCGCACCACGCGTTCCGGGCTGGCCCCGCCGCCGATGTCGAGGAAGTTGGCCGGCTCGCCCCCCGCCAGCTTGATCATATCCATCGTCGCCATCGCCAATCCGGCGCCATTGATGATACAGCCGATATCGCCATCAAGCCCGACATAAGACAGCCCATGATCGCCCGCCGTGCTTTCGCGCGGGTCTTCTTGGGACCGATCCCGCAACTCGGCTATCTCAGGCCTGCGAAACAACGCATTGGTGTCAAACGACATTTTCGCATCCAATGCCACCAAATCGCCGGTGCCGGTGATCACCAGCGGGTTGATCTCGACCATCACCGCATCCAGATCGCGGTAAGCGCGGTAACAGGCGCGCAACGTGGACACCATCTGCGCAATCTGCCCGCCCTTCAGCCCCAGCTGAAACGCCAGTTCCCGCGCCTGAAACTCCGACAACCCCACCGCCGGATCAATCGTCATCCGCCGCAAGCTGTTCGGATCGCTTTCCGCCAGATCCTCAATCTCCATCCCGCCATGGCCCGAGGCGACAATCATGATGCGTTCGGATTGCCGATCCAGCACGAAGCCGAGGTACAACTCCTGCGCAATCTCCGAAGCCGCCTCGACCCAAACCCGGTAAACCCCCTTGCCCTTGGCATCGGTCTGCTTGGTCACCAACTGCTTGCCGAACAACGTCCCGGCAAAAGCCTGCACCTCATCCGCCGAACGGCACAGCTTGACGCCGCCCGCAGCCCCACGCCCACCGGAATGGATCTGCGCCTTGACCACCCAAGCGTTGCCGCCGAGTTCCCGCGCGCGATAGCCCGCCTGCTCCGGGCTATAGGCCAGCCCGCCGCGCGGCACTGGCACGCCGAAGCGGGCGAGAATTTCCTTGGCCTGATATTCGTGAATGTCCATGTTTTCCTCCCGGATGGGCTCATCGCGTCCTGCGGGCGCTTTTCGCAGCGCAGAGGGACCGCAGGGACCGATAAGCCTATGTTTCAGCGTGCAGCGATGGCGTCGGCGAGCACCAACACGTTCATCGCCATTTTTTCCCAGGCCGCGTCGATCATCCGGCCATCCAGTTGCGCAGCCCCCTTACCCATCGAGGCCGCCTTCTTCAGCTCCTCAATGATCCGGCGTGCGCGGGTGACTTCGGTATCCGGCGGGCTGAACACTTCATTCGCCAAAGCCACCTGCGTCGGATGGATCGCCCATTTGCCCTCGCAGCCCAAAGCCGCAGCCCGGCGTGCGCCATCCTTATAGCCCTCAGGATCGCTGAAATCGCCGAACGGCCCGTCAATCGCGCGCAGACCGTAAGCCCGGCAAGCCACCACCATCCGGCTGATCGAGGCGTGCCACTGATCGCCCGGATAATGCGGGTTCAGCCCGCCGATATTGGTGGTGCGCGCCCGCATCGAGGCCGCGAAATCGGCGACGCCAAAGTGCAAAGCCTCCAACCGCCCGCCGAATTGCGCGATGGCTTCGACATTCGCCATGCCAAGCGCTGTTTCAATCAGCGCCTCAAGCCCGACGCGGGTTGAATAACCCTTGGCCTGCTCGATTTGATTGACCATCGCCTCGACCATGTAAAGATCGCCGGTGACGCCGACTTTCGGCACCAGCAGGGTGTGCACACGGCTGCCAGCCTGCTCCATCACATCTACCACGTCGCGGTACATGTAATGGGTGTCGAGGCCGTTGATCCGCACCGAAACCGTCTTGCCCTTGGCCGCCCAGTCGATGTCATTCAGCGCCTGAATGGCGTTTTTGCGCGCCTGTTTCTTCTCGGAAGGCGCAATCGCATCCTCCAGATCCAAGAAAACATAATCCGCAGGCCCCTCAGCGGCCTTGTCGATCATGGTAGGGTTAGAGGCTGGAACCGCCAGTTCCGAGCGTTGCAGCCGTTGTTTGCGAAGCGGGTGAAGCGTGTGGCTCATGGGTTTTCTCCGGGTTATTCTGCTGCAAGATGAAGGGATTGTGCGGCCTTGGCATAAACCGCCTGCGCGGCGGCGACACCCGAACCATAGGTCAGACTGACCCCCACCTCGACCAAAGCCAGTTCGGCAATCGCAAGCGCGGTCAGGCAAGAGCCTTCGTTCAGATCGCCGATATGGCCTAATGCGAAACACCTTGCCCGCCAAGGGGCCAAGGCCCGATCCGAACGAGGCATTGTAGCGATCATAGCCAATGCGGATCACCTCGCGGGCGTCGATGCCTTCGGGGGTGCGGATGGCGGTGACGGTATCAGAGGCCAGCGAGGGATGCTCGGCGCAGGTTTGCAGGCCCCAAGCGGCGACGGCGGCACGGACGCCTGCGCCAAGCCGGTGATGACGGGCGTGAATGGCATCGAGTCCTTCCTCCAGCATCCGATCCAAAGATTTGCGCAAGCCATGCAGCAGTTGCGTCGGCGGGGTGTAGGGAAAATACCCGCCCGCATTGTGCTTCAACTGATCGGCAAAATCGAAATAGCAACGCCGCCCGGTGGCGGTTTTGCTGGCCGCCAATGCCTTCTGGCTGACCCCCAAAATCCCCAGACCGGCGGGCATCATAAAGCCCTTCTGGCTGCCGGTGACGGCGAGATCGACGCCCCAATCCTCCATCCGAAACTCCAGACAGCCAATCGACGACACGCCATCGACGAACAGCAGCGCGTCATGCATCGCCTCATCCAAAGCCCGCCGCAGCGCCGCCACTGAAGACGTCACCCCCGTCGCGGTCTCATTGTGGGTCAGGAACACCGCCTTGATCTCGCCGCGCTTATCCGCCCCCAACCTCCGGGCAAATTCGCTGATCGGCGCGCCCGCACCCCAAGGCAAATCAATCACCTCAACATCCAGCCCCAAGCGCTGCGCCATATCCACCCACAGGGTCGAAAACTGGCCATGCCGCGCCATCAGCACCCGATCGCCGGGCGACAAACTGTTGGTGATCGCCGCTTCCCAAGCCCCGGTGCCGGAGCCCGAAAACATCATCACCTCGCCCGAGGAGGTGCGGAAAATCTTTTTCAGATCGCTGAACAGCCCCAGATTGCCCGCGCCAAAATCATGCGCCCGCTGATCCTGCATCGCCACGTTCATGGCTTGCCGCACGACCTCTGGCACGTTGGTCGGGCCGGGAATGAAAAGATGATTGATACCAGTGCGCATGTGTCCTCCGCGGTTGTTGCCCCTGTGATTGCACCGCTGCAAAATTGTGCAAAATGAAAATTGGTTGTGCTGTAAATGCGAGAATTTACAAACTTACGGTTCTGTAATATTGTAAAGATGACAAATCATAGATTGTGTGCGACTGTATGCAGAAAACCTTCATCGGCCCGCATTTGCGGCGTTTACGACTGGAACGCTCGGAAACCCAAGCTGCGATGGCGCGGGCGTTGGGCGTTGGGCGTTGGGCGTTGGGCATCTCGGCATCATACGTCAACCTATTAGAAAACAATGAAAGATCGGTTTCTGTTGCGATCATGCTGCGGCTGTTCGATGTCTATGGCGTTGATTGGCGGGATATCGCGGAAGAAGACAGCACCAGCCAGCTGGCCGATCTGCGCGCGGTCACGGGCGATCCGTTGTTTACAGAAAACCGACCAGAAATCGCTCAAATCCGCGCGGCGATTGTGCATGCGCCAGCGGTGGTTCAGGCGTTCCTGACGCTGTATCGCGCTTATCAATCGGTCGGCGACCAGCTGATGACACTGTCACAAAATGACACAAGCCAGCCCACGGCCTCACCCGAAGCAGCGGTGCATGACGTGTTTCGCCGCAACCGCAACCATTTTGCCGCTCTGGAAACCGCCGCCGAATCCTTCTGGGGCAGTGCCGCCGTGCCGCGAGACGAGGTTTACGCTGCCCTGAAGCAGCGACTCGCGCAAAAGTTGCGGGTGACGGTGCGGCTGGTCCGCGTCGAAGACCTGCCCGGCGCGTTGCGGCAATATGACGAGGTCCGCCGCGAGATTCTGCTGTCCGAAGCGCTCGACCACCCCAACCGCATCTTCCAACTGGTGCATATGCTGGGTCTGCTGGAGCAACGTTCCCTGATCGACACTCTGGTGCAGAAATCCGGCATCACCGACCCGCGCGGCACCGCCCGGCTGCGGGTGGAACTGGCAAATTACTTCGCCGCCGCCGTGCTGATGCCCTATACCAGCTTCCTGCACGAAGCCCGCGCCGCGAAATATGATTTCGATCATCTCGCCACCCGCTTCGGCGTCAGCTTTGAGCAAGCCTGCCACCGTGCCACCACCCTGCAACGCGAAGGTGCCATGGGGGTGCCGTTTTTCTTCTTGCGCATCGACAAGGGCGGCAATGTCTCAAAACGCTTCAACGCCACCGATTTTCATCTCGCCGAATATGGCGGCGCCTGCCCGCGTCTGGATGTGCACACCAGCTTCCGCACGCCGGGGCGGATCATGCCGCAATTTGTTGAAATGCCGGATCGCAGCCAGTTCTTTGTGTTCGCCCGCACCGTAGATCGTCCGACACGGGAAAGGCACAGCCAAGACAACCGCCTCGCCGTCGCGATGGGCTGCGCGGTGCAACACACGCCGGAAATCGGCTATGCCGAGACCTTCAACATGGCGCATGCGACGATCACCCAGATCGGCATCAACTGCCGGATTTGCCCGCGCGCGCATTGCGATCAGCGCGCGCATCACGCAGCGATATTGACCCAGCCGATTGATGCGCACCGTCGCGGGGCCACGCGCTACGATGGCTAGGCAGGACGCGCGTGATGGCGATCGACCCAAAGCAACCCCGCGCCCCCAAGCAGCGCCATCGCACTGCCAATCACCGCCACGGTCTCATAGCCGCCAAGGCTGGTGCCAATGGCAAAAGCCGCGGCCCCCAGCACATCCGACACCAGTTTTTGCAACGCCAACATCGCGCCTGCCGTGCCGGGGCGGCTGTGCATCAAATCCTGATAATAGCTGATTGGCAGGCTGATGATCGCCGTGCCGCCAATGCCCGCCACCAATGGCATAACCCAGATCCAAACGCTGTCGGACAGCAACGGCAGCGCCAGCAAATGCAACGTGTAAACCGCACCTCCCACCGCCAGCATGCTCGCGCGGCGGAACCTTCCGGCGACTCGCGACAGCAGCAACAGGCAGGGCACCTCCCAGCCAGCAACCAACCCAACATACAGCGCCACATCCGAAGCATCGCGCACGGGTGAATCCTCAAACACCAGCGAAATCAGCACCATATACAGAATACCCGTGGCGCTGATCGCCCCCAACAGCAGCAGGCGCAACAGGATACTCGGATGTGCGATTTCTTTGAACGCCTGCGCCAAGTTTAACCCCGAACGCTGATCCGCCCATGCCGTCGCCCCATCCCGCGGCCAGCTGAAATAAACCAGCGCCACCAACCCAAAACTCGCCATCCCGGCGCTCAGATAAATCGCCATCACGTCGATTTGGGCGGCAAAGCCAAAGGTCCAGAACACCAACATCGCGAGGAAACTGATCGACATCGCCGACCGCAACGCCGCCTGCACCGTATCGCGGCTGTGACTGTCCGGGGTGGCAAGACGGGCGAGCGCAAACAACTGACCGTAAAGGCTGGAGGCCACGGGCAGCAAAATGCCATGACACAGGATCAGGCTGAGTTTCCCCGCAAAGCCGAGCATCAGCGACAGGCCCAGCAAACTCGCCAGCGTCGCGACCAAAGCAATCCGCCGCCGATGGCCACGCTGATCCCCCAGAATGCCAAACAGCACCGAAGCGGTGACAGCGGTGATCGAGGCCAGCACCAGAACCAGCGCAAACGCGGGTTCACTGAGGCCAATCCGCTCGATCGCGATCAGCGATTGGTAGGGGTAGACCGAGGCATTATGCGCGCCGAGCAACAACAACGCCAGAAAGATCAGGCGCAGCGCGGGTTGGCGAAAGATCAGGGCAAGGGCGGACAAGGCAGGCTTTCCGAACATATGGTGCTACCGCTAACGGGGCAGGGCGGGGAAGTCCAGATCACGCGGCACGAAAGCAAACCGTGTGCCGTCTTGGGGCCCATCGAGGGGCCACGCAACGGCGTTGCCACGCTAGGTTGCGGCCAAGTGCCAGACGCGAGACCACCGTGCAAGCATCAACGTCGAAGCCTCCGGCGGGAGTATTTCAA
>JAYTVN010000047.1:0-41094 GCA_043743975.1 Cypionkella sp.
AGCGCACGAGGCCAAGATCGTGGCTGATGAACAGGTAGGTCAGGCCCATTTCGTCGCGCAGGCTGGACAACAAATCGATGATTTGGGCCTGAATAGAGACATCTAAGGAGGCGGTGGGTTCATCGAGCACGACGAATTCGGGGCGCAGAGCGAGGGCGCGGGCGATGCCGACGCGTTGACGCTGGCCGCCGGAGAGTTGATGCGGGTGGCTGGTGGCCATGTGCGGGGGCAGGCCGACGGCGGTGAGCATTTCAGCGATTTGGCCGGGGGGCAGCGGGCGACGCTGCACGGTGAAGGGTTCGGTCAGCACATCGGTGACGGAAAAGCGCGGGTCGAGCGAGGAATAGGGGTCTTGAAACACCATCGCCATGCGTTTGCGTGCGGCACGGAGGGCTTTGGGGCCAAGGCTGGTAAGGTCAGTGCCGTCCATGCTGACACGGCCCAAACTAGGCTCTAACAGGCGCAAAACCAGCCGCGCGAGGGTGGATTTGCCGCAACCGCTCTCGCCGACGACACCGACAACTTCGCCTT
Organism: Cypionkella sp.; assembly: GCA_043743975.1. Lineage (GTDB taxonomy): Bacteria > Pseudomonadota > Alphaproteobacteria > Rhodobacterales > Rhodobacteraceae > Cypionkella. Next base: position 532 of record JAYTVN010000047.1, read on the forward strand.
TGGCGATGGTCAGCGACACGTCGCGGACGGCGAGCATGGCGCGCGGGCGTTTGAGGAAACCGCCACCGGTTTGGAAGCGTTTGGTGAGGGCTTCGATCTGAAGCATCGGGGCGGTCATAGCGCTGCCTCTGGCAGGTGCAGGCAGGCGGCTTGACCATCGCCTTTTGTGGTCAAGGGTGGGGTTTGGATGGCACATGCGGCGGTGGCTTTGGCGCAGCGCGGGTGGAAGCGGCAGCCTGTCGGGTATTGGCGGGCGGAGGGGACCGCGCCGGGGATACCGCGTAGGGATCCCTTCGCCATGCCTTCTTGCGGGATGCAGGTGATCAGGACTTTGGTATAGGGGTGTTGCGGGGCGGCGAAGATCGGGGCGACGGGGCCTTCCTCGGCCAGACGGCCCGCGTAGAGCACCGCCACCCGGTCGCAGATTTGCGCAACGACGCCCATGTCATGCGTGATCAGCAGAAGGGCGACGCCGTTTTCGCGCACGAGGGCGGCGAGGATTTGGATGATTTGGGCCTGTACAGTGACATCTAGAGCGGTGGTCGGCTCATCCGCGACGATCAGTTCGGGGTCGCCTGCGAGGGCCATGGCGATGACGATGCGCTGTTTCATGCCGCCGGAAAGTTGATGCGGCCACGCCTCGGCGACCCCGCATGGGCCTCGGGGATGCGGAGTTGGGTCAAAAGATCAAGGGTGCGGGCGCGGGCGGCGTGTTTGGTCAGGCCAAGGTGCAGACGCGAGACCACGTCGATCTGCGCGCCGATGCGCTGCACGGGATCGAGGGCGGTCATCGGGTTTTGGGTGACAAAGCCGATGCGGCGGCCCCTGAGGGCGCGGCGTTGGGCATCGGTCAGGGTGGCGAGGTCTTGGCCATCGAAGCGCACCGATCCGGCACTAACATGGCCACCGATCAAGGGCAGCAGGCCCATCGCCGCCATGGCGGTTAGGGATTTGCCAGAACCGGATTCGCCGACGAGGCCGAGGGTTTGGCCGCGTTCCAACCGCAGGTTGACGCCGTCGAGCAACTGGGCTGAGCCGATAGAAACGCAGACGTTTTCCAGTTCCAGCAAAGCGCTCATACCGCCCTCCGTATCCGGGCGCGGATGTCTAATTCCGCAATCAGCGCATCGCCGTAGAGGTTGATGGCGACGACGGTGATGGCGACGGCGAGGCCGGGGAAGATGATGATCCACGGGGCTTTGAACACCAATGCCGAGCCTGCCGACATCATGCCGCCCCATGACGGGACGGGCGGCTGTGCGCCAAGGCCGAAGAAGCCGAGGGTGGCTTCGAGGATGATGGCGTCGCCGGTGGCGAGCATGGCGCTGACCAAGACGGGGGCGAGGGCGTTGGGGAGGAGGTGGCGGAACAGGATATGGCTGTTGCCCGCGCCGAGACTGGCGGCGGCTTCGATGAAGGTCTCGCCCTTCAGCGTCATGATCTGGGCGCGGGTCAGGCGGGTGAATTGCGCGAGGTAGGCCACCGAAATGGCGACCATGGTGCCAGTGGTGCCGGGGCCGATGATGGCCACCAAGATCAGCGCGATCAGGATTTCGGGGAAGGACCATGTCAGATCGACCACGGTGGTGACGGCGCGGTCGAACCAGCCGCCGAACCAAGCGGCGGCGGCGCCGAGGGTCATGCCGCAGAGGACCGAGATGGTGATGGCGATACTGCTGACCGACAGCGAGGTGCGTGCGCCGTAGATCAGGCGGGTCAGCAGGTCGCGGCCAAATTCATCGGTGCCAAGCCAATGGCTTGCCGAGGGCGGCTGCCACGCGGAGGGAAGTTCTTGGATATCATAGGCATAGGGGGTCAGCAGCGGGGCTGCGATGGCGGCGAGGATCACGAGGATCAGCCAAAGGCCAGCGGGGGCACCTGCGGGACGGCGGAGCGCGCGGATTGGGGCGGGCAGGGTCATGCGAGGGCCGCCCGCACACGCGGGTCCATTGCGGCTTGCAGGATGTCGCCCAGAAGGGTGCCGAGCATGACGGCCATCGCCAGCATCAAGAGGCACGCTTGCACGACTGGGTAATCGTGTTGGCTGAGCGATTTGATCAGCAATGTGCCGAGGCCGGGGCGGGCGAAAACCACCTCGACCGTCACCGCACCGCCCAAGATCCAACCGATGCGCAGGGCGAGGATGGTGACCACCGGGATCAGGGCGTGGCGCAGGACGTGGCGGAGTTGGATGCGCAGGGGGGAAAGGCCCTTGGCGTGCAGCAGGGTGACGAAATCGCGGCCAGAGGCTTCGATCATCGCCACGCGGGTGATGCGGGCGACGAGGGCGGTGCCGCCTAAGCCGATGGTGAGGACGGGCAGCACCAAGGCGCTGGCACTGCGCGCACCGGAGACGGGGAACCAGCCGAGCCAGACCGAAAAGATCAGCATCAGGCCAAGCCAGAAGCTTGGCATGGTGGAGCCTAGGAGGACGCCTCCCATTACGGCTCTATCCGGCCATTTGTCACGTTTTAGGGCTGCCAGAACACCCAAGCCGACGCCGACGACGGTGGAGAACAACAGGGCCAGCCCACCCAGCCGCAGCGAATGTGGCAGGGCTTGCAGGATCAGATCGGACACCGGGCGGCGGGCGACGAGGGCGGTGCCGAGATCGCCCTGCATCACTTTCGAGAGCCAAATGCCGTATTGCACGGGGAGGGGTTGATCGAGGCCATAGCGGGCTTCCATCTCGGCACGGGCGGCGGGGGGCGACCCGACCTTGAGCAGGTTATCGACCGGATCGCCGGGGATGAAATGCAGGATCAGGAATATCACCAGCGAGACGGCAAGGAACACCGGCACAAGCATCACGATCCGACGGATCAGATAGGTATACATCGCCCGTGTCCCCTACTCTACGCTGTTACTCTTTCACTTCCATATCCATCACGGCGGTCGAGCCGACGACGGGGGCGTTCAGCACCTCGGGCATCACCAGACGGTCGGCGTTATAGGCGACACTTTCGACGGGTTGATAGATCGGGGCCATCGGGAATTGGGTCAGCACATATTCATGATAGGCAGTGAAATTGGCGACCCGCTCGGCCATGTTTTTCGAGCCTGTCATGGCGGTTTTGCGCAATTCTTCGGCTTTGGGATCATTGAACATCGAGATGTTCGGATAGCCCAGACGGTCGGCACCAAAGAACCAATCGACGATATCAGCGTTGTCCCAATCATACGAACGCACGGCGAGTTGCTGGGTGCCGGTCTTGTATTGATCGCGGATCATCGAGCTGTCGAAGGTGGTGATTTCGGCCTCTACCCCCACGGCTTTCAACTGGGCTTGGACGACTTCGGTCAGGCGGCGGAAGATGCTGTCGCTTTGGGTCCACAGGCTGACTTTCAGCGGTTGGCCATCCTTGGCGCGCACGCCATCACTGCCCATCACCCAGCCAGCCTCATCCAGCAAGGCATTGGCGCTGGCGGGGTCGTAGTGGATTTTTGCCGCGTCAGACACATGGCTTTCCGGCAGGGCGGAGATCAGGAAGGTATCGGCGATGGAGCTGACGCCGCCGAACACCGAGGCCAGAATTTCTTCTTGGTTGATCGCCTTGGCGACGGCTTCGCGGACCTTGATGTCATCGAAGGGGGCTTTGGTGACGTTGATCGGCATGTAGTAGACGTCTTGGCCGGGAAGGGTCAAAACCGCGAGGTTAGGCTCTTTTTTGACCTCGCTGAGCAGGTCAGCGGGCACCCCAAGCAGCATATCGACGCCGCCGGTTTTCAATTCCAGAAACGCGGTGGAATCCTCGGCGATTTCGCGGAAGGTGATTTTGGCGATATGCGCCGGGCCGGGGTTTTTCGCCAAGGGCGAGCCCCAAGTGTAGTCGTCATTGCGCACCAGAACGGTTTCCTGACCGACGGTGAAGCTTTCCAGCTTGAACGGGCCGGTGCCATAGACCTCGGTGACGCCGTAATTGTCGCCCAAAGCGGCGTAGGATTTCGGCTCGATCACCGACATGAAGCTGGAGGACAGGTTGTAGAGCATGTTCAGCTCGGGCCGCGCCATGACGAATTTCACGGTCAGGTCATCGACCACTTCGACCTTTGCGATGGCTTCGGTCATATAGGCGTTTTCGCTGCCTTTGAAGGCTTCCAGCCATGGGCCGATGGTGGCGGCGTTGAACGGCTCGCCGTTGTGGAAGGTGACGCCGGGCTTCAGATGGAAGGTCCATGACATGCCATGGGGGGCTTCTTCCCACGATTCTGCCAGCCACGGGTGGAACGACAGATCGGCGGCTTGGCTGACCATGCGGTCGAAGATCAGCGTGGTGGCTTTGTTCAGGTTGTTGGCTTTGATCGGGTTGTAGGTGGGCGCGCCGACCTCGCTGGTGTTCAGCACGAAGACGGCTTCTTGGGCGGTGGCAGCTTGGGCGGCGCACAGCGCGAACAGGCTGACGCTGGCGGAGAGAAGCGTTTTGCGGATGCTTAGGGTCATGGGGCAGTCCTCCTTTGTTGGTTTTTTGGTCTTGTTATGGGGTGGGCTTGCTGGGGCCGCGGGCCGAGCCGATATGGCCGATAAAGCTGCCGTGCAGGGCTGAGACGCGGGCCATGCGGGCCTCTACTGCCGCACCAAGTTCGCGGAACACGCCGTTGATCATCAGGCCGACCAGCGAGGACATCGCCGAGGTGGCGTCCCAGAAATGGTTGAGATCGGTGGGCACGGCGAAGACTTCGGTGACGGTGTCATGCGCCCATGCGCAATAGGGATCGGTGATCAGTGTCACCGGGATGTTTGCGTCGCGCGCGGCAAGGGCCAGATCGCGGGTCAGGCGGGAATAGCGGCGGGCGTCGATCAGAACGAGGGTGGTCTCAGTAGGGTCGTCGAGCAGAACCTCGGCAAAGTGGCCAGCGGCGACATCGCAGAGCTGCACGCCGGCGCGCAGGTATTGCAGGTTGTGGGCAAGTTCGGCGGCGCGGCCACGTTCGGTCTGAAAGCCCGCGACCCAGACCGAGCGGCGGTGCGACAGGCGTTTGACGGTGGCGTCGAAGGCGGGGCTGGCGGCCATTTCGTAGACGGCGACGAGGGCGGCCATCTCGCGTTCCAACGCGCGGGAAAGCTCGGCATTGCCGCTTTGGCTGCGGCGGTGGAAATCTTGCAGGCGGTCGCCGATCAGCCAAGCTTTGTCGCCGAGATCAAGCTGGAGGCTGCCTTTCAGGTCTTTCAAGTGGCGATAGCCCAAGGTGCGGCAGAAGCGGCCCACGGTGGCTTCGGACACACCGACTTTTGCCGCCACCGATGCAGCGGTTTCAAACGGCAGGGATTGCAGATTGGCCAGCAGAAACCCGGCAATGGCCCGGTCTGACGGAGTGCCATCGGTGTTGGCTAGCGTCAGTCGCGCCCGCAGATCGCCCGAAGCGGCGGTCTGATCTTCCGACAAAGGCGGGTCGTCTTGCGGCAAATCCGGGGTTCCTTTTGGGTGTGGGGAAAGACTGTCATGATTCTGTCATTTGGTCAAGCTTGCAAGTAAACTGAAATAAATCTAGCGTGATGCCACCGCTGACAGGAGGCACCCATGACCCAGACCCGCGCGCCTTTGCGCGTTGATGCCGCCGATCTGCGGCTGGTGCGCCTGCCGCTGGTGACGCCGTTCACCATTGCCACTGGCACGATGACCGAGAAAATCTTTCCGCTGCTGGTGCTGAAAGCCGATGGGATCGAGGGCTATGCTGAAGGCGTGATGGACCCGCTGCCGGATTATCTGGAAGAAACCGTGGCGGGGGCGATGGGGCTGTTGCGCGATGTTTTGTTGCCGCAGCTGATCGGGCAAAGCTTTGCGCATCCACAGGAATTGGCGCGCAAGCTGGTGCCGTGGCGGGCGAACCATATGGCCAAAGCGACGGTCGAAATGGCGTTCTGGGATCTGTGGGCGAAATCGCTGAACCTGCCGCTGCAAACCGTGCTGGGCGGAGTGGGCAATGCGATTGATGTGGGGGTTTCCTTGGGGATCGGGCCGATTGCGACGACGATGCAGCGGATTGGTAGCCATCTGGAGCAAGGCTATAAGCGCATCAAGCTGAAGGTGAAGCCGGGGCATGATCTGGCCTTGCTGCGGGCGGCGCGGGCGGAATTTCCGGGCGTGCATCTGACGGTGGACGCCAATTCCTGCTATACTTTGGCCGATACCGCGCTGTTGCAGCGGATGGATGACTTTGATCTGGATTATATCGAACAGCCGCTGGCCTGGGACGACATCCACGACCACGCCACGCTGCAAAGCCGGCTGCGCACACCGATCTGTCTGGATGAGTGCATCCGCACGGTGGACCATGCCCGCAAGGCGCTGCAAACCGATGCGGCGCGGGTGGTCAATATCAAGGTGGGCCGGGTCGGCGGCTATGCCAATGCCCTGCGCATCCATGATCTGTGCGAGGCGTTTGCGGTGCCGGTTTGGTGCGGCGGCATGCTGGAATCGGGGATTGGGCGGGCGCATAACATCCATTTGTCGACGCTGCCGAATTTTACCAAACCCGGCGATACCTCGTCTGCCAGCCGCTATTTCACGCGGGATATTATCGCGCAAAAGCTGGAAACCACGGCGGGGCGGATGCCTGTGCCGCAGGGGGCGGGGATTGGGGTGAGCCTTGATCTGGACTATCTGAAGACCGCGAGCTTAAGCTTTGAGAGCTTTGCGACATGACCGAGATTGTCTTTCGCGATCTGTCGGGCATGGCCGAGTTTCGCGCCGCCGAGGCGTTGCAACGCTCGGTTTGGGGCGCCGGGGATCAGCCCGATCCGGCTGATCTGATGATGGTGGTGCAGGGTTTGGGCGGGCTGGTGGGCGGGGCTTTTGTCGACGGGGTGCTGATGGGCTATATTTTTGGCCTGCCCTCGCGCGACCCTGCTGTGCAGCATTCGCATCGTTTGGCGGTGCTGCCGGAAGCGCGGGGGTTGGGGCTGGGCGTGCGGTTGAAATTCTATCAGCGCGACTGGTGCTTGGCGCGGGGGATAAGCACGGTGCAGTGGACCTATGATCCGCTGCGTCATGTCAATGCGGCGCTGAACATTCATCGTCTGGGCGCGCAATCCGGCAGCTATCTGGTTGATTACTATGGCGAGATGGAGGGGATCAATCGCGGTATCGCCTCGGATCGGGTGCTGGTGGATTGGGCGTTGGATTCAGCAATCGTAGCGGCGCGAGCTTTGGGTGAGGTTGATTTAGCCGTTGGTGGTGAAGTGCTGCCGCTGGCCTTGCCGCAGGATCTGGATGCGCTGTTGGCGCAGGATATGGCGGCGGCCTCGGGCTTGCGGATGCAGTTGCGGCAGGCGTTGCAGGAGCGGATGGCGCAGGGGCAACGGATTGTCGGGTTTGACAAGCCAAGCCACTGCTACCGTCTGGCCTGAGGCCGACGCGCCGGGTTGGGGCGCGTCGGGTTTTGGCTTAGATTTCCCGCACCAGCCGCAGCGCATCATAAATCGCGGCGTGGATGTTGCGGGCCTCGACCGCGTCACCGATGCGGAACAGTTGAAAGCCAGCAGGGCCGCCGCCGTAGGTTTGCGGCTGGCCGGCGATGAGGGCGTCGTAATCGACGGCGCCGAGGTTGACGGATTTCGGCTTTAGATCGAAGTAAATGTCGGCGAGCGGCTGGGTGCCGTGGTTGACCACGATTTGATCGTAATGGCTGGTTTTGCCCAAGGTCATGTAGTCGGAATCAACGGTGGCTTTGATCTGGTTGCCGTCTTTTTCTACCCCGGTCAGGCGATACGTCACGGTAAAGGTGGTGTTTTTATCCTGCAAAGCCCGCATATAGGGTACAAGGTTCATCGCCATCACTTCCGGCGCAAAGCTGCGATCTGGGGTCATGATTTCCACCTTCGCGCCCGCTTCGGTCAGGGTTTGCGCGGCTTGCAGGGCGGTGTGGTCGCCCGCGTCGTCGTAAAGCAGCACATTAGAGCCGGGTTTCACGTCGCCGGACAGGATATCCCAAGCTGAGACGGTCAGGTCATTGCCAAACTTCAGGATGTCTTTCTCGGGCAGACCGCCAGTGGCGATGATCACCACATCAGGATTTTCGGCAAGGATTTCATCGGCTTCGGCCCAGGTGTTAAAGCGGAATTCGACGCCAAGGGCCGCGCATTGCGCCATGCGCCAGTCGATGATGCCGATCAATTCCGCACGGCGCTTGGTCTGCGCGGTCAGACGCACCTGCCCGCCAGCTTCGGCTGCGACTTCAAACACGGTGACTTTATGACCACGCTCGGCGGCGACGCGGGCGGCCTCTAAGCCAGCGGGGCCCGCGCCGACCACCACAACTTGCCGCTTGGTAGCGGCGGGTTTGATGGCGTGCGGCTGGGATTCTTCGCGACCTGTCGAGGGGTTGTGGATGCACAAAGCCATGCCGCCTTGGTAAATGCGGTCAAGGCAATAGGTGGCGCCGACGCAGGGGCGGATGTCATCCTCGCGGCCCTCGACGATCTTTTGCACCACATGCGGGTCGGCCATATGCGCGCGGGTCATGCCGACCATATCGAGCTGGCCAGTGGCGATGGCATGGCGGGCAGTCGCCACGTCCGGGATGCGAGCGGCGTGGAAGGTGGGCAGGCCCACTTCAGCGCGGACGCGGCCCGCGAAATCAAGGTGCGGGGCGGATTTCATGCCGTGAATCGGGATCACATCGGTCATCGCGGCATCGGTGAAGATGCGGCCTTTGATGATGTTCAGGAAATCGACGAGGCCGGAGTCGCGGAACATTTTCCCGATGGCGATGCCTTCGTCGGCGGAAATACCGCCTTGCTCGACTTCATCGGCGGTGTAGCGCACGCCCAGCAGGAAGTTTTCCCCAACGCGCTTGCGGCAGGCGGCCAGCACATCCATCGCAAAACGGGCGCGGTTTTCCAAAGACCCGCCATAGGGCGCGGCGAGGCTGTTGGTGAAGGGCGACATGAATTGGTCCATCAGATGCCCGTAGCATTCGAATTCGACGCCATCGAGGCCCGCTTCTTTCATGCGTTCGGCGGCGTCGTCGTAATCGGTAATAATGCGTTCGATGTCCCAATCTTCGATGACTTTGGGGAAGGCACGGTGCGACGGTTCTCGCGCGGAACTGGCCCCCACTACCGGCAGCCAATCGCCCTTGTCCCAGCGGGTGCGGCGGCCAAGGTGGGTGAGCTGGATCATCACGGCGGCCCCGGCCTCGTGGCAATCATCGGTCAGTTGCTTCATCCATTTCACCACCTCGTCCTTGTAGGCGAGGATATTGTTGAACACGGGCGGGCTGTCTTTCGACACCGCCGCCGAACCTGCGGTCATCGTCAAGGCAACCCCGGCCTTGGCACGTTCGAGGTGGTAGAGGCGATAGCGATCCTTTGGCATGCCGTCTTCGGGATAGGCCGGTTCATGACTGGTGGTCATGATGCGGTTGCGCAGGGTGAGGTGCTTGAGTTGGTAGGGTTGCAGCAGCGGATCGGTGGACATTCGGGCCTCGCAGGGGGCTGGGGTTTTGTGCAGGAAAACAGGAATCGACATATGTGTCAAGTTTTCTGTGGAGTGGTTGATATGCCGTGGCTACGGCTTTAGGTTGGCAGCATGAGCATGGATCAAACATCAGAACGCGGCTGGCGCGGTACACCGGAAATCTGGCTGGATGCGGCCTATGCGCTGCTGGTTGAGGGTGGCGTGGAAGCGGTGAAGGTGATGCCTTTGGCGGCGCGTTTGGGGTTGTCGCGCACCAGTTTCTATTGGCATTTCGCCGATCGTGAGGCGCTGCTGGCCGGGCTGATCGCGCGCTGGCAAAGCCAGAACACCGATAATCTGATTGCGCGGACGCGGGCTCCGGCGGCGACGATTGCGGAAGCCATGCTGAACGTCAATGATTGCTGGATCACGCCGGCGCTGTTTGACAGTCGGATGGAGTTTGCTATCCGCACTTGGGCGCTGACCGATAGCGCCTTGGCCGAGGTGTTGAAGGCGGCGGATATGGCGCGGGTTCAGGCTCTGACCGCCATGTTCGAGACGTTTTGCTACCCGGAACACGAGGCGCGGGTGCGGGCGCAGACGGTGTATCTGACGCAGGTTGGCTATATCTCGATGCGGACCGAGGAGTCGTTGGAATTCCGGCTGCACAATATCCCGGATTATGTGCTGATCTTTACTGGGAAGGCCCCAACCGCCGCCGAACTGGCGGCGTTTCGGGCGCGCAATCAGGCGGGTTAGAGCCTATTTGCGGGCAGCGGCGGCCAGAGTGTTCGCCGCGTTCAGCAGCAGGGGAATGTCACCACCGACGCCGAGAAAGGTCACACCCATCTCGCGGTAGTGTTTGGCAAGCGCCAGATCAAAGGTCAAAATCCCCGCCGCTTTGCCCCTGGCAATGATCTGGTGCATCGCTGTGTCGATGGCGGCTTGCACTTCGGGGGCGGCGGTGTTGCCGGGGAAGCCCATATCGGCGGCGAGATCGGAGGGGCCGATGAAGATGCAGTCGATGCCGGGAAGGGTCAGAATCTCGGGCAAGGCGGCCAGACCGGCGCGGCTTTCGATTTGCAGGATCAGGCAGATCTCGGCATTGGCGGACGACAAATAGTCACTAATACGGCCAAAATCGGCGGCGCGCGCCACGGCAGCACCCAAGCCGCGGATGCCTTCGGGTGGGTATTTCATCGCGCGCACCATCTGTTCGGCATGGGCGGCGGTTTCGATCATTGGCACCATCACGGTTTGAATGCCGAGATCTAACACCTGCTTTACCAGATGCACCTCGCCCACTGGGATTCGCACCACGGTACTGGTGCGGGTGCCGACGGTTTGGGCTTGGGTCAGCATGGTGGGGATCGAGTTTGGGCCGTGTTCGCCATCAATCAACAGCCAGTCAAAACCGCAGCCAGAGAGCAATTCGGCGGAATAGGGGCTGGCAAGGTTCAGCCAGATGCCGAATTGCGGCGTTTTCGCTGCCAGCGCGGCTTTCAGATGGTTTTTCGGCGCGGGCATGGCGTGTCCTTTCGCTGCATTTGCGATTTTCATAGCATGGATGGCTGCGGACAACAGCGGCAGTTGCAACGCAGTGGCTTGCAGCAATCGGCACAAAGGCGATAGTTGGGGGATGAGCCAGGATACCCCCCCTCCGCGCGACACGCGCCATGCTTTGCCGATGGCGCTGTTGCGGGCGCGCGAGGCGGTGATGACGCGGTTTCGTCCGATGCTGGCGGCGCATGACATCAACGAGCAGCAATGGCGGGTGATCCGGGTGTTGGGCGAGGTGGACGCCTTGGATGCGACCGAAGTGGCGGTGCGAGCGAATATTCTGGCGCCGTCGCTGACGCGGATGATCAAGGCGATGACCGAGCGCGGGTTGATTGCGCGGGCGCGGGATGCCAGCGATGGGCGGCGGGTGATGCTGTCAATCGCGCCGGAGGGGCTGGCGTTGTTGGCTCTGGTGGCCCCGGATTCGACGGCGATCTATCGGCAGTTGGAGGCGGATTACGGCCCCACGCGCACGGCGCAACTGGTGGAGATGTTGATTGCTCTGGCGGATTTGGATGAGCCTAAGGTCGATTGAGCGGTTAAGTCGAACTGCGCCGTTCAAATAGCGCGATCAAAGCGATGCGCCGCATTGACCTTTGCGGCAAAGACATAAATTCTTGGTGATCGAAACAGATAAAGCGAAAGCCTGCGCAGTGCTGCGGGTTTTCGGAATTAGTCAGGGTTATCTCATGTCATTTTTTACCGCCCACCGGATCACTGCCATTGTCGTTTTTGTCGCCGCCGCCGCTTGGGTGGCAACCGGGGAATTCTCGGCTGTGGGCAGCGAGGAATTGAAGAAGTACGAGGCTGCGGCGGTGGAAACTGCGGGAACCGAGGCGGCAACGACAGAGACTGCGGCGGCGCGGCGCACCGTGGCGGCGGTGGCACCGATGTTTATCGACTATGCCCGCGAGATCCGCATTTCGGGGGCGACCGAGGCGGATAAGCAGGCGGTGCTGGCGGCGCGGGCCTCTGGCATCGTGCATAAACTGGGCGTCGTGAAGGGCGGTGCGATTGCGGCGGATGCTTTGGTGGTGGAGTTGGAAGGCTCGGAAGTGATCGCCGGGGTGGATACGGCCAAGGCGGCTTTGGAGCAGGCGACCGAGACTTTGCGGGTGGGGCAGGCTTTGTTCGACAAGGGCAGTCTGCCCGAGTTGGAATTGATCACCCGGAAGGCGGCGAAAGCGGCGGCAGAGGCCGGGTTGTCGCAGGCCAAAGCAGCACAAGATCGGCTGCTGCTGAAAGCGCCGTTTGCGGGCACTGTCGATACGGTGGATGTGGAATTGGGCGAATGGGTGCAGACGGGCGCTTCGATTGCCACGATTCTGGCGCTGGACCCGATTGTGGTGAAAGCCGAGGTCAGCGAGCGCGATGTGGCGTTTGTGACCGTGGGCTCGAAGGCTAAGGTGCGGCTGGTGGACGGCGTTGAGATGGAAGGCGTGGTGCGGCATGTGTCGGCGCAGGCGTCTGAGAAGACGCGAACCTTTGGCGTTGAGGTGGCTTTGCCGAATGGCGATCATGCGATCCCGGCGGGTATGACGGCAGAGGTGCGGCTTTATACGGCGGCGGTGCCTGCGGTGGTGGTGCCGCGCTCGATCATCACCATCAACGAAGATGGCGTGATCGGGTGCGGGTGGTGGGGCCGGACAACAAAGCGGCGTTTGCCCCGGTGACGGTGATTGATGACGGTGAGGCGGGCATGGTGGTGACTGGCGTGCCCACCGATTTGAAGGTGATCGTGGCGGGGCAGGATCTGGTGTCGGATGGCGATGTGGTGACGGTGTCGGAACTGACCCCGGCGCAAGCGGCTGAGGCGCTGAAATGAAACTGGTAGAGCTTGCAATCCGCAATGCGCGGCTGACGCTGTCCGTGCTGATCTTTCTGATCTTGTCAGGGGGGTTGGCCTATTATTCGATCCCGAAGGAGGCCGAGCCGGATGTTCAGATTCCGATCATCTATGTCTCGATGTCGCTGGACGGGATTTCACCCGAGGACAGCGAGCGGCTGTTGCTGCGGCCGATGGAAACCGCGCTGAAGTCGATCCAAGGCATCAAGAAAATGACCGCGACCGCCTATCAGGGCGGCGGCAATGTGTTGCTGGAGTTTCAGGCCGGGGCGAACTTGGCCAAGGCGAAGTCGGATGTGAAGGATGGCGTTGATGATGCCCGCCCCGATCTGCCTGCCGAGGTCGATGAGCCGACGGTGAACGAGGTCAATCTGTCGGAATTCCCGGTGCTGGTGGTGACTTTGTCGGGCGATGTGCCGGAACGCACGTTGAACGCCACGGCGCGGGCGTTGCGGGACCTGATTGAGGATATTCCCGGCGTTTTGGATGCCGCCTTGCAGGGCGTGCGCGATGATGTGGTTGAGATCGTGATTGATCCGGCCAAGCTGTCTTCCTACGGGCTGCGGCCTGATACGATGATCGCGGGGTTCAACGCCAACAACCGGCTGATCGCGGCGGGCTCGTTGGAGGGCACTGAGGGGCGCTATGCCATCAAAGTGCCGTCACTGATTGAAACCGTGCAGGATTTGGCGGGCTTGCCGGTGGTGGCTGAGGGTAATGCGATTGTGCGGGTCAGCGATCTGGCGGAAATCCGACCTGCGCTGAAAGACCCTCAGACCATCACCCGGTTGGATGGCAAATCGGCGGTGGCGATTGAGGTGTCTAAGCGGATCTGGTCCAACCTGATTGACACGGTGGATAAGGTAAAAGCCGTCACCGCCGAGCTGCAAAAGCAGATGCCGCCGGGGGTGGTGGTTTCTTTCAGTCAGGACAAATCCACCACGATCCGGCAGATGCTGAGTGATTTGCAAAACTCGGTGCTGACAGCGGTGGTGCTGGTGTTCATCGTGATCCTTTATGCTTTGTCGGTGCGGTCGTCGATTTTGATCGGGCTGGCCATTCCGTCATCCTTCCTGATGGGGATTCTGGGGCTGCAAATGGCCGGGCTGACGGTGAACCTTGTGGTGCTGTTCAGCCTGATCCTCGCGGTGGGGATGCTGGTGGATGACGCCATCATCGTGGTGGAATACGCCGAGCGCCGGATGGGCGAGGGCATGGACAAACGCGATGCCTTTGCCGAGGCCAGCCATCGGATGTCGGGCCCGGTGATCGCCTCGACCCTGACGCGGATTGCGGCGTTCTCTCCGCTGTTGTTCTGGCCGGGGGTGGTCGGCGAGTTCATGAAATACATGCCGATCACGCTGATCGCCACACTTTCGGCGTCGATGCTCTATGCGCTGATCTTCGTGCCGACTTTGGGCGCGATCATTGCCAAGCCGTTTGCACATCCGCCCCAGCATAAGGATGGGGCGTATATGTGGCTGGTCGGCAAGGCGATCCGGCATCCGTTTATCGTGCTGTTTCTGGCGATTGGGACGCTGGTGGCGGTGCCTTACACCTATGCGCATATCGGTAAGGGGGTAGAGTTCTTCCCGGATGTCGAGCCGGATTATGGCCTGCTGTATGTCAAAGCGCGCGGCAACCTGTCGATTGACGAAAAGGATGTGTTGGTGCGGCAGGCCGAATCCCGGATGTTGGGTTGGCCGGGGTTGAAGACGGTTTACACGCGGGTCGGCAGCACTGGGCAGGGCAACAGCGAGGCTCCGGCGGATACGATTGGCACGATTCAATATGAGTTTGTCGATTGGCGCGAGCGCAAGCCCGCCAATGACATTCTCGCCGATCTGCGGCTGGCGATGCAGGGGCTTCCGGGGGTGGATATCGAAGTCTCGGTGCCTGCGGCGGGTCCGCCGACGGGCAAGGCGATTCAGATTGAGCTGTCGGCGGATGATCCGGCGGGGTTGAATGATGCGGCCCGCGCGATTGCCGAAAAGCTGAAGGCGATCCCGAATGTGATTGATGTGTCGAACGGTTTGCCCCTGCCGGGGGTGGATTGGGAATTGCAGGTCGATCGCGGTGAGGCTGCGCGCTATGGGGCGTCTCCGGCTGCTGTTGGCGCGGTGGTGCAGATGGTGACATCGGGGCTGAAACTGTCGGAATATCGCCCGGCGGGGTCGGATGATCCGGTGGATATCGTGCTGCGTCTGCCGCCCGAACAGCGCACGATTGCGGCTTTGGATCAGTTGCGGATTGAGACCGAGGATGGCCCGGTGCCGATCTCAAACTTCGTGACGCGGAGTGCGGCGGCGACCACGGGCACTTTGACCCGGCTGGGCGGCGCGCGGACGATCACGGTGCAGGCCGGGATTGCGGCGGCGGAGGGTGTGCAGCCGGATCAGGTGCGGCAACAGGTGCAGGCGATGATTGAAGCCGAGTTTGCCGCGAAGGGCTATGCCAAGGCCGGGATGCGCTGGAATATGGCCGGCGAGGATCAGGAGCAGGCGGAGGCTGGGGCGTTTTTGGCCAAGGCGTTTGGCGCAGCGGTCTTCCTGATTTTCGTGGTGGTGCTGGCGCAGTTCAACAAGTTCATCTCGGTGGGCTTGGTGCTGTCGGCGGTGCTGATGTCGACGATTGGGGTGTTTTTGGGGCTGATGATCATGGGGCAGCCGTTTGGCGTGGTGATGACCGGGATTGGGGTGATCGCCTTGGCGGGGGTGGTGGTGAACAACAACATCGTGTTGATCGCCACCTATGACAGCTTGCGCGCCGAAGGCATGGATAAGATTGAGGCGGTGCTGGAAACCTGTCGTGAACGCGCGCGTCCGGTGGTGCTGACGGCGCTGACGGCGATTTTCGGGGTGTTCCCGATTGCCTTCGGGCTGAATCTGGAACTGCTCAGCCATGAGACAACGATTGGTGCGCCGTCAACCCAGTGGTGGATCTCGCTGTCGTCGGCCATTGTCTATGGGCTGGCGTTCGCGACGGTCTTGACGCTGATCGTCACACCGTCGCTGTTGATGCTGGTGAGCCGGTCTAATCGGTCGCTTCGTGAGGGGCGGTGGCGACCTACGGCCGCGGGGCCACCGACGCCCGGGTTCTGGAAGAAGCGGTCTTCATGAACACCGCACCCTAAGAAACCCGCCACATCTTAGGGTGTGGCGGGGTTTTCTATGCCCGCTCTAGCGCGATGGCGATGCCCTGCCCCACGCCGATGCACATGGTCGCAAGCGCGCGCTGGCCGGGGTGCAGTTGCAACGCCGCCGTCCCGGTGATCCGCGCGCCGGTCATGCCGAGCGGGTGGCCGAGGGCGATGGCGCCGCCGTTCGGGTTCACGCGGGGGTCATCGTCGGCAATGCCAAGCGCGCGCAGGGTGGCGAGGCCTTGGGAGGCGAAGGCCTCGTTCAGCTCGATCACGGCGAAGTCGGAGGGGGTGAGGGTGAGGCGGGCCATCAGTTTCTGGCTGGCGGGGATCGGGCCTAGACCCATGACGCGGGGGGCGACTCCGGCGGTTGCGCCGCCCAAGATGCGGGCGATGGGGGTGAGGCCGTGTTTATGGGCGGCGGCGGCGGAGGCTATAATCAGGGCGGTGGCCCCGTCATTGACGCCACTGGCGTTGCCTGCAGTCACAGAGCCACCTTTGCGGAACGGGGTGCCGAGTTTGGCAAGCGCCTCGATGGTGGTGGCGCGGGGGTGTTCGTCTTGGGTGATCAGGAGGGGATCACCCCTGCGTTGCGGGATGCTGACCGGGGTGATTTCGCGGCCGAGGCGGCCATTGACTTGCGCCGCGCTAGCTTTGGCCTGAGAGCGCAGGGCAAAGGCGTCTTGATCGGCGCGGGAAATTCCATAATCCTCGGCGACGTTTTCAGCAGTTTCTGGCATGGAATCGGTGCCATAAGCCGCCTGCATCGCCGGATTGATAAAGCGCCAGCCAATCGTGGTATCAAAGATTTCAGCGGCACGCGAAAACGCGGTTTCGGCCTTTGGCATCACAAAAGGCGCGCGCGACATCGACTCGACGCCGCCTGCGATGATCAGATCGGCCTCGCCTGCCTTAATCTGCCGCGCGGCGAGCAGGATCGCATCCATGCCCGAACCACAGAGGCGGTTGATGGTGGTGCCGCTGACTTCGATCGGCAGGCCTGCGAGCAAAGCGGCCATGCGGGCGACGTTGCGGTTATCCTCGCCTGCTTGGTTGGCACAGCCCAGCACGACATCATCGACCGCCGCCCAATCGACGCCCGGATTGCGAGCGATCAGGGCGCGCAGCGGGATGGCGGCGAGATCATCGGTGCGGATGGACGACAGGCTGCCGCCAAACCGCCCGATCGGGGTGCGGATGTAGTCGCAGATGTAGACCTCGGTCATGGCGGGCTCCGGTGGCGCAATAATTACTTTAAGTATAAAATATCTGGCATGAATGTCGAGTGGAACATAGCGAAGGGGCAGAGGATTGCCCCCTGCCCCGTTCATCACTCTCTAAAGCCACGGGTTCCGCTATGGCGTTGTGGCGGGATCTGCTTCCGTCGCGACGGGGTCTTTTGCGTCCAGTGCGGGCCAGAGCAGGCTTTGCTTGCCGCCGATTTTGGAATTGCTGAGCAGGTCAAACTTCGCTGCAAAGGTGGTGACTTCGGGCTCTTGCACCAAGGTTTCCAGAGGGGCGAGCCATGCGAACTGAAACGCGCGCTTCATCTCGGCGGCGGGGTCGAACTTTTGCGGCTTGTTGGTGATCGCCTCGACCAGTTTGGGGTCTTCGACGGCTTTCAGGGTGAAGCGGACCACGCGCAGCAGGGCGTTGTCGCAGGTGGCGAGCAGATCGGGATGCGTGGATTGCAGCAAAGCGTTGGCGACGACCAAGGGGCCGACGGCGTGGATTTGGTAATGCAGCGCCAGCTTGCCACGCCACATTTCATTCGGCAGAGCACCTTCCGGGGTGGCGGTGCAGAGCACCAGTTTGACGGACTCGGCGGCCCAAGTGGTCATCGCTTCGTTGTTTTGCAGCAAGCCGACCTGCGCCGCGGCCAAGGCCGCCCAAGCGCGCAGGTTGTTCTGGCGCGATTTCGGCGGGGCTTCGGTATCGAAAAACACCATGCTGGATTGCATCCGGGCGGTCAGCCAAGCCTCAATCGCAGGCTGGCGGCTGTCTTGCGTGGCAAGGCTGCGCACCTGCGCATAGGCCATCGCAAGGCCCGCGATCCGGCTGGGCATCGAGAGTTGCGCGCCTTGGGTCTTCATATCGGCCAAAGCATCGGCGGCGGCCCAGTCGTGGATACGATCCACCACGCAATCGGCGATCAGGGTTTGTTGGACCAGATCGGGCGGGGTTTCGGGCGTGGCTGCGGGATCAACTGGAGCCTCTGGATCAACCTCGGGCGCAGCGGTGATTTGCAGGGCCGCGTTGGCGTTTTTGACCAGAACGTTGATGAAATCATCGACCGGATTCAGCGCAGCCTCGACAGCGGCATTGGCTGCGGCGTCGAACTCTGAGCGGTTCTTGCTGTCATCCCTGTAGCGGCTGGGGATGGCAAGTTCCGTCACCGGAGGGACCGGATCGAAGCAAGCGAAGGGTTTTGACTCGGTCGCCGCTGGTTCGGGGGTGGTTTGTGCGAAAGCGGTTTGGCCTGTGCTGAGCAAAGCCAAGGCCAAGACCGCGCTGGTGATGCGAACACTCATTGGCTGACCGCTGGTTGCAGCATCAGGCTGCGGACTTTGGCGGTGGCATCGGCGTTGCCAGCGTCAGAGGCTTTTTGCAGCCAGACCAGCGCATCTTCGCGTGAGGCGGGCACGCCCAAACCAAAAGCCAGCGCATCGGCATAGGTCAGCATGGCGGGAACATCGCCTGCCTCGGCGGCTTTGGAGATCCATTGCGTCGAGGCCTCCAACTCAGCCGTCGATTTCGCGCTGACCTGCAACAGCCTGCCATATTCGCGCATCCCTGCCGGATTGCCGGCTTCGGCAGCGACACGGTAGAGTTTGGGCACGTCCAGCCGCGCATAGGCACTGTCCTGAATCGATTTCGAGGCGACGGCCAGTCGGGACAGCGCGCGGGGAATGTCCTTGGGTTGACTGCGGGTGACCAAAGCGACGTAAAGATCGGCGGCCGTCGCCGCATTGAACTGCGGCGCACCCGCATCGCCGTAGACATCCAGCAGGCGGTGAATGGCGGTGGTGTTGCCGCCGTCATAGCCGCGTTGATAGAAGGCAACTTCTGCGGTTAGCATTGTCTCGCCGCCATAAAGCCGCAGTAGGTCGCCCAGTTGCACCAGCCGCCAGCTGTCATTATCGCTGAGGAATTCGGCCACATCCACCCATTTCGTGAAGGCGGCGTGGTCGCCCAACTGGCCCATCGCATCGGCGAGGCTTTTGATCTGATCAAAGCTGCAATCGGTCGCGGTGGTGGCGCGGCGAATGTAATCTTCCCGACGCCCGAGGTCGGGCTGGAACGGCAGCGCCAGCACCACGGCGTCAAAATCGCCGTGCGTTTCGATCGCATCAGCATAGGTGGTGTAGACGGTTTTCAGATCGGGGAAGCGTTTGGGGTCAAGCTGCGGCAGCATACGCAACGCGGCCCCGACACCGTTTGCAGCCAGCGGCTCGACAGCTGCCAGAGCGGCTGCGGCGTTGGCGGTGGGGTCTTGTTCCAACATGATTTCAGCCAGATCAATCTCTGCCGCCGAGTCGCCTTCAGCAACTGCGGCGTTCAGATACGTGGTCGGGTCGCTGAGGTTCTGTCCGATTTTGGCGAATTTACGTTCCAACCGCCCGCGTGCGGTGTTGATGCCGTCAAAGCGTTTGGAATACTCCTCCCAGAAGGCAAACTCTTCGGCCGGAACATTGCTGCGCTGCAACACCGCCATATATTGCGCAATCGCACTGGGGCGACCGTAGAGCGCCTGACTTTGCAGGCGGGCCATGTCTTGCGGGTTGGGATTGGCGATCAGCGCCAACAGCTCGGTTGGGTTAAATTCGACGGTTTTGGTGCCAGTCGCGGTGCTGATGCCTTCCCAATACTGCGCCTCGGTGCGCTGCGGTGCCTGTGGCGCACGGCAACTGAAAGCATCTTTCAGGCCGTTCATCGGGTCAATCTCGCCGCCAATGTGAACGGTGTCGATCACCTCGTCGATGACTTGGTAGAATTGTTTCGGGGTGGTGGCATAGCGAAAGCGAATTGGCGTGAGGCGCTTTGTGGCACCGACATCCCCCATCGCCTCGGCCTTTTCATAATAGGCGACGGCGGCGGATTCACCGCCCCAGCGGCCCTTGTCGGTGAGTTCAAAATCACCCAGCGCGGTGAAAATCCAAGCAGGCGCATCGGCGCGTTTTGCGAATTCTTCCAAAGCGGCGCGATAGGCGGGCTGATAGGCGCCATCTGCCTTCGCTTCGGATTGCAGGAACAAAGCGTTGCGCAAGAGGCCTGCGCGGTCACCGAATTTGGCGGCTTTTTCGTACAGCGCGCGGGCGTGTTCGACGTCTTTCTTGCCGACCAAAGCGCCTTGTTCATAAAGGCGACCCAGCGCCACCTGCGCATAGGGCAGGCCAGCATCGGCGGCCTTGGTCATGTAGGTGATCAGGGTGTCGTTCGATTTCACCAAATCTTCCGAGCGCATATGCATCTCGGCAACTTTCCAAGCCGAGGGCCCGTCGCCCATATCCGCGGCAAAGCGAAACCATTTCTCAGCGAGGCCAACGTCGCGGGTGACGGTGTCGCCGTTCATGTATTCGCGCGCAATGCGGGCGACGCGGTCGCAGATCATCGGGTCCATCTTGCCGACCAAAGCGCCGAAGGCCATGGTGACGGCAATGTCCGGCGGCACATCCCAGCCGGGAATTTGCATACCTTTTTCCTGCAAGGCGACGATCTTCAGCAAAGCATCGGCGTTGCCACCGTAGCCTGCCGCGACCAGCAGTTTCAGGCCTTTGTCTTTGTCGACCGCAATGCCGGTGCCGTTCATCAGATAATCGGCGAGGATATTCTGCAAGCGGGGCGAGCCGCCGTTTTCCGTCGCCATCAGCTGATCGACAAGGCGTTGGTTGGTCAATTCTTTCAGACGGCCCGCCGCGATCAGCAGTTCCACCCGCGCCAGCAAGGCTTTGTCTGCGCCGAATTGCGGATCGACCGAGGGCATCAGGGCGTGCGCCTTTTCGATGGTGTCAAACCAACGGATCGCATCGGCATCCATCAGGCGGCGCAGGTCGCGCTGAATCAGATCGGGGGCCATCTCGGGCAGGGCTTTGCCATCCCAAGCGGCCCATTGCGCAGCGAGTTGTTCATCGGGCGTGCTGGGCGCGCAGATCTTTTCCACCTCGATCCGGGGCGGCTCGAAGTTGACCGCGACGGTTTGCGGCGCTGCGGTTTGTGCAAAGGCGGGAAGGCTCGTCAGAACGGCCACGCAAAGCGGCAGGAACGGGCGGGAAAGCAGGGCTGCGGCGCGTGTCATGGTCTTATCCTTTTGCCGATGTACCGCTGCGCAGAAGGGTCTGCGCGGCGGTGAAGCTTAGTTGGCAAGCGTCGAGTTTGAACCCGCCACGGTGTAGTTGCCCGCCGAACCGCGCAGCACGATCGCCACACCGCCGCGACGTTGCAGATCGACCGCAGGCAGCGAGGCGAGGACCTTGTCGCCATCGCGGACCTCAAAATCCAAGGTCAGCGGGGCTTTCAGCGCCACATTGGCCGCGCCATTCATCGGCACGCCCGGCAGGGCCACCGCTTTGGCAGCGGGCACATAGAGATCAACCTTCGGCAGATCGCTGAGGTTGAAGAAACTGATCACGGCTTGCGCGGGGTTCGAGGTGATGTCCTCGGGCACCAAGGTTTTGGTGCCATCGGCGCCGACCACGTAGGAGTAATACTTGCCCGCCTCGACATTGACCGTGGCGTCATCCACCCCGGTCACCAGTTTGATCTCGCCGGGTTTGGCGACGACGACATAGCCGGAAATCCCGCCATCGAGTTGATCGAAGGTTTTGGTGTCGATCACCGCATTGGTGGGCGCGGCGGCGACCACGCGCACAAAGCTAGCGCTGGGGTCGGGGACGTCTTCATAGAGCCCGCCGTCCTGAGCCAGCCCCGCTGTGGCATAGATGCCGCAAAGCCCCGCACATAGGGCAATCAACCAGCTGCTATTTTTCATCATGACGCGTCTCCTTTGGTATTCGCGCAGAAATTCAAGGTTGTGGAATCACTGACGGGGCGATCGAAATGCACCGTCACTTTCGTGATATTCGGCATCGTGAAGGCCGACAATCCAAGGTAGAAGTTTCCAGTAGCACGCAACCTTTGACTGCGTTCAATTTTCGAGTGACGGATTAAACCATCGGCAGCTTCGATGCTAAAATTGGCGATGCGCGGACCCTCGCCACCGAAATCGGCAAAGATTGCATCGTCGGCCCCGACTTTAAGACCTTCGAGCGAGGCCTCTACCGTGTTGGCATCCAGCTTGGTCACGGGCAAAGCGGTGGTGCAGGTGTTGCCTGCCGCTGCGATCAATTCTTCCAGTGGTGCCGCACCGTATTGTGCCAAGTTGTTGTAGATCGGGTTTTCCCAGATCAGGAAGCGCGGGCGCTGCGCCTTGAATTCATCCGAGGTCATGTAAGAGGTCATCGAGCCGAACTGGTTGCCGCCGGTGATCGCGTAGTTGACGATTTCCAGTTGCGAATATTCTGCCAGAAAGCCCGCGAAATTGTTGATCGGGCTGTCGGAGTACGAGGTGCCGACCAGAACGGCGGGCAGCACTTCGTTTGAGGCTGCGAAGATATCCAGCCCCGAGGTGGCTTCATCGGTGCTGGCGGCGGCTTCGGTTTTATAGGCCATGGTCTCGGTCGGTGGCAGCGATTTGGCGCAATAGCCTTGCAGGGTGCGGCGCATCCCCGAGAAGGCGACTTCGGGTGCAATCGCCGTCGTCACAAAAGTTTGCTTCGGCAGATCGCTGTAGGCGGGATCAGCCTTGATCTGTTCGGCAATCGCCTGTGCGCCCAGCCGCGCGCCTTGCGAGGTCCAGTGGAAGTCATCGCCGAACAACGCGCGCTCGCCGCCTTTGTTGTTGCGCAGGGCGGTCATCATATCGGGGGCCTCGACCCCGGCGGCGTTCAGTCGGGTGATGAAATCGGTATAGATCGCGTCAGCCACTTCGGGTTGAAAGCCGTAATCGGCGGCATGGGCGGGCAGGTATTGCGGCATCACCTGCGATTTTGTCGGGATGGTGACATAGATCAGCGTGGTGCCGTTTTCTTTCAGCACTTTCGCCAGCCGGCCCATCATATGCACGGTGCGGTCATCCAGCGGGTGCTGCATCCGCAGATCGGCGAAGGTGCGGAAGAACACGCCATCTTTGCCCTCAATCGCGGGCAGAACGGTGTTGAACTCATAGGCCGAGCAATCGAAGTTTGACGCGGTTTGCGCCAAAGCGGGCGCGGCAGTCAGGCCCAAAAGTGCGGCGCTTATCGCCGCTGCGTGCCGCAAAGCTGCGTTCATTGGGAAACCTCCAAGGGGTCTGTGGCGTCAAGGCGGGCAAGCAGGGTCTGCGCCATCGCGACTTTGCCGGGTTCATTCGAGGCGATCATCAGCGCCAGTGCCGCGCGGGCAGCAGGCAGATCGGGGGCGCTGCCGTCTTGCGGCATGATCGCGGCCTGTGCCAGCTTTTGCGCGGCATTGGCGTCGCCTGCCTTGGCGGCCTGCAACAGCCATTTGCGCGACTCGGCGGGGTCTTTGGCAAAGGGCCTGCCTGCGGCGTACATATCGGCAAGGCCAAGCGCTGCGGCGGGTGTGCCAGACTGCGCCAGCTTGACCAGAGCATCCTTGCCGCTTTTGATCTGTTTGTCGGACAGGGTGACCTCGGGCGATTTCATCAGCGCAATCATCCGGTTCATGGCGAATGCGCGGCCCAGATAGGACGCCATCGCATAGTAATGCACGGCGGTCGGCAGCACGCTGGGTCTGCCGGAGTCTTCCAGCTTGCGCGCGTAGTAAAACGCGGCGAGGCCATCGCCGGAATCCGCCAGTTCCTGCAGTTCGCTGGCTTTAAGCTCTTGCTTTGCGATCATCCGATTGTGCAGCGTTTTCAGACGCGACACCACAGGGTCAACCCGAGGTTTCGCGGCTTTTTCTTCTTTGCTGAGATAGACCTTTGACACCACGGTCGGCGGCACGGCTCGAGGCTCGACCGTTTCTGCAAAGGCGGGGACGGCCAGCAGGCTGGTTATCATCAAGGCGGTGAGGACTTTCCAGTTAGTTTGCACTGGCCAATTCCTCGCCAATCTTGTGGCCGTCCCAGAGTTTGGGGTCGGTCAAGTAGCGCAGGGGAACTTCCCAGATCACCACTTTCGGCGGGGCGTCGCGGAAGCTGTCCGAGGCGAGGTATTTGTCCATCGGTTTGATCGGGCCAAGGCCCTGCTCGGCGGCGTTCAGCACATCTTGGTGCAGGTCAAGCTTCAGGGCCTCGGCAAAGCTCCAATGCGGATTGGCGCTGTAAGAGGTGCCGATCAGGACAACGTCGACTTGCGCGGCGGCGAAGATGTCAGAGGTGTCGGCGGGGGCTGCGACCAGATACGGGTTGGCGTCTTCGCGATCCAAGCCCAGCATGGGGGCGATGCCTTCGGTGGTGACATAGGACACCAGATCGCCGGCGAAGTCGGCTTTGGGTTCTTCGGTGCGAGTCATCTGGGCCGTACCGAGCGGGATCAGACCCGATTTCGCCACGGCAGCCGCTACGGCGGCGGCACCGTCGAGCGTCCAGTGGGTATCGGTGGCGAAGAAGGCGGGTTTGGTTTTCACCCGTTCGATCAATGGGGTGCGGGCATCGACGGTTTCAATCTGGGCGGCGTTTAGACGGGCCAGAAGGTCGGCGTAGAAGCCTGCCATTTCGGCGGAGAGTTCAGGCGCTGCGGCTTCGGCGGCTTGCACATCAACCTTGGCAGGCAGCGGCACCACGATCAGTTTGGTGCCATGGGCGGCGAGCAGATCGCGGACCTCGGCGATTTTCGTGACTGAGGGCGATAGGCTGGCGGGCAACGGTCGGGTTTCTTCCGAGGTGAACAGCCAGCCATCTTTGCCCACGACCACGCCCTTACGGCCTTCGCCGATCAGCAGGTAGCGGGCCGCGCCCATCACGCCGATCGAAGGCTCTCGGTGCGGCACCGCGGTTTTGTAGAGCGTATCGAAGCTGTGGGTGACGGTGCCGCGCAGGGCGGCCATGTCAAACGCTGCCAGTTTGCCGCCGGGTTCCTCATAGACCGCCAGATTGGCGAAGGGGACGTAGCCGAAAAACATCACCGGCAGGAAGTAGCGCGACATCTTGTAAAGGCTTTGCATGATGGGCTCCTTCAGAACTGGAAGTAGAGGAAGGGCGAGAAGCTCGCCTCGGCCAGTTTCATGATCGCAAGCATGGCGATCAGCGAGACAACGGCGACCGGCAGCAACGAGGTGGCGGCGGTCAGCGTGCCATTGGTGCTGACACCGATGCCACCTTGCGGCGCGAAGTACAGGTCTTTGCCGATGCGGTTGATTTGGGGCTCGGTCGCGCAATAGAGCATCGCAATGACCAACATCACCAGACTTTCGCCGCTGATCTGGAAGGCCACGTCCATCGGGATGGCAAAGCCGTGCAGGCCGATCATGCCAGCGTAGACATCCATCGCTTGATGCATGTCAGCGGCGCGGAAAGCGACCCAGCCGATCAGCACCAGCAGCAGGGTTTGCACCAGACCGATGAAGGAGGAGCGATTGGCCCAGCCGGTCGCCCGTTCAATCGCCAGCCAAGCGCCGTGCCAGATGCCCCAAGCCAGAAACGTGCCGTTCGCGCCATGCCACAGCCCACCCAGCACCATCACGATCATCAGATTGACATAGGTGCGGGTGGGGCCAACGCGGTTGCCGCCCAGCGGGATATAGAGGTAATCGCGCAGCCAGACCGACAAGGAGATATGCCAGCGCCGCCAGAACTCGGTGATTGAGCGGCTGATATAGGGCATGTCGAAGTTCTTGCGGAACCTAAAGCCCATCATCAGGCCAAGCCCCATCGCCATGTCGGAATAGCCTTAGAAGTCGAAGTAAAGCTGCATCATGTAGGCGAGCGATCCCAGCCATGACAGGGCGGCGGAGGGATCTGGCGTGGTGAAGGCGATGTCGGCCAAGGGGGCGACGGTATCGGCCAGCAGCACCTTTTTACCAAGGCCGACGATGAACAGGGCCATGCCATCGGTGAACAGCACCAGCGAATGCGTGCGGTGTTTGAATTGGTCAGCGAGGTCTTTGAAGCGCAGGATCGGGCCTGCGGCCAGTTGCGGGAACAAAGCGATGAAGGCGGCGAAATCGAAGAATTTCAGCGTCGCATCGGCGTCTTTGCGGGTGACATCGACCAGATAGCTGATCGAGTGAAAGACATAGAACGACACGCCAATCGGCAGGATCAGCCGCCAAGGCCTGCGGCATCGGTGCCGAACAGTTGCGCGAGGCTGTCGATGAAGAAGTTGAGGTATTTGAACACGCCCAATACGCAGAGACAGCCCGCCACCCCAATGCCGCACCACATCTTCGCTCGCGGGGTGTCGAGGTTTTTGGCGATCAGCAGGCCGATGCAAAAGGTCCACAGAGTTGTGCCGAACAGCAGCAGCAGAAAGTCGAACCGCCACCAGCCGTAGAACAGATAGGACGCGAACAGGATCACCATCGAGCGGCCCTTCGCGGGCGTCAGGTAGTAGATGATCAGGAACAGCGGCAGGAACAGGAAGGTTTCCGATGAAAAGACCATGAGGTTACTCCTGACTGCAGATCGAGGCGAAATCGGCATCCTCTGCCGTTGCGCTTGAAATCTGGAAAATGGCCGCTTGGTCGGTACGGTCAGCGGTCAGATAGGCCGCCTGATGTTGAGCGAATTCACCGTCGAAGATGCGGGGCAACTGTTGGCTCAGATCGTTGTCGCGCAGGGTGACAAGGTGCAAAGCCGCCCCCGTTAGGCCGATCTGGTTCTGTGCCAGCAGATTGCTGCTCAGGTCCAGCCGGGCTTTGGTCAGTTGCGCGCCCACAGCAATGGCAGAGCCTGCGTTGCCGACCAGCGCATTGCCCGCGACTTGCACATAGCCTGTCTTGGTCAGGCGCAGGCCGACCGCACCATTGGCGGCGATGACGTTATCTTGCACCGCAAGGCACGAGGCGGTTTTGGCGGCGAGCCCGGTTTGGGCGTTGTCCAGCACGGCATTGCCGCGCAGGGTGATGCCAAAGCTGCCCCCATCGACCTGCACGCCATTGCCCTGCCCGCCCAGCACCAGATTGCCCGCGATCAGCGTATCTTTCGAGCGCGCTGTGACCCGCAGGCCAGCCCCGGCTTTGGTCTGGTAAATCGTGTTGCCCAAAGCCGCACCTTCGCCGACTTGCGCCAAGATCAGCGCGCCGCCGCGCGAGGCCAGAAACGCGTTCTGCGTCACCTGCGCACCTTTGGTGCCGATCAGGGCAACGCCGCCCATGTCGGTAAACTGGTTGTCGCGCAGCACCGATGGCGTGGTCGAGGCGAACAGGCCTTGAGTGGAGATCACGAAGCCCGCGAAAGGGCCAAGCTCGGCCATGCCCAAAGCCTGAAACTGATTGGCCTCGGCATAAACTTGGCCGGAGCCTGAGGTCAGCACGAAGGGGCGGTATTGGGATTCGGGCGCATCTGCGCCGACATCGCTGCGCAGGGTTGCCCCGCGCAGGTCAAGCTGGCCGAAGTTCAACAGGAAGGCACCCTCGGCCGCTTGCATCTCAAGCACATCGCCGGGGTGGATCAGCAAGGTCGCGCCCTGCCAGATCACCAGCGGACGCGACAAAGTGACAACGCCCTCCGCCATCGCAATGCCCGCAATGCCCTGCGCTTGTGCCGCCTCGGCCAGATCTTGCAGGCTGATCACGCCCGCGCTGATGAAAATCCCGGCCTTGCTGTTGTGCTGGGCCTGCTGCACGCGGAGCTGGTTATTGGTGCCTTCCGAGATCGACAGCTGCGTCAGCGCGATCTGGGTATCGCCTGCCGCGACCTTGGCGGCATCGCCCGAAGGCAGTGTCACGTCGGCAAGTGCTTGCGGGCGAGGCGCAGGTTTCACACCGTAAAGCCCGGCAATCTGCGCCACCGCATCATAGGCGAAGCTCTGCGTGCGCATCCCGCTGACGTCTTGCTGCAATCCGGCGATACCTGCGTGCAGGGCAGCGCTGTCGGCAAGCTTGGGGGCGGCTTGCCCCATGCTTGCGCTGATCAGCACCGCACTCGTCAGATATGCCAAGATGCGGGTCATCCTATTGCACCGCCCCGGTCACGGGTTCCAAAGGTTCGGATTTGGTGAACAAGGACGCCACGGCTTTGACGGCTGAGGCCGCCACTTCGGCGACATTCTCGGCGTCATAGGCCATCAAAAGCTGCATCGCCCGCAGTTCTTTTGACCCGGTGTTGGTCAAGGGCAGCGTGACATCGGCGGGGATGGTGACGCTATCGCCACGTTCGACCACCACCATTTTGCCCTCACGCTCATACACGCCGCCGCCATTGAGGAAGGTCAGCAGGCTGGGGCCGTGGCCCGTGCCGTTGACGCGCAACGATGCGCCGGGGGCAACGACCAGCATCCGCATGTCATAGCCATCGTCCTTGGCCAGCAGTTCGACCTGACCCCAGTTGGTGTCACGCAGAAGATGGGTGGAGACTTCGGGGCGGTTCATGCCTTTCAGATGCTCGACCACTTGTTTGACATCTTGCGAGTGGTCGCGGTTCATCACCAGCAGCGCATCGGGGGTATCGACCACGATCATGTCGCGCA
The DNA here is from genome assembly GCA_043743975.1 of Cypionkella sp. Classification (GTDB taxonomy): domain Bacteria; phylum Pseudomonadota; class Alphaproteobacteria; order Rhodobacterales; family Rhodobacteraceae; genus Cypionkella. The sequence goes on from JAYTVN010000047.1 coordinate 29,104, forward strand.
GGCCAATCACCGCCACCAGACGCGAGTCGCTTTGGATCAGCGAATTGTGGGTGTCCAGCGCGAACACATCGCCATTGATCACGTTGCCCTGCGCGTTGCGGGTGGAGATTTTCTGCACCGCATTCCACGCGCCCACATCATCCCATTGAATATCCCGCGCCGGGGCCAAGGCGACGGCGGTGGAGCGTTCAAACACCAACCGCTCGGTCGGCTCGGACTTGGCTTTGACGAAGGCGGTTTCTTCCAGATGCAACGCGCCGTTGATCATCTTGCCCGCGCTAACGGCGGCGGAGACGGCGTAGAAGGTTTCCGGCTCAAAACGGTGGAATTCTTCGATCAGCACATCGGCGCGGAACAGGCTGATGCCCGAGGCCCAATAGGAATAGCCACCCGAGATCAGCGCTTGCGCGCGCTCGTAGGGTGGCTTTTCGATGAAGGTTTCAACCCGGTGCAGGCCGGGATAGTTGGTATAGCCGCCGCCATCGACGATATAGCCATAGCCGATTTCGGGGTAAGCCGGCGGTACGCCGAACAGCACGATGCGGCCGTTGTCTGCCGCTTGCTGCATCGCCACAACGGTGGCGTTCAGATCACCGGTGATGATGTGATCCGAGGGCAGCACCAGAAGCTGTGCTTCGGGGTCCTCGGCGATGGCGACCAGCGCCGCAGCCAAAACAGCCGGGCCGGTGTTGCGGCCCATCGGTTCGGCAATCACCGAACCCGTCAGTTGCAGATCGCGCATCTGGCGCGCGACCAATTGGGTCTGCCCCGCGCTGGTCACGATGATCGGCGGCTTGAACACACCGCCGCGATGGCGCTGCAAGGTGGTCTGAAAATAACTCAGACTGCCCTTGCCTTGCACCGGCTGAAATTGCTTCGGCTGCTCGACTCGGGACATCGGCCAGAGCCGCGATCCCATGCCACCGCACAGAACCAAGGGGTAAATCGACGTTTTCATTGCGCGCTCCGCTGGGTCATTGCCCGAAGAAAAAATCTGAAAAGGGTGGTAACGGGAGAACTGCTCGAATTAGAACCAAGGCTTCTTGATGATGGTCAGCTTGGCCAACTGACCCGCTTGGTCAGCTGGCAAAGGCGTGGATGGGATCAGCCGCACGGGCAGGCCCGCAGCGGTGGCCTCGGCGCGCAGGCTGGCGGGATCGACAGCGGCGTTGATCGTGCTGCCATCGCCGAACTGCACCTTGACGTGATCGGCAAAGGCGAGGGTCAGCACATCCGCTGCGGGCACGGTTGCGGTCAGCACCACGGGCGCATCGGCGGTGTGGACGTTCAACATCGGTTCACCCGCGTTGACGGTGGCACCGACGGTTGCGGCCAAGGCGCTGGCTGTGCAGTCGCAGGGCATCGCAATCGACAGCATCTCGCCCGAAGTGGCGCGGATGGTGAAGGCAACTTCGCCCTTTGCGGCGGCGAGGTTGACGTAATCGACTTGGCCACCAGCTGTGGCGGTCAGGGTCATGCCGTCTTGCACCGCCAGACCGGGGGCGGCGAGCGGCTGGGTAAAGATGCGGTTATAGGCCAAGGTGGCGACCGCTGCGACCAAGGCCAAGGTCGCCAATGCCAGCCCAGCTGTACCCAAGACGCGGCTAAAGGTCAGACCCTTGACATTCATCGCGGCGGCACGGTTGGCGGGGGATGGGATTGACGGCGCAACGCCGATCACTTCACCCAAAGCCACCAAATCGCCAGCAATGTAGGAATTGATCAGATGGCGCAGCTGCGGCAGATGCTCGCCTGCAGGGTCGACGAAATTGACGGTGGCGTGACCGTTGCCGCGATCCAGCGACTGCACTTGCCCCAGCACTTCCAGCGTGACGCTGAAGCCCTTGAACGGGAACATGAAGCGCATCAGGCGGGTGGCCCCGTCCAAGGCGGGATCCATCAGCCCGGTGATTTCGGCGGCGACCAGTGACAGCCGTTCGCCCTTGAACTGCCGCCCGTCGATGCCTACGACAAAGGGAATATCCAGCAAAGGATGCTCGCCTTGCACGGGCAGAATGGGCAGTTGGCCGATGGTTTGGCTCTCAGCGGTATTGGTGTCCATTTTCGTATTCCTTCGCGAATTCAGACAATGCCAGACAGAAGAACCACACCCAAAGTCAGCCATCCGAGGGCGAGGGAGTGGGAGAAAGCCGACGACCAGCCTTGCAGGCGTTGGCGGAATGGGAGCGCTACGGCGCGGGCCTTACGGGCGGATTGCCGGGTCCAGCGCTGGCGGTCGAGGCGGAACAGCACGAAGCTTTTGACCGCCGCCCCGGTGATCTGGCTGAAGTACAGCAAGAACGGATAGGTGATCGGGAAGGGCTGCATCCGCACCGTCGCCAAGATCCAGCAGTAGGTGTAGCGGGTGAACATGATCCAAGCGATGTAGACCGGGAGTGCGAGCGGCTCGATAAACACAGCACCGAACAGCACCGAGATCGGACCTGCAAGTGTGGTCCAGATGCCGACGCGCTGATCAAGGATCGACCACCAAGTAAACCAGCCGATGCTGTTGGGGGAAAGCGACAGCGCGCGGCCATTGGTGCGCAGCATGTTGCCGAACCAGCGCACCATCAGGGTCAGGGCGGAATCGACAAAACCGGGGCGCGGTTGGCTTTCCATCGACAGCGAGGCGACATCGGGCAGGTAGCCCATCTTGTAGCCATTTTTCAGCAGCCAGAACCACGTGGATTTGTCGTCTCCGGTCAGGAAATTCACCCGGCCCAAGCGCCAATGGTCGATGAAGTCGCTTTGCACTTGCTGGATGAAGCCCGCGTTGGTGGCAAGATCGGCACGCACCACGCTCATCCGCCCGGTCAGGGTTAGCACGCGATCCGACAGCCCCATCGACGACATCATTACTTGGCGCTGGTTAAAGCGCAGCATGAACCAATCGCGGAACAAGGGCATGTCGGTGGCGCGGATTTCAACTTCCTCATCCGTGGTCACGGCGCCCATATCGGGGTTGGTGAAGAACGGTGCGGTTGCCGCCACAATGTCTTCGGGCACGCAGCTGTCGCCATCGACAAACAGCACGATGTCGCGGCGGGTCGGGGCTTCGCCTGCGATCAGGCGCAAGGACCGCGCGAGCGCGTCGCGCTTGCCGGTGCCTGCGATTTGGTCCACCATCAGGCGCACAGTCGAGGTATCCACCGCCATCCGGTCAAAGATATTGCGGATCAGGCGGGCGTCGGCGGTATCGACCACCGAACACACCACGGTCGCACCGCCAGCCGAGGCGGCGGCGGCGCGGAACAACGCTTGATACACCCGCGTGGTGACTTCGGGTTCGATCTTGTAGCTGGTGACAAGGAAATAGGCATGTGCTGGCGTGGGCAGCGCCGCATAGGCCGCCATCGCCCGCGCCTTGCGCTGCGGATAGACCCATTTCAGGAACAGCGCGGCCCGCCCGAAGTTGATCGCGGCCCAAGTGTAGCGCCAGAGGCCAATCACCCCAACCACCACCAAAGCGCTAGCCCACATCGCCAATCGCATGGAATGGCAGGCTCAGGCCAAGCCCCACCATCACAGCGATAAAGGCGATATGTCCCAGCATCATCATTACCAGCAAATGCCCTGATACGATCCGCCCGAGCGTTTGCCGGTCTTGATGCGCGTCAGGTCGATCATTGGCAGCGTTGCCGCGTTCAGTTCTTCCAGCGTGTCGTCGTATTTGTTGCCAACGAGAACGATGTCCGACTTCGCCAACAGTTCCTTGATCGTCGGCACCAGACGGTCCTTCAGATCAATGTTGTAATCGTTGCCACGGCCTGCCGCGCTCATGTCATTGGCGTAAGCCTCATGCACGAAGGGGTCATAGACGTTCAGGGTCATGCCTTGGTCGATCAGGCGGGCAGCGAGTTCGGCGAGGGGGCTTTCGCGCATGTCATCAGTGCCCGGTTTGAAGCTGATGCCGACGAGGCCGACCGAGGTGGAACCGGAAGCCATCACCATCGCCTCGGCGCGGTTGATCTGTTCGGCATTGGCGACCAGAACCGCATCCAGCAGCGGCGAGGCCACTTCGATATCTGCGGCGATGGAACGCAGGGCGCGGACGTCTTTCGGCAGGCACGAGCCGCCAAAGGCAAAGCCGGGACGCATGAAATACGGGCTCATCGAAACCTTGTGGTCCGAGCACAGGATTTTCATCACGGCCTGACCATCGAGGCCGCAAGCCTTGGCGATATTGCCGATCTCGTTCGCAAACGTGACCTTCACCGCGCGCCAAGCGTTCGAGGTGTATTTGATCATCTCAGCCGAGCGCACATCGACGACGTTCACGTCGCAGGGCAGGTCTTTGTTCAGCATGGTCAGGAAGTCGGCGGTTTTCTTTTCCAGCGCGCCGAACACGATCAGGCCGGGATCGTAGTAATCCTGAATAGCGGTGCTTTCGCGCAAGAACTCGGGGTAATAGCCGACGCCGAAACCAACGCCCGCCTCCATGCCGGAATATTCTTCAAGGATCGGGATGCAGACCTTTTCCATCGTGCCGGGCACAATGGTCGACCGCACGATGACAGAATGGAAACCATCTTTGCCGGGAAGTGCCGAGGCAATCATGCGGCAGCAGCTTTCGACATATTTCAGCCCGATGGAGCCATCCTCGGCCGAAGGCGTGCCGACGCAGACAAACGAGGCATCGGCGGCGCGCACCGCAGCTGCGGCATCCAGCGTTGCGGTCAGCTTGCCGGCGGCGAAAACCTCGGCGATCAGCTCTGGCAAACCGTGTTCGACGATAGACGAAAGCCCCGCATTGATCGAGGCGACCTTGCCCGGATCCACATCCACCGCGATCACCTCATGGCCGTCTTTCGCCAGACAAGCTGCCGATACCACGCCCACATATCCGATCCCGAATACGACAATTTTGGCCATCTCAATCGTCCTTCTGAAGCGCCTTTTCTGCGGCGAAAATGCGGCAGTGCAGCATTAACGGCACATTAAGGACGGCAAAAGAGATTTGGAAAGTCAGGCTAAACCCTTATTTTGTAGGTAATTTTTACTGGATACCTTACATCTTTAGGTCTCACGTAGGGAAAAGCCGAAAAGTTTATGCTGCAATGCAGAAACAATAGCAACGCAGAGAACGCATCCTTTCGGATGCGCTGCGCTACGCGTTTTCCCCCGCTTTTGAAATGTCAGCCGAAGCGTTCTTCCGATTGAACCCAACCATTACGAATCGCATATTCAACGATGGCGCGGCGGCCTTGCAGGTTCAGTTTGCTGCTGCCGCGCGCCTTGTAGGTCTCGATGATTTTCGATGACAGCTCCAGCCCGATCTCTTTCAGGCTTTTGCCGAAGGCCACCGATTTCAGGACATAAATCTCCCGTTCAGTCAGTTCACGCGGGCGGGACACTGACGTTGTCGGTTGCGCCGTCTCGAACAGGTTCGCGAAGGTCGGATCGATACAGGTCGCCCCACCATGAACCGCCGAGATCGCCTGCTCCAGCTGCTCCAGCCCAATCGTGCGCGGCAGCACGCCGCGAAACCCGGCGGCAAGGCATGATCTTGCCAAGGTCATCGACAGATCATTGGTGTAGCTGATCAAACTGCGGGTGCCGAACCGCTCTCGCAGCCGTTGAACCAGTTTGGACGGGATGAGGTCAAGTTGCGCCGGGTCGAGCAAGACAATATCGACTGGCGGCACAGTCTCGTCTTTGGCGTGATGATCCTGAAACGTTTCAAGCACATCAGCAGGCGCGCGTGCCGCAGCACGAATATGTGGTCGCTTTTCCAGCAGTGAGCACAGGCCCAGCGCAAACATCGGATCTTTGTCGATGACGACCATCTGGATAATCTGGTCTTCGGCGAACATTCTCTGGCTTCCTTAGGGGTATGCTCTCGTCCAGATGCGCCAAACTCTGCGCAGCCTTGCGACGAAAACAGGTAAAATTTAACCGGCTCCCCCCGATTGAAACAATGTCACCGCGCTAAATCACAGGTTAACAATATGCTGAAGCTACGTAACGGCACAATAACACCGAGTGGTAGGCTGGCAGCATCAAGCGCAATTTCGCCGAAGCTGACGCCAAATTTGGCAAAGATTCGGGCAGATGCCTAGTTCGGCAGCCACCCGGAATCTGTGTTGTGAGGGATTTCCCTACATGTTTGCGGGGAGAACCTCGGGGCACCTGACGGTTGCCCCGACGAATCCGGGCGTGTCTTGCAGGTAAAAGCCGCAAAACTACTGCAAAAGGTAGTCGCGCAGCTCTGTTGCATCAACATGGGTCACGATCAGGGAATCGCCAAGGTCGGATGTCAGGGTCAGATAGCTCACCCCACTGCGCATCTCGGTGGAGATCGTGAAATCATCGGCGGCAGAGGCCGAGCCATCCAACCAATGCGTCAGCGAATCCGCAAGATCGCTCTCGGCAAAGCCGAATAACACCAGCGTGTCGTGCTCAGAGATGCTGAAATCGCGCACCGTATTGTTGCCGTTGCTGGCGATGAACACATCCGCGCCCGCCCCGCCGATCAGCGTGTTCTTATCCGATCCCCCGTTCAATGTGTCGTTGCCCAAGCCCCCGGACAGTGCATCATCACCCGCACCGCCGTTCAACAGGTCGTTGCCCGCATAGCCATGCAGGCGGTCGTTGCCCGCTTCGCCGAAGATGATGTTGCTGCCAGCATTGCCGATCACCCGGTTGCCATTATCGTTGCCGAGAAAATCGAGATCGGCCTTGCCGGTCATCCGCACATCCCGCACCGAGGCATCCGCCATGCTGTCGCTGGCCACATCAACACTGGTCGATGTTGAGCCCGCCGCTGCGGCAGGTGCCGAAACCAGCGTCAACTGTTTGCTGGTGACGGATTTGACCCCGTCGATGAACTGAAACTCCTCGATACCCGAGATAAAGGTATGGCCCAGCGCGCTGAGCACAACGCTTTGCCCGCCGATCGTGGTCACCAGCACCTGCGAGCTGTGCAACCCCATCACCAGCCGATCAACGCCTTGTCCGCCGTCGATCGTGTCTTCTCCCGCCGACGCAAAAACCAGATCCGATCCGGTGCCCAGATCAATCCAGTCGTTGCCCGCACCGCCCGCGACGCTGTCACTGCCCGACAAGGTGCTGATATGCGCTCCGGTATCGACCGCCACCACCGCATCGGACCGCACGGTGGCCACGACATTCTCAAACTTGATCACATTGGCATTGGCATCCGTCGGCGCGCCATAGCTGGTGCCGGGGTTGAAAAAGCTGACCGCCGCCATGTAGGCCTGCTCGGCTGTTGTGCGGATCGAATTGTGCACGATCACCGTATTGCCATGGTCCAAGCCGCCGTGAAAGTTGATGTCGCGGTTGGTGAAATCCACTTCGATGGTGTTGTTGGCCGCCGAGGTGTAGCTGGCGAACAGCACGGCATGGCGGGTATCTACCGCTTGCAGATGGGTGAAGGTGCTGTTGTAGACATCGCGGATCCAAAAGCCATAACCGTTGCCACTGTCGCCTTTGTTCTGCGCGCCCGTCACTGTGACATCATCCACCACCGCGTCAATCGAGCGGCCCAGAACCAAGCCGTTCGAGCCCGGATTGACGATGTCGACATGCTCGATCACGGTGCGCACGGAGCTGTTGACCAGCACCATCATGCCACCATCTTCGGCCTTGTTGATGTTGTTAAAGTTGCTCGGGTCCGCCGTGCCATAGTCGCCTTGGAAGGTCAGGTTGCGCACCGTCACATCCTCGACCGTATCCGCCACCGCCACCGTTGTCGTGGCCGCGTCGAAAGCGAAGGGCAGCGGGCGGTCGAGTATGACAGTATTGCCATGCACCTCGGTGACCACCACCATCGCCGTGCGCAGGGGCTTGTCCTGCTGCCACTGCGTATCGCCGATCTCGGTGAACAGCGCGGCATCATTCGGGCGCTCGATCCACAAAACGTCGCCAACTTTCAAGCCAGTGCTGTCGGTGAGATGCAGGTAGGTGGCGCCAAGATTGGCAGCCTCGGTCAGATGGGTGGCGTTGGTTTCGGTCTCGCGAAACAACGCTGTGCCGATTTGCAGCGCGGGTGCGCCGGCCAAGGACTTATCGGCGATGATGGTGACGTTGCCCTGACCTTCCAGCGTGATGCCATCCTTGTTCAGCACCACGGTTTTGTTGAATGTGTAAGTGCCTTCTTGCAGCACAATATGCGTACCCGCAGCGGCGGAGTTGATTGCGGCCTGAATCGTGGCAGCCGAGCTTCCGGCAGCTATGGTGATCACCGGAGCCGGTGCAGAAGGCGCTGTAGCAGCAGCGCTGGAAAGGGCAGCAGACATGGCACACCTTTGGGTTGTTTGAGCAGCAGACCTGTCTGGGCTGCGGGTCAAATCGGGCAGTAATGTGTTTCGGGTGCGGCAGCTCTGCGCCGTGCCGGGCTATAGGGGGTTTGCCTGACAAAACCTGTCAAATTTCACCCCTCGGATTATCCCGCAATTGGCAACAGTATTTGCGGATTGTTTCTAAAAACCTATGTATTCCGATAGGTTACAGCGTGGCAGTTCCAGATTCCGCACCCCGCAACGGGCTGATTCGCGGCCATGGCGGCGCTGCCGCCGGCCTTGCGTGGTGGGTGGCGTTCCGATACGCTGAACGAATAGGATTTTTTAACCTGTTGCCGTCTTAATCGCCGCCAGACTGCCCCGTACCCCCTTGCGATTCAGGAGCATTTTCGATGATCGGCTTGTTTGACGCTTTGATCCGTATGCGGTTGCGTCTGGCGCTGATCGCGCTTTTTGCCCCGCTGCCGCTATTCGCGCAGGACGCCAGCTTTGCGCCCGGCTGGCAGATTGACGCCCAAAGCTCGCAGTTGCGGTTTCAGTCGGTGAAGAATGTCACCAAGGTTGAATCCAGCACTTTCGCGGCGTTCTCTGGCGGGCTGGCGGCAGATGGCACCTTGTCGCTGCATGTGTTTCTGGATTCGGTCGACACCAAGATTGATCTGCGCAATGTGCGGATGCGGTTTTTGCTGTTTGAAACCTTCCGCTTCCCCGAGGCGGTGATCACCGCCAAAATCAATGCCGCTGATCTGGCCGATCTGCCCACGCTGCGGCGCAAAACCATTCACCTGACCTATACGCTCGATCTGCACGGCGTAAAGAAAGAGCTTGAGACGGATGTGGCCGTGACCATGGTGCAAGATGACACTGTCGTGGTGTCCTCGACCGTGCCGGTGGTGATCGCCACCGATGATTTTGGTCTGGCCGACGGCGTGCAAAAGCTGCAAGAGGCGGCGCATGTGGTGATCATCCCCTCGGGCACCATCAGCTTTGATCTGACCTTAAAGCGCAACGGCGGGGCGGCGGCCCCTGCTCCGGCAGAAGCTGCCCCTGCGGTGGTCCCCGATGCACCCGTCGTGGCTGCAACACCGGAAGCGCCCGCATCGGAAGTGGTTGCGCCCGACCCCGCCACCCCTGCGGTTGTTGCCCAAGAACCGACTGGCGATCTCGATCTTGAGGCCTGCAAGGGTCGCTTTGAAATCCTGTCGCGCAGCGGCAATATCAACTTCCACTCCGGCTCCGCCCGGCTGCTAGCCGATAGCGCACCTTTGCTCGATAGCGTGGCTGACATTATCACCCGCTGCCCCGGCCTAAAGATTGAAGTGTCCGGCCACACCGATGCCGATGGCTCTCCCGCAGCCAATCAGTATCTGTCGCAGCAACGCGCCAAAGCCGTGGTGCGCTATCTGGTGAAGAAGGGCCTTGCGGCTGATCGCTTTACCGCTACGGGCTATGGTGAGGACAAACCGATTTTCGACAACGACACACCCGAGCATAAATCCCGCAACCGCCGGATCGAATTTGCCTTGGTGCAACAATAGATGTCGCAGAGCAGGGTTATAGTTGCACTGGCGTTGGTGGCGGCTTTCCTTGGCGGGCCGATGCAGGCGCAAACCGATGAAGCCGCCGCTTGGCAAACGGCCCTCGCATCAGAAGACATCGGTTTGCTGCAATCCTTCCTGAAAGATCACCCGCAAAGCCCGCATCTGGCCGAAGCGAACGCTTTGCTTGAGAAAAACATCGCCACCGCGCGCGGGCTTGGTCTGATGCCAGTTGAGGCGGTGGAAGGCTATGTTGCGCAACACGATCTGATCAGCGCCGCGCAAACCTCGCAATCTGCCGCCGATTATCAGGCCTATCTTACCGCCTATCCGCAGGGCCTGTTCGCCGCCCTCGCGCAAAGCGAGTTGGCGTTGTTGGCGCTGAACCCTCCGGCTGATCCTGCTCCCGCCGCCATGGCCGACACTGCGCCTGCCCCTGTAGCCGACCTCACCGGGCTGACCTTCACCACGCCGTTTCCGGGGGGTGAGTACATTAAGGGCCAGTCGATTGCCGATCTGATCGCCACCGCCAGCCCGCAATTCGCGCCGATTGACGGCCTGCCAGAAGAAGTCTGGCGTGATAAATCTTGCGCCAACTGCCACGCTTGGACCGAAGACAGTTTGTGTGACCAAGCCAAAACCTACACCAAACCCGAAGCGGCAGAGGCATTGACCAAACCGCATCCCTTGGGTGTGCCTTTCAGAATCGGCCTGAAAGAATGGGCTTTGGGTGGATGTAAGTAGCATGGCACAAATCCCCACCGATCCCGGCACCGCCACCCCGCGTGCGTCCGAGCGCGCCACCACCGTCGCGGGTGGCACCCGGATCATTGGCACCTATGAGATCGACAAACTGATCAGCGCGGGCGGCATGGGCGAGGTCTATCGCGGCCATAACATCCACAATGGCGAGCCTGTGGCGATCAAGATCGTGCTGCCATCCTTGGCGCATGACCCGAAGATCGTGGCTTTGTTCCAGAAGGAAAGCACCACCCTGTCGCGGCTCAGCCACGAAGCCATCGTGCGCTATCATGTGTTCACCAATGATCCGGGGATCGGGCGGCCCTGTCTGGTGATGGAATTCGTCTCGGGCACCCCGATGTCGGAACGCATTGAAACCGGGCCGATGCCGCTGGATGAGGTCAAGGTGATGCTGCGCCGCGTCGCTTCGGGGCTGGAAAAGGCCCATCGTGCAGGTGTGGTGCACCGCGATATGTCGCCCGACAATATCATCCTTGAGGAAGGCTTGGTCGAACATGCCAAGCTGATCGACTTTGGCATCGCGAAATCCTCAGCACTTGGCGCAGGGACTTTGTTGCAAAGCCAGTTTGCGGGCAAGTTCAACTGGGTCGCGCCGGAACAGCTCGGTGCCTTTGGCGGCCATGTCGATGGGCGGTCCGATATCTACTCGCTGGCCTTGGTGGCGGCGGCGGCCAGCAAGGGGGCCGTGCTGCCGATGGGGGAGTCCATCGTCGATGCCGTCGGCAAGCGCGCGGCTGTGCCGGATTTGGCGGGCGTGGATGCCGGACTGGTGCCGCTGCTCAGCTGGATGCTGTCGCCCGATCCTGCGGCGCGGCCCGAGACGATGGCGCAGGTGATCGCGGCACTGGACAATCCCGCGTTGATCCCGACGCCGGACCCGAACAAAACCCAGATCGGCAGCCCGCTGCCGCATGTCGCCGCTCCTGAGGTGCAAGATACCAGTCCGTTCGGCAACGCCGCCTCCCCCGCGCCGTCGGTGGTGGTGGCTGCTACACCCGCGCAGAAATCGCTGATCCTGCCAATCGCGATTGCTGTGATGCTCGCCACCAGCGCCGTGGCCTATTTCTCGGGGGCCTTCGCCCCGAAACCCGTCGAGATCGCTGCAGCGCCTGCGCCCAGTGTGGCCCCCACTGCAAAACCGGAGCCCGCCGCGCAACCCGCAGCCGTCGATCCCGTTCCCACTGCCCCCGAACCGCTGGCAGCCGCAGCCCTGACAGACCTGCTGGCCCAATCGCAAGACTGTGGCCCGCTGAGCCTGAGCAACCCACCCGCTGCGGGCTATACTGCAGCCGATCTGGTGCAGGTCAGCGGCCGTATCGGCTCTGTCGCCACCCTGACCGCGCTGAAAACCCGCCTTGTCGCGCTGATCGGCGCGCGCCCGTTGGAGCTGGAGATTGAGCCGCTGAACCCCGCGATCTGCTCGGTGC
>JAYTVN010000048.1:0-119636 GCA_043743975.1 Cypionkella sp.
GCTCCCTCACCACCGAAGGCTTCCCCGTCCGCTTGTCGGGGCAGGATTGCACGCGCGGCACCTTCAGCCAACGCCATTCCGCCTTCGTCGACCAATCAACCGAAGAACGCCACTACCCGCTAAACCACATCCGCGCTGGCCAAGCCCGGTATGAGGTGATCGATTCCATGCTATCCGAATACGCCGTTCTCGGCTTTGAATACGGCTATTCCCTGTCTGAACCCAACGCGCTTGTCATGTGGGAAGCGCAGTTTGGCGATTTCGCCAATGGCGCGCAGATCATGTTTGATCAGTTCATCACCTCGGGTGAGGCGAAATGGCTCCGCATGTCCGGCCTCGTTTGCCTTCTGCCCCACGGGTACGAAGGCCAAGGCCCCGAACATTCCTCCGCCCGCCTTGAACGCTTCCTGCAAAATTCGGCACACGATAACTGGATCGTCGCCAACTGCTCCACCCCGTCCAACTATTTCCACATCCTGCGCCGCCAGATTCACCGCGATTTCCGCAAACCGCTGATTTTGATGACGCCGAAAAGCCTGCTGCGCCACCCGATGTGCATATCGGACGCGTCGGATTTCACCACCGGGTCCAGCTTCCACCGCGTGCTCTGGGATGATGCGCAACAGGGCCATTCCGACCTGAAACTGAAACCCGATGCAGCCATCAAACGCGTCGTCATCTGTTCGGGCAAGGTCTATTACGACCTGCTGGCCGAACGTGATGCGCGCGGTGCCGATGATATTTACCTGCTCCGCGTCGAACAATTCCACCCCTTCCCGGCGATGTCGCTGATCAAGGAACTGGAACGTTTCAAGCAGGCCGAAATCGTCTGGTGCCAAGAAGAACCCCGCAATCAAGGCGCCTACACCTATATCGAGCCGAACCTTGAATGGGTGCTTACCCGCATTGGCGCCAAACACACCCGCGCGGTTTATGCCGGGCGCGAAGCCTCTGCATCCCCCGCCACCGGCCTTGCCAGCAAACACAAAGCCCAACAAGAAGCGTTGATCAATGACGCGCTGACCTTCAAAGGACACTGATCATGACCACCGAAGTCCGCGTCCCCGCCCTTGGCGAAAGCGTAACTGAGGCCACCGTTGCCACCTGGTTCAAAAAACCAGGCGACGCCGTGGCCGTTGACGAAATTCTGTGTGAACTGGAAACCGACAAGGTTTCCCTCGACGTGCCATCCCCTGTGGCCGGGGTCCTCGCAGAAATCGTCGCCGCCGAAGGCACCACCGTCGCCGCATCGGCCCTGCTCGCGCAAATCACCGAAGGCGCAACTGCCGCCGCCGCCCCCCCCGCTGTCACCCCGGCGAAGGCCGGGGCCCAGACTGCCGCACCCACCAAAAAAGACATCGAAGATGCCCCTTCTGCCAAAAAAGCCATGGCCGAAGCCGGTATTTCCCGCGATGCCGTCACCCCAACAGGCAAAGATGGCCGCATAATGAAGGAAGACGTGGCCCGCGCCGCAGCCGCTCCAGCCGCAGCCCCGGCGCAGGCCGGGGCCTCGATCCCTCAAGCACCCGCAGCATCCATCCCCCGCGCGCCCGTCCCCGCCGACGATGCCGCCCGCGAAGAACGCGTCAAGATGACCCGCCTGCGCCAAACCATCGCCCGCCGCCTGAAAGACGCGCAAAACACCGCCGCCATGCTGACCACCTATAACGAGGTCGACATGTCCGACATCATGGCCCTTCGCAACGAATACAAAGACGTGTTTGAGAAGAAACACGGCGTCAAACTCGGCTTCATGTCGTTCTTCGTCAAAGCCTGCTGCCACGCGCTGCAAGAAGTGCCCGAAGTGAACGCCGAGATTGACGGCACCGATGTGGTCTACAAAAACTTCGTCCACATGGGCGTGGCGGTCGGCACGCCCTCCGGCCTCGTCGTCCCCGTGGTCCGCGACGCCGATCAGATGGGCTTCGCCGCGATTGAGAAAAAAATCTCCGAACTCGGCCTACGCGCCCGCGACGGCAAACTTTCCATGGCCGAAATGGCCGGCGGTTCCTTCACCATTTCCAACGGCGGCGTCTACGGCAGCCTAATGTCCTCCCCCATTCTGAACCCCCCGCAATCGGGTATCCTTGGCATGCACAAAATCCAGGACCGCCCGGTTGTCGTTGGCGGCGCAATCGTCATCCGCCCAATGATGTATCTGGCGCTTTCCTACGATCACCGCGTGGTGGACGGCAAGGGAGCAGTCACGTTCCTCGTGCGCGTGAAAGAGGCGCTGGAGGATCCGCGGCGCTTGTTGATGGACCTCTAACATGACCACCGCAGTCCCGGGCCTGACCCGGGACCTCTCGCCGTTTCAACAAAGGCCCCGGGTCAAGCCCGGGGATGCGGCGCTTTGTTGTGGGGCGGGGTTCACCCCGCCAGCCGATTACAAATCCATCAACAACCGACGCGGATCTTCCAGCGCTTCCTTGACCCGCACCAAGAACGTCACCGCCCCTTTGCCGTCCACAACCCGGTGATCGTAGGACAAAGCCAGATACATCATCGGGCGGATGACGATTTGGCCCGCGACGACGACCGGGCGGTCTTGGATTTTGTGCATCCCCAGAATACCCGATTGCGGCGGGTTCAGGATCGGCGAGGACATGAGGGACCCGTAGACGCCGCCGTTCGAGATGGTGAACGAACCGCCCTGCATCTCGGCCATCGACAGCTTACCATCCCGCGCCCGCAGGCCGAGTTCCGAGATTTTCTTCTCAATCGCGGCAAAGCCCATCTGGTCGGCATCGCGCACCACCGGCACCACAAGACCAGAAGGCGTGCCAACAGCGACGCCCATATGGACGTAGTTTTTGTACACCACGTCCTGCCCGTCAATCTCGGCGTTCACTTCCGGGATTTCTTTCAAAGCATGGGTGCAGGCTTTGACGAAGAACGACATGAAGCCCAGTTTGACGCCGTGTTTTTTCTCGAAGATGTCTTTGTATTCATTGCGCAAAGACATGATGCCCGACATATCCACCTCGTTATAGGTGGTCAGCATCGCGGCGGTATTCTGCGCGTCCTTCAGGCGGCGCGCGATGGTGGCGCGCAGGCGGGTCATCTTGACGCGTTCTTCGCGGGCGGCATCGTCTGCTGGCACCGGGGCGCGCGGGATCGCGGCGGGGGCAGGGGCTGCGGCGAGGGGGGCTGCGGCGAGGGGGGCTGCGGCGCTGGCGCGGGCCACGTCTTCCTTCATCACCCGGCCATCGCGACCCGTGCCTTGAACTTGGTCCGCCGAGAGGCCGGCTTCCGCCATCGCCTTCTTGGCGGAAGGCGCATTTTCCACGTCTTTCGCGGCAACCGGAACGGCGGCGGCAGGGGCTTCGACCGGAGCCGGAGCGGCAGCTTTCGGTGCTGCAACAGCACCAGCAGCGCCTTCGGTCACAATCGCGAGGCGCGCATTGGCCGCCACGGTCGTGCCTTCCGGCGCGATGATCTCGGTCAGCACGCCTGACACCGGGCTCGGCACTTCGACCGAGACCTTATCGGTTTCCAACTCGCACAGCATCTCGTCTTGCTTGACCACATCGCCGGGCTTCTTGAACCAAGTCGAAACGGTGGCTTCCGAGACGCTTTCGCCCAAAGAGGGCACCATTACATCCGTCATTTTCAATCTCCTGCGCGTCGGCGCGTTTCTATCGGTCAGCCGAGCGCTTCGTTGACCAGGGTTTGCTGTTCGTATTTGTGTTTCGATGCCAAGCCCGTGGCAGGTGAAGCCGAAGCCGCGCGGCCTGCATAGCGGGCGCGGGTGTTGGTCGCGCCGATGGTGGTCAGCAACGCCTCCAGTTCCGGCTCGATATGCGACCAAGCGCCCATGTTCTTGGGTTCCTCTTGGCACCAGACCCATTCCGCGCCTTTGAAACGCGACAATTCAGCCGTCAGCGATTGTTTTGGCACCGGATACAGCTGTTCGACCCGCAGCAAGTAAGTGTCGGTCAGCCCGCGCGCATCCCGCTCGGCCAAAAGATCGTAGTAAACTTTGCCCGAACAGAGCACGACGCGTTTGATCGCATCATCGGCGTTCAGCTTGGTTTCCGAATGGCCCTTCTGCGCATCATCCCACAATACGCGGTGGAAGTAGCTCGCTTCGGTGAAATCCGACGCATCCGATACCGCCATCGGGTGCCGCAGCAAAGATTTCGGCGTCATCAGAATCAGCGGCTTGCGGAAATCGCGGTGCATCTGGCGGCGCAGGATGTGGAAGTAGTTCGACGGCGTGGTGCAGTTCGCCACGATCCAGTTGTCATGTGCCGACATCTGCAGGAAACGCTCCAGCCGGGCGGAGCTGTGTTCCGGCCCTTGACCCTCAAAGCCATGCGGCAACAGACACACCAGCCCCGACATCCGCAGCCATTTGCTCTCGCCCGAGTTGATGAACTGATCGAACATGATCTGCGCACCGTTGGCGAAATCGCCAAACTGCGCTTCCCACATCGTCAAAGCGTTGGGTTCGGACAGCGAATAGCCGTATTCAAAGCCCAGAACCGCATATTCCGACAGCATCGAGTCGATCACCTCATAGCGCGCTTGGCCCGCACGGATGTGGTTCAGCGGGTAGTGGCGTTCTTCGGTGGTCTGGTCGATGAAAGCGGAATGGCGCTGGCTGAAGGTGCCTCGGGTACAATCCTGCCCTGACAAGCGCACCGGGAAGCCTTCGACTTGCAGGCTGCCAAAGGCCAAAGCCTCTGCCGTCGCCCAATCAAAGCCCGTGCCCGTCTCGAACATCTTCTTCTTGGCTTCCAACTGCCGCGCCACGGTCTTGTGGATGTCAAACCCTTCGGGAATCCGCGTCAAAGCCGCGCCAACTTCCGCCATCGTCTCGGGCTTGATCCAAGTCTCGCCACGCTGGTAGTTGTCGAGGTCTTTGGTTTTCATCGCTTTCCAGCGGCCATCCAGCCAATCGGCCTTGTTGGGTTTGAAATCTTTGCCGACCTCAAATTCCTCATTCAGCTTGGCTTGGAACGCCGCCTTCATATCCTCGATCTCGCCTTCGGGGATCAGGCCATCGGCGACCAGACGGTCGGTGTACAGCTGCAAGGTGGTCTTTTGCTTGCGGATCGTGGTGTACATCGCCGGGTTGGTGAACATCGGCTCGTCGCCTTCGTTGTGACCAAAGCGGCGGTAGCAGAAGATATCCAGCACCACATCCTTGTGGAAAGTCTGGCGGAATTCGGTGGCCACCTTCGCCGCATGAACAACAGCTTCCGGATCGTCGCCGTTGACATGGAAGATCGGCGCTTCGACCATCAACGCGATGTCCGTGGGGTAGGGCGACGAGCGGCTATAGGCCGGGGCGGTGGTGAAACCGATCTGGTTGTTGACGATGATATGGATCGTCCCGCCGGTGCGGTGACCCTTCAGCCCCGACAGACCAAAACACTCCGCCACAACGCCCTGACCCGCGAAAGCCGCATCGCCGTGCAGCAGAACCGGGAGAACCTGACTGCGCTCGGTATCGCCGAATTGGTCCTGCTTGGCACGGACTTTGCCCAGCACAACCGGGTTCACAGCCTCAAGGTGAGACGGGTTCGCGGTGAGCGAAAGGTGAACCGTGTTGCCATCAAAGGTGCGGTCGCTGGACGCGCCAAGGTGATATTTCACATCGCCCGAGCCATCGACATCCTCGGGCTTATAGCTGCCGCCTTGGAATTCGTTGAAAATCGCGCGGTAGGGTTTTTGCAGCACGTTCGACAAAACGTTCAGACGGCCCCGGTGCGGCATCCCGAAAATCACCTCGCGCACGCCCATCGCACCACCACGCTTGATGATCGCTTCCATCGCCGGGATCAGGGCTTCGGCCCCGTCCAGACCAAAGCGCTTCGTCCCCATGTATTTGACATGGAGGAATTTTTCGTAACCCTCAGCCTCGACCAGCTTGTTCAGGATGGCTTTGCGGCCCTCCCGAGTGAAGGCGATTTCCTTGCCGTAGCCTTCGATGCGTTCCTTCAACCAAGCCGCCTGCGCGGGGTCGGAAATATGCATGAATTGCAGCGCAAAGGTGCCGCAATAGGTCCGCTTCACGATGTCGATGATCTGCCGCATCGAGGCCACATCCAACCCCAGCACGTTGTCGATGAAGATCGGGCGATCCATATCGGCCTCGGTGAAGCCGTAAGACACCGGGTCCAACTCGGGATGATTTCCGCGATCGGTCATCCCCAGTGGGTCAAGATCGGCGGCCAAATGGCCCCGGATGCGGTAGGCGCGGATGATCATAATGGCGCGGATACTATCGAGCACAGCGCGCTGCACCTGTGCGTCGGTGAGGGAAACGCCCTTTTCCGCCGCCTTCTCGACCAGTTTCTTGCCCGCGCCCTTGGGTTCGGGGGCAACAGGCCATTCGCCCGTCATAGCACCCGTGACATCATCCGAAGGGGTGGGGGGCCAATCCGCGCGGCCCCAAGACGGCCCGGTGGCCTGCCGCTTGGCATCCATTTCGGGTTCCGCCAGCGAGCGGAAGAAATCCGCCCATTGCGCATCGACAGACGCCGGATCAGCGGCATAGCTTGCCGCCAGCTGGTCGATATAATCCGCATTCGCGCCTTGCAGGAAGCTAGAGGCGTGGAATTGGCTGTTGGGGGATTGTTCGGTCATGGGGTTACCTCAAGGGGGTTGGGACCGTGAGAATTGGGGAGGGTGCCTGTGGTCGATGGCAAAAGGCAAACGCCAATCATCCAAAGACTCTGGAGCGGTACAGTGATCAAGCAGAGCAGCATGAAACCAGTGGACTGAATTCCAGCCCACGACCAATATGCCGCAGAATCGGCGGTGGTTTCCGCAAAATTAAAGTCAATGTAGCCAGTTGACAGGCCGATTGTCATGGCGGTGGCAACCACCGCCGGCAAGGCAAAGACCCAACCAGCCATGTCCGCATCCCGCAAGCGCCGGATTGCCAAGGGAAGGATGGCGAGGGCGGTCCAAGGAGCGCAGAAGAACAGGCAACCGAACGCAGCTCCGGCGAGGCTGACGTTTGGCCTATCCATCACGCCGACAAATACAAGAAAAGCACAAGACACCACTAAGAACAAAAGTCCGGCAAACCACCAAAACTCTGACCAGGACGACCGGCCAGAGAATTGGAAAGACTTGGTAAGGCAAGTCCTGATGGCCTGCGCCGGTCCCATGATCAGCCCTTGATCGCTTTCAGCACAGCCTCGCCCAAGGTCGCCGGGCTGTCGGCCACCACGATCCCGGCCATTTTCATCGCCTCGATCTTGGATTGCGCGTCGCCTTTGCCGCCTGCGACGATGGCTCCGGCGTGGCCCATACGGCGGCCTTCGGGGGCGGTGCGGCCGGCGATGAAGCCAGCTGTGGGTTTCCAGCGGCCGCGTTTCTTCTCATCCGCCAAGAACTGCGCCGCGTCTTCTTCCGCAGCGCCGCCGATTTCACCGATCATGATGATCGAATGGGTGTCGGGGTCGGCGAGGAACATCTCAAGAATATCAATATGTTCCGATCCCTTGATCGGGTCGCCGCCGATGCCGATGGCCGAGGTTTGGCCTAGGCCCACGTCGGTGGTCTGCTTCACCGCCTCGTAGGTCAGCGTGCCGGAACGGCTGACGACGCCCACCGAACCCTTCGAGAAAATGCTGCCCGGCATGATGCCGATTTTGCATTCACCGGGCGTCATCACGCCGGGGCAGTTCGGCCCGATCAGGCGGGATTTCGAATTGATCAGCGCGCGCTTGACCTTCATCATATCCAGCACCGGGATGCCTTCGGTGATGCAAACGATCAGCTCCATCTCGGCATCAATCGCCTCAAGGATGGAATCCGCGGCAAACGGCGGCGGCACATAGATCACCGATGCATTGGCACCAGTGACCGCGCGGGCCTCATGCACAGAGTCGAACACCGGCAGGTTCAGGTGGCTGGACCCACCCTTGCCGGGTGTGACGCCGCCGACCATTTTGGTGCCATAAGCGATGGCCTGTTCCGAGTGGAACGTGCCTTGGCTGCCAGTAAAGCCTTGGCAGATGACGCGGGTGTTAGAGTTTACAAGAACAGCCATGATATTATCCCTTCACCGCTTTTACGATCTTCTGTGCGGCGTCTGACAAGTTGTCAGCGGCGATCACGTTCAGGCCGGAATTGCGGATGATGTCTTTGCCGAGTTCCACATTGGTGCCTTCCAGACGCACCACCAGCGGCACTTTCAGGCCGACTTCTTTCACCGCCGCAATCACGCCCTCGGCGATGATGTCGCAGCGCATGATGCCGCCGAAGATGTTGACGAGGATGCCTTTGACGTTCGGGTCAGAGGTGATGATCTTGAAGGCCTCGGTGACTTTTTCCTTGGTGGCACCACCGCCGACGTCCAAAAAGTTCGCAGGCTCGGCGCCGTAAAGCTTGATGATGTCCATCGTGGCCATCGCCAGACCTGCACCGTTGACCATGCAACCGATTTCGCCATCCAGTGCGATATAGTTCAGGTCGAACTTCGACGCCGCGAGTTCTTTCGGATCTTCTTCCGTCTCATCGCGAAGTGCTGCAATATCGGGGTGGCGATACATTGCGTTGCCGTCAAAGCTCATCTTGGCATCAAGCAGCTTCATGTTGCCGTCTTTCATCACCACCAGCGGGTTGATTTCCAGCATATCCATGTCTTTTTCGACGAACAGCTTATACAGGTTCTTCACGATGCCAACGCATTGCTTGACCTGATTGCCGCTCAGCCCCAAGCCGAAGGCGACGCGGCGGCCGTGGAAATCCGAATAGCCCGAAGCCGGATCAACGCTGAACGACAGGATCTTTTCCGGGGTATCATGCGCCACATCTTCAATCGACATGCCGCCTTCGGTGGAACACACGATCGAAATACGGCTGGTTTGGCGATCAATCAGCAAAGCGAGGTACAACTCGCGCTCAATATCGCTGCCGTCTTCGATGTAGATCCGGTTGACCTGCTTGCCTGCTGGCCCGGTCTGCACGGTCACCAAGGTCCGGCCCAGCATTTGCCGCGCAAATTCTGCTGCCTCACCGACCGAACGCGTCAGCCGCACGCCGCCTTTTTCGCCCGCCTCAGGCTCGACAAAATGGCCTTTGCCGCGGCCCCCGGCGTGGATTTGCGCCTTGACCACCCAAAGCGGGCCATCAAGTTCGCCCGCCGCGGTCTTGGCCTCTTCCGCCTTGGTCACGGCGCGGCCATCGGACACCGGGATGCCATAGCTGCGCAGCAGAGCCTTGGCTTGGTATTCATGGATATTCATGGATCTGTCCCATCAGCTTGGATTTGCAGGCGGTATGGCATAAAATTGGGCAAGAGGAAAACACGAAACACCGGGCATAGGCGGAAACCCTTCATGTGATCACACGCAAAAAAATTGTGATCACATGAAGGGTTTCCTTAAGTTTATCAGGGCTTGCCGTTGGCGCTAACGCCCGGCATTGTCCCAAAAGCGTGTAAAGCGGGATGGCAACAGTTCGATGAAACCGAGTTGGGCAGTGGTGGCTACCGTCGATGAACCTGCGGCTTTGGTGGTGGCCTTCGCGGCGCATCATCTGGCGCAGGGCGCATGTTTTCCTCGATCAGCCGGACGCAGAGGCGCAGGCGCTGCTGGCCACGCTGCCGGGCTGCGAAGTGACGGTTTGTGATGACGCCTATTGGGCGGCCAGCGAGAAGCGTGCCCGCCCTGTGATGCACACCGCGCGGCAGATCCACAACGCGCGACAGGTTTACGCCCGCACCGACGCCGATTGGCTGCTGCATTGCGACGCCGATGAGTTCGTGCGCGATGGTGCCGCCTTGGTTAAGGCACTGACCGAAGCCCCTGCGGCTGCGATGTATATGCGTCTGCTGGTGGCCGAGCGCGCCTATGCCGAGGGCGTCATTGGGGCGGATATATTCGCGGGCGTGTTTCGGCATGCGCTTCCCGATTACAACCAGACTGGCCCTACAGTTTACGGCGACATGACCGGGTTTTTTCACTTTGGCCTGACCGGGCATAAGGCGGGCAAGGCACTGGTGCGCACCAAGGCTGACATGAAAATGGCGCTGCATGCCCCCTATGGCAAGCCGCCGCATCGGGTGATCCAGACCACCCGCCTGCTGCATTTCGACGGGCTGACCCGGCTGCATTTCACCCTGAAACTGCTGCGCCGCGCGCATGAGCCGCCGAACGCGGCGAGTGATCGGCACGGCGCGGCGCGCAGCACGCAGTTTTTGTCGCTGCGCGAGTCGGTGGCGGATGCGGAACTGCGCGAGGCCTTGGTGTCGGTGCTGAAGAACCTTGAACCAGACCAGATCGCACAACTGCGCGCCTTGGGTTGTCTGGACGAGGCGAGGTTTGATCCCCGCCCGACTTTGGCCGCCGCTGGGCTTCAGCCCGATCTGTCGGTGGCGGCATTTGATGCCAGCCTGCGCCAACGCTATGCCGGGTTCTTGGCGCGGCATGCGCCGGATTTGGCCTGAGGCTCTCAGCCGCTTAGTTCAAATAAAACGACAGCATCATCGCCTCACCGCCCATCATCTGCTCAAACGCGCTCCAGTTCTGATCGCTGACAAGCTGGCCCTGTTCCAGATAGGGCACGGCGGCCCAACCTTGGATCCAGCCCGCCAGATCGGCGGGGCGCGGATCGGTGAAGATCTTGGCAATGTTCACGCCCGCCGCCCCTTGCTGCCGCCAATAGGGCGCGAGTTTTGTGCCCTTCAGCAAGCCTTCGGCATCATCCAGCACCGAAAGCCATACCGCGCCGGTGCCCGGTGGCAGCGCCAGCCCAAGCGCGGATTGCTGTTTGTCATTCGGCAACCATTCGGCGGCATTGTCGGTCTCTTGCGCGACGCTTGCCCAGAATCGGCGATTGTCGGCGATCATGCTCAGGAAATGCGCCTGCGCACTGGTCATCCGGGCGGCATCGGGCTGCTGTTGCAGAGCGGCAATCACGATGGCGATCACGTCTAACTCGTCCAACCCATCGCTTCCCGCACCGGTGAAAAAGCTGGGGCTGACCCCGCCGAGACGTTGCATTGTGCCGCGGGTCTGCAGAATCCGGTCAATCGGCTCGGTCGGATCATAGGCCAGCACCAGATCGGCCACGCCTTGCAGCAGATGCGTGTAGGCCGAAAGCCAAGCCGCATCAGCGGCGTCGAATGTCACCACCGGGGCCGGGGTGGCCGGATCGCGGCTGTCCCATTGCCAACCCAGCAGCATCGGGCCCAAGACCGCCATCGCATCCTCTCCGCTGTCGCGCGTCTGGTTGGCGTTGATGTCAAACCACAGATCGGCGAAGTTGACTTGCAGCGTGAAGTCAGAGGCATCCGCAATCTTCGTTAGTGGTTCGCGGGCCAGTCCCAACTTGGCGTCGACGGTGCGAAACAGATCAGAGATCATCGCGGGCTGGAACGGCTTGGGGCTGGGATTGTCGGGCAACGGCAGGCGCAGGAACGGCAACATGCCGGTCTGGTCGGTCATCCCCGCACTGTACCGCAGTTGCAAAGCCGCCTCGACAGCGCCCAAAAACCGCACGCCGCCCAAGGCAAACCGATCAGCATCGGTTGGCGCGGGCAGCGCGGCCAGCCGCGCCTCGGTCGCAGCCAGCCCCTTGCTGCCAATCTCGGCGCTGAGGGTTTCGGCCTGCAAGGGCACTGCAAGACACAGAAGCGGCAAAACGGCGGGCAGCAGGCGCATGGCAATCTCCCATATGTTCAGTGCAAGGTGCGCCGGGCCGCTTGGGGACGCAACTGCGGGATTCCAGACCCTAAGCCGGGGTGGCCACGAACAGAACTTGCCCGCGTGGCAAGCGGGTTTGGTGCTGATCCACCGCGAAACCCGAGGCGCGGGTTAGATGCAGTACGTCCTCGGCCAGCATGTGATAGGGCGCGCGGGTATCATGGGTGACCACGCCGTCGGGCTGTTTGACCGGAAGCAGGCTGGCGCTGGCATCGGGGGCAAGAAAGGCGGTGAACAGCAGCTTTTGCAGGGCGGGAAAGCGGGCGCGGATTTGGATCAACGCCCGGCGCAGATGGTTGGCGGGCAAATGAGTGAACACCGCAAAGGCGATGGCATGGGCGATCGTGTCGGGCACGCCGGGGAAGTTGAAATGGGCGACCTCGATCAGCTGCGTGGGATCAAGGCGAGATTTATCCGCGATTTCCGACTCATAACCGCGCTTGAGCAGCGCACCGGACAGATCAGTCGCCCAGTAGTGGCCGGGGTTCAGGTAGGTCACCGCCTTGCAGCCCAGCCGCAGAGAGCCCGCGCCGATGTCGAGCAAAAGGTGGTCAGGTTGCAGCCCTGCCCCAAGCAGGAGTTCCATCTGGATTTTGCCCGTCTCCTCCCACCGCCCGCCAACGATGTCGCGGTGACGGCCTTTGGCAAGGGCATCCGCGTAAAAATCCGGGGCATGATAGGGCGAGATGTGCTGGGCCATGGGGTTTCTTGCCACAAACGTCGGGGGTTTCCCACCCCCGGCCCCCCGGACTCGGACCAGCTTGGGATATTTGAGCACAGAGGATGAAACTTTGAATTAAGTTTTAGGCTTTGCAGCGTGTTGGACGAGGGCGAGGCAGAACTGGGTAGCTTGGCCCATATCCTGCACCGAAATCCACTCCAGCGGGCCATGAATATCCTGCATCCCGGTGAACAGATTGGGGCAAGGCACGCCCATCTCGGTCAGTCGCGAGCCATCGGTGCCGCCTCGGATCGGCACCGATACCGGCTCAATCCCCAGACTGCGCGCGGCGTCGCGGGCAAGGTCCACCGGGGTCATGTCTTTTTCCAGCCAGTAGCGCATGTTGCGGTATTGCGGCTTGATCGTGCAGGTGATCTCGGCGCGCGGCTCGGTGGCGGCGACGGCGGCGCAGACTTGCTGGAGCAGCGCGCCTTTTTGGGCGAGGCCATCGCGTTCAAAGTCGCGCAGGATGAATTTGAGGATCATTTCCGAGGAGCCGCCGCTCATATCGGTGGCGTGGATAAAGCCGTCGCGGTCGGCGGTGGTTTCCGGGGTGAGCGTGGCGTGCAGCAGGGTCTGGATGATCTTCGCGGCGAGGTGGATGGCGTTGACAAGTTTATCCTTAGCCAAGCCGGGGTGGATCGAGACGCCTTTGATGGTCACGACGGCGCCGTCGGCGGAGAAGCTTTCATATTCGATCTCGCCCACCGCCCCGCCGTCAAAGGTGTAGGCAAAATCGGCTTTCAGATCTTTCGGGAGGTTGGCATGGACGCCCCGGCCGATTTCCTCATCCGGGGTGAAGGCGATGCGCAGGGTGGGGTGGGGGATATCGGGGTTTTGCAGGAGGTGGCGGGCGGCGGTCATCAGGATTGCGACGCCAGCTTTGTCATCGGCCCCGAGCAGGGTAAGACCCGAGGCGGTGATGATGTCGTGGCCTTGTTTGGTGCCGAGATAGGGGTTGTGCTCGGGGGAAAGCGTCAGGGTGGGGTTGTCGGGAAAGCTGACAGCACCCCCGTTGTAGCCTCGGATCACCCGGGGTTTGACGCCTGTGGCGTTGAATTGCGGGGCGGTGTCGATGTGGGCGAGCAGGCCGACAGTTGGGCCGGGGGCGGGGATGGTGGCGAGGACGGTGCCATAGGGGGTGAGTTGGACTTCTGACGCGCCGATGTCTTTCAGCTCGGTTTCCAGCAGCCGCAGGATGGTCAGCTGGATTTCGGTGGAGGGGGAGGCGGTGCCACCGTCGCTCGACTGGCTGTCGATGCTGGCGTAGCGGATCAGGCGGGTTTCTAACTCGGCGTGGAAATCGGTCATCTTGGCCTCCGGGGGGGTTGGGCGGAGTTGGGCGGAGGGGGCAGGGCGTGTCAAGGGGGGATGCGGCGGGGATTTTCGGTTGGTCCCAACTCGGGACCTTTTAAGTGTGTTTTAGATCAATGGGTTGGGGTGGTGGTTTTAAGGATTTGTTAAGAATTGCGCTGCAGCGGATGCTGGCGCGCAATGGACAGGGCAAGGTTACACGCCTAAGGTCGCCTGCAGCTTACAGGGAGGCTCGGGCCGGTTGCGATGGAGTGTTGTTGCCACAGTCAGTGAGCCTGCGCCGCTTGTCCTCAGCTTTGTCGCGGCGTGTTTTGCACGGGGTGCTGCAGAGGTGCAGCTTTATCTCGACATGCCGCAGCCTGCATTAGAGGCCGCCTTGGCGCGGGTGCCCGGCTGCGTGCTGATCCACTGCGATGCCGCCTATTGGCGTGCGGCCCCAGAGGGGCGACCTTGGGCCCCTGCGGATCGTCAGCGCTATAATTTGCAGCGCGCGTATGACTCCAGTCGGGTGGATTGGCTGTTGCATATCGACTCTGATGAGTTTTTGTCGAGCGGTGGCGACGTTGGCGAGGCATTGACCAGCTTGCCTGCCAGTTGTCTGGTGGCGCAGGTGGCGGTGGCAGAGCGGGTGTATCTGGCAGCACCCGACCCGGAGAATATCTTTGACGGGGTGTTTCGTCTGCCCAACCCGCTGCCGCTTCAGGCGCAGGTGGATGCGATTGACGCAAGTGTGGCGCAGTTTCTGCGGCAGGGCATGACCAGCTATCCGTCGAGCAAGGCGTTCTTCCGCACCGGGCGGGGTTTGCAGGCGGATGTGCATTCGGCGCGCAATGTCAGCGTGGCCGAGGTTGGCAGCTTGCCGGGCTGGCGGTTGTTTCATTTCGACGGGCTGACGATGCACAGTTGGATCCACAAGAAACGCCGCACTTTGGCGCAGCAGCCGGGTTGGGCTGCGTTTGCTCCGGCGCGGCGGGCGCAGCTGGCGGCGATTGCTGCGGCGGATGCGACGCCGCGCGGGCTTGAGGCTTTGTATCTGTCGCTCAAGCTTTTGAGCCCGGAGCGGGCGGCGGCGTTGCGGGCGCTGGAGTTGATCACGCCGGGGGATTTGGATTTGCGCGGCGATCTGGGCCGGGTGTTTCCGGGGCTTGCGGTCGATCTGAGCGTGGCGGGCTATGATGGCCATGCGGTCAGCTATGTGGCGCGGCGGGCCGAGGGCTGGTTGGGCCGGATTGGCGCGGGGCTGCGGCGGCGGATCAGGGGTCTGCGGGGTGGGGTTTAGGGGGAGGTCCCGGGTTGGGACTTATAAAATGTGTTTTTTGTCAATGTGTTAGTGAATGGCGTTAAGGGTTTGTTAGGGGTTTTAGGCAGAGAAGATGGGGGTTTCACACCCCCAGGCTCTTGGCGAAGGGCCAAGAGCCTCCCCCGTGGGATATTTGGGCCAATGTGAATGGGGAAAATTTTAATCAAAGTGTAGATGGTTTGAGATCAGGTTGGGGTGTCGCTGAACGGCTCGGCGATGACTTGGTGCAGGTCCTCATAAACAACGTAGACCTATGCGGTCTGAGCGTAAGATTTCGATTGGATGGCCGCTTTCGTTCAGCACTGCGGCAAGGTCATAGGCATGGGTCAGCATTTCGGTTGCGGTGTCTTTGAACCAACTGAGGCCTTTTGTGTCGTCGACCCGCCATGCGCCTTTGGATTTTGAGCGGGTGAACTTGGCCGGCGCATCAAGGTTCTCGCGAAACCACGCCAAATGTCTTTCGAGCCTGAGAGATGTCAGCGGATCGGGGTTTTGATCTCGTAATTCATAGGCCGCTGTAAAAAAGCCAGAGCGTGCGGCCATGTGTTTGATTTTAAGGGGGCGGACGAAGCGGAGATACATGACACAACACCTTGGCAATTTGCTTGGGTCATATGAGTGAGAATTGTGGCCTGAATTTAATCGTAGCGACGGATTTCAAAGGGAAAATGCGCCCCTTTCGAGGCGCGCATTTTTAGGATTGGGTGGGGTGGTGGGTTGGAAACCCACCTTACATATCCCTCACATCCGCCAGCGGAAGCTGCGTAGAGCGGCGATGCCGACCACCACCATCACCAGCAGCACGAGGACTTGGGTGATCGCGAAGGCGGGTTCGGTGCCGGTGGGGGCGAGGGCGTGCAGCTTTGGGATTTTCAGGAAGGCTTGCACCACGGCGACGAAGATCAGCAGGTAGAGGCTGGCGACCATGCCGCCGGCGTAGATCCAGCGGGTGAAGGCAGCCTCGGGGTGGGTGTAGCCAAAGCGCATGGCGGCGAGGATGGCCAATGCGACGATGCCGACGACGAAGGCCGGGGTGATGCCGATGAACGGAAAGATAAAGCCGGTGGCGGAGGTCAGTACCGCCAGCCACAGAAAGCTGCGCGTCCACATGGCGGGCAGGTCGGGGCGGAACAGCCGGGCGGTGGCCATGATGCCAAGTGGGATGGCGATCAGGCTGATCGCGGTGTGGATATAGGTGATGGCGGTGAGATAGGTCATTGGCCACTCCGATACTGGCGATGAAAGCTGGCAAGGTCACAGAAGCGTGACATGGGCGCGGGTTATTTGCCTAGAAAATCTTGCGGGGCGCGGGTTTCGGTTTCGGCTTATGGCCCGCGGGGGCTTTATCTGCACAGGCTTTGGGCAATAAAAATGCGCGCCGTTTTACGGGCGCGCATTGGTTTTGTGTCGGCATGGGCGCTGAAGCGCAGCCTAGGCGCAGCTTATGCCAGCGACGGGTCGATGGTTTTGCAGGCGGCGACGAGGCCCTTCACGGCGTCGACGGATTTGTCGAACATCGCTTGCTCGTCGGCGGTCATCTTGATGTCGACGATACGCTCGATGCCGCCCGCGCCGATTACGGTGGGGACGCCGACATACATTCCTTTCAGGCCCAAGGCTCCATCAACGTAGGCAGCACAAGGCAGCAGGCGTTTTTGGTCTTTGAGGTAAGCCTCAGCCATCTCGATGGCGGATTGTGCCGGGGCGTAGAAGGCCGAGCCGGTTTTCAGCAGGCCAACAATTTCAGCGCCGCCATCGCGGGTGCGTTGGATGATGCCGTCGAGTTTCTCTTGCGTGGTCCAGCCCATCGCGACCAGATCGGGCAGGGGAATGCCGCCGACGGTGGAATAGCGCGCCAAGGGCACCATGGTGTCGCCGTGGCCACCCAGAACGAAGGCGGTGACATCGCGCATTGAGACGTTGAACTCGACCGACAGGAAGTGGCGGAAGCGGGCAGAATCCAGCACGCCTGCCATGCCGACGACCATACGATGCGGCAGGCCGGAGAATTCGCGCAAAGCCCAGACCATCGCATCGAGCGGGTTGGTGATGCAGATCACGAAAGCGTTCGGGGCATGGGCTTTCAGGCCTTCACCCACGGCTTTCATCACTTTCAGGTTGATGCCCAAGAGGTCATCGCGGCTCATCCCCGGTTTGCGCGGAACACCTGCGGTGACGATGCAGACATCAGCGCCCGCGATATCGGCGTAGGAATTGGCACCTTTCAGCGACGCATCAAACCCGGCCGAGGGGCCGGATTGCGCGATGTCGAGTGCTTTGCCCTGCGGGGTGCCCTCGGCAATATCAAACAGGATGATGTCGCCAAGTTCTTTGATGGCGGCGAGATGGGCGAGCGTGCCACCAATCTGACCTGCGCCGATCAGCGCGATTTTTGGGCGTGCCATGTGGGTCTCCGAAGGGTTTGTATACAATGGTATGCTAAGCCCGTTCGACCCTGGACGCAAGCCCACCGCGCGGGTTGGGCCAAGCTACTGGCCCGCTTACACTGTTTGCGCTAAACGGGCGCAGGCGGTGCAGGTGGGCGATTCCGGGGCCGCCGGGATCGGCAACGCGGTGATCATGGGTGATTCCGCAGGCAGGGGAAAGAGCCATGATGGATGGATTTGCGTTTTGGGCGCTGGCCTCGGTGTTTGTCGGCATGGGCAAGGGCGGTTTGCCGGTGGTGGGAATGCTGTCGGTGCTGGCGCTGGTGCCGGGCATCCATGCGGTGACGGCGGCGGGGCTGTTGTTGCCGCTGTATGTGGTGTCGGATATGTTCGGGCTTTACGCCTATCGCCGTGAATTTGACCGCCGGGTGCTGGCGATCTTGCTGCCAGCGGCAGCTTTGGGGGTGGCTCTGGGCTATTTCACTGCAACCGTGGTGTCAGAGGCTTGGGTGACCATTCTGATCGGGGTGATCGGTTTGGTGTTCGCGCTGAACCTGCTGATCAAGCGGCAGATGATCGTGGAGCCAAAGCGGGCTGAGGTGGCACCGGGGATATTCTGGGGGGCGGTGACCGGGTTTACCAGTTTCGTCAGCCATTCCGGCGGCCCGCCCTATCAGGTCTACACCATGCCTTTGGGGATGAGCAAAGCGGTGTTTGCGGGCACTTCGACGATTGCTTTTGCCTATATCAATGCGGTGAAGCTGATCCCGTATTACCTGCTGGGGCAGATCAATTTGGCGAGCCTGGAGAAGGTGTTGGTGTTGATGCCGATTGCGGCGGCCTCGGTGTTTTTGGGGGTACGGTTGGTGAAATGGCTGCCGGAGAGGTTGTTCTTTCAGCTGGTGACTTGGGCGTTGTTTTTGGTCTCGGTCAAACTGGTTTGGGACGGGTATAAGGGCATCTGAGCCGGGGCAGCATGGGCTGCGTGTACGGCGAGGATCAGGCCTGCG
Source organism: Cypionkella sp. (assembly GCA_043743975.1). Lineage (GTDB taxonomy): Bacteria > Pseudomonadota > Alphaproteobacteria > Rhodobacterales > Rhodobacteraceae > Cypionkella. Next base: position 18,405 of record JAYTVN010000048.1, read on the forward strand.
AAGCCGAGCGACAAAGCGAATAGGGTGTTTTGCATGGCGGTCTCCGGTTGGGGTTCGCGTTCAGGCTGCGCGGAAGATGCGAGGAAAGCGTTAAGGCCGCGCGCGGGTTTTTCTGCGCTGCGGCATTTATGGACTTGCCGAAAGTGGCGAAATGGGGCCTCTTGGCGCAATATTGTTGCTGGAGAGAATCATGACCTCTATCGCCTCGGGCCGCCCCTTCCGATCTGTGCTGTATATTCCGGGCTCGAAAGCGCGGGCGCTGGAGAAGGCGCGCGAGCTTGCGGCGGATGCGATCATCTTCGATCTGGAGGATGCGGTGGCACCCGAGGAGAAGGCGGCCGCGCGGGATGTGTTGGCGCAAGCTTTGGCGGAGGGCGGCTATGGCCATCGGGCGCGGATCGTGCGGATCAACGGGTTGGATAGCCCATGGGGGGTAGACGATCTGGCGGTGTTTGGCAGCCATCCGGGGGCGGAGGCGGTGCTGATCCCGAAGGTGAACCGGGCTGCGGATCTGGATGCGGTGGCAGGTGTGACGGCTAAGCCCTTGTGGGCGATGATGGAAACCGCGCTGGGGATGCTGAATGCGGGCGAGATTGCGGCGCATTCCGGCCTGCAAGGCATGGTGATGGGCACCAATGATCTGGCGAAGGAACTTGGCAGCAGGTCGCGGGCGGATCGGTTGCCGATGCAGGCGGGGTTGGGCTTATGTCTGCTGGCGGCCAAGGCTTATGGCCGGGTGATCGTCGATGGGGTTTATAATGCGTTCAAAGATGAGGCGGGGTTGCTGGCGGAATGCGTGCAGGGCCGTGATATGGGCTTTGACGGCAAGACGCTGATCCATCCGGCGCAGGTCGAGATCGCGAACAAAGCCTTTGCGCCGTCGGAGGCGGAGTTGGAGCTCGCGCAGCGTCAGATTGCGGCGTTCAATGCGGCCATGGCGGCGGGGCAGGGCGTGGCGGTTGTGGATGGCAAGATCGTCGAAAACCTGCATATCGTCACCGCACAGGCGGTTCTAGGGAAGGCCCAGATGATAGCCGCGCTGTCTGCATGAGGTTGAGGCGATGATCTGGCTGATTTTGGGACTGGCGCTATGGGTGGGCGCGCATTTCTTCAAACGTGTGGCCCCGGATGTGCGGGCGGGCATGGGCGAGCGCGGTAAGTTGCTGGTGACGGTGTTGTCCATTTGGGCGGTCGGGATGATGGTGCTGGGCTACCGTTGGGCGGATATTGTAACTGTTTACGACCCGCTGCCGGGGATGGGGCATGCCAATAACACCTTGATGTTGGTGTCTTTGTTCCTGTTTGGCATCGGCGGCACCAAGGGGGTTTTATACCCGAAAATCCGCCATCCGATGCTGTGGGGCGTGGTGGTTTGGGCGGTGGCGCATTTGCTGGTGAACGGCGATCAGGCGTCTTTGGTGCTGTTTGGCGGTATCGGGATTTGGGCTTTGCTCGAGATGGTTTTGATCAACCGGGCTGAGGTTTGGGTGGCCCCCACCAATGGGCGCGGCATTAAGGGCGATGCGATGAACGTGGTGGGGACGGTTGTGCTGCTGGGGGTGATCGCGATGATCCACGCATGGCTGGGGCATCCGGTGTTTGAAGGGACCTATTCCTGATGCAGCTTTATCGGTTTTTGTCGGACGACGACACATCTGCGTTTTGCCACAAGGTTTCACTGGCGCTGAGCAAGGGCTGGGTGCTGCATGGCGGGCCTACTTACGGCTTTGACGCAGGCCGCGGCGTGATGCGCTGCGGGCAGGCGGTGGTGAAGGACGTGCCGGGGACCTATGACCCCGAGATGAAGCTGGGTGAGGCATAGGGGCGGCGGGGTGAACCCCGCCCTACCCAACAGGCAGGGCGGATGCGTGCGCCCGACGGAGGATGCGATGACGGTCAAGACCAATCCGGGGCGGTTTTTTGAAGATTACCATGTGGGCGATGTGATCACCCATGCGGTGCCGCGCACGGTTTCGGGTGGCGAGCGGGCGCTGTATCACGCGCTCTACCCGGCGCGGCATGCTCTGTATTCCTCGGATGTGTTCGCGCAAGACTGTGGGCTGCCGTTCAGCCCGCTGGATGATCTGATCGGCTTTCATGTGGTGTTCGGCAAGACCGTGCCGGATGTGTCGCTGAACGCGGTGGCGAATTTGGGTTATGCCGAGGGGCGCTGGCTGCGGCCGGTGTGGCCGGGGGATACTTTGCGCTCGGTCAGCACGGTGATCGGGGTGAAGGAGAATTCGAACGGGCAGACCGGGGTGGTCTATGTGCGGACAGTGGGGCTGAACCAGCATGACGAGGCGGTGCTGGAATATGTGCGCTGGGTGATGGTGAAGAAGCGCGATTTTGCTTCTGCTGCCCCGGTGGCGGTGGTGCCGGACTTGGCTAAGGTGGTGGAGCCCTCCGCGCTGGTGATCCCGCAGGGGCTTGATTTCTCGCGCTATAATTTCGCATTGGCAGGTGAGCCGCATCGGATGCGGGATTATGCGGTGGGCGAGGTGATTGACCATGTTGATGGTGTGACCATCGAGGAAGCCGAGCATATGCTGGCGACCCGGCTGTGGCAGAACACGGCGAAGGTGCATTTTGACGCCACGCAGCGCCCGGATGGCAAGCGGTTGATTTACGGCGGCCATGTGATTTCCTTGGCGCGGGCTCTAAGCTTTAATGGCCTCGCCAATGCGCAGATGCTTGTGGCGCTGAACGCAGGCGCGCATGCCAATCCGTGCTTTGCGGGCGATACGGTGCGGGCGTGGTCGGAAGTGCTGGATATGGTTGAAACCGATGCGCCGGGTGTGGGGGCGATCCGGTTGCGGTTGGTGGCGACCAAGGGCGCGGCGGGGGCTTTGCGGGGGCTGGATGGCAAATATCTGCCCGAAGTGCTGCTGGATCTGGATGTTTGGGCGTTGATGCCGGTTTAACCTTTGCCTGCTAGCGGTTGCCTGAAGGGGTGGGCCGTGGCAGGTTGGGCGAAAATCGGGGGATCATGCGGCAATTTCTATGGGCGGCACTGCTTTGTGCAGTGGCAACGGCTGCTTCGGCGCAGACGGTGTTTCGGTTTCCCGAGGATGAAGAGGAATCCGCCTTCATCGCCAATGAGGTGATCGCGACCTTCTATCACGAGCTGGGCCATGCGATGATCGACGTGCTGCAGCTGCCGGTCTTAGGCAAGGAAGAAGACGCGGCGGATCATCTGTCGGTGATCCTGATGAACGATATCTGGCAGGAAGAAGCGGCGGCGAATATTCTGGCCAGCGATGCCACGGCCTATGCTTTGCAGGCCGATCAGCGCGAAGCGGGCGGGGAGGAGCCTTCGTATTCCGACGAGCATAGCATGGATATGCAACGCTATTATTCCGTCGTCTGCCTGTTCTACGGTGCCAATCCCGAGGCGCGGCAGGGCTTGGCCGATGAACTGGGTCTGCCGCCCGAACGGGCCGAGCGGTGTCCTGCGGAATGGCAGGCGGCGGCGGGGTCTTGGGATGCGGTGCTGGCGGATGCGACGCCCGGCGGCGACAATGTCGGGCTGGTGATGCAGCCGGGGCAGGAAGGCCAACCGCTCGCCGATCTGATCGCCGAGGAGGTTACGGGCATCAATGAGCGCTACGGCCTGCCGCTGCAGGTCAGCGTTGTGGTCGCCGATTGCGGCGAGGCGAATGCCTATTACAGCCCCAGTCAACAAACTATTACGATCTGCAACGAATATGCCCAGAACCTGCAAGCGATGTGGGAAGCCTCGCCAGATTGACGGATTTTGTGATCACGCGATTTTTCCATGTGATCACAAAGGCGAAAAACTGCGCCTGATAGCGAAAACATTGTGCAGTTGCGGCGTGGTTTGGGGTGACATGCGTGATATAAGCGCTATTGAAGAACAAAGCCGCGCAGCCGCTGGGCACATATCTGGTAGATACGTTCTGGGCGCGGGCATGCGATGGATCAGACCCGGATCAACAGGAAGGGATATGTTATGGCCGAAGTGAAGCGTGTAGAGCGCCCCCTGTCGCCGCATTTGCAAATCTATCGCCCGCAACTGACCTCGATCACCTCGATTTTGACCCGGATCACCGGCAACGCGCTGATTGTGGGTGTGATGCTGGCGGTGTGGTGGTTGTTCGCGGCGGCGGTATCGCCGGAGTATTTCGCGGTTGCCAATGCGGTGGCGACCAGCTGGTTCGGCGATCTGGTGTTCACCTGTTCGGCCTGGGCGGTGTGGTATCACTACCTGTCGGGGCTGCGGCATCTGTATTTCGATGCGGGCCACGGGCTGGAGATTGCCACCGCTGAAAAGCTGGGCTGGGGCATCATCGCGGGGTCGTTCCTGTTTACCATCATCACCATTCTGATCGTGTAAGGGGCTGAATATGCGTTATCTTACCGCGCGCAAACGGGCGATTGGCAAGGGTGCCTCGCATACCGGCACGGCACATCATTGGTCGATGACTCTGTCGGCTGTGGCGCTGGCCTTCATGGTGCCGACGTGGGTTTACATCGTCGGGCACGCTTTGGGGCAGGATTATGCGGCAGTGCGGGCGACGTTTGCACGGCCTTTCCCCTCGATTTTGACCGCGCTGGTGCTGGTGATCGGGATGCGGCATTTTGCAATGGGCGCCACGATGATGATCGAGGATTATGCGCAGGGCACGGCGCGCAAGATGCTGATCATGTTTGTGATCTCGCTTTCCACCGTGATTGCGGCGACGGGGCTGTATGCTCTTGTTCGCATTGCACTTTAAGGGGCTGATATGACTGCTTATCCGTATGAAGTGCACGATTATGACGTGGTCGTGGTGGGTGCCGGCGGCGCGGGCTTGCGTGCGACGTTGGGCATGGCCGAACAGGGTTTGCGCACCGCTTGCGTGACCAAGGTGTTTCCGACGCGGTCGCATACTGTTGCCGCGCAGGGCGGGATTGCCGCGTCTTTGGGGAACATGGGGCCGGACAGCTGGCAGTGGCATATGTATGACACGGTGAAGGGCAGCGACTGGCTGGGCGACACCGATGCGATGGAATATCTGGCGCGGGAAGCTCCGAAAGCGGTCTATGAGCTGGAGCATTACGGCGTGCCGTTTTCGCGCACTGAAGAGGGCAAGATTTATCAGCGTCCGTTTGGCGGCCATACCACCGAATATGGTGAAGGCCCGCCGGTGCAGCGCACTTGTGCTGCGGCGGACCGCACTGGGCACGCGATTTTGCATACTTTGTATGGGCAATCGTTGAAGAATAACGCTGAGTTCTTCATCGAATATTTCGCGATTGATCTGATCATGACCGATGGCCGCTGCACCGGTGTGGTGGCGTGGAAGCTCGACGATGGCACGATCCATGTGTTCAACGCCAAGATGACAGTGCTGGCGACGGGCGGTTATGGCCGGGCGTATTTCAGCGCGACTTCGGCGCATACCTGCACCGGGGATGGCGGCGGCATGGTGGCGCGCGCGGGGCTGCCATTGCAGGATATGGAGTTTGTGCAGTTTCACCCGACCGGGATTTACGGCTCGGGTTGCCTGATCACCGAAGGTGCGCGCGGCGAGGGTGGTTATCTGACCAACTCGGAAGGTGAGCGGTTCATGGAGCGGTATGCGCCGCATTATAAGGACCTGGCGCCACGCGATTACGTCAGCCGCTGCATGACGATTGAAATTCGCGAAGGGCGCGGGGTGGGGCCGAACAAGGACCACATTCATTTGCACCTGAACCATTTGCCGCCGGAGACTTTGGCTTTGCGGTTGCCGGGGATTTCGGAAAGCGCGCGGATTTTTGCGGGCGTTGATCTGCATAAAGAGCCGATCCCGGTGCTGCCGACAGTGCATTACAACATGGGCGGTATCCCGACCAACTACTTCGGCGAAGTGCTGAACCCGACGCATGCCAACCCCGATGCCACCGTGCCGGGGCTGATGGCGGTGGGTGAGGCGGGCTGTGCCTCGGTGCATGGTGCGAACCGTTTGGGGTCGAACTCGCTGATTGATTTGGTGGTGTTTGGCCGGGCGGCGGCGATCCGCGCGGGGGAGATTGTGAACCCGAAGGAACGCGCGGCGGATGTGAACCGCGCCGAGGTCGATAAGGCTTTGGGGCGGTTTGATGCGACGCGGCAAGCCAATGGTGCGGTGCCGACCGCCGATCTGCGGCTTGAGATGCAAAAGACCATGCAGGCCGATGCGGCGGTGTTCCGCACCGACAAGACGCTGGGCGAGGGTGTGGCCAAGATGACGGCGATTGCGGGCAAGATGGGCGATATCAAGGTCACCGACCGCTCGCTGGTGTGGAACTCGGACCTGATGGAAACTTTGGAACTGCAGAACCTTATGCCGAACGCATTGGCGACGATCTACGGCGCGCATGCCCGCACCGAAAGCCGGGGCGCGCATGCCCATGAAGATTACGCCACGCGCAATGACGCCGATTGGCGCAAGCACACGCTGGCTTGGGTTGACGGCAATTCCGTGCGGCTGGACTATCGCCCGGTGCACACGGCTCCGCTGACCTCGGAAGCCGAGGGCGGGATTTCGTTGAAGAAGATCGCGCCGGCTGAAAGGAAGTTCTGATGCTCGAATGGGTGGCTAATTTTCTTGCAGTAGTGGGTGAAGCGGCCGCTTTCTTGCGGAACCGCCGCGAGAGAATCAGTCTTGAAAAGAAACGTGAGATTCGAAGTGCCTTTCGCGATTTGCATTTTTCTGAAGCAACAATCTCGCGTGTGAGAGGTGGGAAGCCAATTCACGGATATGCTGCAATTAAGCTTAGGGATACCGAACAACGTGTTTCGAAAGCATTGCTGCTGCTGCGAGAGCTTGTCTCTGAGGGTGAACTCGCGCTCAAAATTGAAGGGCTCATCAAAGACGTAGTGTCTACTAAGCGGCATATACGCGAAAGGATTCTGGACGCGATCAGGCAAGGCGGGGCCGATGATCTCGCAGATCAGATTGTTAGATTCAATACTTTGCTAGTTGAGTTGGATAGCGAACTATTGGGGACAAAACTAACATGAGATTTTCCTTTTTTTTAGCCGCCGCTTTTTTGCTTGCCGCCTGTGATCCGCAGGTTCTCGCGGATAAGGCGATGCGGCGTACGGCGGAGACGGTGGTGCGCCCGGTGTTGGCGCGGGAATTGCCGGGCAATGTCGCGGAAGCTGCGACGCAATGCGTGTTGGATGCGGCAGGTAGCGATGAAATCCGGGCTTTGGCGCGGGATGTCGGCGTGGAGGCGGGCACTTTGACGGTGCAGAATATCCGTAACCTTGCCACAAGGCCCAGTGCCACGGCCTGCTTTGCACGCAATGGCGTGCCGCCGTTGAAAGGCTGACCGATGCGCCAAGCCCTCGCCTTGCTTGCATTGTTGCCGCTGATCGCCTGCGGGCCGATCAGCCTTGCGCAGGCCGAGCGTGAGTGTTTTGAGCGTGCCCGTCTGGCCGAGCAGCCGCGCGGCGAATTGGGCGTGGGCATCGGGTCTGACGGACGCCGCAGCACCTTTGGCGAGATCACCTTCAGCAGCGATTATCTTCAGGGCAAAGACCCTGATCAAGTCTACCAAAATTGCGTCTATCACCGCTCGGGTGAGATGCCGACGCGTCCCTATAGCAGCATTCCCGCCAGCCGGTATTGACGCGGAAGATAAGAAAAGGTCTGTCAGATGGTTCAGTTCACCCTGCCGAAAAACTCGAAAATCCGCACCGGCAAGACCTGGCCGAAGCCTGCGGGCGTGAATGTGCGCAAGTTCCAGATCTACCGCTGGAGCCCGGATGACGGCGAAAACCCTCGGGTGGACAGCTATTTCGTCGATATGGATACTTGCGGCCCGATGATTCTGGACGCGCTGATCAAGATCAAGAATGAGATCGACCCGACGCTGACTTTCCGCCGCTCTTGCCGGGAAGGCATTTGCGGGTCCTGTGCGATGAACATCGACGGCATCAACACTTTGGCCTGTATTTATGGTCTGGATGAGGTGAAGGGCGATGTGAAGATCTATCCGCTGCCGCATATGCCAGTGGTGAAAGACCTGATCCCGGATCTGACGCATTTCTACGCCCAGCACGCCAGCATCATGCCGTGGTTGGAGACCAAGACCAACAAGCCTGCGAAAGAATGGCGACAGTCGATTGACGATCGCGCGAAACTCGACGGGGTCTATGAATGCGTAATGTGCGCCTGTTGCAGCACGTCGTGCCCAAGCTATTGGTGGAACAGCGATAAATATCTGGGGCCTGCCGCCTTGCTGCACGCCTATCGCTGGATCATCGACAGCCGCGATGAGGCGACGGGCGAACGCTTGGACGATCTGGAAGACCCGTTCAAGCTCTATCGCTGCCACACCATTATGAACTGCACCAAGACCTGCCCGAAGGGGCTGAACCCGGCCAAGGCGATTGCCGAGATCAAGAAGATGATGGTCGAGCGGGTGGTTTAGCCGTTGTCAGCACGGGATGATTATAAAAGGCGCGCCCGGATGGCGCGCCTTTTTGCCATGGTGCTGGCCTGCGGTTTGGGCGTGGTGATCGGGTTGCCTTTGCTACGCGAACTTGGGCGCGCCTTTCCCTGCATCTGGACGCCGGGGCAGTGCCAAGACACCGGGGCCTATGCGGAGGATTTCTTCGCCGATCTGACGCCGATTGCGGCACCTTTGGCCAGCAGGCGGTTTTCGGAAGGTGTGGTGCAGAGCAATCTGAATGGCTTTGATTGCACCTATGCCATCGTGGCGCTGGATCAGCGCGCGCCCGTCATTCCGCCGGCGCGGCGCAAAACTGGCGTGCCGGATATGGATTGGGGCGGTGGTTGGCGGGCGGTGACGGTGCTGACTGAGAAAGAGAATGAAGACCTGCGCAGCTTGCTCGCGGTTTGTAGCGGCTATTGGCCTGTCGCGCTGCAAAAGCAGTTGGCCGAGGCGCTGGCGAATCGGCGGATGCTGATCTCGGGCCGGGCCCCCTATCGGCAGGTTAATCTCTATCTGCCGCCCGAAGCGGGCGTGGGCTTGGCGGCGCGGATAAGGTTTGGCGACTAGGCGGGTTTAACTGTCGCTTAGCGCCAGCAACGCCGCTTGGGTTTCCGGCGCGATGCTTTCAAAGCCTTCGGTCAGATCATGCAGATCATCGACGATCTGGGAAATCTCGGCACGCTCGGCCACGGTGAAATCTGCCCCGGTTTTGGTCACGCCTGCGATGGTGCGCGAGGTTTGCGGCCCCAAAGCATAGGTCCAGCCGTTGTGCAGCCCATGCGCCAGCGCATCGCGGATGACGCCTTGCGGGTCTTGATCAGCAAGGTCCGCTCAGTTGACAGCACCCGTATGGGTCAGCCCCCAATGCACCACCGGATCGCTGAGCATGAATCCGCGCTCGCTGTAGTGATCAATCCACGCCTGATCATAGGTTCTGTACAAGATCGACGGGCGCGTGTAGCGGATGTGAATCGCCAGAGCAAAGCCGCTGTCGCAGAGCGCCCGCAGCCGGGCCAACCGTTCTGCAACCGCAGCCACTTTCGTCATATCCTTCACGATCACTCACCCTTTGGATGCTAGAGGTTGCGAATTACACTTTATCCGGGCAATGTCTACGGGACGAGGCTATGACGTGGTGGAGCCCTCGGCAACTGTTTTGAGCATATGACACTTCTGCAGGCGATGAAAAATCAGATCGAACATATAGCCCCGGCGGGTTCTTATGTCGCTTTGCGGGTCGGATTCTCATTTCCTGAGGAGGAGATGAATAATCTGCCCGATATATGGGTGGAGTTTTACGCAACCCACGGGTTAGTTGTGCAAGATCCGGCGATGCGCTGGGTCTATGGCAATGTCGGCGGCATCCGGTTCTCGGAAATGGCCGCGACCGATCCGCATCAGGTGCGGGCCCATGCGGCGGTGTTTGGCTTGGGGCACGGCGCTGCGGTCTCGGTGATGACGCCACGCGACAAGGGGCGGCGCAGCTACGGGCTGTTTTTCCGCGATGACCGCGACTTTGAAGATGCCGAGATGGAGGGGCTGCTGCGAATCATGCAACAGCTGCACGCGGGCCCGGAAGACGAGAAAAGCCTCACAAATGCGGAAGTGGAGGCGCTGAAGCTGCAATCCGAGGGCTTGCGGCTGAAACAAATTGCCGCGCGGCTGGGAATTTCGGAAAGCGCTGTGAAAGCCCGGCTGAACAACGTCAAGCGTAAGTTGGGCGCGCGGACACAATCCCAAGCGGCGTCGATTGCCGCAGCACGGCGGATTCTTTAAGCGCCGCCGATAATCCAGCAAATTTTAACTATTGCGACAGTCGCGCTAAATTTGCGGACTGTCCGCAAATACAACTTCCGGGGTATTGTTGCGGGATCAGAAACGATTCAGCATGTTTAGGAGTATCCCATGGACAATATCCGGTTCGATTTTTCCGATTTCCATCGTTACGGTTCGGCATTTTACGATTTTTTGGCTTTGCGCAAACAGGTGTTTGTCGATCAGCTCGGCTGGGATGTGCCGCATAATGCCAAGGTTGAGATGGACCAATATGACACGCCGGTGGCACATTACTCGCTGGTTTTAAAACACGGTCAGGTTGTAGGTGGCGCGCGTGCCATGGCCACGACCGCAACCTGGGGGCAGCATGCCTATATGCTGCGCGATGCCTATTCCGGCAAGCTGCCGCATATCCCGTCGCATATCATGTCGGTGGAAATTGCCATGCCGCATGTCTGGGAATGTACCCGGCTGGTGATCTCGGACGCTTTGACCACGGCGGCGGAGCGCAGCGCATGTCTGACGGCGATTGTGGACGGTTTGGTGGAAATCACCCGGGCTGAGGGCGGTGAGGAGTTGATTTGCCTGTCGTCGCTGGCGCTGATGCGGGCTTTGCGGCAGATCGGCTATGAGGTGTCACGGCTGGGCGAGACGTATCGCAACGACGAGGACGGGCGGCAATATGCGGTGCTGCGGATGCCGGCGGAATTCTCGCGGGCGCGGCAGCGGCGGGTGCCCCCGATTCCGTTCCCAAGCCATCGGTTGCGGGCAGAGCCGAGCTTCTTGCAGGGGGCGACGGCTTAGGCCATGCTACGGGCGAGGAAAAGGAAGTCCTATGCCGTTGTTATTGCTGGTTCTGCTGGTGTCGGTGTTTGCCTATGCGTGGGTGGTGCGCCGCAACTCCACCTTGACGCGCAACTGCCGCTGGCGGTTGGATCGCAGGACGGGGCTGAGCAGTTATCATTGCGCCGCCTGTGGCGCGGTCTGTGATCCGGGCGCGGGCAGGCAGCCGAGGCATTGTTTGCAGGCGGCTTGAGTTGGGGGGATTTGGCGTGCGAACGCGAAGCAGGAGACAGCGATGAAACCAGACCAGCCTGACCATGCCGCCCCAAGTGATGCGGAGGCGCGCAAAGCGGTAAAACCGGTGATCTGCTACCCGGTCGCGGGCCTGCCGCGCCCGGATTTGGCGCCCTATCTGGCGGCGCGGGCCGGGTGGAGTCGGGTGGCCGAAGTGCTGGTGCCCGCACGCGAGGCGCGGTGTTTTGACGTGCCCGCCGGGCATTTCTTTCGCTTCACCAGCATCGAGGGCCCGCAGGTCGGCGATCTCAATCTGTGGAACGCAACCGATCTGAGCGAGCGGTTTTTCTCGGGTAAAACCCGTGCCTTGCATGGCACGCATCTGTCGGCAGGCGACCGGATGTGGTCGGCGCTGCCCTATCTGCGCGAGATGGCTTTGATCACCGAGGATACGCTGGACTGGTACGGGTTCGATGCGTTCGGCGGGGCGGTGCATGATGTGATCGGCACCCGCTGCGATCCCTACACCAGCAATTTGCTCTCAGGCGGGCAGTATCATCATTGCTGCCATTCCAACCTGACGCGGGCCTTGGCCGCGCGCACGGGGCTGCCGCTGTGGCAAGCCGAGGCGCAGGTGCATGACGTGCTGAACGTGTTTATGTGTACGGGATTTACCCGCGACACCGGGCAGTATTTCATGAAAGCCAGCCCGGTGCGGCCCGGTGATTTCATCGAGTTTTTTGCGGCGATGGATTTGATCGGCGGCTTGTCGGCCTGCCCCGGTGGCGATTGCTCATCAGAGCACTCCTCGGATCAGGCGGCGTGTTTTCCGTTGCTGGTGGAGGTGTTTAAGCCGTTGGCTTTGCCCGAAGGCTGGCATCCGGCGGTGGCGAATGGCTATGATCGCAGCCATGGCGCAAGCGTGGTGTAAGTTGGGGGGCTTCCGCCCCCCAAACCCCCTGAGGATATTTGCGCACAGAGGATGAGAGTTTTAGATAAGTTTTAGCAGTACCGCTCAATCGCCAGCAGTTGATGATCACCATAACGGTCGCCCGCAGCAAAACCGGGCGGCAGCAGGCGGTCGATTTCGGCGTGATCTTCGGGCGTGAAGCTGATCTCGGTGGCCTGCGCCCATTGCCTGAGGTTTTCGGCGCGGCGGGTGCCGGGAATCGGGATCAGGTGATCGCCTTTCGCCAAAATCCACGCGAGCGCGGTGGCAGCGGTGGTCCAACCGCGCGCCGCACTGAAGGCCCGGAAGGTGTTGATTGTGGTGATGTTTTCGCTGAAATTCGGCTCGGTGAAGCGCGGGTTCTGGCTTCGGAAACCGTCGCTGGGTTTGGCGAGCGGCGTGTCGCCCAACATGCCACGCGCGAGAGGGGAGAACGGGATGAACGCCACGCCAAGCGCTTTGCAGGCTTGGATCAGACCCAGTTCGGGCTGGCGGCTCCACAGCGAATATTCGTTCTGCACTGCGGTGCAGGGATGAATTTTATGGGCCGCGCGCAATGTATCGGGGGCAATTTCCGACACGCCGTAGCCGCCGATTTTACCTTCCTCGATCAACCGTGACAGGGTGCCAATCACCTCCGCCAAGGGGCGGGCATGTTCGCGGCGGTGGATGTAGAACAGCTCGACATGGTCGCGGTTCAGGCGTTTGAGCGAGGCTTCCAAATCGGCGCGCAGATGCGCTTCCGAATTGTCGATGCGGCGCGGCGGGCCGGAGACGAAGCTGGCTTTGGTGGCGATGGTGACAGTCGGGCGGCGGGTTTTCAGCCATTTGCCGATGATGGTTTCGGAAATCCCCATGCCGTAGATATTGGCGGTGTCAATAAAATCAATGCCTTGGTCCAGCATCGCGTCAAGCCAAGCCAAGCCAAGCCAAGCCAAGCTTTCCGCCTCATTGGTATCGCCAAAAATGCCGCCAAAGGGCATCGCGCCTAGGCCAATGGCGGATACAGTGGGGCCATTTTGGCCAAGTTTGCGGGTTTTCATGGGCGTCTCCTGCTGAGGGGATCGCAATAGACGCCCACGAATCGGTATGGTCAAGGGTGCATATAGTGCAGGCCTTGGAAACCTTGCCGCAGCGCAGCGGTGCGGGGGGCGAGCGCTTCGGGCGCGTTCGAGCGCAGGGCTTCGGCGATGAGTGCTGCGAGGGCGGGGGTGTCATTCGGGGTGACACCGCGCCGCACCAGCTCTGGCGTGCCGATGCGCAAGCCATTGAGATCATTTGCAACCTCCGCGATCGGCAGGCCGATGCCACAAGCGAGGAAACCGGCTTTGCGCAGAGTTTTTGAGGCGGTCTGGCCGCCGCCAAAGCCTGCCGCTTCAATCGCGAATTGGTGGCTTTGGGTGCTGCCATGGCCTGCGGCAAAGATTGGCAGGCCGAGGGCGCCCAGTTCTTGCGCCAAGGCCTGCGCCAGATCGACCATCGCCTGCGCATAGGCTGCGCCGAAGTCGCGCCAATCCAGCAGCGACAGGGCAAGTGCTGCGGATTTGGCAGCGTCGAAATTCGCGGTCATGCCGGGATAGGCGATGTGATCAAGACGCTCGGCAATCGCGACATCATTGGTGACGATCAGTCCACCTGCCGGGCCGCCAAGCGATTTATAGGTGCTCATCGTCATCAGATGCGCGCCTTGGTGCAGCGGGTTGGCCCACAACCCGCCCGCGATGATGCCGCATTGGTGGGCGGCGTCAAACAGCACCTTTGCGCCGACCTCATCGGCAATGGCGCGGATTTCAGCGACCGGATGCGGGAACAGATTGAGGCTGCCACCGACGGTGATCAACTTGGGTTTCACCTGATGCGCGAGGGTACGAAGTTGTTGCAGATCAATGGTATAGCCATCGGCATTGATCGGGGCGGGATGGGTGATCAGCCCGTAAAGCCCGGCACATCCGGCGGCGTGATGGGTGACATGGCCGCCGATAGTGGCGGGCGGGGCGATGATCGCGTCGCCGGGTTTGGTCAGTGCCATGAAGCCGTAGAGGTTGGCCAAAGCCCCCGATCCGACGCGAATTTCGGCATATTTGGCTTGGAAGATTTCAGCGGCGAGTTCGGCGGCGATCACTTCGATTTCCTCAATCGCCTCGAGCCCCATTTCATATTTATCGCCCGGATAGCCCAACGACGGGCGGCTGCCGAGGCCGCGCGACAGGGCGGCTTCGGCGCGGGGATTCATGATGTTGGTGGCGGGGTTGAGGTTGAAGCAATCCTGATCATGGATTTGGGTGTTGGCTTGGATCAGCGTTTCAATGCGGTTGGCGACCTGCGCCGCAGGCGCGGTGGCGTCGGTAGCGAGACGCTGGATCAGGCTTTCGCAGGCGGCGGGAACCCAAGGGCGGGCGGCAAGATGGGGCATGATGATCTCCTTTTGTCACAGCAGACCAGAGCGAGGGCTTGCGAGCAAATCAGAATTGCGGAAAACTAGGGTTAGAAAAACTATGGTATGAAAAATTAAGCTTAGAAAAATTGAGGTATTATGGCTGTTGCTCCGCCCCGCCCGAAAGACTTGGCCCTGTCGGCTCTGCGCGCCTTTGAGGCGGCGGCGCGGTTGGGCAGTTTTGCTTTGGCCGCCGCCGAGTTGGGGGTGACGGCGGGGGCGGTGACGGCGCATGTCAAGGCGCTGGAGGCGGCACTGGGATCGCCGTTGTTTCAGCGTGCGGGGCGTGGGGTGGTGCTGACAGCGGCGGGCGCGCGGGCACTGCCTGAGTTCACTTCGGCTTTCGATGCGCTGGGGGCGGCGGTGCAGGTTCTGCGCGCCGAAGCAGCACCTCGCGTGGTGCATATCGCGACTTTGCCGTCGATTGCGCAGCTTTGGTTGTCACCGCGTCTGCCTGCTTTGCGGGCGGCGGCACCCGAGATTGAAATCTCGATCACCGCGATGGAGGCGCCGCCGAACCTGAAGCGTTTGCCTTATGATCTCAGTCTGTTTTACGGCGAGGGTGATCAGATCATTGCGCCAGATGTGATTTTTCCGGTGTGTTCTCCGTCACTTGCGGGGAGGTTGCGGAAACCCGAGGATCTGGCGCAAGTGACCTGTCTGACCGATGCGAGTTGGGCGCAGGACTGGCGGATTTGGGCGGATGTTGCGATGCCGGGGATGCAGTTTACCCCGCGCGGGCCGATGTTTTCGCTGTATGCGTTGGCGGTGGAAGAGGCTGCGGGCGGGGCGGGCGTGCTGATGGCGCATGGCGCTCTGGTCGCCTCGCATCTGGCGGCGGGGGCGCTGGTGGCGCCGTTTGCACAGCGGGTGACGCTGCCCGGCGGCCTGCGGTTGTGGTCGGCCCGACCGATGCGGTCGGGCTCGGCTGTGCAGCGCGCCGCGCGGTTTTTGCAACTGGCCGGCGCGCGGGTCTCAGGCGAAGGCGGCCTCTAAAGCCACCTCGACCATCGCGCCGAAACTGGTTTCGCGCTGGTCGGCGGGCAGGGCTTCATGCGTCAGGATATGGTCGGAAATCGTTAGCACCGCCAGCGCACGGCGGTTGTAGCGGGCGGCCAGCATGTAAAGTTCAGCCGCCTCCATCTCGACACAGAGCGTGCCGTGGCGTTGCAACTGATCCGACAGATCGGGGCGTTCGTCATAGAAGGTGTCTGACGAGAAAATCCCACCAACATGCACCGGCACACCGATTTTCAACGCGGCTTTGTGGGCCGCTGTCAACAGGCTAAAATCAGCGCAGGGGGCAAAATTCAGCTCGCGGAATATGCTTTGCGACGGGCTGCCGCAGGTGCTGGCGGTCTGCGCCAGAACCACATCACGCACCTGCACATGGGTCTGTAACGCGCCTGCTGAGCCGATGCGGATCAGGGTTTGCGCGCCATAATCTTTTATCAATTCATTAGCATAGATCGACAAAGACGGCATTCCCATGCCAGAGCCATGGATGGTCACCCGCTGGCCGCGCCAGATACCGGTATAGCCCAACATGCCGCGCACCTCGTTCACCAACACCGGGTTTTCGAGGTATTTCTGCGCGGCCCAGCGGGCGCGGTAGGGATCGCCCGGCAGCAGCACGGTTTCGGCAATCTCGCCGGGTTTGGCACCGATATGGAAGGTCATGGTTTTCTCCGCTTTTGGCGAAGCTAGGCGGTTTTTTGCTGCGGTGGAAGGGCCTTAGGCGGCGAGATTGGCGGTATCGACGAGCGCGACAATGTCAAGCATGATGCGGTTCAGCTCGAAGTCCTTCGGCGTGTAGACGGCGGCGACGCCCATCGCGCGCAAGGCACTTGCATCATCTTCGGGGATGATGCCGCCGACCACAAGCGGGATGTGCGACAGGCCCGCCTCGCGCATTTTGCTCAGGGTGTCGCGGATCAGCGGCAGATGGCTGCCCGACAGGATCGACAGGCCAACGACATGGGCGTTTTGGTCGACGGCGGCGGCGACGATCTCGGCGGGGGTCAGGCGGATGCCTTCGTAATGGATGTCCATACCGCAGTCGCGGGCACGGGCGGCGATCTGTTCGGCGCCGTTGGAATGGCCATCAAGTCCCGGTTTTCCCACCAGAAATTTGAGTGGGCGGCCGAGTTTGGCGGAGAGTATCTGCACCGCTTCGCGGATCGGTTCCAGCCCTTCGGTGCGGTTGGACGGGTTGCGGGAAACCCCGGTCGGCGCGCGGTATTCGCCAAAGGCGCTGCGCACCATCAGCCCCCATTCGCCGGTGGTGGCCCCAGCTTTTGCGGCGGCGATGGAGGTGGGCATGATGTTGGCCCCGGAGGCGGCGGCGGCTCGGAGGGCGGTGAGGGCGGCTTGCACGGCGGTCTCGTCACGGGATTCGCGCCATGCGGTCAGGCGGGCGATCTGATCAGCCTCGGCCTTTGGGTCCGACAGCATGATCGAGCCATCGCCAGCGGTCAGCGGGCTGGGGGTGGTTTCCATCCAGCGGTTGACGCCAACCACCGTGGTTTCTTTCGATTCAATCTTGGCGATGCGTTCGGCATTCGCCTCGACCAAGCGACCTTTCATGTACTCAATCGCGGCCACCGCCCCGCCCATCGCGTCGATCTGCGCCAATTCCATGCGCGCGCCGTCCTTCAGGGCTTCGACCTTGCGGTCAATCGCCGGGTTACCGTCGAACAGATCGTCATATTCCAGCAGGTCCGTCTCGTAGGCGAGGATTTGCTGCATCCGCAAAGACCATTGCTGATCCCACGGGCGCGGCAGGCCGAGGGCTTCGTTCCAAGCGGGCAGTTGCACGGCGCGGGCGCGGGCTTTTTTCGACAAAGTCACCGCCAGCATCTCGATCAGGATGCGGTAGACGTTGTTTTCCGGTTGCTGTTCGGTCAGGCCCAAAGAATTGACCTGCACGCCGTAGCGGAAGCGGCGATATTTCGCCTCGGTGATGCCGTAACGGGTCAGGCAAATCTCATCCCAGAGATCGACGAAGGCGCGCATTTTGCACAGCTCGGTGACGAAGCGGATGCCGGCGTTGACAAAAAACGATATTCTACCGACCATATTAGGGAAATCTGCGGCTGAAACTTTACCTTTCAGATCATCCAGCACGGCGCAGGCGGTGGCGAGCGCAAAGGCGAGTTCCTGTTCCGGCGTCGCCCCCGCCTCTTGCAGATGGTAGGAACAGACGTTCATTGGGTTCCATTTCGGCAGGTGTTTTTGGGTATAGGCCGCCACATCGGTGATCATCCGCAGGCTGGGCGCGGGCGGAGCAATATAGGTGCCGCGCGACAGATATTCCTTGATGATGTCGTTTTGCACCGTGCCTTGCAGCGCGGCTACATCGGCGCCTTGTTCTTCGGCGACGGCGATATACAGTGCGAGCAGCCACGGCGCTGTGGCGTTGATCGTCATCGAAGTATTCATTTGTTCCAAGGGGATATCTTTGAACAGGGCCCGCATATCGCCCAGATGGTTGACCGGAACGCCAACCTTGCCGACCTCGCCGCGCGCCAATTCATGATCGGAATCATAGCCGGTTTGGGTGGGCAGATCGAAAGCCACCGACAGCCCGGTCTGGCCTTTGGCCAGATTGCTACGATACAGCGCGTTGGAAGCGGTAGCGGTGGAATGCCCGGCATAGGTGCGGAACAACCACGGGGTTTCTGTGCGCGCCATCTCGGCCTCCTGAATCGCATCGGCAATATTCTTGCGTCAGTGCAGCACTAAGCGCAATTTCACGCAAGTGTCAATTCGCTGCGTTGCGGCGAAGGCTTGGGAATTTTGCAGGGCGTGAAACATGACAGCCCTTGTCATTGGAAAACGCAGCACGGTTCCGGCAAAGCTTAACCCATGCCATCCCGGCCAACCCACCAGATGAGGATACCATGAACACCCCCCCCTGCGCCTGAGCCTTGCCGCCCTCGCCTTGGCTGCCACCACCCTGCAAGCTGCCGCCTATGACCGGACGGTGCGGATTCACAATGACACCGGGCTGACGCTGGTGAAATTTCAATCCACCAACTCCGGCGCCTCACACTGGGGGCGCGACGTGATGGGGTCGTCAACTCTGGCGACGGGCGGCGCGATGAAGCTGCATTTCGACAACGCGCAGGGCTATTGCGAGTTTGATTTCAAGGCGGTGTTTTCCGATGGCAGCGTGCTGCAAAAGGCCCGCGTCAATGTCTGTGAGATCGGAGATTACTATTACACCGAATGAATTTGGCGCGTAGCCCGGAATTTAAGGCAAATCTGGCTTTGAAACGGCTCTATTCAAGACGGCGGCGGGATGCCAGTATTGTGGCATGACAGACCCCGTCGCTGTGCCTTTTTGGCTGCTGCTGCTGATCCTTGCTTTTGCGGCGATCACACTCGCCTCGCATTTTCTGTTTCCCTCGGTGCGCTGGTTTTTTCGCAAACGCGCCGAGAAGGCGCTGGCGCGGCTGAACCGCCGCCTCGATCGTCCGATCGAGCTGTTCAAACTGGCGCGCAGGCAGGACATGATCGTGCGATTGTCCTATGATCCGCGTGTGTTAGAGGCGGTGGCCGACCATGCCGCTGAAACTGGGGTGCCCGGATCGGTGGCGTTTGAGGAAGCCCGCCGCTATGCGCGCGAAATCGTGCCGGGGTTTTCGGCCACGCTGTATTTCGGTGTCGCGATACGCCTCGCGCGCTGGCTCTCAAGGCTGGCCTACCGGGTGCGGATTGGCAAAGTCGACGCTGCCTTGGCGCATATTGATCCCAAGGCCACGGTGATTTTCGTGATGAATCATCGCTCTAACATGGATTATGTGCTGATTACTTGGCTGGTGGCCAACCGTTCAGCGATTTCCTATGCGGTGGGGGAATGGGCGCGGATTTGGCCGCTGAGTGCGCTGATCCGCTCGATGGGGGCGTATTTCATCCGGCGCGGCAGCCGCAACACGCTCTACCGCCGGGTGCTGGCGCGCTATGTGCAGATGGCGACGGCGGAGGGCACGACGCAGGCGATCTTCCCCGAGGGCGGGTTGTCGTTGGATGGCCGGGTGGGGCCGGCGAAGATGGGGCTGCTCAGCTACATCGTCTCGGCCTACGAGCCCGGCGGGCGCGACGTGGTGTTTGTGCCGGTCGGGCTGGCCTATGACCGGGTGCTGGAGGATCGGCGGCTGACCGATGCCGCTGAGGCTGGCACACGAAGATTCCGTGGCAAGCCTTTGGCGATCATGGGATTTCTTCTGCGCAACCTGTGGCGCAAGTTCCGGGGCCGCTTCAAGGGGTTTGGCACCACGGCGGCAGGTTTTGGCCCGCCGGTGTCTTTGCGCGCCTTTCTGGCCGAAGCCCCGCACACCCCGACCGAGGAATTGGGCGCTTACCTCATGGCCGAAATCACCAAAGTGGTGCCGGTGCTGCCGGTGCCCTTGGTGGCTGCGGCGCTGCTGGAAAAGCCTGCGGATCGCGCGGCGCTGACGGCTGCGGTGACCGCCCTGCAAGCGCGGCTCGCCGCGCAAGGCGCTGTGCAAAAACTGCCGCCGCAGGGGCTGGAGGCCACCTTGGCCGAGGGCCTGACGCCGCTGCTGAACCGGGGATTGGTCGACGCGAATTTGCAGATCACCCAAGGCTCTGCCGCGCTGATCGCCTTTTATGCCGCCCCGGTGCTGCAAAGGTTGGAGGTGGCACCGTAGAATTGCCGCATCGCAGCGGACATAAAGTTACAAAATACCCATCAAGACTATTGCAAAGTTGCGCGAAGGCCCGCTATCAATGCCGCAACCCGCCCCGATTCTGCGGCGCGGCATTTGTTGGAGGCAAGCATGGCGTTGGATATCGCATCGGCAATCACCCCCTATGAGGCCCCGGTGAAGGACCTCTATGAGATTGGCGAAATGCCGCCCTTGGGTCATGTTCCGGCGAAAATGTATGCGTGGTCGATCCGGCAAGCCCGGCATGGCGAGCCTGACACCGCAATGCAGGTTGAGGTGGTGGATACTTGGAAGCTCGACAGCAACGAAGTGCTGGTGCTGGTGATGGCGGCGGGGGTCAATTACAACGGCGTCTGGGCGGCTTTGGGCGTGCCGATCAGCCCGTTTGATGGCCATAAACAGCCGTTCCATATCGCGGGCT
Source organism: Cypionkella sp. (assembly GCA_043743975.1). Taxonomy (GTDB): domain Bacteria; phylum Pseudomonadota; class Alphaproteobacteria; order Rhodobacterales; family Rhodobacteraceae; genus Cypionkella. The sequence goes on from JAYTVN010000048.1 coordinate 39,125, forward strand.
CGGATGCTTCGGGCATCGTCTGGGCGGTGGGTGACAAGGTGAAACGCTGGAAGGTCGGCGATGAGGTCGTGGTGCATTGCAACCAAGACGACGGCGATGACGAGGAATGTAACGGCGGCGATCCGATGTTCTCGCCCAGCCAGCGGATTTGGGGTTACGAGACGCCGGACGGCTCTTTTTCGCAGTTCACCCGCGTGCAAGCGCAGCAGTTGATGCCGCGCCCGAAGCATCTGACTTGGGAGGAATCCGCCTGCTACACCCTGACCCTCGCCACCGCCTATCGGATGTTGTTCGGGCATGAACCGCATGATCTGAAACCGGGGCAGAATGTGCTGGTCTGGGGCGCGTCGGGCGGGCTTGGCTCGTATGCGATCCAACTGATCAACACCGCAGGCGCGAATGCGATCGGCGTGATCTCGGAAGAAGACAAGCGCGCGTTTGTCATGGGCTTGGGCGCGAAAGGCGTGATCAACCGCAAGGATTTCAAATGCTGGGGGCAGTTGCCGACCGTCAACACCCCCGCCTATAACGACTGGCTGAAAGAAGCCCGCAAGTTTGGCAAAGCGATCTGGGACATCACCGGCAAGGGCGTCAGCGTCGATATGGTGTTTGAACATCCGGGTGAGGCGACCTTCCCGGTCAGCTCTTTGGTGTGCAAAAAGGGCGGCATGGTGGTGATCTGCGCCGGAACCTCGGGCTTCAACTGTACTTTTGACGTGCGCTATATGTGGATGCACCAAAAGCGCCTGCAAGGCAGCCATTTCGCACATCTGAAACAGGCGGCGGCGGCGAACAAACTGATGATCGAACGCCGTCTTGACCCCTGCATGTCGGAAGTCTTCCCTTGGGCCGAAATCCCGGCGGCGCATATGCTGATGCGCACCAACAAACACAAACCCGGCAATATGGCGGTGCTGGTGCAGGCCCCGCGCACCTGGTTGCGCACCTTTGAAGACACGCTTGACGCCAGCCTGAACCGCTAAGGCGGCTATCCGCCGAGGATATTTAGGCCACTGTGAAGCCCTGACAATTTCACATTGGCTTAAATATCCCGGGGAAGCGCAGCGGGGGCTGGCCCCCTCCCGCAGTCACCGCCAAAACCACATCTCAAACCCTGCTGCGGCAGCGCCGTTTTAAGGGGCTCGATGCCCCGCGAAACGGCACTTGGTTTCAGGTCCGGGCTTCAGGTCTGGCCCTTGGCGGCAACCTTGGCTATGGTCGCCCAATGACCGAACTTGCCCCCGTAAAGCTGACCTTTTCCGATGATCAGGCTGAAGCCTATGACCGCGTTGCGGCGGAATTGTTCAGCATGGGGATTGATCTGGACAATGGCGGGCTGGAGCCGCGCCCCGAGGACAAATCCTCGGTTCTGGCGGTGGTCGGCAAGGCGGGGTCGGGCAAGACCATGCTTTTGGCCAGCCTTTACAAAGCTTTGGTCGCGGCGGGCGTTGATCTGGTCTCGGGTGATTACGAGCCGAAAAAGCGCAAGGAACGCCGTTCTTTGGCGATTTTGGCCCCGACCAACAAGGCGGCTTCGGTGCTGCGGATGCGCGGCGTGCCTGCGACCACGATCCACCGGATTCTCTACACCCCGGTCTATGACCCGCAATATGAAAAGATCGCCGAGTGGCTGACGGGCCAAGGCCCGCGCCCGGTGGTCGAAGGGCTGACCGAACTGGCGCTCGACCGTGCCCATGCATTTTATCAAAACGTCGCCTCAATCCCCGGCGCTTTGGCTGCGGCGGGGTTGCGCGGCTCCGATTTCATCAAGGGCTGGAAGCGGCGCGAGGAGCCACTGGATATCGGCTTTGTCGATGAATCCTCGATGCTGGATGAACGCGCTTTGGCCGATCTGCGTGAGATTTTCTCGACTTTGGTGCTGTTCGGCGATCCGGCGCAGTTGGCTCCGGTCGGGTTGTCGGGTGAGATGGTGTTTGACCGTCTGGGCGAGGGCCGCAAGCTGGTGCTGTCGCGCATCCACCGGCAGGCGCAGGACAATCCGATCTTGGATTTGGCGCATGCTTTGGGCGATCCCAACCTTGGCTTTGATGAATTTGAGCGCATGGTTGAGGCGGCCTCGAAAAAAGATGAGCGGGTGGTCTGGGCCGAGCGGGTCGATGCCGATCTGATGGCGCGCAGCCCGGTTTTGGTCTGGCGCAATGCGACGCGGATCCGGTTGATCACGGCGTTTCGGTCGGCGCATGGCGCGCCGGATGATCAGTTGTTGCCGGGCGAGCCGTTGATTTGTGACGGGATTGAGCTGCCCTTGAAGCACCGCAAGAAGCGGATTGATCTGGAGGCGCGCGGGCTGATCAAGGGCGCGCAGGTGATCTATCTTGGCCCCGGCAATCGCGCCGGGTTTGCGAAGATTCATGTGGTGGGGGCGGAGGACCCGCAGGTCTCGGCCGCTTCGATCATCAAGATTGAACGCCCGGATGAGGATGAGCCGTTCATCGCCTCAGCGGCCACCATGGGGGCGGCGTTTCTGCATGGGGCGGCGGTGACGATCCATAAGGCGCAAGGCAGCCAGTGGGAAACCGTGCAGGTGTTCGCGCCGGATTTGTATGCGGCGGCGGCGGCGGGGCGGTCTGAGGCCGGGGTTCCGTTGTGGAAACGGCTGGCTTATGTGGCGATCACCCGGGCGCAGCATCGACTGATGTGGGTGGTCAGGAACCGGCTGGCGCGGCCTTTGGAGGCGCTGACGGTGGAGGATTTGCGGCCCGCTTCGGTGCCGCTGGTTTTGAGCGGGCAGGGCGATGACTAGACTCTGGCGGGGGGTGCGCTAGGGTGGGGAAAACGATGAGGTTTCGATGATCTGCGTGTTCGTTCAATTTCGCTGCACCCCCGGCAAGACCTATGAGGTCGCCACTGCGATTTATGATCGCGAGGTGGTGTCAGAATTGTATTCGACCTCGGGTGAGTATGATTTGATTGCGAAGATTTATATCCCCGAGGATGCCGATGTCGGGCATTATCTGTCGGAGAAGCTGTTTGATATTCCGGGCATCGTGCGGACTTTGACGACGATGACCTTCAAGGCGTTTTGAGCGCGGGCAAGCTTGTCCACGCGTGGATAAATACTATAGCCGTTTGAAAACAGCGGCTTAGAAATCTCTGTTCACTTTTCGTTAACCTTCAAACATCACCGCGAGTTTGTTGCCGCTGGGGTCGCGCAGGTAGGCTGCATACCATGTCGGGCTGTAAATCTCGCGGATACCGGGGGCGCCTTCGTCCTTTGCACCCAAGGCCATGGCTGCGGCGTGGAAGCCATCGACCTCGGCACGGTTGCGCGCGGGCAGGCAGAGCATTTGACCGTTGCCGGGGCTGGCGGGTTCACCGTTGAACGGTGGTGCGACCCAGAATTTGAAGCCGATCCCGGTGCCGCCCTCGGAATAGCATTTCCAGCCGCCGGGGAAATCGGCATGGGCCGACCAGCCGATAATTTTCAGCACCGCGTCATAGAAGGCGTGCGATTGCGCGGGGTCATTCGCGCCGAGCGTGATGTAGGCAGGCATGGGGGAGCCTCCGGCGGGGATATTTGGGCCAAGATGAAATTGCAGGCGGTTCGGAGTGGGGCGGCGGTGGAGCCTCCGGCGGGAGTATTTTGAAAAGAGCAAATGCTTTGGTGCGCTGCTTTGGAGGCGGCGGTTAGCGCAGGATGGGCGGGCCGTCTTGGGTGGCGGCTTCGACGAAGGCGGTGATTTTACGCGGGTCTTTGATGCCGGGGCTGGATTCGACACCGGAGGAGACATCGACTTGCCGCGCATTGGTCAGCCGGATCGCTTCGGCGACGTTTTCGGGGGTAAGGCCGCCTGCCAGCATCCATGGCCGCAGCCAGCGGCGTTGGGCGACCAAGCGCCAGTCGAACGCAACACCATTGCCGCCGGGCAGAATGGCACCCTTGGGGGCTTTGGCGTCGATCATGATTTGATCGGCCACTGTGGAGAAGTCGAACAGGTCAGCCAGATCGCCTTCGTCTCGCACCCCAATCACTTTCATGACGGGTAAGCCGTAGCGGCTGCGGATCTCTGCCACACGCTCGGCTGTCTCATGGCCGTGCAGTTGCAGCATATCCAGCGGCATGGCCTCGGTGATCGCGTCGAGCAGGGCGTCATCGGCATCGACGGTCAAGGCGACTTTGGCCAGCCCGATCGGTGCGGCAAGCGCAAGGACGCGGGCTTCGGCAAGGCTTACATAGCGCGGTGATTTCGGAAAAAAGTTTAAGCCGATATAGGCCGCTCTGGCGGCAGTCACGGCCTCCACGTCAGCAACGGTTCGCAGACCGCAGATTTTCACGCGAATATCAGGCATTTACTTGGCCTTAGGGCGGTCGAGCAGGGCAAGAACGTCATCTTGCGGCAGCGAGGTGGCGTCGCGCATGGTGGCGAGTTCACGCTCCAGCTTGGAGACTTCGCGGGTTTTGCTGGAGGCCACAACGCGATGTTTATGCTCTCGCGCCCATTCCCACAGGAAGCCGACCAGCACGCCAATGACGATGCCACCAAACAGCACCACGAACACCGGCAGTTCCATCTGCCAAGTCACGCCCAGAAAGGCGGCAAAATCATCTGGCATGGCTTTCAGCAGAACCGGGCTGCGGTTGGCCAAAGCCACGATCAGCAGGGCGAGGCCCACAGCCGCCAAGATCAGATAGCGCAGGTAACGAAACATCGGATCGCCTTTTCGCAGGTGCAGACCCTATATTGTGGTGATCGCGCCGGGGTGCAATGCGGCTTATTTGGCGTTGAGCCGATCGCGCAGCAGTTTGCCGGTTTTGAAGAACGGAACCTTCTTATCCTCGACGCTGACGGCCTCACCGGTGCGGGGGTTGCGACCGACACGCGCATCGCGGGCTTTCACCGAGAAGGCGCCAAAGCCGCGCAATTCGACCCGGTCGCCTTTGGCGAGGGCTTCGATGATTTCCTCAAACACCGTGTTGACGATGCGTTCCACATGGCGCTGCGTCAGGTGCGGATTTTCATCCGCGATTTTTTGGATCAGTTCAGACCGGATCATCCGCGATATCCCCCTAGTGGTGCCGCGCCCCGTTGATGGGATTCTCGGCCGTGCCAACCTGTTACGCATTGGACTATAGGCATAATTTCCAAAGGCACAAACAAAATTGCAAGCTAAAGGTGCCAAAGCAAAGGACCCCGTGTTGCCACGGGGTCCCTTTATCGACTGCGGACAGTCAGATTAGCTGCGGTCGCCCTTCAGAGCCGCACCGAGGATGTCGCCCAAGCTGGCGCCCGAATCGGACGAACCATATTGTTCGACAGCTTCTTTCTCTTCCGCGATCTCACGCGCTTTGATCGACAGACCCATGCGGCGGGTTTTCGGATCAATGTTGGTGACGCGCACGTCGATCTTGTCGCCAACGCTGAAACGCTCTGGGCGTTGGTCAGCGCGCTCGCGCGACAGGTCAGAACGGCGGATGAAGGATTTCGCGCCGTTGTATTCAACCTCAACGCCGCCTTCTTCAATCGCGGTGACGACGACGGTGATGATACCGCCACGTTTCACGCCATCAACTGCATCGGTGAAGGTGTCTTCGCCCAAGGCTTTGATCGAGAGCGAGATACGCTCTTTCTCAACGTCAACTTCGGTGACCGAAGCGGTGACGGTGTCGCCCTTACGGTAGTTCTGGATCGCGTCTTCGCCGCGCTGATCCCACGAGAGGTCAGAGAGGTGAACCATACCGTCGATGTCGTTGTCGAGGCCGACGAACAGACCGAATTCGGTGATGTTCTTGACTTCGCCTTCGATGTTGGTGCCGATCGGATGGGTTTCGGCAAACACTTCCCACGGGTTGCGCTGGGGCTGCTTGAGGCCCAGAGACACGCGGCGTTTGGTGCTGTCGATTTCCAGAACCATAACTTCCACTTCCTGCGAGGTCGAAACGATCTTGCCGGGGTGGACGTTTTTCTTGGTCCAGGACATTTCCGAGACGTGGACGAGGCCTTCAACACCGGCTTCCAGCTCCACGAAGGCGCCGTAATCGGTGATGTTGGTGACACGGCCTTTGTGCACGGTGCCGATGGCGTAGAGTTTCTCAACAGCATCCCACGGATCGGATTGCAGTTGCTTCATGCCCAGCGAAATGCGGTGGGTGTCTTTGTTGATCTTGATGACTTGCACCTTGATCGTCTCACCAATCGCCAGAATCTCCGACGGGTGGTTGACGCGACGCCACGCCATATCGGTGACGTGCAGCAGACCGTCAACGCCGCCCAAGTCCACAAACGCACCGTATTCGGTGATGTTTTTCACAACGCCGTCAATGGTTTGGCCTTCGGTCAGGTTGCCGATGACTTCCGCACGCTGTTCTGCACGCGACTCTTCGAGGATGGCGCGACGCGACACCACGATATTGCCACGGCGGCGATCCATTTTCAGGATCTGGAACGGCTGCTTCATGCCCATCAGCGGGCCAGCATCGCGCACGGGGCGCACATCGACTTGGCTGCCAGGCAGGAAGGCGACAGCGCCGCCCAGATCCACCGTGAAGCCGCCTTTGACACGGCCAAAGATCGCGCCATCGACGCGGGTCTCGGTCGCATAGGCTTTTTCCAGACGATCCCAAGCTTCTTCGCGGCGGGCTTTCTCGCGCGAGATTTGGGCTTCGCCGCAGGCATTTTCCACGCGGTCGAGGTAGACTTCCACGGTGTCGCCGACGTTGATATTGGGCAGCTCACCGGGGTTAGCGAATTCTTTCAGATCGATGCGGCCTTCCATCTTGTAGCCGACGTCGATGATGGCCTGGCCCGCTTCGATCGCGATAACCTTGCCTTTGACAACCGTTCCCTCTTCGGGGGTGTCGATCTCAAAGCTCTCTTTCAAGAGGGCTTCAAATTCGTCCATAGCTTTGGAGTTCATGTAGTTTGGGTCCTTTTTTCGATATGTCACTGGCCATGCGGTTGGCTCCGCCGGTCTTGGCTGCAATAAGGATAGGGCTGTGGCATAAGCCCGACCCTGTCCGTGCGCGTATCTAGGGGGAATGGGGGGATTCGGCAAGGGGGAAGCGGCGGGCAACATAGCCGCCCGCCCTTTGTTTTATTCAAGATTTTGCCGGCGTTTTCGCCTAGGCTTTAGCCTTGCAGATAGCCAAAGCCCCCGTGCTGGCTTGAATTTCGGCTTTGAAATGCGTGGGTCCGTCCTGAATGACTGACCAGTAACGGGCGAGACCTTTGCCTGCTTTCACCGTTGCACCCGAGGCGACCACCCCAGAGCGCTCCACCAGTTGCGCCATTTCACCAACCGCGCAGCTGATGTTATTGAGCGGGTCTTTCAGGCTGTCGTTTGATTTGTCCATGCTGCACCATGACAAATTGTCTTCATAAGACATCTGGAACAGTCCGATGGAGTCGACTCCCAGCGGAGGTGGCTCCGCAAACACCGTGTCGGGCTTGTAGTTGCTTTCGCGTTTGGCAATCGCCACCGCCAGCGTTGCCAGCACTTCGACCCGGTCCGCATCGGGCAGATTTGCATAGTTGGGGCAATAGGCCGCGATATCGGCGGGGGTGCCAAAACGCGCCACTTGCGCCATCAGAGACTGCCGCAGATGTGCCGACCAAGCTTTGCGCTCCGGATGGCCATTTTCCCATGCCAAAGCGGGGCTTGGTGCTGGGCTGGGCTTTGGCGGTTGCGGGCTGGCAATACAGGCCACCAACGCAAGGCCAAGCAGCGGGATCAGATAAAACAACTTCATCACACACTCCATCAAAAGCGACTAAGGCGCGTATCTTGCCACAGTTTGCCGATTCTGGATGTATAAAACGGGTCGTATTGATCGCTGGGCGCTACTTCATCGTCGCCAAATAGGCCGCCATATCCTCGGCGCCATTGCCCATTTTGAAGCCCATCTTGGCGATGACGCTGGCATCGCCGGATTCCTCTTTCACCCAAGCGGTTGGGTTGGTGATGTAGGCGGCGAGTTTGGCTTCATCCCAGACATCGCCCTTGGCGTTCAGTGCCAGCAGGCCGGTGCCATATTTGAAATCCGGGTAGCTGCCGATGGGGCGACCGATCACGCCGTAAAGGTTGGGCCCGGTTTTGCCGCCCATTTGTTTGGCGGTGCCGTCGGCGGCGATGATCGAATGGCAGGCTTTGCAGCGGTTGAACAGCTTTTCGCCTTTGCTGGCATCACCTTCGGCAAGGGCGGGGGGGGCGAGGCTCAGCAGGGTGAGGGCGATCAGGGCGGCTTTCATTGGGGCGGGCTCCTTTGGGGGCTGGCTAGCGGGCGCGGGTTGCGCGCTCGTTTGCCAGATCATAGCCCGGCTTGCGTTGATTCACATCAATTAGCTGCTGAGTGCTTCAAACAGCCGCGCCACGGCTTCGGCACCGGGGTCGATGTGGCCACTGAGATTGCCCGCATTGATATAGGCGGCGCGGCCCGCCTTGGCGCTGAGCATGGTGGCGGTGTGGTTGGCCCCTTTGCGGGCGGCATCTGCTGCAGCTTGCAGGCCATGGTCAAGGGCATCGAGCGCGGGTTGCAGCGCGTCAATCATGGTGCGGTCGCCGAGTTTTGCGCCGCCGATCTGCTGCATCCGCTCCAGCCCCGCGCGTAGGGAATCGCGCATGGTCAGGCCGCTTGAGGCGGCATCACCAGCGGCGGCGAAGAAGATCGCGAGCAGCACACCCGAGGAGCCGTCCATGGTTTGACTGAGTTCAAGCCCGATGGCGCGGTACAGCTGGGTATGATCGGACAGTGGCAACTGATCGACGGCGTCGATCAGGGCGTGGGCGGCACCTGACAGGGTCGATCCAGTGTCGCCGTCGCCGGATTTGGCATCGAGCGCGTTGAGGTCAGATTCCAGCGAAATCATGATCTGGCAGCATTTGATTAGGAAATCTTTAGTGGGTTTGTGTTGGGATGGAATTGGGCGAATAGGCGTCAGCCCATCCGGAAGGGCTTTGGTTTTGACGGGCGTGTTCGGTTGGCAACCGGGCCATGCCGAGAGGGGAACGGGGGCTTTGAGGGCGGTTTCGATTTGCGGGGTGAGCGGCAGGAGGGAGATCGAGACGCCGCGCATATCCAGCGAGGTCATCATGGCGGCGGGACCGATGATGTATTTTACTTTGGCCCCGAGAGCAGAGCGGAGGAGTTCGTAGGCCAGCACCGACATTTCCAATTCAGACGCGCCGCCGAGGTTGTTCAGCAGGGCGACATAGGGGCCGTCTTTGGGATCAAGCTTGGCGATCATCGCGGCCATAGCCTGCGCCGCATCGCTGAAAGCGATTTGTTCAACGCCGGGTTCGCCGTGGATGCCAAGGCCGAGTTCGGCCATGCCTTGCGGGATGCGGTTTTCTTTGGCTGATCCTGGGACGGTGCAGGTATCCAGCGACATGCCGATCGAGGTGGTGCCTGCGATGACCTGTTCGGCGGCTTGGGTGACGGCGGCAAGGTCGTGGCCATTTTCAGCCAGATGGCCCGCGATCTTGTGGACAAACAGCGTGCCCGCAAGGCCGCGCGATTGCGGCAGATTGGGGAGGGCGATGTCATCATCGACGATCACCATGCTGACCTTCAGGCCAAAAGCGCGGGCGCGCTCAGCCGCAAGGCCGAAGTTGAGGCGATCTCCGGTGTAGTTTTTCACGATCAGCAGGCAGCCTGCGGGGCCAGTGACGGCAAGGATACCCGCCAGCACCGCATCGAGGGAAGGGCTGGCGAAGACATCGCCGCAAACAGCGGCGGTCAGCATGCCGGGGCCGACGAAACCCGCGTGCGCAGGCTCATGGCCGGAGCCACCGCCCGAGACGAGGGCGACGCGGGATTTGTCCCAATCGGCGCGCAGCACGACGCGGATGTGGGGGGTAGCCGTCGAGCCGTTGAAGCCGCCCGCCAGAGGCCATCAGCAAGCCGTCAATCGCCTCGGTCACGATGTTTTCGCGTTTGTTCATGAATTGGGTCATCGTGGTCTCCTTAAACAATACGGGTGCCGCTGGCGTCGAAATAGAACGGGCGCTGCGGCTGGATTTTCAGGATGTCGCCACTGCGCAAAGGGGTGTGTGCCTCGGTCACGGTGGTGAGGTCGTAGTTTTTGAACGACAAATGCAGCCGGGTTTGATCGCCCAAGTGTTCGATGCGTTTCACCAAAGCGTCTTGGCCTGCGCCTTGCTGGATGTGTTCCGGGCGCAGGCCGATTTTCGCGGCATTTAGGGGCGCGGGGCCGAACAGATCGGCGGGCAGGATGTTGATATGCGGCTGCCCCAAGCGGCCAGCGGCGTAGATGCTGACGGGTTGTTCATAGATTTCGCGCGGGGTGCCGAATTGCACCAGCTTGCCATGGTCAAGCACGCCGACATGGGTGGCCATGGTCATCGCTTCGATCTGGTCATGGGTGACATAGAGGAAGGTCGCACCGAGGTTGGCTTGGATGTTTTTCAGCTCCACCCGCAGATCGGCGCGGAGTTTGGCGTCGAGGGAGGAGAGCGGTTCATCCATCAGATAAACGGCGGGGTTTCTGACAAGGGCGCGACCGATGGAGACGCGCTGCATCTCGCCACCTGACAGGGCCGTCGCCTTGTTGTCGAGTTTGTGGGAAATTTGCAGGATTTCCGCGACTTCGGCGACTTTGCGGGTGATCTCGGCGCGCGGGGTGCGCAGCAGCGGCGATTTCAGCGGGAATTCCATGTTTTCGCGCACGGTGAGATGGGGGTAGAGCGAGTATTGCTGGAACACCATCGCGACATTGCGCTGGGCGGGGGTGAGGCCCTTTGTGCTCTGGCCGCCGATCAGGATGTCGCCTTGGTCGGGTTTGTCGAGGCCGGAAACCATGCGCAGGGTGGTGGTTTTGCCTGCTCCGGTGGGCCCGAGCAGCACGACGAAAGCACCGTCGGGCACCGTCATGTTGACGCCTGAAAGCGCGGTTTGGCTGCCATAGCTTTTGCTGACGTTCTGGAGGATCACTTCAGCCATGGGACAGAACCTTTTGATTGGCCTCAGAAATCAGCGCGTGGCCCGAGGGGGCGAACAGGGTGATCGAACGGGGATCGAAGGCGAGGCCGGTGGTCGCGCCGATGGGGGCGGCTTGGGTTGAAGCGGTGCGGGCTTTCACCGGGCCGTGCGGGGTGTCGAGGGTGATGATCTGGGTGGTCCCGAGGTATTCGGCGGCGCGGATGCGGGCTTTGAGCGGGGCAGCATCGTCGAGGCGGATGTGTTCGGGACGCACACCGAGGGTCAAGGGGCCGTTGGCGCCGCTGATCATCGGCGGGATTTTTATCGCGGCCTCGGAGAGGGTGACTTCGGTGGAACCGTTGCCGACCATACCGTCGAAATTCAGCAGGTTCATCGCGGGCGATCCGATGAAGCGGGCGACGAAAGTGGTGGCGGGCCAGTCGTAAATCTCTTGCGGGCGGCCGAATTGTTCGACAACGCCGTGGTTCATCACCACGATTTTGTCGCCCATCTGCATGGCTTCGAGTTGGTCATGGGTGACGTAAACCGTCGTCGCGCGCATGCGGTCGTGCAGGGCGCGCAGCTCCAAGGCCATGTGTTCGCGGAATTCGGCGTCCAGCGCGCCGAGGGGTTCGTCCATGAGGAAACAGGCGGGGTCGCGGACGATGGCGCGGCCTAATGCTACCCGTTGGCGATCACCGCCGGACAAGCCTCCGACGGGCTTTTCGAGGATCGACGTGATGCCGAGGATTTCGGCGACTTCGTTGACTTTGGCGCGGACTTGGTCGCGCTTCATGCCTTGGCTGACCAGCGGATAAGAGATGTTTTTACGCACATTCATATGCGGATAAAGCGCGAACATCTGGAACACGAAGGCGATGTCGCGCTGACTGGCGGGCTTTTGGGACACCTCGGCGCCGTCGATGAAAATCTCACCTGCGGTGGGCAGTTCCAGTCCTGCGATCATCCGCAGGGTGGTGGTTTTGCCGCAACCTGACGGCCCCAGCAGCATGAAAAACTCGCCGTCCTCGATGGTGAAGCTGGAGGATTGCACGGCGGTAAAGGCACCGAATTCTTTGCGCAGGCTTTTGATGACGATTTGGGCCATCACTTACTCCGGGAAATGGCTGGTGATGATGAACATCACCGTGCCGATAAGCGTCACCACGAAGGAATAGGTGAACAAGATCAAGGCGAAGGGCTGCATCAGCATGAACACGCCAAGCGCAATCAGCACGGTGGCGAACATCTCCCACGGGCCACGGCGGAAGTGCAGGATGCCGTTGAGAAAGTTTTTCATTTGCGCACCGCTCCGAAAGTGATGCCGCGCAGCAGGTGTTTGCGCAGCAGGATGGTGAAGACCATGATTGGCAGCAGGAACAGGGTCGCGCCTGCCGCGACGGCGGGCCAGTCTTTGCCGCCCGCGCCGATGATGGTGGGGATGAAGGGCGGGGCGGTTTGGGCGGTGCCGGAGGTCAAGAGGACGGCGAAAGCGTATTCGTTCCACGCAAAGATCAGGCAGAAGATCGCGGTCGCGGCTTGTGGCAGGACGACTTTGTAGAAGGCTTGGAAGCGGGTGTAGCCGTCGATCAGGGCGGCTTCTTCGTATTCGATCGGGATTTCGTCGATGAAACCCTTCAGCAGCCAGACCGAGAGCGACAGGTTTACCGCCGTGTAAAGCAGGATCATGCCGAGGTGGGTGTCGGATAGGCCAAGTTGGCGATACATCAGGAAAATCGGGATGGCGACGGCGATGGGGGGCATCATCCGGGTCGAAAGGATGAAGAACAGCAGGTCATCTTTCAGCGGCACTTTGAAGCGTGAGAACGCGTAAGCTGCAATGGTGCCGAGGAAAACCGACAGGAAGGTGGAGCCGAAACCGATGATCACCGAGTTCAGGAACCGCTCGCCGTAGCGCGACGCGCCGGTGATCACCATGCCGTATTGGCGCACGATGGTGTCGTACCATGTGGTGGGTGCGCCGAGGGCCGCGAGGTCTTCAGGGGTGACGCGGGAGCGGCTGGTGAACAGGTTGACGTAGCCTTCCAGCGAGGGCGTGAACAGCACTTTCGGCGGGTAGGCGATGGCGTCGGCGGGGGTCTTAAACCCGGTGGCGATGATCCATGCGAGGGGCAGCAGGGTGAGGATGGCGTAGGCTATGACTAAGCCACCTGCGATCCACTTTTGGCGGTTTGAGGGTTCGGTGATAGAATAGCTCATCTGTCTTTCACCTTGTTCAGGGCTTTGACGTAGATCGAGGCGAGGCCGAAGACGGTGACAAACAGGATCACGGCATAGGCCGAGGCGTATCCGGTGCGCCATTTCTCGAAGGCTTCGCGCTTCAGATCGATGGAGGTCAGTTGCGTGGTCGCCCCCGGCCCGCCGCCTGTCAGTTGCACGACGAGGTCGAACATTTTGAAGTTCTCGATGCCACGAAACAGCACGGCGAGCATCAGGAAGGGCAGGGCCATCGGCAAAGTGATGGTCCAGAATTGCCGCCATTTCGAGGCGCGGTCACATTCGGCGGCCTCGTAGATCGAGGGCGGGATCGAGCGGAGGCCAGCGAGGCAGATCAGCATGACGAAGGGCGTCCACATCCATGTGTCAACGATGACGATGGCCCACGGTGCGAGGGCGACTTCGCCGATCATGCTAAAGCTGGCGGGGTCGGCGCCTGTCAGGAAGGCGATGAAATAGTTGAACAATCCGATTTGAGGTTGGTACAGGAAGGTCCAGAAATTGCCGACCACGGCGGGGGAGAGCATCATCGGGAGGACGATCAGGGTGGTCCACAGATCATTGCTGCGGAACTTTTTGTTGATCAGATAGGCGAGGGTAAAGCCGATCAAAACTTGCAGCGTGATGGTCCAGACGAGGAAATGCGCGGTGGCTTGCAGCGAGGCCCAAGTGTCGGGGTTGGTCAGGATTTTGCGGTAATTCTCGATGCCGACCCATTCCACCGCGTTGTTCGGACGGTTGGTGCGGAAGTTGGTGAGCGACAGGCGGATGGTCCAGATCAGCGGGAAGATGTTGACGGCGAGTAGGAGGAAAATGGTGGGGGCGACGAACAGCCACGCAATCGTGCGGTCGGAGAGGCCACGGATTTGATGTGCAAGTTTTGGCGGCGTGGCGAGGGCGACGCGCTGAATTGGATCGGGCATGGGATTGGCTTTCCTGAGGGCCGCTTTAAGCATCATGCGCGAGGCTCTGTTGGCCCTCAAGAGCCTCGCGCGGACCTGCCTTTCAGCAGGGTTGGCTTAGTATTTGCCTTCTTCCTCGAAGGTCGCGTGCCAATCGGCGACGAGACCATCAAGCGCCTCTTTCGCGGTGCCATTGCCTGCAACCACATAATCGTGGAACCACTTTTGCGAGCTTTGCATCAGGGTCGCGTAGCTGGGTTCCGCCCAGAAATCCTTCACGATCGCCATGCTATCGAGGAAAGTCTGCGCATAGGGCTGGCTGGTGGCGAAACCGGGGTCTTCGACCACAGCGCGCAGGGCGGAATAGCCGCCGAGTTTCCACCATTTCGCCTGAACCTCCGGCTGCGCGAACCACTTGATATAGGTGAGGGCGGCGTCTTGTTTGTCGGAGGCGGCGACCACCGAGATGCCTTGGCCGCCCAACTGCGCGAATTTATCGCCGTTCGGGCCAGCCGGGTTGGCGAAATAGCCGGTCTTGTCGCCGCCAACATTGGCATCGGTGTTAAAGCCGGGCCAAGTGAAGGCGAAGTTCATCTGCAAAGCCACTTGGCCGGATTTATAGGCATCGACGCCTTCGCCCATATAGCCGTTGGAAGACCCCGGTGGCACGCAGCAATCGTAGAGCGATTTGTAGAACTCCTGCCCTTTGACGGCGCTTTCCGAGTTCACAAAGCCTTCCATATCATAGGGTTTTTCCGGGTTGTCGTATTTGAAGCCGAAGGAATACAGCACATCCATCACGCCCATGGTGATGCCTTCCGAGCCGCGCTCGGCATAGATCGAGGCGCCGTAAACCGTCTTGCCGTCAACTTCCCGGTTCTGGAAGAATTCGGCGATCTGCTTCAACTCATCAAAGGTGGCGGGCGGGGCGAGGTCGTGGCGGTATTTGGTCTTGAATTCAGCCTGAAGTTCGGGCTTGGCGAACCAATCTTTGCGGTAGGTCCAGCCGACCACGTCGCCAAAGGCGGGCAAAGCCCAATAGTTCGGCGTACCTTGCGGCCATTCGGCATAGCCCGTCACGGTGGCGGGGATGAAATCATCCATCTTGATGCCGTTGGCATCGAAGAAATCGTTCAGCTTGATGTATTGGCCGTTTTCGGCGGCACCACCGATCCACTGGCTGTCGCCGATCATCAGATCGCAGAGTTTGCCGCCGGAGTTCAGCTCGTTCAGCATGCGGTCGGCAAAGCTGGTCCATGGCACGAATTCAAAATGCATGGTGTTGCCGGATTGCGCCTCATATTCCTTCGACAACTCGATCAGGGCGTTGGCCGGATCCCATGCGGCCCAGCACAGGGTCAGGTCTTCGGCATGTGCGGCGCTCATCGCCATGATGGCCACGGATGCCGTGGATAACAGCAGCTTCGCGTTCATTTTATTCCTCCCGGTTGCAGGCCACGGCCTCCTCGCCACGACTCTTTGCTGAGGAGAGGCTAGATGAGGTGCGTACCTCATGGCAAGCGATTTTTGAGGTGCGTACCTCAATTTGATTGCAAGCTGCGGAAATATCGAACAAAAGAATTACAGGAGAGGGGCTTAAATCCGATGCGACCGACGACAAAGGATCTGGCGATTGCCGCAGGGGTCAGTCTGGCCACGGTGGACCGCGTGTTGAACGACCGATCCGGCGTGCGCAAAGACACCGTCGAGCGTGTCAATCAAGCCATTGAAAAGCTGGGGTTTATCCGAAATCTGGTCGCCGCCAATCTGGCGCGGGGCAAGGATTATCGGTTTTTGTTTCTGCTGCCGCGTGGCGGCGATCAGTTTCTGGCGGAGGTTTTGGCGCGAATCACGGAGGCCAATCTCGCCTTCGCCGCCGAGATGATGCGGGCCGAGGTGCGCCATATCCATGACAGCGATCCGCATCAGATTGCCAACCTACTCGGGGCGTTGGACCCCGAGACGGTTGACGGAGTGGCGATCATGGCACCGGAGTTTCCGCAGGTGCGCGATGCGATGGCGCGGCTGGCGGAACGCGGCATTGCCACGGTCAGTTTTATCTCGGGCCAGATCAGCAGCCCGCCGGAGGATTTCGTCGGCATCGACAACCGCGCGGCGGGGGCGACGGCGGGGCGGTTGATGGGGCGGTTTGCGCCGCAAAGCCCGGGTAAAATTCTGGTGGTGGCCGAAACCATGCATGCCCGTGACAGTCTGGAGCGGCGTCTGGGGTTTGACGAGGTGATCTATGCCGATTATCCGCATCTGACCGTGCTGCCGTCTTTGGAAACCTACGGCGACCCCGAGCGTTCGGCGCGGATCATCCGCGCCAGCTTTGCCAGCCACGGCGCGATTACTGGGGTCTATGTGCTGGGGCCAGAAGCGCGGCTGCCGTTGGAGATCGTCACGGCGCAGCCGATGCGCGCCACCATCATCGCGCATGAGCGCACGCCGTTCACCGAAGCGGCCTTGCAGTCGGGCGAAATCGACGCACTGATCACCCAAGACCCCGGCCATCTGGTGCGCAGCGCCATGCGGATTTTGCGGGCGCGCTGTGATCGGCGCGAGATTCTGGCCTCGCAGGAAAAGATCAGGATCGAGATTTTCATTCGGGAAAACCTGTAAGCTCGGGCTTGGCAAATGGCGTTAAAGCGCGCTTTGTCGGGGGTGGAGGGTCTGATGCTGAAGCCTGTATTGCAGATCGGCGGGATGCTGGCGCTGAGTGTCGCTGCGCGCTTGGTGTTTGGTGCGGCGATCGCGCAGCCTGCGGCAGATTGTCGAGAGCAGGGGGTTATCATGGTGAAGCAAGAGGCCCCGGTCTGGCTGCAATGTCAGTTTGAGGCGGGACAAAGCCCCGAAGTGCCGGGGTTTTGCGCGCGGCTGCGGGAGGATTTTACCCGCCAATCGGGCCGCGTGGTCAGCGCCGAGGCCACAGCCCCGGAGGGCGGGCAGGTGCTGGTTGTCACCGTAGCACCGCGCGATGCGCATCGCGCCACGGTGACGCTGGCGGTCGGGCGGCAGGTGCAGGGCCAGTTCGTCGCCGCAACCACGCAGCAGATGCGGCTGGGCAGCGTGGATGCGCCGTTGCAGGCAGCCTCTGCGGCGGCTTTGGTCTATCCGCTGGTCAGCCTGCTGGAAACACTGCGCTGAGGAAACACTGCTGCGGAAACACTGGGCTGAGTTTGTGCCGGATGGCGGCATAGACAGAATGTTTGCCAAATGTTAAAATTTCCAAAACGCCCAAAAAAATCCCGTTTGGGACCATGCTGCTGCTTGCAACCCAATCTGATTGACCGAGCATTTTATTCAAGGCCGCAGATTTTGCGGCAATTTTTGCGCTGAAATGAAGGAGATTCAAATGACTGGCTCCCCGTGTCCGTTTTCGATCCGAGATCTGGCCACTGAAGATGGGTCGATCCAAGCGCTGCCCCTCCCGCTGGCGGATGTCGCGGGCAGCAATGCGACAACCGCGCGACTCACCCTTGGCACCAGCACCTATGGCACGGTGGATGCCTCGGGCGACCATGACTGGTTTGCGATCACGCTGGTTGCAGGGCAAAGCTATGATTTCCGGCTGTTGGGGGTGGGGCGCACGCCGCTGCCGGATACGTTTCTGACACTGCGCAATGCGTCGGGGATGGCAGTGGCCTCGAATGACGGTGCAGGCGGCGCGTTGTCGCTGAACTCGCAGGTGATCTTTACCGCATCAACGACCGGGACCTATTATCTTGATGCCAGCGGTTTCGGCACCAACTCGGGCGATTTCCTGATTTCGGCGGTGCGCCATGAGGCGGCGGGCATGGTGCTGACGGCCGACGAGGTGGCTTGGCAACTGACCAATAATTTTGAGCGGTTTTTCAGCGCGGGGGTGTCACAGAACGTCCCCGCCACCGCCTATGATCTGTCGGGCGGGCGCACCATCACCTATAATGTCACCCAAGTGACGGCGGCTGGGGCGACATTGGCGGCGCAGGCGTTGCAAATGTGGTCGGATGTCAGTGGCATCACCTTTACGGCAACAGCGGGTGCGGCGCAGATCACCTTTGACGACAGCGACGCGGGCATCACCGCCTATAACAACAACGCCACCTTGGCGGATGGCACGATCACCAGCTCGACTTTGATGATCACACCCGGTTGGCTGAGCACATTCGGCACCAGCTTTGACAGCTACTCGTTTGAGACCACCATTCACGAGTTGGGCCATGCGCTTGGCTTGGGTCATGGCGGCAATTACAACGGCTCGGCCACCTATGGCACCAGCAATTATTATCTGAACGACTCGCAGCATCTGTCGATCATGTCCTACATGCAGTCGGATCATGACGAATTTGCCCGCGATTCTGTCGACTACAACACTTTCGTCAACGCGCAGTTCCGTTGGGTGCTGACGCCGATGATCGCGGATATTCTGGCGATCCGCAATCTCTACGGGCTGTCGACCACCACCCGCACTGGCAATACCACCTATGGTTATAACTCCAACACCGGCAATGCGGTACTGGATGCGGCGGTGAGTTTGAATGATCCGGCGAATGACAATTACGTCGCCTTCACCATCTTCGACAATGGCGGCACCGATACCGTCGATATGTCGGGCTTTGCCGGGGCGCAAAGGATTGATTTGCAGCAGGGCGCGTCATTGGACGTGCTGGGCGGGCGGCTGAATATGGGCATCGCTTACGGCACGGTGGTGGAGCGGGCGTTTGGCGGCAGCGGCAATGATTCGATTGTGGGCAATACCAGCAACAACCTGCTGCGCGGCAACAATGGCAGCGATACGCTGATCGGTGGCAGCGGCAATGACACCTTGGACGGCGGTGCGGGCGCGGATACGCTGAACGGCGGGCTGGGCCGCGATTTGATGACGGGGGCGCCGCCAACGACAGCTAT
The DNA here is from genome assembly GCA_043743975.1 of Cypionkella sp. Lineage (GTDB taxonomy): Bacteria > Pseudomonadota > Alphaproteobacteria > Rhodobacterales > Rhodobacteraceae > Cypionkella. The sequence continues at coordinate 58,052 of JAYTVN010000048.1, forward strand.
GTTGTCGATAATGCTTTGGACCAAATCACCGAGATTGCTGGCGGCGGCACTGGCGATCGGGTGACGGCCTCGGTTAGCTTCAGCCTCGCTTTGGACGATGATATCGAATTTCTCAGCACCACCAGTGCGGCGGGGACGCAAGCGCTGCATCTGACCGGGAACAATCTGGCGCAGACGATCACCGGCAATGCGGGGGTGAATAATCTGGCGGGTCTGGGCGGCAATGATCATCTGAACGGGCTGGGCGGGGCCGATCATCTCGACGGCGGTGCGGGCAATGATACGTTGAGCGGGGGCACCGGCAACGACTGGTATTTTGTCAACACGCAAGCTGACGTCATCATCGAGACCGCCGGGCAAGGCACGGCGGACCGGGTCTGGGCCTCGGCCAGTTTTGCCTTGGCGGTGGATGATGACATTGAGATTCTGAGCACGGTCAACGCGGCGCTGTCCACGGTGATCCATCTGACCGGCAACGGTTTGGCGCAGACCATCATCGGCAATATGGCGGCGAACCAGCTGATCGGGCTGGGAGGTAATGACAAACTGAACGGCATGGAAGGGGCCGATACGCTGAACGGCGGCACCGGCAATGATGTGCTGAACGGGGGCTTGGGCAAGGATCTGTTGATTGGCGGCGCGGATTTTGACGTGTTCATCTTTAACGCCGCCGCGGGGGTGGCAAATTCGGATGTGATCAGCGGCTATGTTTCGGCGCAGGATCGGATCGAGCTGGATGATGCGGTGTTTGGCGCGCTGTCGGTGGGGGCGCTGGCGGCGGTGAATTTCGCGGCGAACCTGACAGGGCTGGCGGTGCGGGCTTCGGATCGGATCATTTATGAGACCGATACGGGGGATCTGTCCTATGATGCCGATGGGTTTGGCGGCGCGGCGGGGAAGGTTTTTGCCAATGTCGGCGCGAATGTGCTGGGCTTTGGGGTGGGTGAGTTTTCGATTATTTGATTGGGGTTTGAGGGGGGCTGGCCGTTGGGCTGGCCCTTTTTTAGGTGGTCCCAACTCGGGACCATTTTTTATTGCATTTTATCAGTGGCTTGGCGGGGCGGTTTAAGGATTTCTTAATGTTTTTCCGGGGCGCGGGCTGCGGGCGCTTGGATGCTCCGCAGGGAGTATTTTGAAAAGAGCAATTTGGGAGAGCTGTCTCTGGCGGCTGGCGTTGGCTTTGTTGTTAGCGCCAAATTGTGCCGAGCCAGTCCGTGAGCGGTTTGGCTGTGACGGGTTGCGTCGTGTCCACCTCGATGCGCGGGGCGAGGCCGGTGGGCTGGGCGCGCTGCGCGAGGCTGATCAGTTCGGGGACATATTCTGCGCCGGGATGGCCTGCGGGGCGTTGGCCTAAGCGGGCGGCGTAGCGGGCACCGATGGTCTCGGGCGGGGCATGGCACCAGAGTTCGGCGATCTCGGTGAGGCCTGCGCGCTGGATATGTTCTTGAAGCGTTTCAATGGGTTGGAAGCCGAACCATGCGTCGATGATCACGGTGGTGTTGGCGGGCGCGTCGGCGATCAGGTCGAAGATCGCGGCATAAGAGGCGCGGCCCAAGGTGCGGTTGAACAGGCGGTCGCCGGGCGGCAGGATGGTCAGGAACGGGTTCTTGATGGTGTCGAGCGCGAGGATCGGCCAGCCTGTCGCATCAGACAGCGCGCGGGCGACGCCGGATTTGCCGGAGGCTGGCACGCCGTTGACAAAGACCGCGCGTTTGCGGGGGCGGTTTTTCAGGGCTGTCGTGGCAGCCCCGATGACGCCTGCGTCGTCGCCTAGGGTGGCGGCGAGGACGGGGGCTTTGAGCCACGATGCGGCGGCGGGGAATTGCGCGAGGGCAGCGTGGGCGGCGGTGCCAGCTCCGCCGCCGATCAACACGCAATCGGGGTTGAGGGTGGCGATGAGGGTGTCAATCACGGCGCGCAAGGGGCAGGCCCAAGCGTGGATCACGGCGCGGGCATTGGGATCGGGGCGGTGCAGCAGGTCCTCGGCGCGGGTGTCGGGCGGCAAGCCCGCCTCGGCCAGATGCACGCCAAAAGCGGTGCCGGAACTGGTGGTCTCAACACAGCCGATCTTGCCGCAGACGCATTTGCGACCTTGGGGATCAATGCCGATATGGCCGAGTTGGCCCGCAGCGCCGCGCCCGCGCAGGACTTGGCCTTGATCGAGAATCGCACCACCGATGCCGGTGCCGATGGTCAGCATGACGACGTTTTGCTGGCCTTGCGCCGCGCCATAGGCGGCCTCACCCAACAGGGCCATGGTGGCGTCGTTTTCCAGCGTGACGGGCAGGGCGGTGGCGGCTTTGATGTGGCCTGCGAAGTCGAAACCCGAGAGGTCGACATAACCGCCGGAGAGGACGCGGCCAGTGGCGGCATGGATTTGGCCGGGGACGCCGATGCCGAGGGCGGTGACGGCCCCGTTGCGCACCTTTGCCACCAACTCGAGCACGCGGGCGGTGACTTCAGCCGGGTCGCGGGCGCTGTCAGCAGAGGCGCGGGCCTCGATCACGCCGCCCGACACACGGGCGGCGCGCAGGCGGGTGCCGCCGATGTCGATGCCAATGGCGGTGCCCAGAGTCATGCTTAGGCCTTGAAATGTTTGGCAATCACCGCCTGAATTTCGCGCAGGCGGGGGACGGCGATGGTTTCCAGTTTGGCCTTGGTGACGCTGCGATCCAGCGAGATGCAATCTTTCCACAGCGAGCGGCCTGCGATGACCCCAGAGGCGCCGTTCGCCATCGAAATCTCGACTTGGCCGAGGAAAGTGGCGTGATCAACGCCTGCCGACAGCACCGCCCATGGCACGCTGCCGCACATCGCGGTGATATTGGCGCAGGCTTCGGGCGTGCCCGGATAGGGGATTTTCAGCACTTTCGAGCCTGCGTCGAGGCACAGCTTTGAGCCGCCTTCGATCAGTTCGGGGATCTTGGCGGCATAGGCTTCGGGCGACTCACCCGGCAAGGAGTAGGTGAGGAATTCGACCACCAGCAGCAGGTCTTCGGCGGCGAAATCTGCGATGCTGTCGCGCAGGGTTTGCATGTTCGCGGTATTCGCCGCAGGGGTATCCGAGCGCAGGTAGATCATGATTTTGGCACCCGTGCCGCCAAATTCACGCACCCGGCGGGCGTTGATGCCTTCGACCATGTTGGAAATGCGGTAGCCTTCGGGGGTGAGATCAAAGCCCGAGGCATCCAGCCCGATCAGCAATCCGGTGGAGCGGTGGATGGCGCCTTCATCGACCAAAGCGGGTACGGCGCAGAGCGGATCGACCAGCACGCAGCCTGCGGGGCGGGCAAGGTAGGCGGTGATGTCCATCTTGGTTTCGCCCAAAGTGGCGTTGGAAATCGCGGCCTGTTCCTCGGCGGTTTTGGCCAGCAGGGTGCGCATCCCGCCGCGTTGATCGCAGGCGATCACCATCATTGCGCCATCGTCGCCACAGATTTGCTGGTAGCCGCGGCGTTCGGCGGTTGTCATGCTAGGCATCGAGGCAGCCATCGGAATTCTCCAGATATTTGGCGCGCAGTGGCGGTGCGGCAGAGTTGCCAGTTGCCTGAACGCGGATATTGCGGGATAAGCTTGATCTGCGAAACATGTAACACATTGCAGAAAGGAATTGCAACCTGTCAATTTCCAGCGGAGCCGTCATCGGTGAAAACCGAGCCATGCTGCACACCGTCGCCAAGCTGCATTACGAAAGTGATCTGAGCCAAGTGCAGATCGCTAAGCAGTTGGGGCTGTCGACGGCCACGATCTCGCGCCTGTTGCAACGGGCCCGGGCCGAGGGAATCGTGCGAATCGAGGTGCGGGACATTTTCGCGCCGGATGCTTTGGGCGGGATGCTGGCGGAACGGCTGGGGTTGAAGGCGGTGGTGGCGGTGGATGCGCCGACGGCGGCGGGGGTGCAGGCTTTGGCGGCACCATTGTCGCGGATGGTGGCCGCGCAGGGGCTGGGGCAAGGATCTGTCCTGATGGTGGGCTGGGGGCGGACGGTTTCGGCGATCATTGACGGCGGGTTGCCCAGTCTGCCGGGGGTTTCGGTGGTGCCGTCGACGGGCGGGATGAGCCAGCACGCCCAGCATTTCCAGAGCAATGAATTCTCGCGTCGGGCGGCAGAGGTGACAGGGGGGGTGCCGCATTTCATCCATGCGCCCTATCTGCCTGCCCCCGAGGCGTTGGATTTTTTCCTCGCCGAGCCTGCGGTGCAGACTGCGGTGGCGTTGTGGGACCGGATTGATCTGGCGGTGGTCGGGGTTGGCCTGCCTTACGGTTTGGATCGACCGACGCAGGGGGCGACGGATGTCGGCGACCCGGATTTGGCCGAGGCGGCGGGCGATGTGGTGCGGCATTATTTTGACGCTTCGGGCAAGATCATTCAGTGGCGCGGTGAGGGCGCGATGATCGCGGTGTCTTGCGCGCAGTTGCGCCGTGCGCCTTTGGTGATTGGCGTCGCGGTGGGCGAGGCGAAAGTGCCTTCGATCATTGGGGCGGCGCGGGCGGGGCTGATCTCGGGCTTGCTCACCGATACGCGCACGGCTGAGGCGGTTCTGGATGCTTTGGCGCGCTAGGGACAGGGCTGCGATTCGTCGTTCACGGGCCTATCGCAAGTTAAAGAAAATACTTGCAGCAAAAAATTTCTCTTGACGAAGCCGGATGAACGACGTGTTATCCGGGGCATTGGCGGCGCTCGTGTTGCGTGAAACAGCCAACTGCCCTGCCACTTGAGGAGGTGGCCCGGCGGGTATTCAGGGAGGAATATGAATGAAACGTCGTAGTTTTCTGGGCGCTGCTTCGGCATTGGCGCTGACCTTTTCGCTGGCCACTTCGGCGGTGGCGGAAGATAAGAAATACACCATCGCGCTGGTCCCCGGTCTGACCACCGATGCGTTCTACATCACCATGCAAAAGGGCGCGCAGGCGGCGGCGGATGCTTTGGGCGTCGAGCTGGTGTTCCAAGGTGCGCCAGACTTCAACCCGGTGACGCAGGTTCCGGTGCTTGACGCGGTGATCGCCCGCGCGCCGGATGCGATCCTGATCGCGCCGACCGACACCACCCAGCTGATCGAGCCTCTGCGCAAGGCGCATGATGCGGGCATCGCGGTGATCACCGTCGATACCTTCATCGGCACCGGGATTTATCAGACCGGCGCGGGCGATGCGGATTTCCCGCTGTCGTATATCGCGTCGGACAACGTGCTGGGCGGCCGGATGGCGGCGCGGGCTTTGGCCAATGCCATCGGCGGCGAGGGCAAGGTGTTTGTGTCGAACGTCAAGCCCGGCATCTCCACCACCGACCAGCGCGAAGCGGGCTTCAAGGCTGAAATGGCCGAGAATTTCCCGAAAGTCACCGTGCTGGAAACCCAGTTCAACGACAATGACGCCAACAAAGCGGCGTCACAGTTGCAGGGCGTGTTTGCCCGCGATGCCGATCTGAAGGGCGTGTTCGGGGCCAACCTGTTCTCGGCTTTGGGCGCGGGCACCGGGGTTCAGCAAGCGGGCCAGACCGGCAATATCAAGGTGGTGGCGTTTGACGCACCGGGCTCGATTGTCGACAACATCAACTCGGGTCTGGTGGACGTGGCCATCGCGCAGCATCCGGCAGAGATCGGCTATTACGGCGTGGTGTCGGCCTATGCGCATCTCACCGGAAACTCGATCCCGGTGTCGATCGGCACCGGCTTTACCATCATGGACAAGTCGAACATCGCCGATCCGAACGTGGCGAAATACATCTACTCGGAATAAGCGATTTGGGGGGAGGGCAGAGTCCTCCCCCATCTACCGACCCGATCTACCGATCCAACACGGCCCCACGCTTGGGCCGCTGGTTGTTGCGCGGGGCCTTGCTGGCCTGCCCAAGTTTAGGAATTTCATATGACATCGCCCCCCGCTGCCCCGCCACCTTTGTCGTTTCCGCCGGAGACTGCGACGCATGTTGCCCCGCAAGCCGACCATGCCGACAAGGCGCGCACGGTGATGCAGCGGATTGCCGATCTGCGGGCTTGGCTGTTTCTGGCGGTGCTGATTCTGGGGTTTGAGCTGTGGTCACGCTTAAGTTTCGGCGGCACCTTCCTGTTCAACCCGTTCAACATCCAGTCGATTGCGGTGTTCGCGGTGGCCCCCCTGCTGCTGGCGACCGGGCAGACGTTTGTGATCATCTCGGGCGGGATTGACCTGTCACTGGGCTTTATCATGGGGCTGGCGGCGGTGGTGGCCGCCCATGTGATCAACTGGCTGACGCCGGGGATGGGTTTTCTGCCAGCGGTGTTGCTGGGATCGGTGGTCGCGGTGGCTGTGGCGGCGATTCCGGGCTTTATCAATGGCTTGCTGGTGGCATTGCTGAAAGTGCCGCCGTTCATTGGCACGCTTGGCATGTTCGGCGTGGCGCGCGGCGTGGCGTTTTTGCTGGCGGGCGGCACCACGGTTCCGGTGAAAAACGAGGTGTTTGCGGCCTTGGGCAACGGCAAGATTTACGGCGTGCCCTATATCATCATCGTCACCGCGATCTTCGTTCTGATCATGCATTACCTGCTGGGGCAGACCAAATTCGGCCAGCACAACTATGCGATTGGCGCCAATGCCCAAGCCGCACGGCGGGCGGGCATCAACATCAAATGGCATCTGCTGCGGCTGTATATCCTGTCGGGGATGTGCGCGGGTCTGGCGGGGGTTCTCTATGCGGCGCGGTTCAGCGCTGGTGCTGCACAGGCGGGCGAGCCGTTGTTGCTGGATGCGGTGGCGGCGGTGGTGATCGGCGGGGCCAGCCTGTTTGGCGGCTCGGGCACGATCTTGGGCACGGTTGCGGGTGCTTTCGTGATCGCGGTCATTCAATACGGGCTGGTGTTCATCAATGTTGCGCCATTCTGGCAGTTTATTTCGGTGGGCGTGGTGATCATCATTTCGGTGCTGATTGATCAGGCGCAACGGCGGTTCTCGGGAGGGCGGCAAAGTGAGTGAGATGACCCCAATCGGGCAGACCAAAATTGGCGAGCCGCTGCTGGAAGTGCGCAACCTGTCAAAGAATTTCGGCCCGGTGCAGGCGCTGAACAACCTGACGATGATGGTGCGGGCGGGCGAAGTTGTGGCGCTTGCGGGCGACAATGGTGCGGGCAAGACCACGCTGATCAAGGCGATTTCGGGGGTGTATCAGCCCTCGTCGGGTGAGATTTTGCTGAAGGGCAAGCCGGTGTCTTTTGCCTCACCGCAAGAGGCGCGCGATACCGGGATTGAGACGATTTATCAGGATCTGGCCTTGGCCGATAACCTGACCATCGGCGCGAATATCTTTCTGGGCCGCGAGCCGATGCGCAAGGCGTTTGGCTTTTTGCCGATGCTGGATCGCGCGAAAATGGCGGAAGCCGCGAAATCGACGATGGCTTTGCTGGACTTTCATGTGAGCCGTCTGGATGCACCGGTGTCGAATTTCTCGGGCGGGCAAAGGCAGGCGGTGGCGATTGGCCGCGCGGTGTATTGGAACGCGCAAATCCTGATCATGGATGAACCCACAGCGGCTTTGGTCGTGCCGGAACAGCGCAAGGTGATCCAGTTGATCCACCAGTTGAAAGCGCAGGGGCGCGGGGTGATTTTCATCTCGCATAACCTTCAGGATATCTTTGCGGTCGCGGACCGGATCGTGGTGCTGCGGCGCGGTGTACAGGCGGGCGAGCGCAAGATTTCCGAGACCACGCATGATGAGGTCGTCAAGCTGATGGTGGGCGGCTGAGTTATGGGCCTTGTGATTGGGTCCATCGGCGAGTTGCTGGTGGAGTTTGTTTGCACGCAGAAGGACGGTCGCAACCTTGTGGCCGCCCCCTATGTCGGGCCGTTTCCCAGCGGTGCGCCGGGGATTTTTATTGATCAAGCGGCACGTGTGGCGGCGAGCTTTGGCGGGCGGGCGGTGTTTGCCGGGGCTGTCGGGGATGATGCGTTTGGGCGGGTGATTTTGGATCGGTTGGTCGCGGATGGCGTTGATCCGAGGCTGATCCGGGTGGTGGCGGGGGTGCCGACGGGTTCGGCCTTTGTCAGCTACAACACGGATGGCAGCCGGGATTTCGTGTTCAACATTGCCCATTCGGCGGCATCGCATTTGCCCGCGCTGGAAGAGATTGCGGCGGGGTTTCTGGCGGCGGGGATTGCGGTGCTGCATATCTCGGGCTCGATGCTGGGGGATACGCAGATGCGGGCGGTGGGATTGGCGTTGTGTGAAAGATTGGCGGATCAAGGGGTTGCGATCTCGATTGATCCGAACATCCGCACAGAACTGATCGCGGATGCGGGCTATCTCGACGCGCTCACGCGGATCATGGCGATGGCGGCTTATGTGCTGCCCTCGGATGCCGATGCCGAGGTTTTGTATCCGGGGCAGGATTTTGACACTTGGTCGGCGCGGTTGTTGGCCGGGGGGTGCCGCGTCGTGGTGCTGAAGCGCGGCGATCAGGGCTGTATCGGGCGTGATGCCAGCGGTTCGGTGGCCTTGCCTGCGCATCCCGTGACGGTTGTTGATCCGACCGGGGCGGGCGATTGTTTTTGTGCAACCTTGGTGACGTTGCTGGCGGCGGGGCAGGCTTTGCCGGATGCTTTGGCGCGCGCCAATGCGGCGGGGGCACTGGCGGTGCAAAGACTGGGGCCGATGGAGGGGAATTCTTCCCTCGCTGAAATTGATGCTGTGAAAGGATAGGCGATGCCCGTGAAGGAAGATCGGTTGCTGCGGGTGGGTGTGCTGGGCTGTGGCCCGATTGCGCAAGCCGCGCATTTCGAGTCCTGCACCAAGGCGCGCAATGCCGAGCTTTATGCGATCTGCGATGTGGCGGATGATCTGCGCGCGCGGATGGCCGCAACGCATGCACCGACCCGCAGTTATAATGACTACGCAGCGATGCTGGCCGACCCTGCGTTAGAGGCGGTGGTGATTGCGACCTCGGATGCGTTCCATGTGCCAGCGGCTTTGATGGCGTTGCAGGCGGGGAAACATGTGCTCTGCGAGAAACCCTTGGCGGTCAGCATTGAGGAAGCCGAGGGTTTAAGGGGCGCTGTGGTGGCCTCGGGCCTGACGCTGCAAGTCGGCCATATGAAGCGCTATGACGCCGGGTTGCAGGCGGCAAAGGGCGTTATCGACGGCGAAATGGGGCAGATGGTGGCCTTGAAGGCGTGGTATTGCGACAATACCCACCGCTATGCGATGACCGATGCGGTGCAGCCGTTGATGGTGACCTCGAAGAATGCGAAGAAGCCAGCCGAGAACCCCAAGGCCGATCTAGACCGTTATTACATGCTGGCGCATGGCAGCCATCTGGTTGATACCGCGCGCTATTTCGCCGGAGAGATCGTTGCGGTCGATGCGCGATTGTTGAACCGGGCGGGCATCCGCTGCTGGTTTGTCGATGTGGAGTTTGCCAATGGGGTGCTGGGGCATCTCGATCTGACGGTTGCGGTGCGGATGGATTGGCACGAGGGGTTTCAGATCTACGGCGAACAAGGCTCGGTGCTGGGGAAGACCTATAACCCGTGGTATTATAAGTCGTCCGAGGTGGATATTTTTCGCGAAAGTGACGGGGCCACGCACCGGATCTTGGGCGCGGATGGGCATTTCTACCGTCGTCAGATGGAGGGCTTTGCTGATACTGTTCTGAACGGCACCCCGCAATCGGGGGCGGATCTTGAGGACGGCATTGCCTCGGTCCGCGCCATGGTGGCGATTGCGGAATCGGCACGGTCGCGGCAGCCGGTGCGGCTGGCGGATGTGTCGGGGGCGCTCTGATGCGGTTGGGGATTTTCGCCAAAACCTTTGCGGGCAGTGATCCGGGCACGGTTTTGGCGGCGTCAAAGGCGGCGGGGGTCGCTTCGGTGCAGTATAATATGGCCTGCTCGGGCTTGGCGGCGATGCCCGACGCTTTGAGCCCGCAGGATGTGGCGGCGGTGGCAGCGGCCAGCAAGGCCTCGGGCGTGGCGATTGCCGCCGTTTCTGGGACGTATAATATGATCCATCCTGACCCTGCGGTGCGGGCTAAGGGCTTGGCGCGGTTGGAGGTTTTGTTGCGCCACGCGGCGGCAATGGGGACCGGGATGGTGACTTTGTGTACGGGCACGCGGGATGCGGAGGATCAGTGGCGGCATCATCCTGACAATGGCTCGGCAGAGGCGTGGCGGGATTTGTTGGCGGAGATGGGCAAGGCTTGCGCTGTGGCGGAGGCTTTCGGGATCAAGCTGGGCATTGAGCCGGAATTGGCGAATGTGGTCGATACGGCGGCGCGGGCGCGGTTGCTGATCGACACGCTGCAAAGCCCGGCTTTGGCCATCGTGCTCGATCCGGCGAACCTGTTTGAGGTGGCGACGCTGGCGGAGCAACGGGATTTGCTGAGCCGTTCGGTGGATATGTTGGCGGACCGGACCCTGATGGCGCATGCCAAGGACCGCGATGCTTCGGGCGGGTTTGCCACGGCGGGCAAGGGGGTGGTGGATTTTCCGCATTTCCTTGGCGCGCTGAAAGCGGCGGGGTTTGACGGCGATCTGGTGACGCATGGCTTGGCGGCGCAGGAAGCGGCGGGCGTTGCGCGTTATCTGTCTGGCGTGTTGGCGGATTTGTGATGCAGATTTCGGCCCTGCTGCGCGACGGCTTGGAACTGGCGGTGTATCGGGATGGGGGGACTGGCCCCGCGCTGGTGTTTCAGCATGGGCTCTGCGGCGGCTCCGGGCAGATTGTTGAGGCGATGCAAGGGCTTGGATCGCAACGCTGGCAGGGGCTGGAATGTCGCGGGCACGGGATGTCGCCCATCGGGGACAGGGTGTCGATCGCCTGTTTTGCCGAGGATGTGGCGGCGATGATTGAGGCTATCGGGACTCCGGTGGTGCTGGGCGGCATCTCGATGGGGGCGGCGATTGCCACAAGGCTGGCGGTGATCCGGCCCGATCTGGTGCGGGCGCTGGTGCTGGTGCGACCCGCTTGGGTGGTGGAAGACGCGCCGGAGAATATGGCGCCGAACGCCGAGGTGGGGATGCTGCTGGAGATGTTGCCGCTGGATCAGGCGCGGGCGTTTTTCGCTGAGGGCGAGACGGCGCGGCGGCTGGAGGTTGAGGCCCCGGATAACCTTGCCTCGCTGAAAGGCTTTTTCAATCGCAGGCCGCAGGCGGAAACCGCGCGGCTGTTGACCACGATTTCGGCGGACGGGCCGGGGATTACGGCGGATGATCTGCGCAGCTTGCGCATCTCGGCGCTGATCTGCGGTTGCGGCGCGGATGCCATTCATCCGATGGAACATGCGCAGGCTTTGGCCGCGTTGATCCCGCAGGCGCGGCTGGTGGAACTGCCTGCGAAGGCGCGCGATAAAGTAGCGCATCTGGCGGCGCTTGCCGATGCGATGACATTGTTTTTGAAGGAGATTGATCATGCCGCGCCCACAAGCTGACTGGATCACTGCACTGCCGCGCAGCCGATTGCTTGCAGAATATTCGATGTGGTCGGCCAATTTGATCCGTCTTGCGGATGATCTGGAGCGGATCACGCCGCATGCGGATATTCTGCATATCGACGTGGCGGATGGCCATTTTGCACCCGCGCTGTTGTTTTTCCCCGACCTTGTGGCGGGGCTGCGCGCCCTCACTTCGATCCCGATCCATGTGCATTTGATGGTGGATGATGCGGTGCTGCTGGCGCAGATTGATCAGTTTGCCGAAGCCGGGGCCGATCTGATTTCGCTGCATGTCGAGAACGCCAATGCGGGTGCGGGGTTGGACCGGATCGACGCGCTGGGGCTGAAGGCGGGGATGGTGTTGCGGGTGGAGACGCCGGTGGCGCGGGCGGCGGAATGGGTTGGCCGCTTGGATATGCTGACGTTGCTCGGCACCGCGATTGGGGTGAAGGGGCAGGGGCTGGACCCGACAGCGGGGGCGCGGTTGGGGGAGGCTGGCGCGCTGATTGCCGCTTCGGGGCGGCGGGTGGTTTTGGCGGCGGATGGCGGTATTCGTGACACAACCGTGCCGCTGTTGCGCAATGCGGGGGCCGAGACGGTGGTGATGGGCTCGCTGGCGTTTGGCGCGCCGGATCTGGCCGAGCGGATGCGCTGGCTGCATGGATTGTAAGGCGCTTTAGCTGAGGTGAAAATCGATTGGTTGCAGCGGCTTCGGGGCAGGCTCGCCTAAGTGGGGCGCGAGGCTGATCTCGGCGGCGCGGCAGATTGCGTCTAGGGGAAGCGCGTTCAGGGTGGTGCCGAACGGGTGGCTGAGTTCCTCGGTGACTTCCGCCAGCCCTAGGAAAACATAGGCCACGATGCCGACGAACAGCGGCGTCAGCCAGCCGGAGGTGCCGACAAGCGCCATCGGCAGCAGCAGGCAAAACAGGTAGGTGGTGCGGTAGATCAGCAGCGAATAGACGAAGGGCAAGGGCGTTCCGGCGATGCGCTCGCAGCCGGCTTGTTGCAGGGCGATGCTGCCGAGGCGAGACGTTAAAGTGCGCGCGCCGAAACCGTCGATTTGGTTTGCGGCATAGGCTTTGGCCAGATCGGTGTTGATCAGGTTCAACGCCGAGCAGGGCGGGTGTGGGTCGGCCAGCAGCTCGGGCGAGCGGGCTTGGGTTTCGGCATCATGGCTCAGGCGACGCAGTTGCGCGCGATGCAGGTGCAGAAAAGCCAGAGATTGCCGTAGGATACGGTGACGCAGGGGTTGGTCGGGCAGGAAGACTTCCAGCTCGCGCGCGAGGCTGCGCAGATCGGCCAGAAGCCCACCCCACAGCTTGCGGGCCTCCCACCAGCGATCATAGGCGGCGTTGTTGCGAAAGCTGAGGAACAGCGAAAGCGCGATGCCGAAGACGGTGAAGGGGATGCCCTCGATATGCGGCAGGATGCCGAAGTGGTGGTCGAGCACCACCATCACGGCGGCGAGGGCGATCACCCCCAGCAGCGGCAGCGCGATATGCGGCAGCACGGAACCACGCATCGCAAAAGCCAATTCCCAAGCGCGGGGTTTGTCGCGGATGATCATTTCGGGCCTCGTTATCGGTTGCCGATGTCTGTTTGGGCTGCGGCGACCGATTTCACAATCGCAAAGATCGGCTGGCCGGGGGTGAGGGCCAGCGTTTTGGCCGAGCGGCTGGTGATGCGGGCAAGCAGGTGGTCGGGGCCGATGGCGATCTGGACCAGCGCGCCGTCTGGGCTGACGCGGATGTCGCTGATGCTGCCGTGCAGGATGTTGAGGGCGGAGAGGCCCTCGGGGCGGCTGCGCGACAGCAGCACGTCTTGTGCTGCGATGCGGATGCGCAGGCTGGTGTCGGGGGCGGCGGCGATTTTGGGCAGCCAGAGTGGGCCGCCGTGGGTGTGCAGTTGCGTCAGGCCGTCAGGGTCTTGCGCGGTGACGGTGGCGGTCAGGATCGCACCCGCATCGCGCAGGCCAAGGCTGGGGGCGAGATCGGGGTCAGCCAGCAGATCGGCGGCGGGGCCTGCGCGCAGGGTGCGGCCTTGATCCATCACGACGATGGTGGTGGCGAGGCGGGCGACTTCGGCGAGGGCGTGGCTGACGTAGAGGATCGGGATCTGGGTGTGATCGCGCAGGGTTTCGATATAGGGCAGCAGTTCGGCTTTGCGGGTCTCATCCAAGGCGGCGAAGGGTTCATCCATCAACAGCAGCGCGGGGTTCGACAGCAAAGCACGGCCAATGGCGACGCGGGATTTCTCTCCCCCCGACAGGGCGTTGGGGCTGCGGGTCAGCAAGGTGTTGAGGCCGAGCAAATCTATTATATCGTCGAAATGCGGGCCGCCGTTTTTCAGATTGGGGGTTTTGGCGGCGAACCAGCGGCCATAGCGCAGGTTTTGCTGCACGTTTAGGTGCGGGAACAGGCGGGCGTCTTGGAAGACATAGCCGAGGCGGCGGCGGTGGGGGGGCAGGTTGATGGCAGCGCTGGTGTCGAGCAGGGCGGTGCCCTCTGCGGTGATGCGGCCCTGATCTGGGTGCAGGATACCCGCCACAGCATTGATCACGCTAGTTTTTCCGGAGCCGGATTTGCCGAACAAAGCGGTGAGGCCGGGGGGGGCGGTGAAATTTACCTCCAGCGTGAAGCCGGGGAAGCGGTGGTTGAGGGCGACGGAGAGGGTCATGATCCGGCGATCCGGCGCGCGACGGCGCGGCTGAGGAACTCGGACAGGATCAGGGCGAGCATGGCGACGGCGATTGATATGAGGACGAGGCGGAAGGCTTGGCTGTCGCCCCCCGGCACTTGCAGGAAAGTGTAGATCGCCGAGGGCAGGGTTTGGGTTTGGCCGGGGATGTTGGAGACGAAGGTAATCGTCGCGCCGAACTCACCCATGGCTTTGGCGAAGGCCAGCACCGCGCCTGCAATGATGCCGGGCAGGATCAAGGGCAGGGTGACGGTGAGGAACACCCAGAGCGGCGATGCGCCCAGCGTGCCTGCGGCTTGTTCCAGCTTTGGGTCGACCGCTTCAAACGCCAGACGGATGGCGCGGACCATCAAAGGGAAGGCCATGACGGCGGCTGCGAGCACCGCGCCTGTCCATTTGAACGCCAGCACAAGCCCAAACCATTGGTCAAGGTATTGGCCGATAAAGCCTTTTCTGCCGAAGGCCAGCAAGAGAAGATACCCGGTGACAACGGGCGGCAGGATCAACGGCAAATGCACAAGGCCATTGAGGATTTGTTTACCCCAGAATTGACGCCGCGCCAGCAGATGCGCGGTGTAGATGCCAAGCGGCAGGCTAAGCAGTGTTGCCCATACCGAAACGCGCAGTGACAAAGCCACTGCGCGCCATTCGTCGGGGGTGAAGTCGGGGATCAACCAGTCGGGCATCGGGCATTATTTCAGAACGGTGAAGCCTTGGGCGGTAAACACGGCGGCGCTTGCATCGCTGGACAAAGCGTCGAGGAAAGCTTGCGCTGCGGGCTTGGTGCTAGAGGCGAGAGTGGCGGCAGGGTAGACGATTGGTTTGTGGCTGTCGCTCGGGAAAGTGCCGACCACGCTCACCTTATCGCCGCTTTCGTCATCGGCGATGGCATCCGAGGCGTAGACCACGCCGTAGGGGGCCTCGCCTGCGGCCACCAGTGCGAGGGCAGCGCGGACGTTATCGGATTGCGCGACATTGGCTTCGACAGCGGACCACAACCCGAGGCTTTCCAGCGCTTCTTTGCCGTATTGGCCTGCGGGGACGGAATCGACGGTGGCCATCGACAGCTTGCCATCACCCAGAAGCGCTTTCAGATCAAGGTCTTTGGAGATCTCAATGGGGGCGGCTTTGCCCGAGGCCACCAGAACCAGCGTGTTGCCAAGGATGTCTTTGCGGCTGTCTTTGTTGATCAGGTTTTCATCTGACAGCGTGTCCATCCACTTCTTCGACGCCGAGATGAACAGATCGGCGGGCGCGCCTTGCTCGATCTGTTTCGCGAGTTTAGCGGTGCTTTCGTAGGAAATCACCACGGTGTTGCCGGTTTCTTTCTGCCAATCGGCGGCAATGGTATCGAGCGCGTTTTTCAGGCTGGCGGCGGCAAAAACGGTGATGTCCTCGGCTTGGGCTGCGGCAGGCAAGGCAAGGCCAGCCAAGAGGGCGGCGGTCAGGGCGGTGCGACGGGTCAGCATGGCGGCTCCATTGATATATTTTGGCGAACATATCGACAGGACGGCAGGGTGCAAGCGTTATTTCTGCTCGGGAATATCGCTTAGCAGCGATTGCAGGGTTGCGATATGCGGCGCGGTGGCCACTGCGCTGGCGGTTTCCGCCGCGCGATAGGCGGCGATGACCGCAAGGCCTGTGACGGTGACCTGCGCGCCACCGCCTTTCGCGCCGCCCCGCGCGCTTTCCACCACGGGATCGGTGAAGGCGGCGTTCATCTCTTCGACCAACATCCAAGCGCGCTTGTAGCTCATCTGCATCGCGCGACCTGCGGCAGAGATCGAGCCGGTGTCGCGGATATGCTCCAGCAGTTGCACCTTGCCGGGGCCGAGTTTCATCGCACCGAAATAGAAGCGCAGCAGGGTGTGGGGCGTGGGTTTCATCAGCGAAGACTCCTGCCAAACCGCGCGCAATGCAAGGGGTTATGGCGTCAGGGTCTGGCGGTTGCTGTGGGCAAGCTGGGCAGTGAGCTGCGCGATTTCCGCCGTGCGGCGTTCGGGCGGCCAAGCTTTTGCGGCGGCGATGATGTCGGCGATCTGGTTCAGGTCGGCGGCATTGATCGCGCCGGTGACCGCAAGGGTGGTGCGGCGCAGCACGAGGTCTGACAGATGTTCGACGGACTCAGTGCGGGCGATCCAGTCGATTTCGGCGGCGCTATAGGCGGTGGCGTGCGGCAGCCGGGTGGCGTCGCTGTGGGGCGATTTATGGGCGACAAGGTTGGTCAGGCTGGTGCCGTAGCGGCTGAACAACTCTGCTGCGCGGGCAAGGTTTAGGCCTCCGCTGGCGGCAGCGCTGGCGATCAGGCGGGATTTGGCCGTGGTATCCGTGGGATAGGCCTTGCCGCCACCGATGCCGAGATTACGGGTGGAGATGCGGCGGGGGTGGGACAGGCGGGCGAGGCAGCTGTCGGCGACTTCCTCGGCAAAGCCGCGAAAGGTGGTCCATTTGCCGCCGACCAGCGAGATGATCGGGTAGGGACGCTGGGCGACAGGCTCCAACACCGGCGCGGAATGGTCGCGGCTGATCAAGCCGGGGGTGGCGGCATCAGAGGCGGGCAGCGGTCGGATACCGGAATAGGCGTAGATGATATGGTTGTGATCGAAGGGCAGACCGGGCAGCAGGGCGCGCAAAGAGGTGAGGAAATAGGCGATCTCGTCATCCTCGCAGCGGACGTTTTCCGGGTCGGCGGCTTTGATATCGGTTGATCCCACCAAGGCGCGGCCAAGGTAGTCATAGACCAGCAGGATGCGGCCATCGTCGGCCTCAAAATAGATCATCTGGCCGTTCAGCATCGCCAGAAGCTGCGGGTGATCCAGCAGAATATGCGAGCCTTTGGTGCCGCCGATCAGCTTGGTCTCCGCGCCCAAAGCCGCGTTGACGCGGTCGATCCACGGGCCAGTGGCGTTGATCACCAGTTTGGGTTTGGTGATGAAGGTGCTGCCATCTTCGCGGGTGAAGCTGATGTCCGCGCCATTATGGGCGCTGATTTGGGTATAGTTCAGGGCTAAAGCATTGGGGTTTGCTGCCATGCCATCGGCAAGAAGTTCCCAAACCAGTCGTTCGGGTCCGGCGATTTTGGCGTCATAATACAGCCCCGAGGCGACGATACGCGGGGTCATTTGCGGAAATTCGGCGAGGGTTTTGGCGCGGGATTTCATCTTGTGGCGCGGCATCACATTGGCGCGGGAGCCGTAATAATCGTAGATCGAAAGGCCGACTTTCAGCAGCAAAGCGCCCCGACTGCGGGCGGCGGTGGTCGATCCGAACAGGGTGCGCAGCGCGGCCCAAACACCCTTTGTCCAAGAGAAAATCGGGATCAGCGTCGGCAGCGGGGTGACGGCGTGCGGGGCGTTGCGCAGCAGCAGGTTGCGCTCCAGCGTCGATTGCGCGACAAGGCGGAATTCGCCGGTCTCTAAGTATTTCAGCCCGCCGTGGATCATCCGGGACGGTGCCGCAGAGGTGCCACCGCCGAAATCGCCCTTCTCGATGATCAGCACGCGCAGACCTTGCTCGGCGAGGTCGCGGAACAGGCCCGCGCCGTTGATGCCTGCACCAAGGATCAGCACGTCGATGCCGTTTTCCGACAGGTCTTGCAGGGTGTTATGAGTCATGCGGTGTCCGTTTCGATCAAATGCAGCCGCACGCCGGCGGCTTTCAGGGCGCAGGCTTGCGGTTCGGGCAGGGCCGCGCCCGTCAGCACAGCGTCAAAGGCGGTGAGGGGGGCGAGGGCATGCAAGGCCGATCTGCCGAACTTCTCATGATTTAACAGCAGGATACGGGTGTTGGCGGCGGCCATCATGGCTTGTTTGGCGCGGGTGACTTGCGCGTCTTGGATATAGGCCATGCCGTTTTGCGCCGCAGAGGCCGAGCAGATCAGCACATTGGCGCGCAGATGCGGCAAAGCGGTTTCGCAGAGATGGCCGATGAAGGCGTTATAGGTGGCATGGAACTGGCCGCCAAGGCAGATCAGGGTGATATCATCGGCCCCGGTCAGGCTTTGGATCGAGGCGAGGCTGTTGGTGATCACCGTCAGCGGGGCGATGTCTGGCAGCAAGGGGGCGAGGGCGTGGCTGGTACTGGAATCGTCAAGCATCACCACTTGGCCGGGTTCGATATAACGCAGGGCGGCGCGGGCGAGGACGGATTTCTCTGCAGAAGCAACGGTTTGGCGGTAACGGAACAGGCTTTCATAGACGCCAGAGGGCAGGGCAGACACCGCGCCATGCAGCTTGCGCAGCAGGCCCGCGGCGGCGAGTTGATCAATATGGCGGTGGATGGTCATGCGCGACACACCAAAGCGCAGCACCAGATCGTCGATCCGGGCCTCACCCTGTTGCAGGACGTAAGCGGCGATTTCGTCGCGCCGATTTTCCTTTACGCGGGTTTCGGGGGTCATGGCACGAGGGCTTCGATGTCGGGCCAGAGCGGGGCGAGGGTGGCGGCGATCTTGTTATACAGTTGAAAGCGTTTTTCATAAGCGGCGGCGCGGGTGGGGTCTGGGGTGTAGGTCTGCCCCAACAGCGACATATCGCGCGGATCGTGCAGCGGGCTGTCGTAAAGCCCAATCGCCGCCCCCGCGCACAGGGCCGTCCCCCAAGCGGCGGCTTCTTCGGTTTGGCTGGTGGTGACGGGCATGTTCAGAACATCGGCGAACATCTGCGCGAAGGCGGGATTGCGGGCGACGCCGCCGGTCAAACGGGCCTCCTTCACCGGGAAGCCTGCGCGCAGGGCATCAACGTGGGTGCGGTGGTTGAACACGATGCCCTCCAGCACCGCGCGCAGCATATCGCCGCGAACGTGCCAGCCGCGCAGGCCCAGAAAGCTGGCGCTGGCTTGCGGGCCGTGCGGCGAGCCGTAGAGAAAGGGATGGAACATCAAGGTGGTGGGTTTGGCAAGGGCGGCGTCAATCTCCAACGCGAGCATGGCGTGGATGGATGTGCCCGCAGTATCGGCTTCGGTCAGTTCAGCCTCACACAAGGCCTCGATGAACCAATCGTAATTCGCGGCAGAGGCGGGCGACAGCGCCATGTTGTTCCATTTGCACGGCTCGATTGCGTTGCGGCACAGCCAACGCGGATCGGTCATCGGGGTGTTGGACACCACTTCGTTGATCGAATAGGTGCCCGCGACGATGGCGACGACGCCTTCGGCATGGCCGCCAATGCCCAAGGCAGAAGCGGTCACGTCATGCAGGCCAGCGGCAACCGGAGTGCCTGCGACAAGCCCGGTCAAGAGGGCGGCCTCAGCGGTGATATGGCCGATGATCTCGGCGGATTCCGCGATATCGGGCAGGGCGTGGGCGACGTTTTCCAGCCCGAAAAGTTGCAGCGCATCAAGGGTATAGTCTTGGGTCTGCACATCGGTGAAGGCGGTGGAGGCCTCTGTCCGGTCGGTGCCAAGACTGCCCGTCAGACAAAACCGCAGCCAGTCTTTGCAGGCCAGAAACGTGCCGATCTGGGCAAAACGCTCCGGCTCGTTGTCGCGCACCCAAGCCAGCAGAGCGGCGGGCGAGCAGGCGGGGGGGATTTGGCCTGTCAGCTTCAACGCCGCATCGGCACGGTCGCGCCAGCTTTCGCAGATTGCGCCCGCGCGGCCATCCAGCGACAGGATCCCGTTGCCCAAAGGGCGGTTATCATGGTCGAGCAGATACAGCCCATCGCCATGGGCGGTGGCGGCGACGGCAACGATATCAGAGGCGGGGCGACCGGAAAGCTGGATCGCTTCGGCAATCGCCTCGGCGGTCGCGCGCCACAGGCCCTCCATATCGCGTTCGACATGATGTGGCTGGGGTAAAAGCTGCGGCACACGACGGCGGGCGACGGCGATTTGCTGGCCAGATTCGTCAAAAATCACCGCTTTGGTGACGGTCAGTCCGTTGTCGATGCCGAGCAGGCTGGTCATGTGCTTCCCCATCGCTTGAGCGATTCTGATGAAGTGAACATGACATGGTGGGATTGTAACGGCAATGCGCGTTACAAATTAATCGACCTCGGCGTCAGCCTCAACCCTATGCGCGGTTTCAGAGGCGATGACCACGCTAATACCTTTGGCGCGCATCCGGCTGATATGGGCGGCATCGGTGGCCTGATCGACGATCACCACATCGAACTCGGTGAGGTCAGCAAAAGCGTGCAAGGCGCGGCGGCCAAACTTGGTGTGATCAGCCAAAAGGATGCGGCGCTGGGCGGAATCGAACATCGCGCGCTTGGTCTCTACCATCTCGGGCGATTGGTGGAACACGATGTCATCGGTAATCGCAGGCATCGACAAAAACAAGGTATCCGCCCGCAAGCGTTTGATTTCGTTGGTGGTCATTCGCCCCATGAACGCGTTGCACCAGTTGTGCAACTGGCCGCCCAGACCCAGCAGGGTCAGATCGCGGATGCCGTTTAATTCATTCATCAGGATCAGCGAATTGGTGATCGCGGTCAGCGGCACTTTGGCGGGCAGGTGGGTGACCATCTGCAGCACGGTGGTGGAATCGTCGAAGAAAATCGCCTGACCGGGTTCGACGAATTGCATTGCCGCCGCCGCAAGTGCCTTTTTCTCGGCAGATTGGCGGGAAAACCGATAAACGTCGGAGGCTTCAATCAGGCTGGTCGGGGCAGCAGAGACAATGCCGCGCGCCTTGCGCAGCAACCCACGCGCGACCAGTTCATCCAGATCGCGGTGCGCGGTCATCAGCGAGATACCGAACCGCTCGGTCAGATCCTCGATCCGCATCGAACCTTCGGCCATCACCGCCTCGGTGATCAACTGACGGCGGGCGAGTTGGCGGGCGTGGCGACTGTCTGAGGGCAGTTGGTCGGCCATCAGGCCAGAGGGCGGTTTCATATCGGTCATTCTCGCCTCCCTGTTCGTCTAGCGATGCCCGCGCCGATGTTGAAAAGCAAGGGGGCGCCGTTGCCAGCGCCCCGCAAGGTCAGATTATTGCGACAGGGTGAACGGGCCGGTGTAGTTGGCGACGTTGTCTTTGGTGATCAGCAGGCAGTCAAACAGCTGCTTTTCGGTTGCGGCACCCGTGGCACCAGTTTTGATGAAGCTGTCGGCTTGCTTCACAGCCTCTGCCGAGAACACAGCGACGGGCTGCAACACGGTATATTGCATCTCACCCGCAGTGATCGCAGCCACAGCGTCCGGCGAGCCGTCAAAGCCGCCGACTTTCACGGCATCGAGCTTGCCGGCTTCTTTCAAAGCCGCAATCGCGCCCAAAGCCATCTCATCATTGC
Organism: Cypionkella sp.; assembly: GCA_043743975.1. GTDB lineage: Bacteria > Pseudomonadota > Alphaproteobacteria > Rhodobacterales > Rhodobacteraceae > Cypionkella. Next base: position 79,380 of record JAYTVN010000048.1, read on the forward strand.
CAGCGATCACGCCGATGATATCGGGGTTGGCTTGCAGGATCGACTGCATCTTGTCGTGGCCCTTGGTGCGGTCCCAATCGGCGACTTCCTTGGCGGCTTTCACCAGATCAGGGTATTGCGTCAACACGGTCTCGTAGCCGTTCGAGCGGGTGGCGGCGTTGTTATCCGCCGGGTTGCCGAACAGTTCGGCGTATTTGCCGGTCTCGCCCACTGAGGCCACCCATTGCTGGGCGCCCATCGCGGCACCCTGCGCGTTGTTCGATACCAGTTGGGCTTTGGCGAGGCCTTCTTTGTTGATCTCGGCATTCACCAAGAACACCGGGATGCCCGCATCGACGGCCTTTTGCACAGCGCCAACCGAGCCGTCAGCGTTTGCCGGGTCAAGGATGATGGCGACGGATTTATTGGTGATCGCGGTGTCGATCATCGTCGATTCCGCGTTGGTGTCGCCCTTGTGCGCCGAAACGCTGGCGGTGTAGCCGAGGCTTTCGGCGGTGGCAGCCGCAACGTCGCCTTCGGTTTTCCAGTAGGGGTTCGCCGGGTCGTTAACGATGATGGTGATCAGGCCATCGGCGAAGGATGTGCCTGCGAGCAGGGCGTTGATCGCGACAGCGGCGAGCAGCGCGCGCTTGGTCATGGTGAACATAGTCTCTCTCCCTTGGTTGATTTAGTCTAGCATTGCCAATCGCTTGGCCGGGTCTTTCCGCAGCGGATAGGGACCGTTGCGGCGAAGTAGGTTACGCCTTGGCTTTCGCCTTCGGCTTGTATTGGATCGAGTTCAGCAGCACCGCCAGAACGATCACCGCCCCGGTGAACACGGTCTGCCAGTAGGACGACACGCCAATGATGACGAGGCCATCGGACAGAAAGCCGATCACAAACGCGCCCAGCATGGTGCCGCGAATGGTGCCTCTGCCGCCTGTGAGCGCAGCACCCCCGATGACGACGGCGGCGATGGCGGTCAGCTCGTAAGTGGTGCCTGCGGTCGGGCCAGCACTGGTTAATTGCGACGACAGCACAAGGCCTGCGATGGCGGCGTAGATGCCGGACAAAACGTAGACGGTGATCTGCACCCGTTTGACGGGAACGCCGGAAAGCTCCGCCGCGCGTTCATTGCCGCCCGAGGCGTAAAGCCAGCGGCCAAAAGCGGTGCGTGACAGCATCAGGCCCGCGAGGATCGCAAGGGTGGCGAGCACCACGACGCCAATCGGCACGCTCCATTCGCGGGTAAAACCGAGGCGGTTGAAGCCGAGCCAGTTGAAACCCTGATTGCCCAGTTCCGGCTTTCCGCCGAGATTGTTGAAGGTTAAACCATTTGTCATCAACAGCGCCACACCGCGGGCCACATAAAGCACGCCGAGCGAGGCGACGAAGGCCGGCACCTTGAACCAAGCGATCAAAACGCCGTTCACCAGCCCCACAAACGCCCCCAAAGCGCAGGTCAGCAGCGCCACCGCCCAGACCGGCGGATAGAGGATCACGCCGAAGCTGTCGATCTGCACGCCCTGCATCAGGAACCCCGCGACGCAGCCCGCAAGGCCCAACGTGGAGCCCACCGAAAGGTCAATGCCGCCGTTCAGAATCACCAGCAACATGCCGATGGCGAGGATGCCATAGATCGCGACATGGCTGGCCATAATCAGGAAGTTTGCCAGCGAAAAGTAATGCGGTGACAGCAGCGAGAACACTACGATGATGGCGATCAGCGCGAAGAACGCACGGCCCTCCAGCAGCAGGGCAATCGGGTCAAACCCTTGTTTCACAGCGGTTTTTGGGGTGCCAGAATTTGCGGTAGATGACATCGGTTGCTCCTAGTGGGCCACGGCTTCGCCAGAGGCGGCCATGATCTTTTCTTTGCTGATTGTATGATCGAATTCGGCCGAAATCCGGCCCCGGTGCATCACGATAATCCTATGCGCAATCGACAGACATTCGCCGACTTCCGAGGTGGAATAGATCACCGCAAGGCCCTGTTTCGCACCCTCCGACAGCAGCCGGAACACCTCGGCTTTGGCACCTATGTCGATGCCCCGCGAGGGTTCATCCAGCACGATCACCTTCGGATTGGTCGCCAGCATCTTGCCGATCACCACCTTTTGCTGATTGCCGCCCGACAGCGACCCAATCGGTGCCGTGCCGCTGGCATCGGTCTTCACCGTCACCTTGCGAATGGCATCGCTGACCACCGCCGCTTCGGCGCGGCGTGAGGTAAACAGCCCCTTGGTAAACGCACCTATGCTCGCCAAAGACAGGTTTTGCCCGACCGACATGGTCTGCACCAACCCGTCGCGCTGGCGATCTTCCGGCACCAGAACCAGCCCTTTGGCGATACGTTGCGCGATGGTCAGGTTTGAGACATCGCGGCCTTGTAGCATCACACGGCCGCCGGAAGGGACCAGCCGCCCGGCCACACATTCCAGAAGTTCGGTGCGGCCCGCACCCATAAGCCCATAGATACAAACGATTTCCCCAGCGCGGACGGAAAGGCTCAACCGATCCACCACCGAAAACCCCACCCCCGCCGCATCCGGCACCGACAGGTTTTCAATGCTCAAAGCCGTCTCACCCATCGCATAGCCTGCGGGCGGCGATCCAAGGTCGAAATTCTCGCCGACCATGTTGCGCACGATCCATTCCAGATCAATCTGCGCCCGCTCGGCATAGGCCGTCATCGCGCCATCGCGCAGCACGACGGCATGGTTGGTGATCTGCAAGGCTTCCTCAAGATGGTGCGAAATATAGACGATTGACACGCCGCGCGCGGTCAGATCGCGGATCACCTTGAACAAAACCTCGACTTCCGTCGCCGACAGCGCCGAGGTGGGTTCATCCATGATCAGGATGCGCGAGTTCACCGACAAAGCCCGCGCGATTTCAACGATCTGCTGCTGACCCAACCGCAACTCCTCAACCGGAGTCAGCGGATCAATGTCTTCTTCCAGTTCCGCCATCAAGGCGCGGGTCTGGCGTTCTTCCTCGGCATAATCGACGCCGGAACGGGTCATAATCTCACGCCCCATGAAGATATTGTTGCGCACGTTCATATTGGTGGCAAGGCTAAGCTCTTGGTGAATAATCGAAATCCCGCGATTGCGCGCATCTGTCGAGTTGGCGAATGTCACCGGAGCGCCATCAAGCACGATCTGCCCCGATGTCGGCTTCACCACCCCCGACAGCACCTTCATCAGCGTCGATTTGCCCGCGCCATTCTCGCCGAACAAAGTCGTGACCTGCCCGCGATGGATGTCGAAATTCACCCCTTTCAGGGCGTGGATATTGCCGTAAGCCTTGGCGATATTGCGCGCCGACAGCACGGGTTCGCTGAGGGAAGTGCTGCTCATTTCACCTCCAACGACACCGGGGTGATCATCCAGCTTTTCGGGTTTACCAGCTTGAACGCGCCGACCACAGCGACGGTTTTGCCTGTCAACGCAGAGTTATCAATCCCGTCCAGCACCAGCTTTTTCATCTCTTTGTTCAGCGCCGATCCGGCATCCTGATATTCGATCTGATTGGTGAACTGCGAAAAGCTGATCTCGCCCGTGGCATCACGCAGTTCGGTGCCGTTGATCGCAGGCCCGGTCTGCACGCGCAGCCGCAACAGCGCGGGAATGCCTGCAACATCAACGTAGTAGATGCCAGATTTGCCTTCACCCACCACGCCTTCCAGCTTCACCGAATACACACCACTGACAGAATATTTCGCCTCTGCCGCCTTTGGATCGGCGGCAATCGCCGTCGCCAATTCCACCGCCTCCACCGCCCGCGCGGTGACATTGGCCTGCACTTTCGGAAAGGTTTCCGCGCCAAATGCCTCGGGCGAAAACACCGCCGCGCGCACGTCTTGATCCGAGCCGATCCGCACCACCGTCGTGTCCAGCGCCATAGCCGCCAGCACCGCCACGACCACGGCGGCGGTGATCAGAGTTGCGCGTTTGGCGCGGGGCTGCGGCGCGATGTCGGACGGTTGGCTCATAGTGCTGCGACTTTCAGGTTAACGGCGGATGTGTGGCGGGGCGCGGCTGTGAAAAACGCGCCGCGTGCCAAGCACCAGCGCCGCGCCAAGCCGCGATGCGGCTGCAAATTCAGCATGACTCCCCCCAATCTGCCAATCTGCGCGGCGATTTCCTCCCGCCGTGCCGATCTGGCCTGTCGCACATCCATAACCGTGATAGAGTTATGGTATCAACGCTTAGAACAATGTTATAAGTTTTCACGTCTGTCAATCGAGTCTTTTGCGGGCGATCTGCCTGTATTCTCAGCGTCGCGCCCTAGGTTTTCGCCCGACCCGTGCGAGTCGTGGGCGATTTCTGCATCTGCGAAAGCTGCTGAGATGCGGCGAAAATAGGCGAAAGGCGGATATGAAATTGAGCTTAACATACTGGTAAATATTACTTATCTAGAGGTGTTCTCCGCCCAAGTTTTCTAAGGACGCGGCTGTGTGCCAACATCTCCGCGCGCCGCTCGGGATCGCGCCTCTTTGCCTTGGACTTTGGTTGACACAGAGCAGTTTATCTGAAAGAAATTACGGCGTCCGTAAAATAATTCATCTTCCATGTTATCTCTCTGTGATAATACGGCAAGACCAGTCGGAGGGGGCTGGGAAAGCACGCGGGCTTAGGGGAGGCGGCATGGCAGAGCTTTTGATCGGCATTGATTCGGGCACTTCGGTGGTCAAAGCGGTGGCGTTTACTCTGAATGGCGCGCAAATCGCGGCCTTTGCGGTGCCCAACGCCTATGTGACCGGGGCCGATGGCAAGGCTACGCAAAGCCTTGCGCAAACCTGGGCCGATCGTGCGACAGCGCTGCGCGGCTTGGCCGAAAAAGTGCCGAACTTGGCCGCGCGCACGGCGGCGGTGTCGGTCACGGCGCAGGGCGATGGCACTTGGTTGGCGGGCCCGGGCAACACACCCATCGGCGACGCATGGTTGTGGCTGGATGCCCGCGCGGCACCCACCGTCGAACGTCTCGCCGCCAGTCCCGCCAATTGCGCCCGGTTTGAGGCGACAGGCACCGGGTTGAACACTTGCCAGCAGGGCAGCCAGATGGCGCATATCGACCGATTCCACCCCGAGCTGCTGGATGCCGCAGAGGTGGTATTACATTGTAAAGACTGGCTTTATCTGAACCTGACCGGGGTGCGCGCCACCGACCCCTCGGAAGCCAGCTTCACCTTCGGCAATTTCCGCACGCGGCGCTATGACGCTCAAGTGATCGAGGCTTTGGGCCTGAGCCATCGCCGCAGCCTGATGCCTGAGATCCTCGACGGCAGCCAGATCACCCATCCTTTGACGCCCGAGGCAGCCCAACAAACCGGCCTGCGCGCGGGCACGCCGGTCAGCCTTGGCTTTGTCGATATGGTGATGACGGCGCTGGGGGCGGGCGTGCATACCGGGGCGGCGGGGGCGGCCTGTTCCACCGTCGGCTCGACCGGCGTGCATATGCGCGCGACCCCAGTGGACGGCGTGCATCTGAACGCCGAGGGCACTGGCTATGTGATCTGCCTGCCGCTGCCGGGGATGGTGACACAGGTGCAAACCAATATGGCGGCGACGCTGAACATTGATTGGCTGCTGCGGATGGCGGCGGATCTGATGTCAGATTTCGGGCGACCCACCAAACATGCCGACCTCGTGCCGCTGATCGAAAGCTGGTTGGCCGCCAGCAAACCGGGGGCCTTGCTCTATCACCCCTATATCTCGGAAGCGGGCGAGCGTGGCCCCTTTGTCAACGCCGATGCCCGCGCGGGCTTTGTGGGGCTGAATTTCACCCACCGTTTCGCCGATCTTCTGCGCGCTGTGGTCGAAGGTCTGGGCATGGCGACCCGCGATTGCTACGCCGCAATGGGCGCTATGCCATTGGAATTGCGGCTGACCGGCGGGGCTGCGCGATCAAAAGGCCTGCGTGGCGTGTTGTCGGCGGCGACGGGTGCGCCGGTGCGGGTATCGGCGCGCGAGGAGGCCGGTGCTGCCGCCGCCGCGATGATGTCCGCCGTGGCGATTGGCGCCTATCCGTCGATGGACGCCTGCATTGCCGAATGGGTGACGCCCTTGCTGGGCGCGGCAGAGGCCCCCGATCCGGCGCTGACCGCCACCTATGCCGAAACCTATCCCGCCTATAAATCCGCCCGCGAGGGGCTGACCGCCGCATGGTCACAGCTTGCGGACAGCCGCCAAGTCAAAGACAGGACCGCCGAATGAGCTTTAATAATTCTGAACATAGTATTTCTAACGATAGAAAAACTAACCATAGTTTTTCTGAGCCTAATTTGGTTGATCTGTTCGTCATTGGCGGTGGCATCAATGGTGCTGGCATTGCCCGCGATGCGGCGGGGCGGGGCTTGTCGGTGGTGCTGTGTGAGAAGGATGATCTGGCGCAGGGCACCTCGTCGCGCTCCGGCAAGCTGGTGCATGGCGGGTTGCGTTACCTCGAATATTACGAATTTCGCCTTGTGCGTGAGGCCCTTATCGAACGCGAGGTTTTGCTGAGCGCAGCCCCGCATATCATCTGGCCGATGCGGTTTGTGTTGCCACATTCACCCACCGACCGCCCAGCGTGGTTGGTTCGGTTGGGTCTGTTCCTCTACGATCACCTCGGCGGCCGCAAGAAACTCCCCGGCACCCGCACGCTGGATCTGCGCCGCGATCCGCAGGGTGCTCCGATCATGGACCAATACAAGCGCGGCTTTGAATATTCCGATTGCTGGGTCGATGATGCGCGGTTGGTGGTGCTGAATGCTTTGGATGCCGCCGAAAAGGGCGCGCTGGTGCTGACCCGCACCGCCTGCACCTCGGCCCGGCGCGAGAATGGCGCTTGGACGGTGGAGACCACCGATCAGAACGGGGAAACCCGCAGCTTCCGCGCGCGTTGTATCGTCAATGCGGCGTGGCCGTGGGTGACGGATACGGATATTGTGACGCGGGTTGCGGGGTCGAACTCGGCCCGCAATGTGCGGCTGGTCAAAGGCAGCCATATCATCGTGCCGAAATTCTGGGCGGGCGATCATGCTTACCTTGTGCAAAACCACGATAAACGCGTGATTTTCATCAATCCCTATGAGGGCGACAAGGCGCTGATCGGCACCACCGATGTGGGTTATGAGGGCCGGGCCGAGGAGGTGCAGGCGACCGAGGCCGAGATCGACTATCTGATCGCCGCCGTTAACCGCTATTTCAAGGAAAAGCTGCGTCGCGCCGATGTGGTGCATCATTTTTCGGGGGTGCGCCCGCTGTTTGACGATGGCAAAGGCAACCCCTCCGCCGTCACCCGCGACTATGTGTTTGATCTGGATGAGACGGGCGGCGTGCCGTTGCTGAACGTGTTTGGCGGCAAGATCACCACCTTCCGCGAGCTGGCAGAGCGCGGCTTGCACCGCCTGAAAGCGATCTTTCCGCAGATGGGGCCAGATTGGACCGCAACCGCCACACTCCCCGGCGGTGAGATGCCGAATGCCGATTATGAAAGCTTTGCCAATGACTTGCGCATGACCTATCCGTGGATGCCGCGCAGTCTGATCCGGCATTATGGCCGCCACTACGGCGCGCGCACCCGCGATTTGGTGGGCGGTGCGACCAGCTTGGACGGCTTGGGTCAGCACTTCGGCGGCGATCTTTACGAGGCCGAAGCGCGGTATCTGACGCAACGCGAATGGGCGCAAACGGCTGAAGATATTCTGACCCGGCGCACCAAGCACAACCTGCATCTGAGTGCCGAACAGCAAGCGGCTTTCACCGCTTGGCTGGCGAAAGGGGCCTGAGATGTTAACACTTTCACTCAACACCAACCCCCTCGTCAACCGCTTCGCCGACCCGGATGATCTGATAAATACCGTCGCCCACGACCTACGCATCCGCGATCTGCAACTGACGCATGAGTTCATCAATCCATCTTGGCCCGTCCCGCTGATCCGCCGTCTGACCCGGCAGATGGACGCCGCTCTGCAACGCACCGGGGTGCGCGTCACTTCTGGCATGACCGGGCCCTATGGCCGCTTGAACCACTTTGGCCACCCCGACCGCGACGTGCGCCGCTATTATATCGACTGATTCAAAACCTTCGCCGACATCACTGCGGATCTGGGCGGCACTTCGGTCGGCACCCAGTTTGCGATCTTCACTTATCAAGATTTCGACGACCCCGAGCGCCGGGAAGCCCTGATCCAGACCGCCATCGACGCTTGGGCCGAGGTCGCCGAACACGCCAAAGCCGCTGGCCTGAAATACGTGTTCTGGGAACCGATGAGCGTCGGGCGTGAGTTTGGCGAAACCATCTCGGGTGCTCTTGCCTTGCAAAAACGGCTGACCGAGGCCAACATGGCGGTGCCGATGTGGATGATGGCCGATATCGACCACGGCGATCTGACCAGCCCGAACCCGGACGATGTGGACCCCTACGCTTGGGCGCGTGCGACCCCGAAAGTGTCGCCAATTATCCATATCAAGCAAAGTCTTATGGACAAAGGTGGTCACCGCCCCTTCACCGCCGCCTTCAACGCCAAGGGTCGGATTCACCCCGAACCCTTGCTGCAAGCCTTTGCCGAAGGCGGGGCAAAAGACAATGAAATCTGTCTGGAACTCTCGTTCAAAGAGCGTGACCCGAATGATCGCGAGGTGATCGCGCAAATCGCCGAAAGCATTGCGTTTTGGGCGCCACATATTAACAGCGGCGTTAACGATCTTCACATCTGAGGAGGCTGCCATGTCTGTATTCGCGTTCCTAACCGCCACAGAAATCCTGTTCGGACGTGGGCAGGGGGGCCAAGCGGCGGGTCGGATCAAAGCCCTCGGCACAAGGGTTTTCCTGCTGCACGGCAGCCCCGCCCGCGCCGATTGGCTGGCGGAAGCGCTGGCAGGGCAGGGCTGCGATGTTACCCGTTTCGTGGTGCAGGGCGAGCCGGACATCGCGATGATCGAGGCTGCGACCATGGCGGCCAAAGGCGCGCAAGTGGTGGTCAGCCTTGGTGGCGGCGCGGTGATTGACGCGGGCAAAGCCGTGGCCGCGATGGTGCCCGCCACGCGCCCCTTGTTGGATCACCTTGAAGTTATTGGAAAATCCCTGCCGCTGGATCACCCGCCCTTGCCCTTCGTCGCGATCCCCACCACCGCAGGCACTGGCGCGGAAGTCACCCGCAACGCGGTGATCGGCTCGCCCGCGCATAGCCGTAAAGGCAGCTTGCGCGACAAGCGGATGTTGCCCGCTTTGGCCATTATCGACCCGGCGCTGACCGACAATACGCCGAAAGCCATCACCCTCGCCTCGGGTCTCGACGCCATCACCCAAGTGATCGAACCCTATATCTGCACCCGCGCCAACCGGCTGACCGATGCATTATGCCGCGATGCGATCCCGCAGGGCCTGCGCGCGTTGCGGCGGCTCATGGTTAACGAAGATGCGCAAGCCCGCGATGACATGGCTTGGGTCAGCCTCTGCGGTGGGCTGGTGCTGGCCAATGCGGGGCTTGGGGTGATCCATGGTCTTGCCGGGCCGTTGGGGGGGCTGCTGCCAGCGCCGCATGGCGCGATTTGTGGCACGCTGTTGCCGCATGGGCTGGCGCTGAACGCGGCCCGCGCGGAAAACCCCACACGCATCTTGAAAGTGATCGGTTGGATCGCCGAAGCCTTTGAAACGCCTTATGAAAATGCGCTGCCAATGCTCACCAAATGGTCGCGCCAAAACGGGCTGCCGAGCCTTACGCAGATGGGTTTCACGCCGCAGCATATGCACCAAGCCGCCGAGGCTGCCGCCGCATCGTCGTCAATGCAGGCCAACCCGGCGCGGCTTTCTGGCTCTGATCTGGCGATCCTGATGGCCACCGCATGAGCCGCGCGCTTGACCCCGAACACTCGCTGGCGATCCGCGCGGCTTGGCTGCACTATGTCGGCGGGCTGACGCAAGCCGCTGTCGCAAAACGGCTGGGCATCACATCTGTGAAAGCCCATCGGTTGATCACCCGCGCGGTGGCGGAGGGTGCGGTGAAGGTCACCATCGACGGCGATATCGTCGCATGTGTCGAGCTAGAGACCGCACTCGCCGCCCGTTATGGCTTGGATTTCTGCGAAGTTGCCCCCGATCTCGACGAGATTGGCCTGCCGATCCGCAGCTTGGGCATGGCGGGGGCGGGCTTTCTGCGCCGCCAGATCGAGCTTGGCACCACCCCGGTGATCGGGCTGGGCCATGGCCGCACCTTGGCCGCGATGGTGCGGCATTTGCCGCGGATTGAGGCCCCAGGTCTGAATTTTGTCTCGCTGTTGGGCGGACTTACCCGGAATTACGCGGCCAATCCGCATGACGTGATGCACCGCATTGCCGAGAAAACCGGCGCGCGGGCCTATGTCATGCCAGTGCCATTTTTCGCCAACACGGCAGAGGATCGCGAGGTTTTGCTGGCGCAGCGCGGCGTCGCCGAAGTGTTCGCGATGGCGCAGGGCGCGGGGTTGAAACTGGTCGGCATCGGCACGGTTGAGGTTGATGCGCAGCTGGTGGCCTCGGGCATGATAGAGCCGAAGGAAATCAAGGCGATACAGGCGGCAGGCGGGGTGGGGGAGCTGCTGGGGCATTTCTTTGATGCCGAGGGGCGCATCCTGCAAACCCAGCTGACGGCGCGGACTTTGGCAGTGAGTTTTGCTGAGGCGGGCGATCAGATTGTCGCGATTGCGGGCGGGCCGGATAAGGTGCAGGCGATCCGCGCCGTGCTGTCCAGCCGCCACTTGCGCGGCCTGATCACCGATGAAGCCACCGCCCGCGCGCTGATTGCCGTAAAATGAGGCCGGGCTGGCCCACCACGGTCGCCCGGCCTATCGCTTACAGAATGGTTTGGCCCGTGGCCGCCCAATCCTTAGCGAATTGCTCAAGCCCCTTGTCGGTCAGCACATGATTGGCCAAGCCCTTGATAACATTGGGCGGAATCGTCGCCACATCCGCGCCCGCGAGGGCTGCTTCTTTGACATGGTTGGCGCTGCGGATCGAGGCCGCAAGGATCTGCGTCTCAAAGCCGTAGTTGTCGTAAATCTCGCGGATGTCGCGGATCAGGTCCATGCCGTCGATGTTGATATCGTCCAAGCGGCCCAGAAACGGCGAGATATAGGTCGCCCCGGCTTTTGCCGCCAGCAGCGCCTGATTGGCGGTAAAGCACAACGTCACATTGGTTTTGATACCTTTTTGCGCAAAATAGCGGCAGGCTTTCAAACCCGGCAGGGTCAGCGGCAGCTTGATCACGACGTTTTTGGCGATTTTCGCCAGATGCTCGCCTTCGGCCACCATGCCTTCGTATACCATCGAAGCGACCTCAGCCGACACCGGGCCTTCGACCAATGCGCAGATCTCTGCGATCACCTCTTTGAAATCACGGCCAGATTTCGCGATCAGGCTGGGGTTGGTGGTGACACCATCCAACAGGCCGTAATCGTTCAACTCGGCGATTTCACTGACAACGGCGGTATCGACAAAGAATTTCATCACGCTCTCCTCTGCGGGAATCACTGGGATATGCTTGCGCTAACAGGTATCGGAAACGATCAATTATCACAAGTAAAAATCACATAAATCACTTTCCATTCGGTTTGTGCGATGTTAAAAACTGCCAAAGCAGGGGGGGATCTGGTGAAGCGCGAGGATCGCAAACAGGCGATTATGGACCTGCTGGTCGAACAGCACGCGGTCGATCTGGATGATCTGGCCGAACGCTTTGCAGTGTCGAAAATGACAATTCACCGCGATCTCGACGATCTGGAATCCGAAGGTCTGTTGCGTAAAATGCGCGGCGGGGCGACGATGGAATCCGGCACCCAGTTTGAATCCGACTTCCGCTTCCGTGCCCGCCAAGAGGGGGCTGCCAAGGCCCGGATGGCCCGCGCCGCGCTGGATTTGATCGAACCCGGCATGACGTTGATGATCAATGATGGCTCGATGGCGGCGGTGCTGGGTGCGATGTTGCCGGAAAAACGCCCGCTGACGGTGATCACCAACAACGCTGCAATCATCGACGCGCTCAGGGCGGAACACGGCATCACCCTGATCGCCTTGGGTGGAGTTTATTCCTATAAATTCAACGGCTTCTTTGGCGTTGTTACCGAAGAAACCCTGACCCGCCTGCACGCCGATGTGGCCTTCATCTCCGCCCCCGCCGTGCAGGGCACCCGCGCGTTTCATATGGATGACAACGCAGTGCGCGCCAAACGGGCGATGATCGGCAGCGCCGCCAAGACCTGTCTTTTGGTCAACCACCAACGTTTTGGCCGCCAAGCCTTGCATGTGCTGGCCGATCTGTCCGAATTCGACACCATCATCACCGACGCCCCGCCTGATGCCGAAGCCCGCGCCGCTTTGGACCGGGCCGGCATCAGCCTACGCATCGCAGGAGACCGCGCATGAGCAAACACGTCTGGGTCGGCACAAGTTGGAAAATGAACAAAACCCTCGCCGAAGCGCAGGCCTTCGTGCGGGGCCTGCCGCCCGAGGGCGATCCGCGCATCCAACGCTTTGTGATCCCGCCGTTCACCGCCGTGCGCGAAGTGAAAGCGATGCTCGCGGGCAGCGACGTGAAGGTCGGCGCGCAGAATATGCATTGGGCGGAGGATGGCGCGTGGACGGGCGAAATCTCGGCCCCGATGCTGAAAGATTGCGGGCTGGATATCGTCGAACTCGGCCATTCCGAACGCCGCGCATTCTTTGGGGAAACCGATGAAACCGTTGGCCTGAAGGTCGAAGCCGCCGTGCGCCACGGCCTTATCCCCTTGATTTGCATTGGGGAAACCTTGGCTGAGCGTGAAGCGGGCAAAGCCGCCGAAACCCTCGCCGCCCAAGTCATCGGCGCTTTGAGCAAACTCTCGGCGAGCCAAAAATCCAAGCCCATCCTGCTCGCCTATGAGCCGGTCTGGGCGATCGGGGCCAATGGCATCCCGGCCACCTCCGACTATGCCGACGCCCGCCAAGCCGAAATCATCGCCACCGCCCAGACCATCCTGAACCGCCGCATCCCCTGTCTTTACGGCGGCTCTGTCAACCCCGGCAACGCCGCCGAACTCATCGCCTGCCCGCATATCGACGGGCTGTTCATTGGCCGCTCGGCTTGGAATGTCGCAGGCTACCGCGACATCCTCGCCCGCGTCGCCGCAACTTTGTGAAGGAGATTCCGATGAAACTTGCAATCGCGGGCGACAGTGCAGGCGAAGGCCTTGCCAAAATCCTCGCCGACCATCTGAAGGGCGCGCATGAGGTCTCCGAGATTTCGCGCACCGAGGCTGGCCCCGATGCGTTCTACGCCAACCTCTCTGACCGGGTCGCCAATGAGGTGCTGCAAGGCACATACGACCGCGCCATTCTGGTCTGCGGCACCGGCATTGGGGTGTGCATTTCCGCCAACAAAGTGCCCGGCATTCGCGCAGCCCTGACGCATGACACCTATTCGGCGGAGCGTGCGGCTTTGTCGAACAACGCGCAAATCATCACCATGGGCGCGCGGGTGATCGGCTCGGAACTCGCCAAGGCGATTGCCGATGCGTTCCTCGCCCAGACCTTCGACCCCGCAGGTCGCTCTGCCAGCAATGTCGAGGCGATCAACGCTTTGGACAAGAAATACTCCTAGCCTGCGACGGCACTTTCGCCGCAGGCGGGCAAGCCCGGCACCCTCCTCAGCCGGGCTTGTCTCTATCCCCCAGAGCCGCCATTCTGGCGGCACAACCGGAGGCGCAGATGGCACCGACACAAAAGCTGATCAACGATGGCAATCTGGCGGTGGAGGAGATGCTGGCGGGGGTTCTGGCCGCCCATCCGCACCATCTGGCCCTTGCCGCGCCGCGCGCTGTCATCGCCAAACACGGGCCACGTGCCGGCAAGGTTGCGCTGGTGATCGGCGGCGGATCGGGGCATGAGCCGACGTTTTTGGGCTTTGTCGGCAAGGGCTTGGCCGATGCCGCAGCGGTGGGCAATGTGTTTGCCTCGCCGCCACCGCAGCCCGCTGTGGACGCCGCCCTCGCCACGCACGGCGGGGCCGGGGTGCTGTTCATGTACGGCAATTACGCCGGTGACGTGATGAATTTCGACATGGCCAGCGAACTCTTAGAGATGGAGGGCGTCGAGGCCCGCACCCAGCTTACCACCGACGATATTGCCTCCTCGCCGGACCCTGCCAAGCGCCGGGGCGTCGCCGGAAACGTCTTCATCTTCAAAGCCGCAGGCGCTGCCGCCGATCTGATGCTGCCCTTGGAGGAAGTCGCCCGCATCGCAGCCCATGCCAACGCCCGCACCTATACGATGGGCGTTGCGCTTTCCGCCTGCTCACTGCCGCAAACCCGCCGCCTGAACTTCGATCTGCCGCCGGGTGAGATGGAAATCGGCATGGGCATCCACGGCGAACCTGGGCGACGGCGCGGCCCGCTGAAATCCGCCAAGGATGTGGCCGATGAGATCATGGACGCGATCCTGACGGAGATGGCCGCCCCCAAAGGCGCGAAAGTTGCGGTTCTGGTCAATTCCCTCGGCTCCACGCCGCTGATGGAACTTTACATCCTCTACGCCCGCGTCGCCGAGCGTCTGGCCGCAGCGGGTCTCAGCATCCACACCGCCCTCGTCGGCCCCTATTGCACCTCAATGGAGATGGCCGGCGCCTCGATCACCCTGATGCATCTTGATGATGAACTCACCGAAATGCTCGACCACCCCTGCGACTGTGCCATGTTCCGGGTGGGCTAAGGGTTGGAGTTCACAACGCAAAACTGCACCGCGCTGTTCCAATCCCTCGCCACCCGCATGGCCGCCGAGCGTGACGCGCTCTGCGCTTTGGATGGCCTGATCGGTGACGCCGATCACGGCATCGCGATGGAGCAAGGCATGGCCGCCGCAGCCGCCGCCGTCCCCGGCTTACCCACCCTGCAAGACCAGTTCAACGCAGCGGCGAAAGCCTTCCTGAACGCCGTCGGCGCCTCCTCCGGCCCGCTTTACGCCACCGCCCTGATCCGCAGTGCCAAAACCGCAGGCCCGCGCGCGGCCATGCCTGCTTCAGAAACACCAAGCCTGATCACAGCGATGGCGGAAGGCATCGCGCATCGCGGAAAAGCCGAACCCGGCCAAAAGACTATGATCGACGCTTGGCATCCCGCGTCCGAGGCCGCCAAATCTGGCGCAACTTGGCCGGAAATTGTGGCTGCCGCCCAAGCCGGAGCCGACGCCACCGCACTGATGCAAGCCACTCTGGGCCGCGCCGCCCGGCTTGGCACCCGCAGCTTGGGCCACAAAGACCCCGGCGCGGTCAGCGCCAGCATGATCATCGCGGAATTCGCCAAGGCCCTCGGCTAAACCGCTCAAATTTATCTAAAATTTTTCATCTTGGCGAAAATATCCCCGCCGGAGGCATCCGACATTGGCCGCAGAAGCGCGCCGCGCGGGAGTATTTCAAAAAGAGCAATTCCCAAGCGCCGCCCACTGCCTCAGCCGTGATGCCCAATCACATCCGCCGAGCGCGCGATATGCGCCTGCATCGCGGCCACCGCGCCGGGCGCATCATGGGCGGCAATGCGGGCGATAATCAGCGCATGTTCCTGCAGCGTCACCTCCTCTTTGCCCGACCAATGCAGCAGGGCCGCGTGATAATGAAACAGCCATTTCAGCATCGCTTCTGACACCGCCAGCATGATCGGATTGCCGGTCATCGCCGCGATACGGGTGTGGAAGGCGACGTCGGCGGCGACAAAGGCCTGTGCATCGCCCAAACAGCCGCGCTGATGCGCCAGAATAGCCTCCAGATCGGCCACATCTGCCGGAACAGCCTTTTCCGCCGCCAGCCGCACCATGCCCGCCTCAAACATCCGCCGCGCCTCTTTCAGATGCGCCAAAGCCCCCGGTTCTGCCGACAACAACAGCTGTGCCACCGCATCGACCTGACCCAGCACCGCGCTGGCGTTCAATGGCTTGACCCGGCTGCGCTCGCCATGCGCGATGCTGATCAGGCCCATGGTGTGCATCTGCTGCAGGGCCTCGCGCACCGCCGGGCGGCCGACGCCAAACCGCGCCATCAGCGCGCGTTCCGACGGCACCACCGCGCCTGCCGCCAATTCACCGGTCAGGATCATCGCCCGCAGCCGATCAAACACCTGATCCGAAAGTTTGCGCCGGGTGATCTTTTCCGAAACCATACCGCCCCCAATCTTACCACCGCACTCAATCCCGCTTAGGCGCAAACTCTGCAGTCAGGCAAGCTCTGTCCGCACATAGGTCGCCAGATTTATTGTCATCTCGGCCCCGGCAAACTGCAAGCGCGCCAAGAGATTTGGCCGCAGTTCGGCGTCCAGCCGCTCACCCGCCCGCGCCGCCAATTCCGCCAGCACCCGCGCCAGCGGATAGGCCCGCCCGTTCCAATCCATCACCCCGCGTGGGCCGTAAAGCCCGGCGGGAGTCCAGACCTCCACCCCGGACCCCACCAAGGCCGCCGCCAGCCCCAGCACATAAGCCGCACCAAACACCGTGCGGTGGCGGGGGTCATCATCACTCATGCAAACCTGTGCGGCTTCGGGATTGGGGATCACCCGCGCGCCATAAGGGTTCTGCCGCATCGCAATCGTGCAGGGGCCCAGACGATAAGGCCGATCGCCGATGATCGCGCGGGCCGAGGCGGTGATATGGCCCACCGCCTCCAGCGTCTGTATCACGCCCGCGTCGCTGGCATCATGCACAATCGGGCACAGCCCATGACTGACATAGTCCAGCAGCGCCACCGGAGGTCGCTTGCGGTTCAATTCGGGGAAGAAACTGACCATACCGCCGCCCAGCACGATACCGGGAAAGGCGCGGCGCGCGGCTTGGTAGACATCCGCCAAGGGCGGACAGGGCAGCCAGTCTGATCCCGGCGGCGTCGATTGGCGGTCCACCGCAGGGCAGACCATGATCGAGGCCACTTGCAGCCCCGATGCGGCCAAGTCCTTGGCATGGGCTGAGAACTCAACATCCAGATCGCCGTCACAGCGCGCGATCAGTTCCAGATCATAGGCGGCCTCATAGCTGGCTTGCAGCGCCGCGAAGGCCTGCAATTCGGCCAACCCGTGCTGTGTCGCATCGAAATGACACAGCAGCCGTTGCGGTTTCACCTGCGCCAGATCGCCCGGACGCTCCACCGCATGCCTTGCTTCTGCGGCGGTGATCACCAGTGCGGTCTGCGGGAAAACCCCGGTGGCGGTCGTGCGGGGCAGGGCGGCATCAACAGTCTCCGCCGCCCGCCAATTCAGCCGCACCGCCTGATCAAACACCGCGCCGTCGGCGATCTGATACGGCCAAACCCGCGCCAGAGGCCGCACATAGGTCTTATAGCTGGCATCGCCCCATTGCCGCTGATCCTCCATCTCAAACGCATCACCCTGCATCTCGCAACGCACCTGCCAGCCGCCCAGTCCATGCGTCAGCGCCCGCAGGTCTTGAAACGGCTGCCATGGTGCGATCAGCAGCGGAAACTGCGCATTTTGCTGCGTGCCATCGCAATGCTCGACCAGCACCGGCGCCCCCGCGACGCCCGTGATCGGATGCAGCACGGTAAAGCCCGCGCGATTGGTCTCAAACGCGCCCACAGCCTGCGCATGAGCGGTGAAATGCAGCCCCTTGGCAAAGTCGATCATCACCGACACCACCAGCGCAACGCCTTGGCACACGGACCGCGCCTGATAGGAAATCCGTGTCGGTTCAATGCGTTCCGCGCTGATCTGCGGCAGCAGAGTGCCCCAATCACGATCCCGCACCAGATAGGCGATGCCGCGGATTACCTCGACCTCGCCCAAACTGATCCGCCGCAGCGCGCCGCTGTCATAGTCGAAACTGAGCGCGCCATGGCTGATCTTCATAGCGCTGCCAACTCCACCATCCGCCCTTCAGCGGCGGACAGATAGGCCGCCTCGACCAAGGCGAGGGTCTGCAAATTATCCGCGCCCGAAGTTTCCGGTTCGGACCCCGCCGCAATACAGTCCAGAAAATGCCGCTGGATGATCAGCACGCTTTCCTGAATATCGTGCCAAGGTTGGCTTGCCCAATCCAGCAGCGGCGGCGACAGATCCTCGATGCGATCCACCAGCACCAGCCGATACCCCGCCTCCAGTCGCAAGCTGCCCTTGCTGCCGTCAATCTCAATCAGGCTTTCCGGGAAGGTTTCCGGGCGGCGCTGTGTGGCATAGGAACAATCGACCACGCTCGCAGCCCCCGAGCCATGCGTCAGCAGCATCGTCGCCACATCCTCACCCTTGATCGCAGGGTTGATCCGCTTTGTCGTCGCCGCCATCCGCACCACATCGCCAAACAAAGCCCGTGCAATATCAAGCACATGGATACCTAAATCCTCGATAATAAAGCGTTTGCCCTCGGCGAGATACGGCTGGCCCGCGAACACATCATAACCCGATCGAAAGCTGACCCGGCCAAAGAACACCTCACCCAGTTCCCCTGATCGCACGATCTCAATCACCCGCCGCACCGCCGATTGCCAGCGGAAATTCTCATGCACCATCAGGGTCTTACCCGCAGCCTCCACCGCCGCAACCATAGCCCGCGCATCCGCCATATTGGCCGCAAACGGCTTCTGGCAGATCACATGCACCCCCGCCTGCGCCGCCATCTCGACCAAGGGCCGATGCGCGGCGACGGTGGTGGCGATATCGACGAAATCCAACCGTTCGGCGGCAAACATCGCGCCCGCATCGGCATAGGTGCGCGCAATGCCAAACTTTGCGGCGGTTTCCGCCAGCCGCACCGCATCGCGGTCACACAGGGCCACAATCTGCGCATCCGGCAAATCCGCCCAAGCATGGAGCTGATTTTGCGCAAAAAATCCGCAGCCGATCACGGCACCGATCAGGGGTTGTGGCAAAACAAGGCTCCTTCCAAACTGTCTGAACCTTGCCATGCAGCAGGCTTGAATTCAACAGGTATGATGAGTATGCAAGCTACACCTGTAGGAGCGCCGCCGATGTCCGATGATCTGATCAAAGTCACTTACCGCTTGGAAACCCCCGGCGATCCGGCGGCTCTGGCGGCAAAAATCGCCTCGGATCAATCGACCGGCACCTTCACCGATCTGCCGGGCGAAACCGCGGCGGTGAAAGCCCGCTGCGCCGCCCGCGTGCTGTCGATCACCGCGCTGCCTGATACACAAACCCCGTCCTTCCCGACCGAGGGCGGCCCGTTCCACCGCGCCGATGTGGTGATCGGCTACCCTCTGGAGGCCGTTGGCACCGATATCGCCGCCTTGATGACGATCACCGTTGGCGGCGTTTATGCGGTACGGGGCTTGTCGGGCGTGCGGGTGTTGGATTTCGACCTGCCGCCCGCCTTCGCCCGCCATCCCGGCCCACAATTCGGCATCGACGGCTCGCGCGCGTTAACCAATGTCTACAACCGCCCGATCATCGGCTCGATCATCAAGCCCGCCTTGGGCCTTGCGCCTTCTGAAACCGCGCTGATGGTGAAAGAGTTGTGCGACGCCGGGGTGGACTTCATCAAAGACGATGAAAAACTGATGAGTCCCGGCTATTCCCCCTTGGCCGACCGCATCGCTGCCGTGATGCCCGCGATCGACGCGCACGAGCAGCGCACGGGTAAACGGGTGATGTATGCTTGGGGAATCTCCTCTGCCGATCCTAATCAAATGCTGGAAAATCATGATCTTGTCGTCAAAGCTGGAGGCAATGCGGCAGTGATCAACATCAATTCCGTAGGCTACGGCGGCATGAGCTTCCTGCGCAAGCGCTCGCAGCTTTGCCTGCACGCCCACCGCAACGGCTGGGACATCCTGACCCGCCATCCTGGTTTGGGGATGGATTTCGCCGCCTATGGCAAAATCTGGCGGCTTTTGGGGGTAGATCAGTTTCAGATCAACGGCATAGCCGCGAAATACTGGGAGCCGGACGAAAGTTTCGTACGTTCGTTCCACTCCTGCCGCACGCCGATTTTCAACCCCGCTGATCGGCCCTTGCCCGTGGTGGGGTCGGGTCAATGGGGCGGCCAAGCCGTTGAAACCTATGCCAGAACCGGCCAAACCACGGATCTCATGTATCTCGGCGGTGGTGGCATTCATGGCCATCCCGGTGGGGCGGCCTCGGGTGTCGCCGCGATCAGGCAGGCGTGGGAGGCCGCAGTGCAAGGTGTGACCTTGGGCGATTATGCCAAAGATCACAAAGAGTTGGCGCAGGCGCTTCAGAAATTCGGCCCCAAATGAAAACGCCCCCGCAAGGGGGCGCAGTCACATCAACAACCTCAGGTAATCCGCTGAATAGACGCGGTAATTTCGTCCCACTCAAACACCCGCTTCCAATCGTCCTTCATCAGCACCGGCTTGCCAAACTCAATCGCCTTGTTGCAGGCATCCGAGAACACCCCCGGCTGTTCATCAAAGATCACCGCCGCGAGGATATTCATATGCCCCAGCAGGAAATCCCGCGCCGCCGCCTGCGGCACCCCGCGCGCCACGCATTCATCCATCGCCTCGCGCATAACCACCAGCAGCGAGGCGACAACGGTTTCCGACAGCCCCGGCTCCAGCATCGCCATCTGCTCGACCGTCACCCGATGTGAGCGCACCACCGGCGCGAAAATCGCCTGCGCCACCGCCTCGCCCACGGCATAATGTTCCTCCGGCCCCTGCATCAACGCGTTCACCACGCCCTGCTTCGCAGCCACCCCACCAAAGAAATCGCGCTTGGCCTCGGGGTCGGTTTCATCGTTGAAGATCGGCGGATGGCAGGGGTGGGTGACGAAATAGGTGATGTCCGCGCGCGGCGGCAGATGCCCGGCAAAGGGTGCTGCCGCATCCAGACAGATCACAATCGTGCCCGGTGCCACCAGCGGCACCACCATGGCCGCGACCTTGCCAATCGCGGTATCCGGCACCGCCAGCACCACCACATCGGCACCCTGAACCGCCACTTCCGGCGCGACACACACAGCCCCGACCGCCTCGCGCAACCGGGCCTGACCCGCCTCCGACACCTCGACATGCGCCACCGTATAATCGGTTTTCGCCAGATTGCGCGACAGCCGCACGCCCATCTTTCCGCCCGCCCCAAACAGCGCAATCTTCGTCATCGCTCTATCCATAAGCCACTTGCTCAACTGGTATGATGAGATAATATGCCAACGTCAAGTCGAAGGAAGCGCAATGCCCATTTCTCACCCAGCAATCCTACCAAACGGCCTGCTGATCACATGGTATGGCGACGATTTCACCGGATCAGCGGCGGTGATGGAGGCCTTAACCTTCGCAGGTCTGCCCGCGATCCTGTTCTTCGACACGCCCACCCCGGCGCAACTGGCCCGCTTTCCCGGCATGCGGGGGCTGGGCATTGCCTCCACCGCCCGCAGCCACAGCCCGGCATGGATGCAAGCAAACATGCCCGCGCCCTTGGCGTTCTTGGCCGCCCTGAACGCGCCCTTCCTGCACTATAAAATCTGCTCCACCCTCGATTCCGCGCCGCATGTCGGTAACATCGGCACCGCGATTGACCTCGCTCTGCAAGCCCGCCCCTCCAAGGCCATCCCACTGCTGACCGCCGCGCCCCGGATGCGCCGCTATCAAGCCTTCGGCCATCTGTTCGCGGGCACGCCGCAGGGGGTGTTCCGCCTCGACCGCCATCCGGTGATGGCAGAGCACCCGGTCACGCCGATGGAGGAATCCGACGTGCTGGGTCATCTCGCTGTGCAAACCGATCTGCCCTCGGCCCTGCTGGATCTGGAGGCTTTGGCCGATCCGCACAGCGCCCAAACGGCGCTGGATCAGGCGCTGCAAACCGCCCGCCTGCTCAGCATTGATACGATGACCGCCGAAACCGATGCCGCCGTAGGCCGCGTGATCTGGCAGAATCGCGATATTCTGCGGCTTTTGGTTGGCTCTCAAGGCATTGAATATGCACTTATCGAATATTGGCAGCGCGAGGGCCTGATCCCCACAGCACCCGACACCGCCTCGGCTGGCAACGTCGCCCAGATCATCGCCGTCTCTGGTTCGGTCTCGCCCACCGCCGCCGCCCAGATCGAATGGTCGGCAGCAAACGGCTTCGGCCTCGTCCGCTTAGACGCCGCAACCCTGCTCACCACCCCCGAGACCGCCGAAGCCGAGGCCACCCAAGCCGCCCTCGCCCTCATCGCCAGCGGCCAAAGCCCGTTGATCCTCACCGCCGCTGGCCCAAATGACCCCGCTGTCGCCGCCTTCCGCAGCGCCCTGTCGCAAACCCAAATCGCGCCCGAATCCGCCAACCAACGCATCGGTGAAAGCCTCGGCCGGGTGTTGGACGCCACCCTGAAAGCCTCTAAACTCCGCCGCGCGGTGATCTCCGGCGGCGATACTTCCGGCCACGGCGCGCGCCAGTTGGGCCTGTTTGCGCTTTCCGCCCTCGCCCCCACCATCCCCGGCGCGGCGCTGTTTACCGCGCATGGCGATGGCCCGCATGACGGATTGCAACTGGCGCTGAAGGGCGGCCAAATGGGCAGTGCCGATTATTTCGGTTGGATCAGACAGGGCGGCGGTGCGCGCTGAACTCTCGACACCACCGTCAAAATCCCCCAGTCTTGCCTCAATCCAAAGAGGGCTGAACCATGCCGCAGACCGCAAACCTCACCCTGCCGAACGGCCTTTGGCTGGGCCGTGTCTGGCGCGCAGGTATCGGCCCCAGCCTTGTCACCCTGCGCGAGAACCGCGTCATCGACATCACCAGCAAAGCCGCCCCGACGATGCGCGATATGTTGGAGCAACCTGATATCGCTGGATTTATCGCCAGAATCCAAGGCGAAGACCTAGGCCCCCTCACCGATATCGCCGCCGCCTCCATCGAGCCAGATCACTCCCAAACCCACCTGCTCGCCCCCAATGACTTGCAAGCCGTCAAAGCCTGCGGCGTCACCTTCGCGCGATCCATGGTCGAACGGGTGATCGAGGAACGCGCCGCCGGAAACCCCGCCCGTGCGGCTGAAATCCGCGCTCGCGTCGCCGAGGTGATCGGCAACTCCTTGCGCGATCTGATCCCCGGTTCCGCCAAAGCCGCCGAGGTCAAAGCCCTGCTGCAAGCCGAAAACCTCTGGAGCCAGTATCTCGAAGTCGGCATCGGCCCGGATGCCGAGGTCTTCACCAAGGCGCAACCGATGTCTGCTGTGGGTTACGGTGCATCGGTCGGCCTGCACCCGATCAGCCAATGGAACAACCCCGAACCCGAGGTGGTGCTGGCGGTGAATTCCAAAGGCACAATCGTCGGCGCGACTTTGGGCAATGACGTGAACCTGCGCGATGTCGAAGGCCGCTCAGCCCTGCTGCTCGGAAAGGCGAAAGACAACAATGCTGCCGCCAGCATCGGCCCGTTCATCCGCATTTTCGACAGCGATTTCAGCCTCGATTCCGTCCGCAATCTCGATCTGACCCTGACCGTCACGGGCGCAGACGGCTTCCACCTGCAAGGGGCGTCTTCGATGCGCCAGATCAGCCGCGACCCCGCCGATCTGGTGGCGCAAACCCGGGGTCGGCATCACCAATATCCCGACGGCTTCATGCTTTACTGCGGCACGATGTTCTCGCCAGTGCAAGACCGCGACGGGCCGGGGCAGGGCTTCACCCACCATCTTGGCGATGTGGTGAGCATTTTCACGCCCGAACTCGGAACCCTGCGCAACACCGTGCGGCTGTCGACCGAGGCCCCGGAATGGACCTTCGGCACCAGCGCCCTGATGCGCAATCTGGCAGGACGTGGCCTGCTCTAACCAGACACGGGGGTCCGGGGGGACGAGTCCCCCCGGCCTTTCTTAAACCAAATACGCCGGAAACAACGCGGCTGGCAGATTCTGGAACGCCACCGGACGCAACCAGCGCCGGATCGACAACGTCCCCACCGAGGTCGCGCCAAAATTGGTCGAGGCCGGATAGGGCCCGCCATGCACCTGCGCATCCACCACCTCAACGCCCGTCGGGAAGCCGTTGGCGAGGATGCGGCCAGCTTTACGCTCTAGCACTGGCAGCAGGCTGCGGGCTTGCGGATAATCTGCCGGATCAACGTGCAAGGTGCAGGTCAACTGGCCCTGCAATGCCTGCGCCACCGCCTGCATTTCGGCGAAATCCGCCACCCGCACCACCAGCCCCAAAGGCCCGAACACTTCCTCGCCCAAAGCATGATTGGCCAGCCAATCCGCGCCAGACACCTCAAACAGATAGGGCGTGGCTTGGCGCAGATCGCAGACCGAGGTCAGCACCGCCTGCACCCCCGCCGATGCCGCCACCCGATCCCGCCCGGCGCGATAGGCCTGCGCAATACCGTCCGTCAGCATGGTTTGCGCGCCGACCTTTGCCAGCCCCGCCTTGGCAGCGTCGATAAACGCCTGCGTCTCGGCCCCGTCCACCACCACCGCGATGCCGGGATTGGTGCAAAACTGACCTGCGCCCATCGTCAAAGATCCGGCCCAGCCCGCGGCCAGTGCCTCGCCGCGCGCCGCCACTGCGGCGGGCAGCAGGAACATCGGGTTGACCGAGCCCAATTCCCCAAAGAACGGAATCGGCTCTGGCCTGCGCGCGCACAGATCAAACAACGCCCGCCCGCCGCCCAAAGACCCGGTGAAGCCCACTGCCTTGATCAGCGGATGCTGCACCAAAGCCTCACCGACATCGCGGTTGCCGCCCTGCACCAAGGAAAACACGCCGGGATGCAACCCATGCGCTTTGATAGCTGCATCAATGGCTTGCGCCACAATCTCGCCGGTTCCCGGATGCGCCGAATGGCCTTTGACCACCACCGGACAGCCCGCCGCCAAAGCGCTCGCGGTATCACCGCCCGCCGTGGAAAACGCGAGCGGGAAGTTTGAGGCCCCAAACACCGCAACTGGCCCCACCGGCACCTGCATCATGCGAATTTCCGGGCGCGGCGCGGGCGCACGATCCGGCTGGGCCGCATCAAAGCGACGGTCGAGATAGTCGCCCTTGCGGATGTGATTGGCGAACAGCCGCAGCTGGCCAGTGGTGCGCCCGCGCTCCCCCTCGAACCGCGCCGCTGGCAGCCCGGTTTCCGAAGTACCAATCGCGGTGATCTCGGCCCCGCGCGCGTCGATTTCCTCGGCAATCCGCTCAAGGAACGCCGCGCGGGCGTCGCGGCTGAGCGCCGCATAAGACGGATAAGCGGCTTCCGCGCCTTGCACCGCCGCATCGACATGCGCAGGCGTGCCGACGGCAAAGGCCAAAGCCTCGCCCGTCGCCGGAGAGGACATAAACGTCGCGTCGCCCGCGATCCATTGCCTTGCGATAAGGTGTTTGCCAGTCAGCATGGTGGTTCTCCTTGATCAACGAAGCAACGGAGGGGCATTCGCCCCCCCGCACCCCCCCGTGAATATGTAAGCCAATGTCGAATTAGAAGTCGAAGGCCTCGGTTTCAATACGGCGGCCCAAAGTCAGCGCGTCGGCGACATGCACCATCGGCGCAAGATCGACTTCCGAGGCCCCTTGCGCCACCAGTTCTGCCATCCGGGCGTAAAGTGCGGGATATTCGCCCATGATGGTATTCTCACCACCCGCCGCGTGGCCTGCGATCTCCAGCACATTGCCGCCCATCCGCAGGGCCATAGCGCCGTGGTCGGTCTCGACCTCGATGTCCCACGTCTGCGGTCCGGTCTGCCGCCAGTCGAAATCTGCGGTCACGCCGCCCGAGAAGGTCAGTTGCGCCGCAATCGGGGTCTGGCGGTTGGAGGGAAACTCAAGGCTGGCGGCGGTCAGATGCACCGGCGCAGGCAGGATTTCCGTAAGGATCGACAAAGCATTGATGCCCGGATCAAACACGCCCATGCCGCCCGGTTCAAACACCCAATCCTGCCCCGGATGCCATTTGCGCACATCCTCGCGCCAAGTGATATGCGCGCACAGGATGGTTTTATCCGCCAGCCAAGCCTTCGCCGGAGCCACCGCATGCGCCATCCGGCTGTGCCAAGTGGTATAGAGGCTCAGGCCTTTGGAGACCGCAAGGGCTTGTAAAGCATGGACTTCCGCCAAGGTTGCTCCCGGTGGTTTCTCCAGCATCACATGCCGCCCCGCCAGCAGCGCCGCCTCGGCATAGTCGAACCGAGGCACCGGAGGCAGGCACAACGACACCACCGTCACATCAGGCCGCGCCGCCAGAAACGTCGCGAAATCGTCGAACGCGGCAACCCCATCGACCGAACCCTTGCGCGACACCGTCGCAGCCAACTCCCAATCTGGGGAAGCTGCAATCGCAGGCACATGTTGATCTATGGCGATCTTGCCGATGCCAACCAGTGCGATCTTCATCAATGCGAATCCTTGCCCACCGCATTGCCGCGCGCGCCTTTCAGGAAATCGAGATCGGCCCCGGTATCCGCGCCTTGCACATGGCGCTGATGCAGCCAGCCGTAGCCGCTTTCATAAAGCGGATGGATCGGCACCCAAGCTGCCAACCGCGCCGCCAATTCTTCATCCGAGATATCCAGATGCAGACGGCGGTTTGGCACGTCCAACTCGATGAAATCGCCGTTCTGCACCACCGCCAAGGGCCCGCCCGCAGCGGCTTCCGGCGAGGTGTGCAGCACCACCGTGCCATAGGCCGTGCCCGACATCCGTGCATCGGAAATCCGCACCATATCGGTGATGCCGCGGCGCAGGATTTTCGGCGGCAGGCCCATGTTGCCGACCTCTGCCATGCCCGGATAACCTTTCGGGCCGCAGTTTTTCAAGACCATGATGCAGGTCTCGTCGATGTCGAGATCCTCGTCGTTGATCTTGGCCTTGTAGTCGTCGATATCCTCGAACACCACCGCACGGCCCCGGTGGGTCAACAAAGCGGCGGTGGCAGCCGAGGGCTTCAACACAGCCCCTTTCGGCGCAAGATTGCCCTTCACCACCACCACGCCGCCCGATTGGGCGAGGGCCTTGTCGGCGGGCAGGATCACGTCGTCATTGTGGTTCACCACATCCTTGACCTGCTCCCAAGCGGACTCCCCCGACACGGTCAGCGCATCCTTGTGCAGCAACCCCGCCTCGCCCAGCCGCTTGATCACCACGGGCAGGCCGCCCGCGTAGAAGAATTCCTCCATCAGGTATTTCCCCGACGGCATCAGGTTCACAATCGTCGGCACATCGCGGCCGCACCGGTCCCAGTCTTCCAGCGTCAGATCAATGCCAACCCGGCCCGCGATGGCGAGCAGGTGGATCACCGCATTGGTGCTGCCGCCAATCGCGGCATTGGTGCGGATCGCATTCTCAAACGCTTCTTTCTTCAGCACGTCAGACGGCTTCAGATCATCCTTCACCATCTGCACAATCCGCCGCCCCGTCAGCTGCGCCATCACGCGGCGGCGCGAGTCCACCGCCGGAATAGCGGCATTGCCCGACAAAGCCATGCCCAAAGCTTCCGCCATCGAGGCCATCGTGCTTGCCGTCCCCATGGTGTTGCAAGACCCCGGAGAGCGGCTCATCGAGGCTTCCGCATCGACAAACTCCTCGCGCGTCATCGTGCCGGCCTTCACGGCTTCGGAGAATTTCCAAAGGTGTGTGCCCGAGCCGACCCGCTCATTCTTATAGTAACCGTTCAGCATCGGCCCGCCTGTGACCACAATCGATGGAATATCCGTCGAAGCCGCCGCCATCAAAAGCGAAGGCGTGGTCTTATCGCAGCCCACCATCAGCACGCAGCCATCCATCGGCTGCCCGCGCATGGCCTCTTCCACCGCCATCGCGGCGAGGTTGCGGAACATCATCGCGGTGGGGCGGAAGGCGGATTCAGAGGCGCTGAACACCGGAACTTCCACCGGAAAACCCCCGGCCTCGTAAATCCCATGCTTCACCCGCTCGGCCAGATCGCGCAGATGGGCGTTGCAGGGCGTCAGTTCCGACCAAGTGTTCAGAATGCCAATCACCGGGCGGCCATCGAACAAATCCGGCGGGAAGCCTTGGTTCTTCATCCAGCCGCGGTGGTAGATATTGTCCTTCGACGTGCCGCCAAACCAAGTTTGCGAGCGCAGTTTGCGGGGCCATGCGGCAGGTTTGAAGGTCATGATATCCTCAGAGTTGCTTGACCATCACCGCACCCGACAGGGCAGGGGCAACGGCCAAAGTATTGCGCAGCGGCAGACCAAACGCGTCCACCTGAATCTCAAACGTATCGCCGGGCAGCACGTTCAGCCCCTCGGCGAAGCTTAAAGTCGCGGTGCCGAACATATGCACATGCAGATCGCCGGGCTGGCGGAACAGATCGTATTTGAAATGGTGATGCTCGAGGTTGGCAAACGTATGCGACATGTTGGCCTCACCCGACAGGAACGGCTTGTCAAAGATCGCCTTACCATCGCGGTAAATCCGGCTGGCCCCGCGCACGTCCAAAGGCAGATCGCCGACCAGCAGTTCCGGCCCAAACGAGGCCTCGCGCAGCTTGGAATGGGCGAGGAACAGGTAGTTGATCCGCTCGGTCACATGGTCGGAAAACTCATTCGCCAAGGCCCAGCCAACCCGCGCCGGAGTGCCATCGGCATCAATCAGATAGATGCCCGCCAGTTCCGGCTCCTCGCCGCCATCCAGCGCAAACCCCGGAGAGGTCAGCGCAGAACCGGGGGCAACTGCGGTATAGCCATTGCCCTTATAGAACCACTCCGGTTGCACGCCAACCTGACCCGGCGCTGGCCGCCCATCCGCCAGCCCCATCTGGAACATCTTCATGCTGTCCGTCAGCACCTCGGCCCCATCCAGCTTGGCGTGCATCGCGTCGCGGGTCGCAGCCGACCCCAGATGCGTCAACCCGGTGCCGGTCAGATGCATATGCGTCAAATCGGGGTGGGTGATCGGCAGGGCCAAACGCCCCGCCGCAGCCAGTGCCACCAGATCCACCGCCTCGCCCAGACCCCGCGCCGCGATCACTTCGGCCAAGCCGCGACCCTGCGCCAAAGCCTCGGACGCCAGCGCATAGGTGCTGACAGCCCCGCGCACCACTGCCGCCTCGGACCCTTCCCGCGCCACCACGCTGATCGAGCCATCCGCATTAAGTATCTGAGACAACAGCATGATATTCCTGTCTTATTTCGCTTTGTTATAGACGTCGAAGATCACAGCGGCCAACAGCACCAGCCCCTTGATCATCTGCTGATAATCAATGCCGATGCCCATGATCGACATGCCCATGTTCATCACGCCCATGATCAGCGCCCCGATCACCACGCCGACGATCTTTCCCGAACCGCCGGTCATCGACGCCCCACCGATGAACACCGAAGCAATCGCATCCAATTCAAACCCGGTGCCCGCCTTCGGCGTCGCCGAGTTCAACCGCGCCGTCACCATCATCCCCGCCAAAGACGCGAGAACCCCCATGTTGACAAAACACGCAAACACCAGACGGTCCGAGTTGATCCCCGACAGTTTGGCCGCCTTCTCATTGCCGCCCACCGCGTAAATCCGCCGCCCCATCGTGGTATTTTCGGTGAAAAACGCATAGAGAACCGTCAGCACGATCAGCACCACCAGCACGTTCGGCAGGCCCTTCAGATACGCCAGTTGATAGCCGACAAACCCCGTCGCCGCCGCAATCAACACCGTGCGGCCCATGAACAACGCCATCGGCTCCGGCTCCATGCCGAACTCGGCATCCCGCGCCCGTGCCTTAAAGCCCAGCCAGAACTGCGCGCCAATCGCCAGCAGCACCAAGATCACCGTCAGCCCATGCGGCTGGCCAATCCCGGTCAAATCCGGCAGGAAACCACTTGAAATCGCTTGGAATTCCTTCGGGAACGGTCCGATGTTCTGCCCGCCGAGCATCCACATCGTCGCCCCCCGGGACACCATCATCCCCGCCAAAGTCACGATGAACGACGGGATGCGCCAGAATGCCACCCAATAGCCCTGCACAGCACCAATGCAGCCGCCGACAATCAGCGTCGCCGGGATAACGATGTAGAATGGCAAGCCGACTTTCACCGTCAGATAGGCCGCAACCGCGCCGGTAAACGCCGCCACCGAGCCCACCGACAGATCAATATGCCCCGACACGATCACCAAGAGCATCCCCAAAGCCAGAATGATCACATGGCCGTTTTGCAAGAAAATGTTGGTGATGTTTTGCGGCTGCAAAAATGTTTTGCCCTGATAGCCCAGCAGCGCCGAAAACAGCACCACAATGGCGACCAGCGCCAGCAGCATGCCATTCTCGCGCAAGCGGTCGCCCAAAGCCGAGCCGGATTTTTTCTCTTGTGCCATTATGCAGCCTTCCCTTCGCCCTTCAGGATCAGTGCCATGATCTTCTCTTGGCTGGCCTCGGCCCGATCCAATTCACCCACGATGCGCCCCTCATTCATCACATAAATCCGGTCACACATCCCCAGCAACTCGGGCATTTCCGAGCTGATCATCACGATAGATCTGCCCTGTTCGGCAAGTTCCTTCATGATGGTGTAAATCTCAAACTTCGCGCCGACGTCGATGCCGCGCGTCGGTTCATCAAGGATTAGAACCTCAGGCTCGGTGAACAGCCATTTCGACAAAACCACCTTCTGCTGATTGCCGCCCGACAGGTTGACCACCTTCTGCTGAACCCCCGGCGTGCGGATCGCCAACTGTTTGCGGTAGCCTTCGGCCACCCGGGTTTCGCGCCGCTTGTCCAGCACACCGCGCATCGCCACCCCGGCCAAATTCGCCAAAGTGATATTCTTTACAATCGGTTCCTCAAGGATCAGGCCAAGCCCTTTACGATCCTCGGTGACATAAGCAATCCCGGCCTTGACCGCTTTCGGCACGGTCGAGACATCCACCTCAGCCCCGTGCATCTTGATCGAGCCCTTATGGCCCTGCCCATAGGACTTGCCGAAGATCGACATCGCCAGTTCGGTGCGCCCGGTGCCCATCAACCCGGCGATACCCACAATCTCGCCCTTCTTCACGTTGAACGACACATCCTTGATGATCTGCCGCTCCGCCTGCTCGGGGTGCCAGACATTCCAGCCCTTCACCTCCATCAGCGTCTCACCCGCGCTCAAAACCCGCTCGGGATAGCGATGCGCCATATCGCGACCGACCATATCGCGGATGATGCGGTCTTCGGTGATCTCATGCTTGTCCATCGTCGACACCGACGCGCCATCGCGGATCACGGTGATCCGGTCGGCGACGCGGGAAATCTCGTTCAGCTTGTGGCTGATGATGATCTGCGTGACGCCCTGCGCCTTCAACTCCAGCATCAGATCGAGCAGTTTCTGGCTGTCATTCTCCTGCAACGCCGCCGTCGGCTCGTCCAGAATCAACAACCGCACGTCCTTGGCCAAGGCCTTGGCAATCTCGATCAACTGCTGCTTACCAACGCCCAGCTTTTCCACCTTGGTGGTCGGCAGTTCGTTCAACCCGACCTTCTTCAACAGCCCCTCAGTGCGCTGATAGGCCTCGCCCCAGTTGATCACACCGTTCTTCGCCACCTCATTGCCCAGAAACAGGTTCTCGGCAATCGACAGCAGCGGCACCAGCGCAAGTTCCTGATGGAT
Organism: Cypionkella sp.; assembly: GCA_043743975.1. Lineage (GTDB taxonomy): Bacteria > Pseudomonadota > Alphaproteobacteria > Rhodobacterales > Rhodobacteraceae > Cypionkella. Next base: position 110,832 of record JAYTVN010000048.1, read on the forward strand.
AATGATAATCCCGCGATGCTCACTGTCGCGGATATTGCGGCAAGCCAAAGTCTCGCCGTCATAAATGATATCGCCCTCGTAAGAGCCAAACGGATACACCCCCGACAGCACCTTCATCAGCGTCGATTTGCCCGCGCCATTCTCACCGCAGATCGCATGGATCTCCCCCGGCTCGACACTCAACGACACGTTATCCAACGCCCGAACACCCGGAAAGACCTTAGAGATCCCCCGCATTTCCAACAATGCTGTCATGGTTTCCTCCCAAAACCCGTGCCCGCCCGGATGAGCGGGCACGGAGTTAGCTTACTTCAGCTCGTCAGCGGTGTAATAGCCCGAAGTCACCAGCACAGCTTCGTAGTTGCCCGCATTCACCGGCTGGCTTTCCAGCAGATAGGACGGCACAACTTTGACGCCATTGTCATAGGTTTTGGTGTCGTTGATTTCCGGCTCAGCACCCGACAGCACCGCGTCGACCATCTTGACGGTGACTTTCGCCAGCTCGCGGGTGTCCTTGAAGATCGAGGAATACTGCTCGCCCGCGATGATCGACTTCACCGACGGCACTTCACAATCTTGACCAGTGACGATCGGCATTTTCAGATCGCCCGAGCCATAGCCGACGCCCTTGACCGAGGACAGAATCCCGATCGACAGCCCATCATAAGGCGACAAAGCGCCGTGCAGAACCTTATCGCCGTAGTTCGACGACAGCAGGTTGTCCATCCGGGCTTGGGCGACAGCCGCATCCCAACGCAGGGTGCCAACCACCTTCATGCCGGACTGACCGGACGGGATCGCAATGTCACCGGAGTCGATCAGCGGCTGCAACACCGACATCGCGCCATCATAGAAGAAGAACGCGTTGTTATCGTCCGGGCTACCGCCGAACAGTTCGACATTCCACGGCTTCGTGTCGGCAAAACGCTCTTTCAGGCCTTCAACCAGCGAAGTTGCCTGCTGCACGCCAACCTTGAAGTTGTCAAACGTTGCATAATAGTCGACCGAGCCGCTGTCGCGGATCAGACGGTCATAAGCGATGATCTTGATGCCAGCCTTGTTGGCCGCGTCCAGAGCGTTCGACAAAGTGGTGCCGTCGATGGCCGCAATCACCAGCGCTTTCACGCCGTTGGTGATCATGTTTTCGATCTGCGCCAACTGGTTCGGAATGTCGTCTTCTGCATATTGCAGATCGGCGGTGTAGCCGGCGGCGGTGAACTGCTCCACCATCGACTTGCCATCCGAGATCCAGCGTGCCGAAGATTGCGTCGGCATCGCGATGCCGATGGTGCCTTTGTCTTGCGCAAAAGCTGGCAGACCGACGATGCTCGAGGCAGCGGCAGCGCCGCCCAGCGCCAAAAGCGCCCTTCTTGAAACTTGCATTCTATATCCTCCCAAGCGGCACTTTGGCCGCGATAACCCGACGGATCGGCAGAGCAGGCCCTCCCGAGACCGTGCGGCACTCTTGCAACAGGTAAATATATCGGTCAAATGATGAAATCGTATAGATAGATGGCGAGATTGATATGCTAAAACCCCTTAGCGCCGATTTACTGGCGCAACGCGGCCTGAAACTCAGCCATTTGCGCCTGCTGGCCGCCTTGGCCGACACCGGGCAGATCAGCCTCGCCGCAGGCCAGATCGGCACCACCCAGCCCGCCGCCTCGCGTCTGTTGGCGGAACGAGCGCATCGTAGGCTCTCCCGTGCACCACCGCACCGGGCGCGGCATGAGCCTGACGGCGGTGGGCCAAGCCCTCGCCGCCCGCGCCCAACGTATCCAGATGGAGCTGCGCGATGCCGCCCGTGACATGACCGAAGTCGCCTCCGGCAGTGTGGGCCATGTCCGCATCGGCTCCGTCACCGGCCCCGCCATCGACCGCGTGCTGCCCACCCTGCGCAACGCCCGCCTCACCGCGCCCCTCGTGACGGTCGAAGTCGTCGTCTCGCCCTCGGACCTGCTCTGCGAACAACTGCTCGCCGGCCGGCTGGATTTCGTCATCGGCCGTTTGCCCGAAGGCCCGACCCGCGAGCTGTTCACCCTGACCGCCATCGCCAGCGAGCCGGTCAGCCTTGTGGTGCGCAAAGGCCACCCGCTTGCCCATCACCCGAGCCCCAAGCCCGAAGACCTGCTCGCCTATGATTGGGTGATGCCGCCGCCCGAATCGCTGCTGTCGCGCGCCGTGCACGCCCGCCTGCGCGCCCGTGGCATGCCCAGCCCGCCGCAACGGCTGTCCACCGCCTCGTTCCTGCTGATCTTCGCGCTGATCCAACAATCCAACGCCATCGCCCCGCTGGCCCGCGCCGTGGTCACCAGCTTCTCCGCCCACCCCGACGCGCCCTATACCGAACTCGCCATCGACCTTGGTATCGAGGTCGAACCCTTTGGCCTCGTCACCCGCGCAGGCAGCATCCTGCCCCCGGTGGCCGCACGGTTGGCACGCGAGATTCAGAACATGGCGATCGTGTAAGACCCGCCGCGACGGCGAGGATTTTCTTGGATGCTCCGCACCAAGCCGCCAAAGCCGGGGGTTTCACACCCCCGGACCCCCGTGGGATATTTAAGCCAATGTGAAAGAGTTAAGAAAGAGAGAGCGAGAGTTGCGAGGCAGCATCCAGCGCCAACCAAGCCCCTAAAATTTAACTCAAATTTGCCCTTACGGTGGTCTAAATACTTGTTGCTATGCGCACTTCTCACCCAGAAAGCACTTTCCAAGAGCAAGAGACGATAGAGCCCGGTAAGAATTCCCAAGTTTCATCGCTAGGGTCATAGCGCTCTGTTGGAAGAATTTTGAAGTTCCCATCGCCGACGACGATAGCCGTTGTCGGGCGGAAGACGTCTGTTGCTTCGTTTAACAGCCGAACAAAAATGATTTCAGTATTTGAATCCGTCGCAGCCGACATGAATCACCCCCCAGTTGCGTTAGCTACGATCAATCTCGGGGTTTGGGGGAGAGCCCCCAACCGCCAACCCGAGGCACCCAAGCTTCAGAACAATCTCCGACACCACCGCGTTCAAAGGCTGATCAATATCCATCACCACCGCCCGCTCATCCGGCGCGGGCACCTCCAACGTCGCAAACTGACTATCCAGCAAGGCAGGAGGCATAAAATGCCCCGTCCGCCTGCGCATCCGGCCTTCAATCACCGCGCGCGATCCCGACAGATGCACAAACACCACCCCGCCACCCGCCTCTGCGTCGATCAACTCCCGATACGCCCGCTTCAAAGCCGAGCAGCCCAAAATCCCCGGCCCGCGCAAAGCTTGACCCACCAGTGCCAGCCAAGGCCAGCGATCCGCATCGCTCAAAGCCTCTCCGCGCGACATCTTGGCGATATTCGCTGCCGGATGCAGATCATCGCCTCCCGGTAGGGCAGGCGCAATGCCTCGCCCAACGCCACCCCGACCGAGGATTTCCCGCAGCCCGCCACCCCCATCAAGATGATTTTCTCAACTTGGTTCTTCATAGTAACGCCGTTATCCCCCATCGACATAGAAAACACTGTCCGTTCACGCAGGATGACGCACTCGATGCGAGAACCACGCAAGCCTCGACCAAATCCTCCACCCGCCCCCAGCGCCCCGCAGGCATGCGCTTTTCCAGCCATTCGGTAAAGCTGGGGGCCGCGACCAAGGTCGCATGGAGCGGTGTGTCAAAATACCCCGGCGCCATCGCATTGCCTTGCAGCCGATGCCACGGCCAATCCGTAGCCATCCCCTTGGTCGGTGCCCGCCCGATGCCCTGCGACGCCCCCGTCACCAACGCCCGCTTGCCGCCCAGATCAAGCAGCCCCATCTTGCCCCCCCACAACGCCCTGCGTTTATGTTACCGCTCCCATAGCCTGTCAACCGGAGGCCACATTGCCCAAACCCCACATCCTTCAGGTCGCCAACTACCCCGCATGGGATCAAACCGCTTTGGACGCCGCCTACACCATCCACCACCTCGACCAAAACCCAGACCTGAGCCTGATCGAAGCCATCGCCACCAACGGCGGGGCAGGGGTTGCCTCCGAGGTGATCCAAGCCTGCCCCAACCTCAAACTGATCGCCATCTACGGCGTCGGCTATGACGCCATCGACCTCTCCCTCTGCGCCTCCCGGCACATCCAAGTCACCAACACCCCCGACGTGCTGACCGGAGACTGCGCCGACCTCGCCCTAGGCATGATGCTCAGCCTCGCCCGCCAGATCCCTGCCGCCGACCACCACGCCCGCTCCGGCGCATGGACCACCACCAGCTTCCCGCTGCAACGCCGCGTCTGGGGCGCCCGCGCCGGCATCCTCGGCATGGGCCGCATCGGCCAAGACATAGCCACCCGCCTGCAAGGTTTCGGCATCGACATCGCCTACTCCGCCCGCAGCGAAAAACCCTTGCCCTACACCTACATCCCCGATCCCATCGCCCTCGCCACCCATGCCAATTTCCTCATCGTCACCGCCGCAGCCACGCCCGAAACCCACCACATCATCAACGCTGAAACCCTCAAAGCCCTCGGCCCCGACGGCTTCCTGATCAACATCTCCCGCGCCGCCAATGTCGACGAAAACGCCCTGCTCGACGCCCTCGAATCCCACCAAATCGCCGGAGCCGCCCTCGACGTGTTTGACGCCGAGCCCCACATCAACCCCCGCTTCGCCCCCCTGCAAAACGTCCTGCTGCAACCGCATCACGCTTCGGCCACCCTGCAAACCCGCCGCGCCATGGGAGAGGTGATGCGCGCCAACCTCACCGCCCATTTCGCAGGCCAGCCCCTGCCAACACCCGTCATCTGACCGCCCGCCCGCGCCACGCAATCTTAACCATCCTCAGGCTCCAATCCCCCAAAGATCGGAGCCCGCATGACCCCCCACATCCTCATCGCCACCTCGGAAATCGACGCCGAAGCCCTGCCGCGCGACCGCACCCAACTCGACGAGGACGCCATGGCCAAACTCACCACCTCCATCGCCACCACCGGCCTGCGCCAACCGATTGAGGTCTGGAAACTCAGCCAACCCACCGAGACCCACCGCTACGGCCTGATCTCCGGCCTGCGCCGCCTCACCGCCCACCAGCGCCTCGCAGCCCTGTGCCAAAACGGCAGCTTCACCGAGATCGCCGCCTTCATCCGCAGCCCCGAAACCATCCCGCAAGCCATGGCCGATATGGTCGCCGAGAACGAAATCCGCGCAGAAACAAGTGCTTGGGAGAAAGGCGCGCCGCTACTCGCCGCCACCCGCGCCGGCATCTTCGACACATTGGACGCGGCCACCCAAACCCTGCACGCCTCTGCCTCCCGTCAAAAACGCGCCCGCCTGCGCGCCTTCGCCGAGGTCGTCGAAGACCTTGAAGACGCCATCGCAACCCCCGAACGCCTCACAGGCCGCCAAATGCACCGCCTCTCCGCCGCCCTGCGCGCGGGCCTGTCCGAGCTGATCCACCTCACCCTCCGCGACCACCACCGCTCCGCCCTGCCCACCCAATGGCAAGCCCTGCTGCCGATCCTGTCCGAGTCGCTTGACCCCGCCGAGGAAGCCACCGCCACCACCCCCGGCCGCCCCCGACGCCTGCTGCATTTGAAGCAAGGGTTAACCATCAGGCGCGAGCGCTCCGGCGACAGCTGGATTCTCCGCTTCTCCGGGCCAGAGGCGCGCAAGAACGGGCTGATAGACGACGTGCTGGACGAAATAGAGTGCTTGTTTCAGCCGAGGTGATATTTCTGGTGGATGCGGCAAATGATTCTAAATTGAGGGGAAAACCTCAAATGCTTTGGTTTACTCGCTCCGAAAGGAAGTAAAGGCTTTGCACAGTGCAGGAGACAATCGAGGCAGCCAAGAAAACTATGATTGCGCTGTAAGAAAATGATAAGAGGGAAACGACGGTGGGATCACAGATTATTTTTTGAGTAAAGCCTGCATGTTTGCAATCAACGGCAATCAAGTTTCCGGCCAAGCACATAAAAAATCCCGCAAATGAAATTATTGTTAAATAGCAAAAAAGGTAGCATAGAAATATACGCATAGATATTTCCTGCCGTGAAATATCTCCATGCGACATCAGAGTCGCAGATACGTCAGGCATCTCTTTGTCTAAGTCTCCACCATTGAAGGCAACAATGGCAGACAGCGCTGCAATATAGAATCCCGGAAGGGAAACGAAAAAGCTCGACATGTAATCAGCCAGTGACTTGTCGCCAACAATCTTGACGGAAATATCAGAAAAGATAAATAAAATAAACTGAATGACTACCATGCCGATGGGTATGTAGTAGCGGTATATGTTGAGTGTAGGGCCCTTAACATCAAGAAAGGCTAGCGGGCGCAATAGCTGATAAAGCGTATCAGACTTCATCGCGCCTTGACCAACTCTGTTTTCATAAGTGTTTCAAAATGCGTCACAATTTGATCTGGTGAAGCAGAAGAAATTACGGGTGATATGGGTGATATCCTTTTGAATTTAGTGTAGGCTTCACTAATTAAACGACCACTTTCTGTTTCTATGTCAACGTGAAAAGATCGCCCTTCCTTTTCAGGCTGAATGAAGATTCTCGTAATGGGGTGAGTTTTTCTTTTTGGTGCCAGACCTGAAACTATGGTAGCGATTCTTTGACCAATAGGGATGTCTTTGGATACTTTAACTTTTATCAGACTTTGTTCTGCCTTGAGGTATGCTGATTGTGCTAATGGTTGTGCACTCTGTGGTTCAAACAAGTGCAGTGAATTTATCGTTCCATGCTCAATATCACGAAGAAACTGGTCTGATGGATGTCCATGCAGTTGGATGTGGGGGACAAAACTCGATGACTTTTTCGATACACCGGGCTTGGTAAATTGAAATCTTCCATCTTTTGCTGCATTGCAAATAAATCTAATCGCGTCGTTTAATATTACTTGAACTCTAGAGCTTGAAATTCCAGGCATCATTTCCAATGCGCAAATATATGTATTTGGAGTTTTTGGCTTGCTAGTTGAAATAACGAAGTGCGCTGAATAGCTATTGCCTTCACCGACCGTTTTGCCAATATGACGCGTTGCTTTCTTTATGTGATCTCGAAATGTCGGATCAGGCGCATCTTTATCTGAGAATTCAATCAAAAGCGTTACAGTTTCACTGCTAGTGTCCCGCAAGACTTGTTTGATCAAAGCCGTCACTGTCCCCTTTTCGAACTCTTTGGGCGGCGAAGTGCTACTGCTGTCATGTTCCCCCCAAAGCGGAACTAGATCTATCAGATTTGGGAAAGGTGCGTGTTGAGTCTTACGTGATATGACTAAATCTAAGAACTGAATGTTTCTAGAATGACTTTGAACTGCCAACGTAAGCTACCCTTATTAAATCTCAGATTGAGATACTCTATTGCAACTATCTTGCACCGCCAAGCAGTTACTTTTTCGTTTCTAGCCTACTGTTGCGTAGCTCCAGTTTCATCTATGACCAAAACCTTAACAAAACCTTAACAAACCCTTACCAAAAATACCTAACCCCTTGAAATCCCTACCCCCCTCTGTCCACACGTGGACACTACTCCGCAGCCGAGCCGGCCTCCCGGTTGATCAGCGTCCGGGCGGCCCGCTGGAAGGCCCCAAAAACCTGCCCCCGCACTGGCTCGGAAACCCCCACATCCTGCAAAGCCTGCCCCATCAAAGCCAGCCAATCCTCGGCATCTTCGGGCCGGATCGGAACGTGGGCGTGCTGCTCCTTCAAACTCAGCGCCCCCACCCGTTCCATATAATCCCGCCGCCCGCCCAAGAATCCGCACAGAAACTCAAACTGCGCCGCCCTCGCGTGGGAAATCCCATGCCCCCGGAAATGCAGGTGCAGGATCTGCCGCCCCTCCGGCGCGGTCTCGATCAGATCATAAAACCGCGCCACCAGCGCCCGCACCGCCGCCTCGCCGCCGATCCGCTCGATCACCGAGGCCACCCCCGCCCCCTACGACTGCGGGCGGGTTTTCTTCGGATCATAGGCCGAGGTGCCCGTCACCACCGCCGGCAGCCGTTTCTGCTGGCCGTCGAGTTTGCCGACCTCCACCGCCGTCCCCAGATCCGCATGCGCCAGATCCAGCCGCGCGAGGGCGATATTCTTGCCCAGCAAAGGCGAGCGCACAGCCGAGGTCACCACCCCAATCTGCGCGCGGCCAACATGGATGCAATCGCCGTGCCCCACCTCGACCGCCGCATCAATCTCCAGCCCAACAAACTTGTCGCGCGGGTTTTCCTTGCGGCGGATCAACGCGTCGCGCCCGATGAAATCATCGGTCTTCGATTTCAACGACACGGTAAAGCCGATCCCGGCTTCGAACGGGTCGGTCTGGTCTGAGAAATCATAGCCGGCAAAGATCAACCCGGCCTCAATTCGCACCATATCCAGCGCTGCAAGCCCCATCGGCCGCAGCCCCTGATCGGCGCCGTTTTCCCACACCGCATCCCAAACCGCCGGCCCATGCTTGGGGTGGCAGAACACTTCAAACCCCAACTCGCCGGTATAGCCCGTCCGCGACACCACCACCGGTGCGCCATCCGGCCCGCCCAGACGGCCCACTGTGAACCTAAACCATCCCAGGTCCTCAATCGTCGGCTGATGTGGTGCGGTCCAGATCATCCGCTTGATGATCTCGCGGCTGTTCGGCCCCTGAACCGCCAGATTGTGCAACTGATCGGTGCTGGAGCGGACCATGGCCCGCAGGCCCAGCTTTTCGGCCTGCGTCCTGATCCAGTCACCGCCAAAGTCATCGCCGCCGATCCAGCGGAAATTGTCACGGCCCAAACGAAACAGCGTGCCGTCGTCGATCATTCCGCCGTGCTCATAGCACATGGCGGAATAGAC
>JAYTVN010000049.1:0-119577 GCA_043743975.1 Cypionkella sp.
CCCCCCGCCGCCGCCTCAAAATGAAAGGACCGATCATGGCCCCCCGCGTTCTCGTCTCCGACGAACTCTCTGAAACTGCTGTGCAAATCTTCCGCGACCGTGGGGTCGAGGTGGATTACATGCCGAAACTGGGTAAAGACAAAGACGCGCTGGCCGCGATCATTGACCAGTATGACGGTCTGGCGATCCGCTCGGCCACCAAAGCCACCGAGAAATTGCTCAGCCTCGCCACCCGTTTGAAGGTGATTGGCCGCGCTGGCATCGGCGTCGATAATGTCGACATTCCCGCCGCGTCGAAAAAGGGCGTGATCGTGATGAACACGCCGTTCGGCAACTCGATCACCACCGCCGAACACGCCATCGCGATGATGTTTGCGGTCGCGCGGCAGTTGCCCGAGGCCAATGCCAGCACCCAAGCCGGCAAATGGGAGAAATCCCGTTTCATGGGGGTTGAATTGTTCAACAAAACCCTCGGCGTGATCGGGGCGGGCAACATCGGCGGCATCGTCTGCAACCGCGCCGTGGGCCTGCATATGAAGGTCGTGGCCTACGATCCCTTCCTCTCCGATGAACGTGCCAAGCAGCTTGGTGTCACCAAGGTCGAACTCGATGAACTGCTGCACCGCGCCGATTTCATCACCCTGCATGTGCCGCTGACCGACAAGACCCGCAACATCCTGTCCGCCGAAAATCTTGCGAAAACCAAGAAAGGCGTGCGCATCATCAACTGCGCCCGTGGTGGTCTGATCGACGAAGCAGCCCTCGCCGAAGCGCTGAAATCCGGCCATGTCGCTGGCGCCGCACTGGATGTGTTCGAGGTTGAACCCGCCACCGACAGCCCGCTGTTCAACATGCCCAACGTCGTCTGCACCCCGCATCTGGGCGCATCGACCACCGAAGCGCAGGAAAACGTGGCGCTGCAGGTGGCTGAACAGATGTCGGATTATCTGCTGACCGGCGCTGTGTCGAACGCACTGAACATGCCCAATGTCACGGCAGAAGAAGCCGCTGTGATGGGGCCATGGATCAAACTCGCCAGCCATTTGGGCGCGTTCATCGGCCAGATGACCGAGGAGCCGATCAAGGCCATCAACATTCTGTATGACGGTACCGTTGCGGGCATGAACTTGGCTGCGCTCAATTCCGCCGTCATCGCAGGCGTGTTGAAAACCCAGAACCCCGATGTGAACCTCGTCTCGGCCCCGATCGTGGCGAAAGACAAAGGCATCCAAGTCTCGACCACCCGCCAAGACAAAACCGGCACCTTTGATGCCTATATTAAAGTCACCATGGTCACAGAAAAGCGCGAGCGTTCGGTCGCGGGCACTTGCTTCAGCGACGGCAAGCCGCGTTTCATCCAGATCAAGGGTATCAACATCGACGCCGAAATCGGTGAGCACATGCTTTACACCACCAATGAAGACGTGCCGGGCATCATCGGCTTGCTGGGCATGACGATGTCGAAAAACAACGTCAACATCGCGAACTTCACCTTGGGTCGCGAAGGCATTGGCAAGCAGGCCATCGCGATTCTTTATCTGGATCAAGCCATTGACCCGAAGGTGCTTGAAACGCTTGAGTCGACCGGCATGTTCCAATCGGTGAAAGCGCTGCAATTCGACGTGGCGTGATCGGCTTGCGCTTTTGCTTTAGCGCAAATATCCAACACAGGTTCGGGGGCGTGAAGCCCCCGGCCTTTGCTTTGTGAGGCGCGCATGAGAACCTATGCCATCGGCGACATCCACGGCCATATCGAGCTTCTGCGCGAGGTCCATGCATGGATTGCGGCGGATCAAGCCAAGCATGGCGCGGCACCGATTGTGCATGTCGGTGATCTGGTGGATCGTGGCCCGGATTGTCGCGGCGTGGTGGACTATCTGCGCGCCGGGATCGAGGCAGGACGAGACTGGGTGGTGCTGAAAGGCAATCATGACCGGATGTTCACAAACTATCTCCGCGACATCAATTATCATGATCCATGTCTGCGCACCGACCTGTCCTACCTGCACCCGAGAATCGGTGGGGCGGCAACTTTGGAATCCTACGGTGTGAAAAATGCCGCTGACCGCCCGCTGGCTCCGGTGCATGCTGAGGCTGTCGCAGCGGTGCCCGAAGCCCATCTGCAATTCCTCGAATCCCTGCCGATCTACCACCAACGCGGCGAGGTGATTTACGTCCATGCGGGCATTCGCCCCGGCATTGCGATTGAGCAGCAGGTCGAGGATGATCTGGTCTGGATTCGCAAAGGTTTTCTGGAGGACACCCGCGATTTTGGTGCGCTGATCGTGCATGGCCATACCGCGTTGGACGCGCCGATGCATTACGGCAATCGGGTCAATATCGACTCGAGCGCGGCCTATGGCGGGCCCTTGACGGCGGTGGTTTTGGAAGGCCGTGAGGTGTTTAACCTGACCGCAGCCGGACGCGTGGCGCTGTTGCCCGCCTAGGGCTTAGCTCGCTGACTTTGCCAGTGCTAAAGCTTGCGTCAACACCTCTGTATCGCCAATATGATTGGCCAAAATAAGCACCAGCCGCGCATTCAGCGCATGGCTATCTGCTTCGCTTAAACCGCGATGTGTTGTCAGAAGGTCGGCGTAGAAACCATCAGAATCCACGATATTTGGCTTGGTGTTCAAGGGCATATCAGTTTTTCCAACTTTGCGCCAAGGCGCTTTCTATCTCGCCTGCCGAGGCCGAAAGCCAACGCGCAGCTACCACCTGATCGGGGCGGATCAGGTAGATCGCCTGAGCTTGATCCCCAAGATACCGTTTGCGCAGGGTATCGGTCAGCTTGGGGGTCACCACGCGCAAACTGGTCGCAGGGGCGTCACAACCCAGAGCCAACAGCACGAAACCGCGCCCCAATGCCTCGGTCATCCAGCCATTCTCCATGGGTGCATCGGGTGCCACAACACCCGGTCGCGCGTCGGTCGGCAGCGGGGCGTCATGCCCCCCCCAGCGGATAGACACAAGGCCGCGACAATCGCCCCGAGTTGACCATTGGCCGGGCAAAATCAGCCCGACCGGCCAGATCCAAAACCGCATCGCGAAACAGACGTTCAATGCCCGGTTCCGGCGACATAAAGCGTGTCGATCGGCTGGAGTTCAGCAAATTCTCGTCCGCGCCATAGCACCGTTCGCGGTCATATCCCTGCAAGGCTTCAGGCGCAGTAGTGCCACTTACCACCGCCGCCAACCGCCAACCGAGGGCATCGACATCTCCCAAACCGCCATTCCCACCCCGCGCGCCAAAGGGAGAGACGACATGCGCGCTGTCGCCGACGAACAAAACACGACTATGAACAAAGCTTCGTAAACGCCGACATTGGAAGGTATAGACGCTGACCCAATCCAGTTTGAAATCGGAGTGCCCCACCACTTTCTCAATACGAGGGATGACATTTTCGGGTCGTTTCTCGACCTCTGGGTCGGTATCCCAGCCAAGCTGAAGATCTATTCGGTAAATGTTATCAGGTTGCTTGTGCAACAGGGCCGATTGGCCGGGATGGAAGTTCGGTTCAAACCAAAACCACCGCTCGCTGGCAAAATCGCCTTGCATTTCGATGTCGGCGATCAGAAAGCGTTCCTCGAACAACTCGCCGTCAAATTCTAATCCCATCATTTCCCGGATCGGGCTGCGTGCGCCGTCGCAGGCGATCACCCAATCGGCCTCCAACAGGTAAGAGCCGTCGGGTGTCTCGACGGTAACCGAGGCGAAATCCGCTTGCTGATCAACTGAAACCACCCGATTTTTCCAGCGCAGGTCAATGTTCAACTCCTGCGCACGCTGCACCAGAAATTCCTCAACGAAATACTGTTGCAGATTCACAAAGGCGGGCATCTTATGCCCATCTTCGGGCAGCAGATCAAAGCTGAAGACTTCCTTGTCCCGGTGAAACGTGCGCCCCACTTTCCACGTCACGCCTTTTACGACGGATCGTTCACCTACGCCGAGCCTATCCAAAATCTCAAGCGAGCGCTTGCTCCAGCAGATCGCCCGAGACCCGACTGAGACCACATTGTTATCGTCCAGAACCGTCGCTTGTACACCGTGGTTTGCCAGCTCGATCGCCATCGCCAGTCCAATCGGGCCAGCGCCAACGATAATCACCTTATGGCGTGGTTCGGGTGCCGCCAGGCCGGGAGGTACAACGTAATCAAAGGGTTGATACGCATAAGCCATTGCATTACCCCTGCAAATCTGCCCACATCTGGCGGTCGCGTTCGGCCGTCCAGACGCGGGGTGTCTCGATGCCGCGTGCTTCGTCAAAAGCCCGGGCAACGTTGAACGGCAGGCAATGTTCATAGATCGCAAAATTTGCGAACTTAGAGTCACATTCGGCCCGCACCGCGTTCCAAGCCTCCTTCAGGCTGCCCCCCCGCGCTGCCACTTTTGCCGCCGGACGGTAGGTGCTTTGCACAAAATCAGCGGTCGAGGCGATGGCTTTGCCCACCATATCCCGCCCGATCAGCGCATCGCCGCGCCCCGGCGCAATCGCGACCGGATCGAAGGCCGCAATATTCGCCAAAGTGTCGGTCCAATCGGCAAAATGCCCGTCACCGCAGTAGCAGGCCGAGTGATATTCGACGATATCGCCGGTAAACATCACTTCGGAATCCGGCACCCAAACCACGGCATCCCCTGCGGTATGCGCGCGGCCCAGATGCATGATGTCGACGCGGCGTTTACCGAGGTAGACTGTCATCTGATCGCTGAACGTGGTGGTCGGCAGCGTCAGGCCGGGAATTTCTTCATGGCCTTGGAATAGGCGTGGGAAGCGGCCAAATTCACTGTCCCAGTCCTCTTGCCCGCGTTCCATCACCATGCCACGCGCGGCGTCAGACATGATGATTTCCCTTGCACCATAAGCGCTTGCGCCCAGAACGCGGACGGCGTGGTAATGGGTCAGTACCAGATGGCTGATCGGCTTATCGGTGACCGAGCGGATACATTCCACCACTTTGCGTGCCAGCCGTGGCGTCGCTTGCGCTTCAATCACCATCACAGACTCATCGCCGATGATCACGCCGGAATTTGGATCGCCCTCGGCGGTGAAGGCGTAGATTCCGTCACCGATTTCGACGAATGAGGTCTTTTTCTCGGTCAGATCGCCCTGAGATGCAAACGCCTTAGCCATTCAATTCTTCCTTGCATAGGGGTCCGCGAAGGCCGGGATCACCTTGCCCGAACACGCGCCAAACCCGATCCGATATCCGTCGCCCAACGCCGCTCCGCGCAGGGTCAATGTATCATTGTCCTCGATGAAACTCCGCGTCCCGTCGGCAATCGCGAAGGGCTCTTTGCCACCCCAAGACAGTTCCAGCAGGCTGCCCCGGCTCTCCTTCGTCGCGCCTGAAATCGTGCCTGATCCTAGCAGATCGCCAATATTCATCGCGCAGCCAGATGTGGTGTGATGCGCCAGTTGCTGCGGTGCAGAGTAATACATTTCCGCATAGTTGGTGCGGCTGATGATGGTTTCAGAACCACCCTCAGGCGTAAGTCCAACCTCTAACGCGACGTTGTACAACATCGGTCGCGGTTCTTGCAGATGCGGCAGAAGTGGGACTTCGCGCGGCGGGGTCGAGATGCGGAACGGCTCTAGCGCCGCTTTCATCACAATCCACGGGCTTAGGCTGGTGGCGGTGGCTTTGGCTTGGAACGGACCGAGCGGTTGATATTCCCAAGCCTGAATATCTCTGGCAGACCAATCGTTTAACAGAACATAACCGAAGATCATCGCATCGGCTTCAGTCACAGTCACCGGCAAGCCATGCTCGGAAGCTTGTCCAACAATCGCGCCGATTTCCAACTCGATATCGAAACGGCGTGAGGGCGCGAAGACCGGTGCGTCGAACTCTGGTCCCTTCAACTGGCCCCAAGGGCGGCGGACTTCGGTGCCCGAGACCACCACCGACGAGGCGCGGCCATTATACCCGATTGGCATATGCAGCCAGTTCGGCGGCAGAGCATTTTCTGCACCGCGGAACATGGTGCCGACATTGGTGGCGTGGTGGCGACCGGCGTAGAAATCGGTATATTCGGCGACGATGAAGGGCAGATGCAGGGCGGCACCCGCCATCGGCACCAGATGATCTTCGACCACCCAACGCTTGCTGGCCCCGTCGATCAGCATCGCCGTGATTTGGGCGCGAAACTCGCCCCAGATGCTCGGGCCAGCCTCCATGAACTCGTTCCAGAACGGCACGTCGAACAGTGGGTGATCGGCTAGCTTCAGCAGGCCTTCGGCTTCCAAAGCGCTTACATCGAGAATGAAGTCGCCGATGGCCACGCCGCAGCGCGCCGGTTCATCGGCAAGAGAAAACACGCCGCAAGGCAGGTTGTTTAGCGGGAAATCGGTGGCAGCGGCGTTTGCGCTTTCCACCCAAGATTTCAGTAGTTTCATCGTGCACTCTCCCATGCCTGCGGCCCAAGGCCTAGGGATGCGGGCAAGCCGATACGGCTGTCAAGTCGAGAGAATTTTCCTGCCAGTGAAACCACAGCGCTCATTTCACCCCCGGTGTGCCATCGAATTTCTTCACCAGACTCTCCCAGCAGTCGATGTAGTCATCCTGCAACGGGGCTTCTTTAGCGGCAAAAGCGGTTAGGTGCTGTGGGAAGCGAGTCTCGAACATGAAAGACATGGTTTCTACCAGCTTTTCGGCCTTCAACACCGCGTTGGATGCGCCTTCAAACGCCTGCTTATCCGGCCCATGCGGCAACATCATGTTGTGGAGGCTCATCCCCCCCGGCACAAAGCCTTTGGGTTTCGCGTCATAGATTCCATAGATATTGCCCATCAGTTCCGACATGATATTTTTGTGATACCATGGTGGGCGGAAGGTGTTTTCGGCCACCATCCAACGCTCGCGGAACAGCACGAAATCAATGTTCGCGGTGCCCTCAACGCCCGAAGGTGCGGTTAGAACCGTGAAGATGGACGGGTCGGGATGGTCAAACAGGATCGCCCCCACCGGGCAATAAGTGCGCAGATCGTATTTCACCGGAGCATAATTGCCATGCCACGCCACCACGTCCAGCGGGCTGTGGCCAATGCGGGTGCGGTGGAACTGGCCGCACCATTTCACCACCACCGAGGATGGCACTTCGCGGTCTTCAAACGCCGCAACCGGGGTTTTGAAATCACGCGGATTGGCCATGCAATTCGCGCCAATCGGGCCACGTCCGGGCAATGTAAACTTTTGTCCGTAATTCTCGCAGACAAAGCCACGACACGGGCCTTCCAGCACTTCAACCCGGTAGACCAGCCCGCGCGGGATCACCGCGATTTCCTGCGGTTCCAGATCAATTACGCCCAATTCGGTGCAAAACCGCAAGCGGCCCTGCTGCGGGACGATCAAAAGCTCGCTATCGGCGCTGAAGAAATATTCATCCTGCATCGACTGGGTGACGAGGTAAACGTGGCTCGCCATGCCGACTTGGGTGTTCACGTCGCCCGCCGTGGTCATCGTGCGCATGCCTGTGATCCACGTCAGCGTGGCGTCAGTATGTGGCACCGGATCCCAACGGTATTGACCGAGTGAGATCACATCCGGGTCGATATGTGGCGCAGATTTCCAGTAGGGAACGTCAATCTTCTCAAAGCGATGCGTGTGTTTCACCGAGGGGCGGATGCGATAGCACCATGTCCGCTCATTCTGGTGGCTCGGCGCGGTGAAGGCGGTGCCAGACAACTGTTCGCCGTAAAGCCCGTAGTTGCATTTCTGCGGAGAGTTCATGCCCTGCGGCAACGCGCCGGGCAAAGCCTCGGTTTCAAAGTCATTGCCGAAGCCGGGCATATAGTGGACGTGCGTGCCCACGGGTGTCGCGGCGCGGGTCAATCCTGAGGGCAGGCTTTGGGTGTTCATGGCGGCCTCGCGATACGGAATCGGGTTTAACCTATGGCTGCAAAATATCGTTGCAAATGCAACGATGTCAAGGCAGATATGTGAGGTCGGAAAATTTCACAGTGGAGGTTAGCGGTTCATGGAGCGCAGATTGGCCAAAGCGCCAAGTGCCAGCAGGCCGGTGGTGCAGGCGATCACCCAGAAAAAGCCACGCTGGCCCATGGTTTCGAGAAATGGCGACATCAGCAGCGGGGCGAAGACGCCGCCGACGAGGCCAGCGCCGATGATGGTTGGGGCGACGCGGGCGTTGTCGCCCATTTTGCGGGTGGCGGTGACGTATTCGGTGGGGAAGAACAGGCCTGCGCAAAAGCCCAAGCCAACAAAGCCCGCGCCGGGCAACCACAAGGCGGCGATCAGCGCCGAAGTGCAGGCCCCGATCAGCGATAGGGTGAACAGCGTGAAGGCGGGCAGCAGCCCTGCCACGAGCATCAGGCAAAGGCGGGCGGCAAGGAAAGCCAGGAAGAACGCCGACAGCAACTGTGCTGCCACGGTCTCGGACAGGCCCGCGTTGATCAAGGCGGTGGGGCCAAGCCCGGTCAGGCAGGCCTCAACGCTGATTGCCACCGCGCCGAAGATCAGGATTGGCAGGTTCAGCCGGAACGGCGTCGCTGAAGCGTTGGCTGCCGCTGTCGCATCGCGCCCCGCAGGCCCGGAACAGACGGTGATCACCACGCCGATCACGGCGCAGATGGTAAAGCTGAGCACCGCATCATTGCCCAAAGCCACGAACACCAGCGCCGCGCCGATGGCTCCGATCCCAAACGTCGCGTTCAGCAGGCTGAGCATCGCTGGCCCGCGCGCGCCGAACGCCCGCAGCATCCGTGGGTTGAACACCACGGTGGCACAGCCATATCCCACGCCGAACAGCACCGCCCCCAGCACGGTCAGCGCCCAACTGGCCCCCAGCGCCATCAATCCAGCCCCAATAGTCATCGCTGCCACCACCAGCCGAGGCGTCGCGTGTGGGCCAAGGAAGAACATCGCCGCGACGCCAATCGAACAGCCGATCCAATGCGCCGAAATCAGCAGACCCGCCGTGCCGATATGAATGTCAAAACTGCGCGCAAATACGGGCAGCGCCGGGCCATACAATGCCGTGCCTGCACCCATCAGAATGAAACTTGCAATGCTGATCACCAGCAACGCGAGGTTGGATTTGATCAGATCACGCACGTCATTCTCCGGGTTGCCGCGCCCGGTGTCCCCCGCCGACAGATCACTGTCAACCACAGCCGCTTGCGAAATCCGTTCTCAAGGGGCAGGCTTGTGTAAAACATGAGGCCAGATGATGAGTTTCGATCTTTCCACCTTCTTGCCCTACCAACTGGCCGTCGCATCCAGCCGTATTTCCAAAGGGTTTTCCGAGCTTTACCGCGCTGAATTTGGGTTGACGATTCCGGAATGGCGAGTGCTGGCGCATCTGGCACAATCGGATCAGGTCTCGGTGCGTGAGATTCAAGCGCGGGTCGATATGGACAAATCCAAGGTCAGCCGGGCGGCTGCGCGGCTCGAGGCGTCGGGCCTGATTGAGAAGCGCGAGAACCTTGAAGATCGCCGCTTGCTGGATATGCGCCTGACCGCGAAGGGCCGCGATCTGATCGCGCGCATCGTGCCGATTGCCGATGCGTATCAAACACAAATCTTGGATCAGATCGGCGCGGACGCGCCCTTGTTTCGCGCCGCCTTGCAGCGTCTGTTGGAGGAAAAATGATCACGCTTTACGATTATTGGCGTTCGTCCGCGGCTTACCGTGTGCGGATGGCGCTGAACCTGCTGGGCCTGTCCTATCAAAGCCACCCGGTTGATTTGGTAAAGGGCGAGCATCGCAACGCCGACAACTTGGCGCGCAACCCGCAAGGCCTTGTGCCAACGCTGGACATCGACGGTCTGCGGCTGACGCAATCCTTGGCCATCATCGAATATTTGGATGAAACCCGGGGCGGCCTGTTGCCAAAAGACCCCGTAGCCCGCGCCCATGTCCGTGCTCTGTCCTACGCCATTGCGATGGAAATCGCCCCGGTCTGTAACCTCACCGTCCGAGATCACGTCGGCTCCATGGGTGTGATGACCAGCGCGGAGTGGACCCGCCACTACATCACCAAGGGTCTGACCGCGTTTGAGGCGATGCTGACCACGGTAGGCCGCTATTGCCACGGTGATAGCGTGTCAATGGCCGATCTTTGCCTTGTGCCACAGATCTATAATGCCGAGCGGATTGGTATTGACGTGACGTCCTTCCCACAGATCGCAAGGATCGTGGCAAACCTGCGCGACATTCCCGCCATCGCCGCCGCGCATCCGGATCGCGTCAAACCCTAGAGGCCCGCCATGACTGACATTTTCATCCTCTCCACCGCACGCACCGCCATCGGCAGCTTTGGCGGCTCTCTCGCCGCCATGCCCCCGATCGACATCGCGACCCATGCCGCGAAAGCTGCCATCGCGCGGGCGGGGATCGAGGCGGGGCAGGTCGGCACCGTGGTCTTCGGCCATGTCATCAACACCGAACCGCGCGATATGTATCTGGCCCGCGTCGCGGCGATGCAGGCCGGGGTGCCGGAAACCACGCCCGCGATGACTGTCAACCGCCTGTGCGGCTCGGGCGCGCAAGCCATTGTCTCGGCGGTACAGATGTTGATGCTGGGCGATGCCGAGATTGCCTTGGCAGGCGGGGCCGAGTGTATGAGCCGTGCCCCCTATGCCGTGCAAACCGTACGCTTCGGTCAGAAGATGGGCGATACCAAGATGCTTGACATGATGACGGGCGCTTTGACCTGCCCGTTTGGCACCGGGCACATGGGTATCACAGCTGAGAATGTTGCGGCACTTTACGGCCTGACGCGCGCGGTGCAGGACGCATTCGCGTTGGAATCCCAAAACCGCGCTGCCCGCGCGATTGCCGAGGGCCGCTTTGTCGATCAAATCGTGCCGATTGAACTATCGGGCCGCAAGGGCCACACCATCTTCGCTCAGGATGAACATCCGAAAGCTTCGACGCCCGCCGCTCTGGCTGCCCTCCGCCCCGCCTTTGCCAAGGATGGCACGGTGACGGCAGGCAATGCCTCGGGGATCAACGATGGTGCTGCGGCAGTGATTTTGGCACGCGGTAATGCGGGTGCCAAAGCCCGCGCCCGCGTGATGGGCTATGCCGTGGCTGGGGTTGATCCTAAAGTGATGGGCCTCGGCCCGATCCCAGCGGTGCAAGCGCTTTGCATCAAGCTGGGCGTCAAGCCGGACAGCTTCGATGTGGTGGAATCCAACGAGGCCTTTGCCGCGCAAGCGATGGCCGTCACACAGGCCTTGGGTCTCGATCCAACGCGCGTCAATCCCAACGGCGGTGCGATAGCCTTGGGCCATCCGGTTGGGGCGACGGGGGCCATTCTCGTTGCCAAGGCTCTGGCCGAGCTGGAGCGTTCGGGCGGGAAAACTGCGTTGATCACGATGTGCATCGGTGGTGGGCAAGGTATCGCTTTGGCTGTCGAGCGTGCATAAATCGCGTAAGCTAGAGAAAGCATGGGATAAGCACGGCAAAAGCACGAGGCCCTAGCGCAACCTAATCTTGGTGCGCGCTGATCGGCCCTCCGCGTCTATCACCGAAAGCGTGATAAACCCGTGCCCCAAACTGCTCAGCATCGTCTCACGCGAGCCCAGCGAAATCGCCACAGGCACCCCATTTGCCAGCCAAGTATAGGGCGCTTTACCGCCCGAAACCCGCACCAATAGCCCCTCTGGCAGCATCTCGACCTCTGCACCATCGGGGGGAAAAGCCACGGCTGGCGCGTCCTTATCGGGCTGAAACGCCGCATTCCGGTTGCGGAACTTCTGCAAAGGCTGCGGCAATTCCGCGTTTGAAACCAAGAGCGTAGCAGGTGGAGCCTCTGGCTGCGGGTCCAAATTCCGCTTCAGCCGCGCAAAGGCCTGAAACAAAACTGGCGCCGCCAAATCCGCCCCAAACGCCCCCGGCACCGGCGTGCCATCCGGGCGGCCCATCCAGACGCCAATCACATCACGGCCATCAAAGCCAATCGCCCAAGCGTCGCGGTGGCCGTAGCTGGTGCCGGTCTTGTAAGCCAGCCGATTTTCCGGCGCACCGGGGGGCGGGGCCAACCCGGCCAAAATATCTCCCACCTGCCAAGCACTTGAGGTCGACAAAACCCGCTGCCCTTCCTCGCGTTGCCCCTTCATCTGGTGGGTTAGTGGTAGTGATACCCCACCCCTTGCGATGGCGGCGTAAAGTTGCACCATATCCTCAAGGCTAACCCCAATCCCCCCCAAAGCAATCGCCAGCCCCGGCTGCCCCCCCGGCAGATCGTATTTCACCCCAGCTTTATCCAAAGATGCTAATAACTTAGCTGGTCCCAAAGCATCGGTCAGCGCCACGACAGGAATGTTCAAGGACTCCTGCAACGCTTCCCTGATCCGAATGGTGCCGCGAAACTGCCGATCAAAATTCTGCGGCTTGTAGCCGTTGAAATCGGTCGGCTTATCGTCGATCAACGTCTCGGGATGCGCCAAACCTTCATCGAAAGCCAGTCCATAAATCAAAGGCTTAAGGGTCGATCCGGGGCTGCGGATCGCCCGCGTCATATCGATAAACCCCGCCCTGCGATCTGCCTGAAACGCCGCTGATCCCACTGATGCGAGGACTTCCCCCGAGGCATGATCTGCCACCACAATCGCCACTTGCAACCGATCGCCCCGGCTGGCCACCACATCTGCGGCCAACCGCTCCAGCTTGGTCTGCAAGGTCTTGTCCAAGGTCAGTTGATGCCGCTTAAGCCCCGGTTCCTCTGCGATAATTCGGTCTGACATATGCGGTGCCAATGCAGGGAAAGGCCGTCTCGTCGAAGGCACAACCTCCGTCCGGGCCGCCTGCATTTGCTCGTCGTCAATCAACCCATCCCGCAAAGCCCGCGCCAAAACCCGATCCCGCGCATCCGTCGCCCGCTCAACCGAGCGATCTGGCCTGCGCGTCTCTGGGCTTTGCGGGATCGCCACCAGCAGCGCCGCCTCGGCAGGGGTCAGGCGTAAAGGTTCTTTGCCGAAATAAGACAGCGTCGCCGCCCGGATGCCTTCCAGATTGCCGCCGTAGGGCGCAAGATGCAGGTAGAGCGACAGAATTTCCTGTTTGGTCAACCGACGCTCCATCGCCATCGCCACCCGCATCTGCCGGATTTTGCCGTCAATCTGCCCAGTGGTGCCTTCCTCCAACAGCCGCGCCACTTGCATCGTCAGGGTCGACCCGCCAGACACCACATGCCCATTCCAAACCGCCTGCACAGCAGCCCGCACAAGAGCCTGCGGATCAACCCCGCCATGCTGGAAAAACCGCTTATCCTCATAGGCCAGCAGTGCCGAGATATAATCCGGGTCCACATCCGCCAGCGCCACATCCAACCGCCAGCGCCCATCGGCAACCGTGTAAGCCCGCAGCAAAGCGCCGTTGCGGTCCAACACCTCCACGGACGTTTCCACCTGCAACGGTGGCAAAACCGTCGCGTCAACCCATTGATCCAGCTTGTCATTTGAAAAAGCGGCGAGCCCAAGGCCCGCCGCCAAAACAAACAGAAACCGCGCGCCCATCACTCGGAAATGGTGATGGTGCTTGCATCCGTCCGGCCCGTCAGGTCGGGCCGATACATATCTTCAACCGAGGCCGCAGGCTGATGGAACGTGCCCGGAGAGATCGCGCGCACCACATAGGCCAGCCGGAACGTCTCATTGCTGTAACGGTCAATCGCGGTCAGGAAACGGTCCTGCCGGAACTCGCTATGCGCGACTTCGGTTTCCAGATTCAATTCCGACAAAGCCTCCGACCCCGACGACATCAGGTTCGGATTGTCGATCTCAAACCCGGCAGGCAGCGGATCAGACACCATCAACCGCGCCTCACCCCGACCAAACGGCGTCACTTCCAGCACGGTGATCAGCCGGGTGCCAACCTTCAACCCCTCCAGCGTCGTCGGCTTCCCGTCCATCGTGTAGTAGTTGCGCACGATGGCATAGCCATTGCCGCCCGCCGCTTCGGGTTCGGACGGCACGCCATAGGTGGTGACAGTCAGCGTGGTATCGCTATCGCTGGTGTTTTTCACCCCCACCGGCGCAGTATTCGCCGCATCCAGCACCTTGACCAAAGGCCCCGAAGCAGGCGCGCCGTCAATCAGGATGCCATCGGCCCCCTTGCGATCAATCAACGCATTGGCGGCCAGCAGCGCCCAAGTCGCCTCTTGTGTGGACAGCGCCGCAGTGCCCGAAATCCGCGACGTCAGCGCTTCTTGATCCACCGCTTTCGACCCGGCTTCCGCAGCCAGTGCCAGCACCGCTGCCGCATCGCGGTAATTGGTGCCATAATCGGCGCGGAAGATCTGCTCGGTTTCCGGACCTTTCAGCGCCTCTAATGCAACGCCCGCACGGCGGAACATCGCATCGGCGCGAGGTTGGTCGCCATAGCTGGCCAAAGCCGCGCCAAGCTGTGCCATCGCCGCAGGCGTGCTGAACGCATCGCCCTTCACGTCGGCATAATAGCGCAGATCGTCGACGGCCGCAGCACCTTCCCGCGCCAGAACCATCAGCGCATAGGCCAAAGCCTCGCCCCCTTTGTCAAAGTCAGCTTGGTAGTTCACCTGGTTGCGCAGGTTATCCAAAGCGCTGCGGAAGGCTTGATCCGGCACCGCATAGCCGCGCGCTTTTGCCCGGCTGAGGAAGTCGGTGACAAACGCATCCAGCCAGAAATCACCACCATTCTCAACCGGACCCCAGAGGCCAAACGAGCCGTTAGAGGATTGGTTGGTCAGCACTTCCTCAACCGCTTGTTCCACCCGCAGCTTGATGTTGTCCGACCCCGGAAGATCCATCGCAGCGGCGACTTGATCGAAGTAAAGGAGGGGCAGCGCCTTGGAGGTGATCTGTTCCGTGCAGCCGTAGGGATAGGCATCGAGTGCGGCCAGCACGCCGGGGGCGTTCAGGCGTGCGATGGGGCCAACCGCCATGGTGGCCTTGCCCGATCCGGGGATCAGGCCAGAGAAGGCATTGGAATCGAAGGTGAATTCCTGACCTTTCTTCAGATCAAGTCGAGATACGCGCACCACTTCAGGATCGTTGATTTCCACCGGAACCGTCAGCGTTTTCTTCAACACCTTGCCATCCGGCGTGGTTAAAGCCACCTCAATCGTCTGATTGCCAATCGCATCCGCCGTCACCGGAATAGCGAAAGTCGCCTTGGCCTTATCACCCAGATCAAAACCCGAGGGCACATTGCCCAGCTTCAAACCTGCCGAAGATACATCCAGCGACATCCGCCCCGAAGGCCCGGTGGCGTGGACGATTTCCAGCAGCAGACGCGATTGATCCCCCGGCTGCATGAAGCGCGGCAAGGATGCCGTCACCACAACCGGATCGCGCACCAGCACATCGGCGCTGGCTTGGCCGACACCATTCTTCGACCACGCCACCGCCATCACCTTCACCGTGCCGTTGAACGAGGGCAGAGTGAATGAGGTGCGGGCGTAGCCATCGGCGCCCACCTGCACCGGGCCCGCGAAATAGGCCACCAGTTCTTCTGTCGGAGGCGGTGCTTGCAGACGCGCTTGCGCCCCCGCATCGCCACCCGACCGCACCGAGCCTTCAGCGCCATTCATCCCGTCGATCAACCGACCATAGATGTCACGGATGCCGACGCCGAGTTTGCGCTGACCGAAGTAGTGGTCTTGCGGGTTTGGTGGCGTAAAGCCCGTCAGGTTCAAGATGCCCTGATCGACGGCGGCGATGGTGACGTACGCCGTATCGCCCGCCGCAACGCCCTCAACCTTCACGGCCAGATCCAGCGGGCCACGCGGCGCAGCCTCGGGCGCTGTCTCCACTGTCGCCTTTAGTGCGCGCGCGCCGGGGTCGATGCTAGCATGGGTCAGGCCCAAGGCGCGGGCAGGATTGCGGCCAGCGGCCACATCCATCGGGCGCAGCACGGAAGCTGTGACGTAAACGCCAGCCCCCCATTCATCGGTGACGGTCAGCGGAATGGTGTTCTCGCCTACCTTGACCTCAACCGCCTGCATCGACACCAAACGGTTCGACAAAACGGTGATCAAAGCGGTGCCCGCCGCGCGCGGCACGATGCGCAGCGTGGCGGTATCGCCGGATTTGTAGGCTGGCTTGTCCAGTGACAGTTCCAGCGTGTCGGGCGAATCGGTGGCATCGGCGGGCGCATACCAACCGGCATAGAAACTGGTCGAGCTGGCCGCAGGCGCGCCATCGGTGCGCTCTACCAGAACCTCATATTCGCCCCATTGCACTGGGGCCGAGATTTTGGCGGGTTCTGTTCCAATATCAGCGGTGCCTTCGGCCACCTTGCTGCGGGTGGTGACAGGTTCCCAATTCCACGAGCTATTGCTTTGATACCATTGGTAATCTGTCTCAATCCGCGTGATCGTCCATTTCACCTTCATCGGTGCTGGCTTGGCACTCGCGTCAATGCCGATCAGGCTGAACGCCGCTTCTGAACCTTCTGGCACCACATCGGCAAACATCGGCTTGATGCCGATCAGATCAGACGACGGGGCCAGCAATTTGCTGACCTTGCGTTCCACCGGGCGACCGGAGCCTTCGGCCACGCGCACCGTTGCGCGCATTTCCAGCGGGCGGCCCGGGTCTTCGACCTCGGGCAGCGATAGATCAACGGTGGCCTTGCCCTCGGCATCGGTGCGGATATCGCCGAAGGACGACAGTTGCGCATCAAACGGTGCATCGTAGCGGCCAAAGACATAACCGGGCCAAGCCTCTAGCTCCTTGGCGGCGCGGAGCAGAACTTCGCCCTCAATCGCGAGGTCTGCCCCCGGCGCGCCGAACAGATATTTCGCATCCACCGTCATCTGCGGTACATCGCCCAAGTGGATCGGTTGATCCGCCAGCGCCAGTTTGAAGTCGATCCGTTCCGGCAGGAAATCTTCCACCAGCACGGTTTGTGTGGTCAAAGCGCTCGCTTCCAGATCGGCGTAAACCTCCAGCGTCCACACCCCACGCGGCGCGGTGCCGCCGACGGGCATGGCAAACACATGGCCGCCAGCGCCCGCATCAGCGACTTGCGCGCGGGAGTATTCCACCCCATCCGGGCGCTTCAAAATTGCCGTCAGCGGCAGGCCTTCAATCGCTGCGGTTTCGGCATCACGCGCCAAAGCGGTGGCATAAATCGTTTCACCCGCGCGATACGCGCCGCGATCCGTGGTCAGGAAAACATCGACCGGAGGCGCTGCCTCACGGCCAGCCACGCCGCGATCTGAAAGGTCAAATTCAGGATCGGTCAGTGACAAGAATGCCAAATCGGCATCGCCATCCCGCGCCACAATCATCGCCGGAGCCTGCCCGCCCGTGCCCAACGCCAAAGCCGCGTCAAACTTGGCATAGCCCTGCGCGTCGGTCTTGGTGGTCGCCAAAACCTCGTTGGTGGTGGACAACAGATCGACTGAAACACCATCTTTCGCCGCCGCTGTGCCAAGGCTGCGCACGAACACATGCAGGCCATCGACGCCCGACATCGTGGTCAGGCCCAGATCCGACACCACAAACCACTGCCAGCCCGCAGGCACCACATAGGGATCAACGCCCGGGACCGCCGCGCGCAACGCATAGATGCCCGCAGGTTGGTTCTTCAGTGCCTCGTCCAGCGGCAGGCGGGTGGTGACATCGACGTTCACCTCTTGCTTGACAGATCCTTCACCCTTCCAGATTTCCGAACCAATCTGGCTAGAGAAATCATATTCCTGATAATCCGCCATCGGCGTGCCGAAATAACCATTCTGCAACGACCGCAGCAGGTTACGGTCTGTCACGCGATACAGCGACAGTTCCAGTTTTTCGGTATTCACCGTCTCAACCGGGATCGAAGCCGCCCCTGTGCGCGGCAGTACATAGCCCCGGCCCGGAAAGCGCACGCCGGGATTGCGGTCGCGGACGTAGGCGGTGATGTCGATGGATTTCGCCAAAGTTTGGCCATCCGCCGCCGGAAGCCCCTCGCGGAAGGTGATGGTATTGCGCGAGCCAAAGGTCACGCCCTCAACACACAACTGCTGCCAGCCATCGGTGGTCACGGTCAGGCCTGCATCGGCAAGCTGCACATAGCTGGCATAATCGACACCCGATTTCGCCAGATTTTCCGAGAAGTTCACGCAGATGCGCGGGCGGGCCGAGTCGGTCACCACTGTATTATCGACAATACGGAAGCCGTATTTGCCAATCGCATCATCCAACGCCAAAGCGGTGTCGTCACGCGGCTGCAACGCCTGCGCCAACCGCAAAGCCTGCACCTTGTCGCGGCCACGGTCGATTGCTTCTAAAGCATCGCCCATGGTCAGCAGAATCGAATGTTCCTGTGCTTTGTTGTCCGAGCGCAGGAAAGCGTTGACCGAGGCGTAATAGGCGCGATCCAGATAACTGCGATCACTGGCTTTTTGCCCCGCTGCCAGCAACAGGCGGGCATATTCCGCCCAACCATCGGCTGAATCGGTCAGGTTCAGCGCGGCGCCAGCGTAATTGCTGGCCAAAGCCATGTCGCCGTTCGCCTCGGCATCCGCCGCAGCCCCCAGATGATCTTCGGCAGAATAGCCGTTGGTGGTATGGGTGTTGGCAAGCTGTTCGGCCTGCTGGGTGATGCCGGAAAGCTCCCAATCCTGCACGAAATTCAGCTCAGCGCGGTTGGTTTTTGCGCGGTCTTCGGCACCTTTCGCGGCCTCCAGCACGGTGCCGGAATAGGCCCCATCAAACGCCGCAGCCTCACCCACCTTAGACTTCGGGAAACAAGATCCATTGCGGGTGTTGAAAGTGAAAGCCTTGCATTGCTTATTGGTCAGGCAGGCGCGCTGGCAGGCGTCCAGCGTGGTGTCGAAAATCGACGCAATATCGCCACCCGGCAAATCTGTGTTTTCGCTGAGAACCAAACGCTTGCTGGGAATCAGATCCTGCGCCGCCGCAGGCAGCGCCGACAGAATGAACAAACTTGCAAAAACACCCATAAGGGCACGACCGAGCCTAATGTGCATCGCCAAAATCCTCCCTGAAATCAGTGGATCGACTGTCGCATGTGGGCCGCCGCGTTGGCAAGACATCTGATCCGCACAACGAAACTTGTCATCTTAATCCATGATTCATTTTGTTGCGCCAAATTGCCCAAGACTCATGTGCGGGCTGCCGCGCGGATGCACAGAATGTGACGGAACGAGACGAGCATGGATTTCGCAGAACGGCTGGCAAAGGAAAGGCGCGCGCGGTTGGCGGCAGAGCGTCTGCTTGAACAAAAAAGCCGTGAGTTGTTTGCCGCCAATGCCAAACTTGGCCTGCACGCGCGGGCTTTGTCCGACCAGATTGTCGAGCAACGTCAGGTGGTGAAATCCGCCCTGACCGAAGCAGAGCAGTTGAAGGGTCAGCAATCCCGCTTTGTCGAAGATCTTGACCGCGCACATACGATGGCCGTGATGGCAGAGCGACGGCTGTGGGACAGCATCAACACCATCAAAGATGGCTTTGCCGTGTTCGACTCTAACCAGCAGCTGATCACCGCCAATGCGGCCTATCTTTCCGCGTTCCATGACCCCGAAGTCGTGCCGGGCCTGCCCTATGCCGATCTTTTGTGCATTGTGGCCGAGGGCGGCTTGGTGGAACTGGGCGCGCTTACCCCAGATGTTTGGGTCGCCGATATGCTGGCCCGCTGGGACGCCGAGACTATCGAGCCGATCACCGTCAAGTTCAAAAATGGCACATGGGTGCGCATGGTCGATCAGCGCGCGCGCGACGGCGACATGGTCAGCCTAGCACTTGATATCACTGAACAAATGCGAATCTGGGCCGCTATCGAGGCTATTCCCGATGGTTTCGTGCTGTTTGACAGAGAGGAACGTCTTTTGACCTGCAATCAACGCTACCGCGATATTTATTCAGTTTCCGCCCCGGCCATCGTTCCGGGTGCGAAGTTTGAAGATATTCTGCTTTATGGTCTGGATCACGGCCAGCATTTGGACGCCAAGGGCCGAGAGGAACAATGGCTGCCCGAGCGCTTGTCGCAACATCGCAACCCCGGCGCGCCTGTTGAGCAGCAGCTTGCCGATGGCCGCTGGATCAGAGCGCAAGATCACGCCACGCCGGATGGCGGACGGGTCGGTTTGCGGGTCGACATCACCCACCTGAAAGCGCAGCAGGTGGCGCTGGAGGCCGCGCGGCTGGCCGCCGAAGCTGCCAGCCGCGCCAAATCGGCTTTTCTCGCCAATATGAGCCACGAAATCCGCACCCCGATGAATGGCGTGGTCGGCATGGCGGAACTGCTGTGTGACACTTCGCTTTCAGAAGAACAGCGGCTGTTCGCTGAAACCATCCGATCTTCGGGCGAGGCGTTGTTGGTGATCATCAATGACATCCTCGATTTCTCGAAGATTGAGGCCGAACGGCTGACCCTGCACCCAGAACCCTTTGATATGGAACGCACAATCCACGAGATCGCCATGCTGTTGCAGCCACGCGCGCGCGAAAAGGGGCTGGATCTGATGATTGATTTCGACATGTTCCTGCCCACCCGCTACATCGGCGATCCCGGACGGTTGCGGCAGATTCTGACCAATCTGATCGGCAACGCGGTGAAGTTCACCGACAAAGGCCATGTGCTGATCCGTGTTGTCGGGCTTGAGGGCGAGGCGGGCGAGCAAGATTTGCATATCACTGTTGAAGACACCGGCATCGGCATCGCGCCAGAAAACCTCGCGCATATCTTCGGCGAGTTTAACCAAGTGGAAAGCCAGTCGAACCGCAAGTTTGAAGGCACGGGTTTGGGTCTGGCGATCACCAAACGTCTGGTCGAGCGGATGCAGGGCGAGGTCTGGGTGGACAGCGATCTGGGCAAGGGTGCCTGCTTTGGTTTCCGCATCCCACTGCCCATCGCCGAAGATGCCGAGGAACCGCGCCTGCCCATCTCGGTCAAACGGGTGCTGGTGGTGGATGATCAATTCATCAACCGCACCATTCTGGAGCGTCAACTGGCGCCCTGCGGCATCGCCGTGACTTTGTGTCGCTCGGGCGCTGAGGCCCTGTTGGCGCTGGAAAGCGGCAGCTTTGATGCCATTATCACCGACCACGAGATGCCCGAGATGGATGGCCTGACGCTGGCCGCCCGCATCCGAGCGAAGGGGATCGACACCCCAATCCTGCTGTTGTCGTCCAGCCCTGCCAATGCGCGTGCGGGTGAAGGCTCGCAACATCTGGCGGCGACATTGCAAAAGCCGATTCTGCGCGCCGATCTGTATCGTCGTCTGCAATCGCTGGCGGCACCCGTGCCCGAAGCCCCGTCGATTGTCGAGGCGGTGTCACAGGCCGAACGTCGCCAGATGCGGGTGTTGACCGCTGAAGACAATCGCACCAACCAGCTGGTATTTCAGAAGATGGTCCGCGACATCGACATCGAACTGGTGTTTGCCAACAATGGGGTGGAGGCGGTCGCCCTGTTTCAAAGCTTCCAGCCAGACTTGATTTTCATGGATATTTCTATGCCTGAAATGGATGGTCGCGACGCTGCTCGCGCCATCCGCGCGCTGGAGGCTGGCAAAACCCATGTGCCGATTATCGCCCTGACTGCTCATGCGATGGATGGCGATGCCGAAGGGATTCTGGCTGCTGGCATCGACCGTTACATGACCAAACCGTTGCGCAAAGGGGCGATTACCGAGACGTTGGCGACGTTCTGCCCGCCCATCGCACGGCCGATTGTCGCCGCAGAACAGGCCGCCTAGGCCGCCACGGCTGCAACCTGGCGCGAGAAAACCAACCGTGTCGCGCCCGATTGCGCAGCATCAAAGCTGTAACCGCCCAGATCAAAGCCGCGCAAATCAGCCGGGTCCGTCAAATGGTGCTGGCAGATAAAGCGCGCCATAGCACCTCGGGCTTTCTTGGCCCAAAAGCTGACCACCTTGGCCTCACCATTGCGTTCCTCCAGAAACACCGGCGTCACCACGCGCAGCTTCAGCGCCTTCGGATCCACTGCGCCGAAATACTCTGCCGATGCGCAGTTGATCAGTACCTTCGCCCCCTGCTCGGCGGCCAAAGCGTTCAAGGCTTTGGCGATTTTGCTGCCCCAATAGGCGTAAAGATCCGCGCCCTTCGGGTTTGCCAACTTGCTGCCCATTTCCAAGCGATAGGGCTGGATCGCATCCAATGGCCGCAACAAGCCATAAAGACCGGACAAAATCCGCAAATGCCCCTGCGCCCACAGCAGCGTGTCGGGTTCCATCGTGCGGGATTCCAGCCCGGCATAGGTGTCGCCGTCAAAGGTGAAAGCCGCAGGCAAACCCGGCGCATCGGCACAAAACGCCTTGAACCGCGCGTGGTTCAACTGCCCCAAAGCGGGCGAAATATCCATCAGCGCGCAAAGCTCCTCGACACTCAGCCGCCGTGCAACCTTCGCCAGACGCAACGCATCGGCGGCAAAATCCGGGATCGTCGGCGCGAAAGCACCCAGATGCGCCGCCTCATTCAGGCGTTTGGCGGGAGAAATCACGGTCAGCATGGGCGGGCTCCTTCGCGGCAAGACATAGTGGGCTTTAGGCCTCGCGCAAGACATCAAGGAAAGCGGTGCCAAAACGGTCGACTTTCTGATCGCCCATGCCCTGAATATCCGCCAGTTCCGCCAAGGTGGAAGGCCGCCGCTCGGCAATATGGCGCAGGGTGGATTGCGTGCAAGACAGATGCTTGCCAATGCCATCCTCACCGCGCGCGAGTTCCAGTTGCACCTCGTTCAGCCGATCATACACAGCACCCGCATCGCGCCCCGCCAGCGCACGACGCGCCGGGTGCATCGGCACAGCTGCGACCCCTGTGATGATCTGCAAAAACGCAGCACCATAACTCTCCAGCTTTTTCGTACCGACCCCAGTGATGCCCATCATAGCATCCAGATTGGAGGGCCGCACTTCAGCCATTTCAATCAAGGTCTTATCAGCGAAGATCACATAGGCAGGCACGCCTGCGGCCTCAGCCAAAGCCCGGCGCTTGGCTTTCAAGGCCGATAACAGACTGGCGTCTTCCTCAGATACCTGAGTTTTGATCGCCACCCTCGGCACGGCTTTGTCGATGGTATCCTTGCGCAACGTGATGGACGCCTCACCGCGCAGGATCGGGCGGGCAGCCTCGGTCATCCGCAGCGCGCCAAAGCGGTCAGGGTCTGGGCGCACCAGATCGCGCCCCATCATCTGCCGGAACACAGCGCCCCAAGCTGGTTTCGACAGGTCTCGCCCAACCGCGAAGGTAGGAAGCTGATCATGACCCTTTTCACGCACCTTGGGGGTGGAATTGCCGGTCAGAATATCAATCAGATGGCCCGCACCAAACCATTCCCCTGTGCGCAGCATCGCCGACAAAGCTTTGCGCACGGCATCGGTGGCGTCAAACAGCAGGGCAGGGCGCTGACACAGATCGCAGTTGCCGCAGGGCTCGGCGGCTTCACCGAAATATCCCAGCAAAACCTGACGGCGGCAGGCCATCGCCTCGGCCAGGCCAAGCAGCGCATTCAGCCGCCCGTGGTCCGCCGCCTTACGATCTGGCGGGGCGGCACCTTCGTCGATCTGGGTGCGGCGCAGGCGAATATCGTCGGGGCCATAAAGCGTCATCGTCTCGGCAGGCGCGCTATCGCGCCCCGCACGGCCGATTTCCTGATAATAGCCCTCGATGGATTTCGGCAGATCGGCATGGGCAACCCAGCGAATATCGGGCTTGTCGATGCCCATCCCGAAGGCAACCGTGGCCACCACGATCAGCCCGTCTTCCTGCTGAAACCGGATTTCAACGCGGCGACGGTCCTCGGCATCCATGCCGCCGTGATAGAAACAAGCCGAATGCGCCTCAGCCTTTAAAGCCTGCGCCAGCGTTTCGGTTTTCGCCCGCGTTGCGCAATAGACGATACCGGATTGGCCGCGCCGTGCGCCCGCAAAGCGCAAGATCTGGTCGCGTGGGCTGTCTTTCACCGCGAAAGCCAAATGGATATTCGGGCGATCAAAGCCGCGCAGGAAGCTTTCCGGGGCTTTGCCGTCAAACAGCCGGGTGACGATTTCGGCGCGGGTTTCCTCATCCGCTGTCGCGGTAAACGCCGCCAAAGGCACGTTCAGCGCCTTGCGCAATTCACCAATCCGCAGGTAATCCGGGCGGAAATCATGGCCCCATTGGCTGACGCAATGCGCCTCATCCACCGCGATCATCGTACAGTTGATCCGGCGCAGCAGCGGCAGCGTGGCCGACGAGGCCAGCCGTTCCGGCGCCATATACAAAAGCTTCAGCCGCCCCTCATCCAGTGCCGCAAAGACCTCCTCGGTCTGTTCCTCTGTGTTGCCAGAGGTCAGTGCCCCCGCCTCAACCCCGGCCTCTTTCAAACTGCGCACCTGATCCCGCATCAGCGCTATCAGTGGCGAGATCACCACGGTCACGCCATCGCGGCACAAGGCAGGTAGCTGAAAACACAGGGATTTCCCGCCGCCCGTCGGCATAATGGCAAGCGTATTGCGCCCCGCCATCACCGCATCGACAATTTCTTCCTGACCGGGACGAAAGCCGGGGAAGCCGAAAATCGAATGCAGAAGGTCTTGCGGTTCGGGCATGGTCTTTCTTCGCGCCACGTAGGCGCTCGCGGGATCAAATCAGGAAAAGCTGAACATATTGTTATAAACCACGATGCGCAGCGCATAAATCGCCAGCAGCACGATCAGCGGCGCCAAATCCAGCCCCGGCGTGTTCGGCAAGATCGACCTGACCCGGCTATAAATCGGGTCCAGCAGGCGGTTCAGGCCATACCAAATCTGCGCCACCAAAGACTGCCGCAGGTTCAGCACCTGAAAATTGATCAGCCAGCTCATGATGATATGGATCAGGATGATCCATTTGGCGATATCCAGCACCATCAGCAAAATCTGAAACACAGAGGTCATCGGCAACTCCAACCACAAGGGATAGTGGCAGAGGTAACGCCCCACCCCCAAAAGGGCAATGCTTTCCGCAGCGTTTTGGTTGACCTTCCCCGCGACAAAAGGCACGCAGGGCGGCGGAGGTGCCCGATGTATCCCTATATTCGCATGGCGAAAGAGCTTTGGAAATTTCGAGGCGCGCCGCCCCTCGGCTTGTTTGAACCCCATATCAGCACCCACCGCATCTGGCCGTGGGATCTCGACCCGTGGCGCGAGTTGAACAATGGCCGCACCCTGACGCTGTTCGATCTGGGCCGGATTCCGATGTCGGTTCGCATGGGGTTCGAGAAAGTCGCCAAGGCGAACGGCTTGGGCATCACGGTTGCTGGCAACACCACGCGCTATCGCAAGCGGGTGACGGTGTTTCAGAAGATCACGCAAGTTAGCCGGGTGGTCGGCTGGGATGATCGTTTTGGCTATATCGAGCAAAGTTTCTGGCGTGGCGACGAATGCACCAGCCACATGTTGCTGCGCTATGCGTTTATTTCCAAGGCGGGGATGGTGAAGCCAAATGAGGTGATCGCGGCACTGGGTTATCCAACCGAAAGCCCGGTGATGCCGGATTGGATCACCGCTTGGATCGCTGCCGATGCGATGCGGCCTTGGCCACCACAACGGGCTTAACCACGGCGCTTGCGCGAGCCCGTTTTTTCAGGCTTGAATGGCGAAAACCGCACAAAGGGGCAGGGCATGGCAACGGCACGGCAGCGCATCTGGGGCTGGTGGTTTTACGATTGGGCCAGTCAACCCCACAACACCTTGTTGCTGACCTTCATCTTCGGCCCATATTTTGCCGAAGTCGCCCGAGGTTACTTCATGGGCACGGGGATGGAGGAAGAAGCCGCCAAGGCCGCCGCACAATCCTACTGGGGCTTTTGGTATGCGATATTTTCGCTGATCATCGCATTTATGGCACCGATTTTGGGCGCAGTAGCGCAGGGCACCGGACGACGGTTGATCTGGGTCTGGGGTTTCTCAATCCTTTACGTTTTCGGTGCGTGGAGCCTTTGGGGTCTTGCCCCCGGCGCGGAACTTGGCGGCTTGCGCTGGGCTGCGATCCTGTTTGGCATCGGCCTGATCGGCATGGAATTCACCGCTATTTTCACCAATGCGCTGATGCCGACACTGTCACAGGGTGACGATATCGGTAAGCTTTCGGGCAGCGGCTTTGCCTTTGGCTATCTGGGCGGGTTGATTGCGCTGGCTGTCATGTTGTCGTTTTTCGTGCTGAACGGCGATTCCGAGGTGACCCGTGCCGGGATTGATCCGACGATCTTTGGCCTAGACACCGAAGCGCGGGAGGAAACCCGTATCGTCGGCCCGCTGAGCGCCGTCTGGTTCGTTTTTTTTATGATCCCCTTCGTTTTGTGGGTCAAAGAACCTAGAGGCGGCGCAGGGTCGCTGCACATCGGGGCAGCGCTGGCCAGCCTGTTGGAGAATCTGAAAAGCCTGCGGTTTCGCCGCAGTTTGTCGGCCTACCTTGGGTCAACTCTCGCCTATAGCGATGCGCTGACCGGGATTTATGCCTTTGGCGGCGTCTATGCCTCGAATGTGTTGGGCTGGGATATCGGCAAAATCGGTGTGTTCGGTATTCTTGGCGGCGTTACCGCGATGATCGCAAGTTGGCTGGGCGGCAAACTCGACAGCCGCTTTGGTCCGAAAC
Organism: Cypionkella sp.; assembly: GCA_043743975.1. Lineage (GTDB taxonomy): Bacteria > Pseudomonadota > Alphaproteobacteria > Rhodobacterales > Rhodobacteraceae > Cypionkella. The sequence continues at coordinate 26,542 of JAYTVN010000049.1, forward strand.
CGGTGATCGTCGGCTCGATACTGGTGCTTATCACGGTCTGCCTTGTCATCGTCGGGATGGAGCGCGACAGCCTGTGGGGCATCGCGATGGACCCAGCCTCATCAACCCCAGACATCATCTTCTACATCTGCGGTGGGCTGATCGGCGCTGCTGGCGGGCCATTGCAGGCGGCCAGCCGCACGATGGTGTTGCGCCACACCACGCCCGACCGCGCCACCGAGGCGTTTGGTCTATTCGCGCTTTCAGGCAAGGTCACCAGCTTCATCGCCCCCGTGCTGATCACGATCGCGACAGACGCCACAGGTAACACCCGTTTGGGGATTTCGCCGATCGTGGCACTGTTTATGATCGGGCTTATTCTTCAGTTCTGGGTCAATCCGAAAGGCGAACAGGCATGATCCGTTACCTTATTCTCTGCGCCGCGCTTTTGACTCCGCTGCCCGCACAGGCAGAAAAACTGGCCAACAAACTGTTCGGCGCGGTCGATTTACCCAGCCAGCAAGATCCGATGCCGATTGGATCTTATGCGCGCGGTTGTGCCGCTGGCTTGGTGGAATTGCCCGAATCCGGCCCAACTTGGCAGGCGATGCGATTGTCGCGGCACCGCAATTTCGGCCATCCGGTGCTGGTGCAATATCTGGAAGACCTTTCGCAGACAGCCACTCAAATCGGTTGGCGTGGGCTTTACATCGGCGACATGGGTCAGCCGCGCGGCGGACCGATGACTTCGGGCCACGCCAGCCATCAGATCGGACTGGATGCCGACATCTGGATGCTACCACCGAAATCCCTGAACCTGTCGCGCAAAGACCGTGAGAATATCAGCTCGATCCCGGTGCGCTCGGCCGATCAGAAATCGGTGACGGCGAACTGGACGCCGCGCCATGCCGCGCTTCTGAAAGCGGCGGCCTCTGATCCTAGGGTGGACCGGATTTTCGTTGCAGCAGCCGTAAAGATTGAAATGTGTAAGTCGGCCAAGAAATCCGACAAGAAATGGCTGCAAAAAATCCGCCCGATTGCAGGCCACGACACGCATTTCCATGTACGGCTGAAATGCCCGAAAGGGGCGACACTGTGTCAGACGCAATCGCCCACCGTTTCCGAACTGTCAAAGGGTGGGGACGGCTGCGATGAAACCCTCGCGTGGTGGGTGTCGGATGCCTATTTGAACCCCAAGCCGGTCAAGCCCACCAAGCCGACAAATCCTATCCCCCATAAGAAAGGCCCGCGTGAATTCACCATGGCCGATTTGCCCCGCCAATGCGCAGACGTGCTTGCCTCGCCGTAACGGTGGGGCTTGTGCTGATCGCGGGCCTTGAGGGCAGCGCCAGCCCGACCCCGCCGCCCGGCTTTCTCGATGCGTTCCATTGGACGATGGACACTCCGCGTTTCGGCGGGTTTTCTGGTATTGAAGTGTCCGAAAATGGCCGCGATATCATCGTGTTGTCTGATCGGGGCGCCTATACAACTGGCCGGATCACCCGAGATGAGACGGGACGGATCGCGTCGGTTTCAGCGGGCCCTGTGCGGCCCTTGCAAGGCGCAGATGGCAAGCCGCTGAAACCCGGTCTTTCCGACAGCGAAGGCATCGCTTTGGCCGCCGATGGCTCTGTCTATATCTCGTTTGAAGGTCATGCGCGGGTGCTGCACTACCCAAAAATCGACGGCCCGGCGAAAAATCTGCCCTCGCACCCAGATTTCAAAGCCATGCAAAAGAATTCCGCGCTAGAGGCTTTGGCGATTGATGCAAAAGGCACGCTTTACACTTTGCCCGAACGCTCGGGGGGCGAGCACAAACCCTTCCCGGTCTATCGCTTCAAAAATGGCAAATGGGACAAACGTCTGCAAATTCCGCGTGACGGTGGCTATCTTCCGGTCGGCGCGGATTTTGGCCCCGATGGCAAATTTTACCTGCTGGAGCGTGATTTTCGCGGCCTCGCCGGATTTTCCAGCCGCCTGCGCCGCTTTAACCTTGGCCCGAAGGGATTTGACAAAGGTGAAACCCTGCTGGAAACCCCTGTCGGGCTGTATGACAATCTCGAAGGCGTCTCCATCTGGCGCGATGCTGCGGGGCATCTGACCGCGACGATGGTGTCAGACGATAATTTCAAATTCTTTCTGCGCAGCCAGATCGTCGAATACCAACTGCCCGATTGACAGGCCCCCGCCCCCGCGCTAGGCCACCGCGTCCCATAATGGGCCAAACCTATGCTGAACCAAGTCTCCGCGACCTTGTAAAAAACGGATCAAACATGAACAAACTGCTGCTTGGCGTTATCGCCATGGCCATCATCGTGGTGGCCTCTAATATTCTGGTGCAATATCCGATTGGCCAATGGCTGACCTGGGGCGCCTTCACCTATCCCTTCGCCTTTCTGGTATCCGAATTGGTCAACCGCTTTGAGGGGGCCAAAGCCGCCCGCCGCGTGGTTTATGCGGGCTTCGCCGTGGGCCTGATCTGCTCGGTGATTGGTACGCAAATCATCGGCGAATTTGGCCCGCTCGTCACCCTGCGCGTCGCCATCGGTTCGGGAACTGCCTTTTTAATAGGCCAGCTTCTGGATGTAGGCGTGTTTGACAAGCTGCGCCGCACCGCTTGGTGGCGGGCGCCGTTCCTAGGCTCCTTGCTCGGCTCCAGTGTGGATACGATTTTGTTCTTCACTTTGGCATTCTCCAGCACTTTCATCTGGTTGGACCCCGCAAGTGATGTGTCTTGGGCCGCCGCGCAAGTGCCGCTTTTGGGCTTTGGCCCCGAAGTGCCACTCTGGGTTTCGCTGGGATTGGCCGACTTTTGTGTCAAAGTTGCCGTCGATTTAATCGCTTTGATGCCGTTCAGAGTCGCAATCGCAAAATACGCATCGCGCGCTGCTTAAAACCTTTTGACAAAGCGAAAATCTATGTCACGCTTGCCTTATCGGCAACATTTTGAAAGGAGGTGACCCAGTGTCTAGAGTGATATTGGAGAGCGGTGTCGGGACAGTTATGGGGGGTGTTTTCTAGGGGCAGCCCTCTAGCGAAACAAACCTGTGATTGGGCTTTTGATACCTAACTGGCCCATCTCCTTAGATCTCGGAAAGGGTTGCCACGTACAGGCTGGCAGCCCTTTCTCTTTTCTGCAACGCCCGCTAGTTTGGCCGCATGTTGTGGATCACCGACACCATTTCGATTGCTGATTGGGAGCTGAGCGAAAGCTTTGTGCGCGCCTCTGGTCCGGGTGGGCAGAATGTCAACAAAGTCTCCACAGCTGTTGAGTTGCGGTTTGAGGCTGAACGCTCGCCCAATTTGACGGCTGGCGTGAAGGCACGGCTAAAAAAACTCGCCGGGCGGCGCTGGACTTTGGAAGGCGCGTTGGTGCTTCAGGTTGAAGATACCCGCAGCCAGGCCCGCAACCGCGAAATTGCCCGCGAACGGCTGGCCGATCTTATCCGCGCCGCGCTGATCGCCCCGAAACGCCGCATCGCCACCAAACCCAGCTATGGCAGCCAGTTGCGCCGGGTAGCCGCAAAGGTGCAACGCGGGGAGGTCAAAGCGCTTCGTGGCAAGCCGGGTGATGAGGAATGATGATTGAAGCGCAGGCCGCCGAGGCTGTAAGTCATTGGAATGGCAGCGTAAGGCGGCTGTTGGGCAATCGCGAAAACGCAGTGTTCGAGGTGGCCCTGCCTTCAGGTCGCGCTGCCTTGCGCCTGCATCGCCAAGGCTACCAAGACGCTGCCGCGATCCGGTCCGAGTTGTGGTGGTGCGCGGCTTTGGCCCGTCAAGGCGTTGCAGTGCCCGCCGCTTTGCCCAGTCGCTCCGGCGAGTATCTGGTGAAACTGTCCAATGGTGGCAACGCCTCAATCATCGGCTGGATGCAGGGTGAAGCCTTCGGCGAAGCTGGCAAACCCTTGCCCTGTGCACCGGAAGATCGGCTAACGCGGCATTTTGCCTTGGGGGAACTGCTGGCCAACGTTCATGCCGCGACCGATCGCTTGATGCTGCCCGCCGATTTCACCCGCCCGCGTTGGGATATTGATGGGTTGGTTGGTGAGGCTCCGTTGTGGGGTCGGTTCTGGGATCATCCGGCCGCCAGCCCCATCCAAGCCGAAATCCTGCGGGCCGCGCGGGGTTTTCTGCGCGATCAGATCAGCAGCCACCAGAAAGACGGGGGCGATTTTGGCTTGATCCACGCCGATGTGCTGCGCGAAAACATCCTTGTGAACAATGATTCGCTTTCACTGATCGACTTTGACGACTCCGGCTTTGGCTTTCGGCTGTATGACCTTGGCACAGCGCTCAGCCAGAACCTGTATGAGCCGGACTATCCGCAAATCCGCGATGCTTTGGTGGCAGGCTATGGCCAAACCCGCCTCGTCAGTACCAGAATGGTGGAAATTTTCACTCTGGCACGGACCTGCACCTCAGTCGGCTGGGCGGCCCCGCGTTTGGCCCCCAACGATCCGATCCACAAATCTCACATCGCCCGCGCGGTGATCTGCGCGCAAAGGGTTATGGCCTAAACCACCACCGCCTGAGCGACCTGTTCCCCAACGCCAAATACCCGTTTATACCGCGCAATCTCCTCCGCCGGGCCCATCGCCTTATTGGGATTATCGGAAAGCTTCACCGTTGGCCGCCCATTGGCCGCAATCGCCTTGCACACCACGCTGAATGGCGCCAAACCATCCTCCGGCGCTAAGCCACGGAAATCATTGGTCAGCATCGTGCCCCAGCCGAAGGAAACTTTGACCCGACCGCGGAATTGCTTTTGCAACTCCATGATTTTGTCCACATCGAGACCGTCCGAAAAGATCACCAGCTTTTGCCGGGGATCTTCGCCGCGATCCTTCCACCACTGAATAGCAATTTCTGCCGCCGTCGCCGGATCGCCACTGTCAATGCGGATGCCCGTCCAAGACGCCAGCCAATCCGGCGCACGTTTCAGGAAGCCCTCGGTGCCAAAAGTGTCTGGCAAGATGATCCGCAGATTGCCGTCATGTTCCTCCTGCCAATCGGCCAGAACCTGATAGGGCGATTGCGCCAGTTCCGCGTCAGAATTTGCCAGCGCCGCGTAAACCATCGGCAATTCATGCGCATTGGTGCCGATTGCTTCAACCTCGCGCCGCATCGCAATCAGGCAGTTTGAGGTGCCGGTGAACTTGCCCTCCAATCCCTCTTGCATGGCTTGCACCGCCCAATCCTGCCACAGAAAAGAATGTCTGCGCCGCGTGCCAAAATCCGCGATCCGCAACCCGTCAATCTCGCGCAGCTGGGTGATTTTCTCCCACAATTTAGTCATCGCGCGGGCATAAAGCACCTGCAATTCAAACCGCCCCTGCTTTTCCAACACGGCGCGGCTGTGCAACTCCATCAGCACCGACAGCGCCGGGATTTCCCACAGCATCACCTCGGGCCAGCTGCCCTCAAAGGTCAACTCATACTGCCCATCACGCTTTTCCAGATGGTAGGCGGGCAGCCGCATGCCCTCGAACCATTCCATGAAATCTGGGCGAAACATCTGGCGCTTGCCGTAAAAGGTATTGCCGCGCAGCCAAGTGCTTTCGCCCCTCGTCAGGCTGAGAGAGCGGACGTGATCGAGCTGTTCGCGTAATTCGCCCTCATCAACCAATTCAGCCAATCGCACGGATTTGCTGCGGTTGATCAGACTGAAGGTAACCGACGTATCCGGCTTGTTTCTGAAAATAGATTGACACATCAATAGTTTATAAAAGTCTGTGTCAATCAGCGAGCGGACGATCGGGTCGATCTTCCACTTGTGGTTCCAGACGCGTGCGGCGATGTCGACCATGTCGGCCCTCCCTTTGCCTTACTGTCTAATGCATGAAGGGGGGGCGCGTCAAAACGATCCCGTGCGGCGGCCGTGCGCTCCAGCAAAGCGTAAAGTTCGGCGCGGATCAAAGGCTTGGTCAAAATCGCATCCATGCCAGCCGCAAGGCACAAAGCAGCTTCCTCAGCCGAGGCATAGGCGGTCAGCGCCACAATCTGGCAGCGCGGCAGGCCCGCTTCGACCTCAAACCGTCGGATTTCGCGGGTGGCATCTTGACCGTGCATTTCGGGCATTGAGACATCCATCAACACTAGATCCGGCTGCGCGCGCCAATAGGCCGCCACCGCCAGCTTGCCATTTTCCGCCTCCTCAATCGAGGCAACCGAGCGTTCCAGCAGCTTGCGCGTCACCAGCATGTTGGTGCGATTATCCTCGGCGACCAGTACGCGTAAATTTGTCTGCGGCGCGACATTGAGGCGGGGCAACGCCACCGGATTTTGCGCCACGCGGGGCAACCGCAAAACCAGTGTAAAGACCGACCCAACGCCCAGTTCAGACGCAACCTCAATATCGCCGCCCATCTGCTGCGCCAGCAAACGCGAGATCGTCAGGCCAAGACCCGTGCCGCCAAATTGCCGCGAGATCGTGGTATCGGCTTGAGCGAAACTGTCAAACACATGCCCAATGCGGTCGGCTGCAATGCCAATGCCGCTGTCTGTGATCGCGATACGGATTTGGTCATGCGCGCCATCGGGTATGATGTGTACCGATACTATCACGCTTCCCGTCGTGGTAAATTTCACCGCATTTCCGAGCAAATTCAATAGGACTTGACGCAGCCGACCCGAATCTCCCAGATGCAGGCTATTCGCTGGTAGCGCGTCTGCTTGCAACAAAATCGCCTTTTTCATCGCCGTTGGGCGCAGAAGATCCAAAGCGCGTGCCACCCCTTCGGTGATTGAGAACGGCTCAACCAGTAGTTCGAACCGACCAGCCTGAAGCTTCGACAGATCAAGCACGTCGTTGATGATGGTCAGCAGCGCCCGACTGGAATCGACGATGGTGCTGACATATTGCCGCTGCACGGGGTCAAGCGGGGTTTCCTCCAACAGTTCTGCCACGCCAATCACGCCGTTCATCGGCGTGCGAATCTCCTGGCTCATGGTGGCAAGGAATTGGGATTTGGCCTGAGCTGCCGCTTCGGCTGCGGTGCGGGCCTCTGCAAGCTCTGCGGCATGGGCTTTGGCTTGGGTGATATCCCGCTCCACAGCGATATAAACGCTGGTCTTGCCGTCGGGGCCAAGCACGGGAGACATGGAGATTTCGACCCAAATCACCCGCCCGGATTTGGTGCGGTTTTGAATCTCAAGCCGCACCGGCCTCGCATGTTCGCGTGCCTCTAACAGTTCTTCCAAGGCGGCAAGGCTGGTTTCCTCGGTGTTCAGCAGATCGCCCGGTTGCTGACCGACGGCCTCATCAAAGCTATAACCAGTGACCCGGGTAAAGCCTTCATTCACCCATTCGATCCGACCATCAGGTGCAGTAAACACAATAGAATCAGTGGCATGTTCCGCCACAAGCGCAAGGCGCTCTGCCTTGCGCGCGGCGTCGGCGGCGGCAATCCGCGCGCTGTCCAGTGCCACGCTTTCTTGCAGCAGCGCCTGCTCAAACCGCAAACGCTCCGTTTGGCCACGCTCGACTGCGCGGATGAACAAGGTGGCGGTATAGGCCATGATCAGCACGGAAATGAACAAAAACCACGATTCTGCGCGCAGTTGGTACGCGTCCGAGCGCATGTCTGACAGCAGCATGGCCAGACAAGTCGCAACGTAAATCACCAAGCGCAGAGACGCGCCGAAGGCAAAATGTCGTCGCACCAGCCCGGCATTGATCGCGGCAGACATCAGGAAAGCCGCAGCGAAAAATCGCGCCCCTTGCAGCGGAATCAGTCGCCAGCAAATCATCACACAAGCGGCAATGGTCAGTGCCTGCACCGTGCCGGAAACTGCCGCGCCGATACGGGCAGCCTTCGGCACAGCTGCCCCGCCAAAGCGGCGTGAGATATAGTAAAGCGCAGTACAATCAATCGCTTCACCGATCAAAGCAAGGCAACCCGCCAAAACCCCAAGCCAGATCGATGACAACGCCGCCATGCTTGCAGAACCGATCAGCGTCATCGACTGACGGATCAGAAAGCCGCGCGCGCGGCCCCGCGCGTAGCGTAGAAACAGCCCATCCCTGCTGTTGCGGGTCAGAAATTGGCCGATTTCAGTGTTGATCGCTGCGTTCATTCCCTGCGGCCTTTTGCCTCTCACCGTGCAAGGCTAACCCGCAAGGGTTAACGTCAGATGAGCGTCAGACCACCCAATGTACGCCCGCAGCCAGACATTTCGCCTTCGCCTCGGCCAGCGTGCCGTTCAGGTCAATCGCGCGGCAGGCCGTTTCCAGCAAGGTCACCGAAAACCCAAGCTTTGCCGCATCCAGCGCCGAATAGGCGACGCAAAAATCCGTGGCCAAGCCCACCAGAGTCAGCGTCTTAATCCCGCGCGCGCGCAGATAACCCTCCAGCCCGGTTGGGGTGCTGTGGTCATTCTCAAAGAACGCCGAATAGCTGTCGATACCCGCGCGAAAACCTTTGCGCACAATCAGTTGCGCGGGGTTCACCTGTAAATCTGCATGAAACTCCGCCCCCTCAGAGCCCTGCACGCAATGCACAGGCCACAGAACTTGCGGCCCATAGGGCATCTGGATCAGCGAAAAAGCCTCCGCCCCGGGGTGATTGGCAGCGAAGGAAGAATGATCCACCGGATGCCAATCTTGCGTCAGCACCACGCAGTCAAATTCCATCATCAAAGCGTTGACCTGCGGAATAATCGCATCGCCCCCCGCCACCGCCAAAGCGCCGCCGGGGCAGAAATCATTCTGGATGTCGATCACGATCAGGGCTTCATCGGCGGGGCGCATCGGGATCTCCTGTTCCGGTTGCCTATTGGGTAAGCACCGCCTTCCTTTCGGTCAACCGAAAGCACGTCGCTCGCTTAAACATATGGCTGCTATAGCTGTTGCCCTGTGCCGCGCTTAGGCGTAAATCGCGGCCATGCTGACCGTCGCCGCATTGTATCACTTCACCCGCTTTCCCGACCCTGCCGCTTTGCGAGGGCCGCTGCTGGATATTTGCGTGGCACAGGGGGTGAAGGGATCACTCCTGCTTGCGCATGAAGGCATCAATGGCACCATCGCGGGGCCTGCGTCTGGGATCGCCGTCGTTCTCGCCCATCTGCGCAGCCTGCCGGGCTGTGCCGCATTGGAGCATAAGCAAAGCTTTGCCGCCGAGATGCCATTTGGCCGCCTGAAGGTGAAGCTGAAGCGCGAGATTGTCACCATGGGCCAGCCGGATATCGATCCGGTGGCGCGGGTGGGGTCTTATGTCGCCCCGCAGGATTGGAACGCGCTGATCGCCTCGCCCGATGTGGCGCTGATTGACACCCGTAATGACTATGAGGTCGGCATCGGCACCTTTCAAGGCGCGGTTGACCCCGACATTCGCAGCTTCCGCGATTTTCCGAAATGGTGGGAAGAACACAAAGACGAATACCGTGGCAAGCGCATCGCGATGTTCTGCACCGGCGGGATTCGCTGCGAGAAATCAACGAATTACCTGCTAGGGCAGGGGGTGAATGAGGTATTTCATCTGAAGGGTGGCATCCTGAAATACCTCGAAGATGTCCCCGCGGAAGTCTCAATGTGGGATGGCGAGTGCTATGTGTTTGATGGCCGCGTCTCGGTTGGCCATGGGCTGATCCCCGGCGATTATGACAGTTGCCACGCCTGTCGTCGCCCGATCAGCGCAGCCGACAAAGAGCGCCCGGAGTATGAGCGCGGCGCGTGCTGCCACCGCTGCGCCAGCGAATATTCCGAAGCCGACCGCAATCGCTTCCGCGAGCGTCAGCGGCAGTTGGATTTGGCCGCAGCGCGGGGCGAAAAGCACTTCTCTGACTAGCGCTGTGGGGCAGGAATTGCCTAACCGTGCTCGGGAAACCGCCAGTTTTCCGCCTCGGCAGCAATCTCTGCCGCCGTCAGCTTTAACCGCCCGACATGCACCTCCAAAGCCTGCACACTGCTGCGCGCCGTGGTCGAGGTGACGGAAACCGCGCCGATCATCCGACCCGAGCGTGCCAAAATCGGGGCGGCCACACAGATGATGCCTGCCTCATGTTCTTCATTGTCATAAGCATAGCCGCGCGCCCGGATTGCCGCCAACTCAACCAAAAGCGCAGGGCTGTCCAAGGTCTGCGCCGTAAAGCGGTGAAAGCTCTGCCGCGCCAACGCCTCCGCCAGCGCCGCATCGAGCAAAAACGCCAGCATCGCCTTGCCGACCCCGGTGCAATAGGCTGGCCCGACCTTGCCCGCCTGCGAAAACATCTCGACAGGCCGCGCGGCATTGCGCTTGTCGACATACAGCACCTGACCCTGATCCATCTGCGCCAGATGCACCGTCTCGCCGGTCACTCCCGCCAATTCATCCAACGCCCGCCGCGCCAACGGGGCCAGCGAGCTTTGCGCCCAAGCCCCATGCGCCAACCTGACCAACCGCAGGCCCAGACTATAGCTGCCACGATCCTCATCATAAGCCAGCATGCCTTGATGCGTCAGGGTTTGCAGCAGGCGGTACAGCGTCGCCTTCGGATACCCCCCGCGTGCCAGCAGATCGCTAAACCGCACCGGGGCAAGGGCGGCCACCGTCTCCAGCACGTCCAGCGCCTTGCCGACCGTGCCATCTTGCTGATTATCGCGCATGATCCCTCGCAGGAATTGACAGGCCGTAGGGTAAATCGCATAGTTACCACTATACAAGACTTAGTTTCAAATAATGGAACCACAATGACACCCGACTGGATTGCCGTGGATTGGGGCACCTCGAACCTGCGGGCTTGGGCGATGGGGCCACGGGGCGTGCTGGCCTCGAGTAGCTCTGACGAGGGCATGGGCAAACTGGCCAAGGCCGAGTTTGAACCGGCCCTGCTGCGCCTGATCGCCCCATGGCTGGGCGCAGGCACCACCCCGGTGATCGCCTGCGGCATGGTCGGCGCACGGCAAGGCTGGCTTGAAGCCCCCTACCGCGCCACCCCCTGCGCGCCCGTCGCCTCGGGTGAGCTGATGGCCGTCCCAACCCAAGACCCCCGCATCCGCATGATGATCGCCCCCGGCCTGTCCCAAGCGAAACCCGCCGATGTGATGCGCGGCGAGGAAACCCAGATCGCCGGTGCGCTCGCCCTGCTGCCCAACTTCGACGGCGTGTTCTGCCTGCCCGGCACTCATTCCAAATGGGTGCATATCTCGGCGGGCGAGGTGGTGTCATTCCAGACCTTCATGACCGGCGAGATGTTCGCGCTGCTGTCGCAACACTCGGTTCTGCGGCATGGTATGGCGGGTGACGGCAGCGATGAAGCGGCTTTTGCCCAAGGGCTTGCCGACGCGATGGAGCGGCCCGAAAAGATTTCCGCACGTCTATTCACATTGCGCGCCGAAGGACTGCTGGAAGAACTTTCGCCCACCGCTGCCCGCTCGCGCTTGTCGGGCATGTTGATCGGATTGGAACTCGCCGCCGCCAAGCCTTACTGGCTGGGTCAGCGCATCGCACTGATCGGGATAGCGGCCTTGTCAGACCGCTACTCTGCAGCCCTTGCCGCGCAAGGTGCCAAATCTGAAACCCTAGACGCCACCGCCTGCACCCTCGCAGGCCTCGCCGCTGCACGCGGCATTTTGCAGAAAGTCCAGCCATGACCCGCCCCCTGATCGCCATCCTGCGTGGCATCACTGCCGCTGAAGCCGTCCCGGTGGCCGAAGCGCTGATCGCCGCAGGCATCACGCGGATTGAAGTGCCGCTGAACTCGCCAAAACCGATGCAATCCATCGCCGCCATGGCGCAAGCCTTTGGCGATGTTTCCGAAATCGGCGCTGGCACCGTGTTGACCGTCGCAAATGTTACGGCCGTCGCCGCAGCAGGCGGCAAACTCATCGTCTCGCCAAACTACAATCCCGAAGTCATCCGCGCGACAAAAGCCGCAGGCATGGCCAGTTGGCCCGGCGTGATGACCCCCACTGAATGTTTCGCAGCCCTCGCCGCCGGGGCAGATGGTCTTAAAATCTTCCCGGCCAATCTGATCGGCCCCGAGGGCTTGAAAGCCATCCGCGCCGTGCTGCCGAAAACCTGCGAGATCTATGCCGTGGGTGGGGCAGGTGCCTCGAACTTCGGCGACTGGATCAAGGCGGGCGCCAGCGGTTTCGGCATCGGTACGGCGCTCTACACGCCGGGTCTGTCGGTTGTCGAAGTTGCCGCAAAAGCCCGCGCCATCGTCACCGCCTTTGATGAGGCCAGCGCATGATTTTCGATCCACGCCTGTGTGAACTCGGCGAAGGTCCACTCTGGCACCCCATTCGTGAACAAATGTTCTGGTTCGACATCAACAACCAGAAACTGCTGTCGCAAGACCGCGATGGTCCGCGCGAATGGCGCTTCCCCGAGATCGTCTCGGCCGCAGGTTGGGTCAGCGAAGACGTGCTGCTTATTGCTGGTGAGCGCGACCTTTTTCTGTTTGATCTGGAAACCGAGGAGGTCGAAACCCTCTGCCTTCTCGAACAAGACAAGCCGAAAAACCGCCCCAACGATGGCCGCGCTGATCCGCAAGGCGGCTTCTGGATTGGCACGATGGCGAAGGATGAGGCGGCGGGTGCAGGTGCGATCTACCGCTACTATCGTGGCGAATTGCGCAAACTTTACAGCGACATTTCGATCCCCAACGCGATCTGCTTTCCGCCCAGCGGGGCTTTTGCGCATTTCACCGATACCGTCACCCATAAGGTGATGAAGGTCGCGCTCGACGCCGAGGGTTGGCCCAATGCCGCGCCGGAAATCTTCCTCGATCTCACCGCCGAAGGCCTCTACCCCGACGGCGCGGTGATTGATGCCGAAGGCAGAATGTGGCTGGCGCAATGGGGCGCGTCTCGCGTGGCCGCCTACGATAACAATGGCAATTTCCTGCGCGCCATCCCCGTCGATGCACCGCAAACCACCTGCCCGTCTTTTGCCGGCCCGAACCTGAACGCGATGATCGTGACCTCGGCGCGCAAGAATCTGGATGCGGAAGCCCTGCGCCTGTCGCCCCAATCTGGGGCGAGCTTCGTGTTTGAAGGTATCGCAAAGGGGCAATGTGAACATCAGATCATAATCGAATGAACGATCGTTCGTAAAGAACGCCCGAACAGTGCGGGCCAATCAGGCCCGCACCGATACCGCGCCATTCACGGGCAAAAACGCAAACCCATTCGGCCCCAGTGTCAGCCTTGTGCCGTCCAGACTAACGTTCTGCGACGGTCCTTCGAGCGTCGTGACCCCCTCAACCGCAACCGAAACCGCCTCGGGTGACAGGTTGAACACGCAGAGTAACGCATTGCCGCGCGTGAACGCCAAAATCGGCTCTGGCAGATGAAAGAAATGCGTCGCCCCCGTGATCAGCGCCTGCGATCCGCGCCGATAGGCCAGCATCGCGCGATAGGTTTCCAGCACCGACCCCGCCACCCCCGCTTGAGACGCCACATTCCGCGCCAGTTGCGGCGCTTTCACCGGCAGCCATGGCTTGCCTGTGCTAAACCCGCCATTCGGCGAGGCGTCCCAGACCATCGGCGTCCGGGTATTGTCGCGCCCCACAGGCTCCGGCCAAAAGTTGATGCCCTGCGGATCGGTCAATTCCTCCAGCCCCAATTCGGTGTCGGTCTGACCAATCTCCTCGCCCTCCCACAGGCAAATCGAGCCTTGAAATGACAGCAACAACGCCCCCGCCTGCCGCGCCAAAGCGTCCTGCGATACGCCATGCTTGGCCCAACGCGAGGCTTGCCGCACCACGTCATGATTGGAAAACGCCCACATTGGCCAGCCGTTCGGCGCACCTGTAAAGAACTCCTCAATCTTGCCACGAAAGAACGCCGCCGAGTAATCGTAGCCCATCATCTCGAACGAATAGCACTGATGCAGCCGACCGGGTGCTGTGTATTCTCCCATCATCCGAATGGCGTGATGCGCCTCACCCATCTCCCCCACCGTGGCGCGATCCACATATTCATCCATCACCCGGCGGATACGTTCCATCCAGCCCAAATTCTCCGGCTGACCCTTTGAGAACAAATGATATTGCATCTCATACGGGTTGCCATCCGGTTTGGTTTTCACCCGGTAATCGGCGGCATCGTTGCGAAACAAAGCATCCTTGTAGAAGTAGTTCACCGTATCAAACCGAAAGCCATCCACCCCGCGGTCCAGCCAGAACCGCAGCACAGATTCCATATACGCCACCACAGCCGGATTGCGGTAATTGAAGTCCGGCTGCTGCGGCAAAAACGAGTGCATATAATACTGCTTGCGCCGCGCATCCCAAGTGAACGCCGGGCCAGCAAACACCGAAAGCCAGTTGCAGGGCGGCGTGCCATCCGGGCGCGGATCGATCCAGATATACCAGTCGGATTTGTCATTCTCGCGGCTTTTGCGGCTCTCGCTAAAGAACGGATGCTTGTCGGAGGAATGGTTCAGCACCTGATCAATGATCACCTTCAGGCCCAGATCATGCGCCCGTGTCACCAGCGCATCGAAATCGGCCAAAGTGCCAAACACCGGATCGACATCGGTGTAATCGGCCACGTCATAGCCCATATCCAGCATCGGCGAGGTGAAAAACGGCGACAGCCACACCGCATCGCAGCCCAGATCGGCGATATGATCCAGACGCCGCGTGATGCCTTTCAGATCGCCGATCCCGTCGCCATTGTCATCCTGAAACGACCGGGGATAGACCTGATAGGTCACCGAGCCACGCCACCATTCCGCCATTCCTGCCTCCGTTTCCTATGATTTCCCAAAGCCTAAACCGCTTTGGAAGCCTTGCACAGACCGCCCGGCTTGTGCCCCACACAATTCTTCCATTGACCCTGCAAGTCCATCGGCTAACCGTGACGCCAAGCGGGAGCCCCGCCATGATCCAGACCTCCCCCAAATCCAGCATCTTCACCCCGATCCTGATCGCGGGCTGCATGGTCCTGATGCTGAACTTCGCCATCCGCGCCAGTTTCGGAGTGTTCCAAATCCCGATTGCCGCCGAATTCAACTGGCCCCGCGCCGAGTTTTCCATGGCCATCGCGATCCAGAACCTCGCTTGGGGCGTCGGCCAGCCGATTTTTGGCGCATTGGCCGAGCGCTTCGGCGACCGCCGCGCGATCATTGCGGGGGCGATCCTTTACGCATTGGGTCTTGTGCTCTCCAGCTACGCCGTCACCCCCGGCCAGATGCAACTGCTTGAAATCCTGATCGGTTTTGGCATCGCAGGCACCGGCTTTGGCGTGATCCTTATCCTTGCCATCGTCGGCCGCGCCGCCAAGCCGGAAAATCGCTCGCTCGCCTTGGGCATCGCCACCGCCGCGGGCTCTGCGGGCCAAGTCTTCGGCGCACCCGCCGCGCAAATCCTACTGCAATCCTATCACTGGCAAACCGTCTTCGTGATCTTCGCTGCGGTGATCCTCTGCACCCTGTTCGCATTGCCCTTCCTGCGCTCGCCCACCGTGGCCACCAAACATGAACTCGACGAGTCGCTCGGCACCGTGCTGAAACGTGCCTTCAAAGACCCGTCCTTCACCATGATCTTCGTCGGCTTCTTTTCCTGCGGCTATCAACTGGGTTTCATCACGGCCCATTTCCCGGCCTTCATCACCGAGAAATGCGGCGCCATCGACCCCACCGGTCTGCTCGCAGACATCGGCATCACCACCACCTCGATCTTGGGGGCGATCGCGATTTCAGTGATCGGCCTTGCCAATATCGTCGGCAGCATCATGTCGGGCTGGCTCGGCAAGCGCTATACCAAGAAATACCTGCTGTCGGGCATCTACGTCGCCCGCACAGTGGCCTCGGCCCTGTTCATCCTGCTGCCGATGACCCCGGCAAGCGTGCTGATATTCTCCTTGGTGATGGGCAGCCTTTGGCTGGCCACCGTGCCGCTCACCTCTGGCCTCGTCGCCCACATCTACGGCCTGCGTTATATGGGAACACTCTATGGAGTGGTGTTCTTCTCGCACCAACTCGGCAGCTTCCTCGGCGTCTGGCTGGGTGGCAAGCTCTATGACCTGACCGGAGATTACAGCACCGTCTGGTGGATCGGCGTCGGCGTCGGTGCGTTCTCGGCGCTTGTCCACCTGCCGATCCGTGAGAAACCCTTGCTCGCCCAACCGCCTGACCCGATAGGAACCCCATGCGCGTCGGTATCGCGGCCCTGATGGCGGCCTATGTTTTAAGCCAATTCTACCGCGCGTTTCTGGCGGTGCTCTCTCCCGTGCTGAAACTGGAAATCGGAGCCACCGCCGAAAACCTCGCCTCGGCTTCGGGGCTATGGTTTCTGGCCTTTGCACTGATGCAAATTCCCGTCGGCGCGGCGCTGGATCGCATCGGCCCGCGCATCACCGCCTCTGTCCTGCTGGCAATCGGCGGCGCAGGCGCTGCGGTGTTCGCAATGGCAACCGGGCCGATAGCTATCAATCTCGCGATGGTGCTGATCGGTATGGGCTGCGCGCCAGTGCTGATGGCCTCCTACTACATCTTCGCCCGCAGCCTGCCGCCCGCTGTATTCGGCACCCTCGCAGGCGCGATGATCGGCGTGGGATCGCTAGGCAATCTCGCCGCCTCGCTCCCCCTCACAATCGCTGTGCAAGCAATAGGCTGGCGCGGCGCGATGTGGACCTTAAGCGCAACCACCTTCCTCATCGCCGCTATCGTCTGGCTGCTGGTCCGCGATCCTGCCCGCGTGATCCACACCACCAAAGGCTCGCTGCTGGATCTGCTGAAAATGCCCGCCCTCTGGCCGATCCTGATCATGATGGCCACCTGCTACGCCCCCGCCGCTGGCCTGCGCGGGCTGTGGATCGGCCCCTATATGACCGATGTGTTCCAAGCCGACGCCGCCCGCATCGGTCAAGCCACGCTGATCATGGGGCTGGCGATGGTGGCGGGCAACTTCGCCTATGGCCCGCTGGATCGCCTGCTTGGCAGCCGCAAATGGTTGGTTTTTGGCGGCAATGCGCTGGCCGTCGCCTGCCTGCTCGGCCTCTACACCCATCCCGCCACCCCCGGCCCGCTGCCCATCGCCCTGCTGGCCGGAGTCGGCTTTTTCGGCGCGTCCTTCCCGATGGTGATGGCGCATGGCCGCGCCTTCCTGCCGCCGCATCTGGTCGGCCGCGGCGTCACGCTGATCAACCTGTTCGGCATCGGTGCCGCTGGCATCATGCAAATCCTGACTGGACGGCTGCACCATGCCCTGACCCCCAGCGCCACCATCCTGAACAGCGCCCCGCCCAGCACCCCCTATGCGGCCTTTTTCGCCTTTTACGCCGCCCTGACCACCGCCGGATTGCTGGTATATCTGTTGTCCAAAGACCGCACCGACTGACCCTCCCGCTTTTTAGCTTCCCCCGCGCCGCCCCATGCGCTAACAGGCCACGTCTTTGATGGTCACAGACAAAATTCTAGGAGACCCCGATGGGCTATAAAGTCGTCGTCGCGGGTGCCACGGGTAACGTGGGCCGCGAAATGCTGAACATCCTCGCCGAGCGCGAGTTCCCGATTGACGAGATTGCCGCTTTGGCATCGCGTAAATCTTTGGGCACTGAAATCAGCTTTGGCGACAAAACCCTGAAGACTAAGGATCTCGACACTTTCGATTTCACCGGCTGGGACATTGCTTTGTTCGCCGTCGGTTCCGATGCGACCAAAATCTACGCCCCGAAAGCCGCGGCTGCGGGCTGCGTGGTGATCGACAACTCGTCGCTGTATCGCTACGATCCGGCCGTGCCGCTGATCGTGCCAGAGGTGAACGCCGACGCGATTGCGGGCTACACCAACAAGATGATCATCGCCAACCCGAACTGCTCGACCGCACAGATGGTTGTGGCGTTGAAACCCCTGCATGACCGCGCCCGCATCAAGCGGGTGGTTGTCAGCACCTATCAGTCGGTTTCCGGCGCGGGCAAAGAAGGCATTGACGAGCTGTGGGATCAGACCAAAGGCCTTTACGTCCCCGGTCAGGAAGTCCGCCCGTCGAAATTCACGAAGCAGATCGCCTTCAACGTGATCCCGCATATCGACGTGTTCTTGGATGACGGTTCCACGAAAGAAGAGTGGAAGATGGTCGCGGAAACCAAGAAAATCCTCGACAAGAACATCAAAGTCACCGCCACCTGCGTGCGCGTGCCGGTGTTCGTCGGCCATTCGGAATCGATCAATATCGAGTTTGAGGATTTCCTTGATGAACACGAAGCCCGCGACATTCTGCGCGAATCCCCCGGCATCATGGTGATCGACAAGCGCGAAAACGGCGGCTACATCACCCCGATCGAATGTGTCGGCGATTACGCGACCTATATCAGCCGCATCCGGCAGGACAGCACGATTGATAACGGCATCAATCTGTGGTGCGTTTCGGACAACCTGCGCAAGGGGGCGGCTTTGAATGCGGTTCAGATCGCGGAATTGCTGGGCAGTCGGCATCTGAAAAAGGGCTGATCTGGCTTGCCATGAATTTGAAAAGCCCTGCCGATTGGCGGGGCTTTTTGTTGGTCCCAACTCGGGACCATTGTTTTTATTGCCAAAATCCGAACGGTTTTCGTTAAGGTTAACGAAGCCTGAACGATTTCAAGCCGCAACGCCTGCTTTCAGCCCATCATACACCGCTTCCTCGGCGGTGCGCGGGGCGAGGCAATCGCCGACTTGTGTCACCGGAATCCCCAACTCCTGCAACTCCAAGGCCAGCCCATCCACCGGGATATGGCCAAGGCTGAGCACCAGTGTATCCACCCCAGTGACCTCCATCGCCTCACCGCTCGGGGTGTGTTGCAGGTAAACCGTGTCTTCGGCGGTGCCGAACAGCCGCGCATAGGGCCGCACCTCAATCTGTAACCGATGCAGGTCGGCGGCCATGGTATCGCGCACATACAGCGGCAGAGATTCACCCGGATGCAGCCCATTCACTGCCAAAGTCACCTGCGCGCCATCTCGCGCCGCCATCTCGGCAATCCCCGGCGCGATCCAGTCGCAGCGCCAGTCGGCGACCACCACTTTTGCGCCCAGCTTCACCTCGCGCCGCAAGACCTGCCATGCGGTGACGATCTTTATCTGGCCATCGGTCGGCAGATCGGGGATATGCGGTCGCGCCCCGGTGGCAAGGATCACGGCATCGGGGGCCTCGGCTTGCACGAAAGCCGCTGTCACCGTCACCCCCCGCCGCACCTTGACCTGCGCCAGTTCCATCTCACGCGCAAGGTTGGTGACGATGCCGCCAAATTCCGCCCGTTTCGGCAGCAGTTGGGCGAGCAGTGCCTGCCCGCCAAGCTGGTTGGCGGCCTCGTACACCGTCACCTCATGGCCACGCTTGGCGGCGGTGATCGCAGCTTTCATCCCCGCCGGGCCGCCACCGATCACCATGATTTTCTTACGCTTTGCGGCAGGTTTCAGACTGCCATAAGTCAGCTCTCGCCCCGTTTCGGGATGCTGAATGCACGAAATCGGCAGGCCGCGATGGAAATGGCCGATGCAGGCCTGATTGCAGGCGATGCAGGCGCGGATGTTTTCAACAGCGCCTGCTTCGGCCTTGGCGGGCATTTTGGGGTCACAAATCAGCGCGCGGGTCATGCCGCAAACATCGGCCTTGCCGCTGGCGATAATCGCCTCGGCTTCCTGCGGTTGGTTGATGCGGCCTGCGACAAACACCGGGATTTTCAGTGCCTTGCGGAAGATGCTGGCATCAGCGGCGAAATACCCCGCCGCAAAGGCCATTGGCGCTGCGATATGCACCGCACCGCCGACCGAGGCAGAGGTGCCCGTGGTGACATTGACGAAATCGAGCGCGGGTTCAAGGGCTTTGCAGGCCGCCAAAGCCTCCGCCATGGTCAGGCCCTCATCGTCACGCTCGCCTGCTGAGATGCGCAGACCAATGACAAAATCATCATCCGTCGCGGCACGGATTGCGGCGAGAACGCGGGTCAGGAAGTGCTGGCGCGCGGGTTCACTGCCGCCAAAAGCATCGTCGCGCAGATTGACGCGGGGGTTCAGGAACTGCGCGGGCAGATAGCCGTGCGAGGCGACAACCTCTACGCCATCAAAGCCCGCTTGGTGCAGGCGGCTGGCAGCCGAGGCATAGCCCGCGATGATTTCCTCAATCATTGCAAAGCTAAGGGGGCGCGGCATTACATGAAACCGCTCATTCGGCACGGCAGAGGGGGCATAGGCGACGGCGAGTAGACCATCGGCGCTTTCCATAATCTCGCGCCCCGGATGGAACAGTTGGCTTAGGATCGTAGCACCTTCGGCATGAACGGCCTTGGCCAATTCCGTATAGCCGGGGATGCACGCGTCCGTCGTCGCCATCAGCAGATGTGAGGTATAGCGCGCGGTTTCATGCACGCCCGCGACTTGGGTGATGATCAGCCCGACGCCGCCCTTGGCGCGGGCTTGGTGATAAGCGATCAGCGCCGGATTGACGGTGCCATCGGTCGGCATCGTGGTGTCATGCCCGGTCGACATGATGCGGTTTTTCAGGGTGGTGCGGCGTAGAGTGAGGGGGGCGAACAGATGGGGGAACATGGTCATGGCGGCCTCGGCGTTGCTGCGTCTTCCTAGCAGGTCAGTAAAAAAATTGAAGATATTTTTACTATAGGCAAAACTTGTTGCGATTATTGTGCAGGTGCGGCATGGTTTTTGGATGGACGAACCGAATGATCCGACAGGTTTCTTGGGCGAGCGGATGCGTGGTTTGCGCAAGCGGCGCGGCCTGACTTTGGCGCAACTGGCCGAGGCGGCGGGGCTGTCGCTGGGCTATATCAGCCAGTTGGAGCGCAATCTGGCCTCGCCGTCGATCCCGGCTTTGGTGAATATCGCCAAAGGCTTAGGGGTGACGGTGCAATGGTTTTTCGCCGGGGAAGCCCCGGTGCCCGACGATGAGCGCGGTTATGTGATCCGGCGCGGCAATCGGCTGAGCCTGCGCTATGCGGGCGGGATTGTCGATGAGTTGCTGACGCCGAAGCTGAGTTTGCAGGTGGAGATGATCTACAGCCGGATGCCAGCGGGCACCGAAAGCGAGCAGTCTTACACCCATGAGGGCGACGAGGTGGGATTCGTGCTGCAAGGCCAGCTGGAATTCTGGATCGGCGCGCGGCATTTCTTGCTGCAAGCGGGGGACACTTGCAGCTATTCGTCCCGCGAGCCGCACCGCTATCGCAACCCCGGCCCAGACGAGGCGGTGGTGTTGTGGGCGATCAGCCCGCCGAGTTTTTAGCGGCGCATGGCTTGGTGGCCCTGCTGTGATCAGCCCTTCATGCCGATGGATTCCGCCAGATCGGTGGCTTCCTCACAATCGCCACACAGGCCTTGCAGCTTTTTCAAATTCGCCAGCGCAGCATCGGTCTGGCCAAGTTCCAGATACATCTCGCCCTGATATTCCAACGCGCCGAGATGGCCGGGGTTGATCTTCAACGCCGCAGTGTAAGAGGTTGCCGCCACATCCATATTGCCCAGCTTGCGATTGGCAAAGCCGCGCAGGTTCCAAGCATCGGCGTTCTGCGGTTCTTCGCTGGTGATTTTATCCAGCAGGGGCAGGGCGGCGGCATAATCTTCGGCGTCGATCTTGGCTTTCGCCTCGGCATAAGTCGGGGCAGAGTCGGTCTCGCTGCTGTCATCCGAACTGCCTGCGGCCATCGCCGGATCCAGCGCCATCGACAGCAGACCGAACAGGCCGATCAGAACATAAGCAAGGATATGGGGCATTTTCGCTTCTCCCTTTGGTCGCCGATAGGCTAACCGATTCGATAAATTTGCTGCATCAAGCCTATGTGACATGGCAAAATTATGCCAAAGCTTCCGAAATCAGCACCTGACGGATGGATTTTGCGGTTTTATCGACGATCTCGGTCAGTTCGCCGTCCGTGCAATTATACGGCGGGGCGAGGATGACGATATCGCCGCTTATCCCATCAACATTTCCGCTGACCGGATAGCAGATCAGCCCGTTCTGCATCGCCTGCGCGCGGATTTTAAGCGCCAGCTTGCGATCGGCCTCAAAAGGCCGCTTCAAGGCGCGGTCGGCCACCAGCTCGGTGCAGATGAAATGGCCGCGCCCACGAATGTCGCCGATGGCGTCAACATCGCGCAGGGCCTCGGACAGCCAGCTTTTCAGGCGGGCCTCATTGGCGGTCACTTTCGCTAAAAGCCCCTCGCGCGCGATGATGGTCTGCACAGCAACCCCGGCGGCGCAGGCGGCGGTGTGGCCGGTGAAAGTGTGGCCGGTGCCGAACGCACCGTCGCGGGCGCGGATCGCGTCCCACACTTGCGTCGTGCAGATCGCGGCACCCAAGGGCATGTAGCCGCCTGCCAGACCCTTGGCGATGGACATGATGTCAGGCTCTACCCCGTCACGTTCAAGCGCCCGCCATGGCCCGGTGCGCCCGGCGCCACACATCACTTCGTCCGCGATCATCAGCACGCCGTATTTCGTGCAAATCTCGCGCACGCGGCTTGCGTAGGTCGCGGGGGCGGGCACGCAGCCGCCAGCGGCCCCGACCACGGGTTCAAAGATGAAGGCGGCGATAGTCTCAGCGCCGTGGGCAAGGATGGCGGCTTCCAACTCTGCCGCGCAAGCCGCGCCTGCGGACTCAGGCGTCGCCCCGGCGATGGGGCGGTAGGCGTTGGCGGGCGAGAGTTTGATCGAGGCAATGAACGCCCCCTCATAGGCGGCGGTGCGCTCGGCAAAGCCAGAAACCCCCAATGCGCCCAAGGTATTACCATGCCACGAGCGTTCGCGGCTGATAAAGCGGCGGCGGGATTTTTGGCCGATGGCGGTTTGATATTGCAGTGCGATTTTCAGACAGCTTTCCACGGCTTCCGATCCGCCGGTGACAAAGACCATCTCGCGCAGGGTGCCGCCGCAGTGGCCTCGGATGATCTCGGTCAATTCCTCCAGCGCATCGGTGCTGAAGTTATAGCGGTAGCCATGCGCGATCTGGCCCAGTTGGGCTGCGATGGCGGCGTTCACCTCGGCGTTGGCATGGCCAAGGCAATAGACAGCCGGACCACCCGAGCCGTCGATATATTGCTTGCCCGTGGTATCCCATAGATAGCTGCCACGGCCATGGGTGACTTTCGGCAAGGCGGCGGTGGCGGTCAGGGCATCAGGTTTTGCGGTCATGGCTTGGGCCTTTTGATTTTGGTCAACATGGCAGGGCGCAGAATGGCCGACAAGGGGGGCAGGGGGCTTGCTTGATTGGGGGTGGCGGCCCTAACCTCTGGCCAGATTTGGGAGGTTTTTCATGCGTTATTTTGTCGGGTTGGTTTGGGCTTTGGGCATTGCGGCGGGGCCAGCCGTGGCGGATCAGATCGTGGTCGGCAGCCATATCACGGCGGTCACCGTCTATCCGCAGGGCGCGCAGGTGACGCGCGCGGTGGACTTTGCGGTGCCTGCGGGGGCGAGCGAGGTGTTGATCACCGACCTGCCCGCCGACACCGAGGCCGAGTTGATCCGGTTGCAAGCCGAGGGCGTGGTGTTGGGCGCGTTTTCGCTGCGCACCGATCGGTTGCCACCACGGGACGACTCGACCGATCCCGATGTGGTGGCGGCGAAAGCGGCGGTAGAGGCGGCGGAGGCCGGGGTGCGGGCAGCGCAGACCGGGGTGGATGCGATCAGCGCGCAGGTTGAGGCCGCCGAAGCGCAGGCGGATTTTCTGCGCCGGGTGAAGCCAGAAGGTGCAGCGGTGACGGTGGAGGGTGTCAAGGCTTTGGCCACGATGATCGGGACCGAGGTGCTGACGGCGCGGCAGGCGGCTTTGACGGCAGGGCTTGCGATGCCCGCCGCGCAGAAGGCGGTGGAGGAGGCGCAGAGGGTTCTGGCCGATGCGCAGGCCAGCCAACAGGCGCTGTCGCAGGCGGCGGCGGATTATACCGGGTTGTCGGTGGCGGTGACGGCGGATGTGGCGGGAACGGCGCATCTGGTGATGACGCATTATATCTCGGATGCCAGCTGGGTGCCCGTCTATGACATGATGCTGACGCGGCACGACCCGAAGCTGACCATCGCGCGGGGTGCCTTGGTCAGCCAGACTTCGGGCGAGGATTGGCAGGCGGTCGACCTGACCCTGTCCACCGCTCAGCCCTCGGCGCAGGCGGAGCCGTCGCGGGTTTGGCCGGAGTTGCGGCGGATATATGATCCTGTGGAAATGGCGAAAGCGGCGGCGGATGCGAGTTCGGGTTGGGAGGTTAGAGCAGGTGGGGTTACTGAGCCTGTGATGGAACCTGCGGTGGTCGCCGCGCCGATGATTCAGGGCGATGTGGTGGTTTATCACTACCCTGCGAAGGTCGATGTGGCGGGCGGGGTCGAGAACCTGCGGCTGGCGTTGGACGAGATCAATCTGGTGCCCACAATCGTGGCGCAGGCGGTGCCGCGTTCTGATCAGACGGCGTTTGTGATGGCGAAGTTTGTCAACGATAGCGGTGAGATTTTGCTGCCAGGTGAGGCGTTCTTGCTGCGCGAGGGCGTGTTGGTGGGGGAAACCTCGCTGGGGGTGGTGGCACCGGGGGCTGAGGCGGAAGTGGCTTTCGGCGCGATTGAGGGGCTGAGGTTGAAGCGTGAGATGCCGCTGCGGGCCGAGGGGGATCGCGGGATATTGTCCAGCTCGACACAAGTGGAGGAGAAGGCGGTGTTGCAGGTGGAAAACCTGACGCAGGAAAGCTGGCCGGTGCGGTTATTGGATGTGGTGCCCTATTCGGAACAGGAGGAGTTGGAGATCAGCTATACCGCCGATCCGGCCCCGACAGAGGTGGATGTGAAGGGCCAGCGCGGGGTGTTGGCTTGGGAGTTTGAAGTGGCGCCGGGTGAGAAAAAGGCGGTGCAGTTGGATCATGTGATCCGTTGGCCAGAGGGCAAAGAGTTGCAGTAGGGCTGCGGGTCACGCGTGGACAGATTTTGGATTGCATGATTACAAGGGGTTAATGCTTGGCATTAACCCCTTGTTCATATCTGGCGCTGAGAGATGCAGCGCAAGTTTGCGCAGGTGACGCGCGCGATGACCTTGCAAACGATGGCCTTGCAAGCGGTGTGCTGCTTGCGGGTGGGGGAGCCTCCGGCGGGAGTATTTGGCAAAGAGCAAATGCTGGGTGGCTCCGGTTTGGAAGCGGGGTGGCTTTGCTGGGGCGGGGGTCAGAACAGCTTTGCCGCCCGTGCCTTCAGATCGTCTTGCGCCACCCGGTAGGGGCCTGGGCCGAAGCTGGCGCGGGCCGCCCCGGCGCGGGCGGCGGTGGGCAGCGCGGTGAGGCTGCCGAGCATCATCACGTTGACGGGGAGGCTGGAGGCTTGGCAGATTTCGGTGATCAGCGCCTCGTCGCCAAGGCCGGGGATGAAGAAACCGTCGGCCCCGGCCTCGGCATAGGCGGTTTGGCGGGTGAGGGCTTCGGCGACAAGCGCGGCTTGGTTGGTTTGGGTTTTCAGGAACAGATCGGTGCGGGCGTTGATGAACAAGGGCACGCCCGCGGCGTCGGCGGCTTGGCGGATGGCTTGGATGCGCTGCACTTGGTCGGCAATGGGATGCAGGCCTTGGCTGCCGACGATCTGGTCTTCAAAATTGATGCCGATGCCGCCTGCGGCGATGACGCGGGTGGTGTTTGCGGCGAGGTCGGTGGGGGCGGTTGCATAGCCGCCTTCAAAATCGACGCTGACGGGTAGGTCGGTGCTTTCGGTGATGCGGGTGATGATCTGGAGCGCGAAATCCAGCGGGATGGACTGGCCATCGCCGTAGCCTTGGGCGGCGGCGACCGACCAGCTTCCGGTGGCAAGCGCCAGCGCCCCCGCGCTGGCGACGGTTTTGGCGCTGCCTGCGTCCCAGATGTTATAGAGGACCAGCGGGTTGCCGGGGATGTGCAGGGCTTTGAAGCGGCGGGCTTTGTCGGCTTGGGACATCTGGGGCCTCGGCTGGGTGGGGTGTTTTGGGGCGAGGATAGTGGGTGGGGATGGGGGCAGGCAAGGGAGCTGCTGGGGCTTGGGCGGCAAAGCGACATGGCGGCTCGCGCGCGGAGATGGTGAATGTCTTTTGATACGGTGTCGTCAGCAATATTCTGACCTATCAGGCACAGCCCCCGCCCGGAATCAAGGGCGAAGCCCGCCGGGCAGCGCCTGACCGCCCCCTCGGGCGGGCGCTTTTGCGCTGTCCCGCTTAGAATGTCTGGGGGATTTGTTGAGGCATAAAGTGCCTAGAATTAGCGTTGCAGCGCCCACCCGGCGGTCAGGCGCTGCCCTGTGTTGCGCGTGATATTACGGCTTATATAGAGTTTCGCGCAGCCAGCCGTCTTGGAATTCGACCCGGTCGCAATCGGTAAAGCTCGCCCAGCGGCTGAGTTCGGCTTCGAGTTTGGCGATGCGGCCTGTGCCCAGTTTCATCCCGGCTTCGGGCCAGAAGGCTTTGACGCGCAGGGTGCGCTCATCCCGGAAGGCTTTGCAGTCGATGCGGCCAATCAGGCGGCTGCCTTCCAGCACCGGGAAGACGTAATAGCCGTATTGGCGTTTGGGTTCGGGGACGAAGACTTCGATGCGGTAGTAAAAGCCGAACAGGAATTCAGCGCGGTTGCGGTCGCGCAGGGCAGGGCAGGGTCAAAGGGCGACAGCAGACGCAGGCGGGTGGTGGGTTCGGGGGCGTTTTCAGCATCGGTCAGCACATCGGGGCGGGCGTAGCTGCGTTGGCGCTGGCCTGTGGCGCCTTTGATCTCGATTTCGATGATTTCACCGCTGGCGAGGGCGGTTTTCAGCCAAGCCTTGACCTCATCGGGTTTCAGGGCGTGCCAGTAGGCGCGCAACTCGGCGGCATTGGCGAAGCCGAGGTTGTCGAGGGCCGAGGTGCAGGCCCATTGGGTTGTGGTTTCCAAGTCAGGGGCGCTGCGATGGGCGTGGGGGATCACGCGTTCGGTCAGATCATAGATTTTCTGAAAACCGTTGCGGCCCGCGATGGAAAGTTGCCCGGTGCGCCACAGCCATTCGAGGGCGGTTTTCGATGGGTGCCAATCCCACCAGCCGCCTTTGCCGCGCACCTCATCGTGGCCGACATCCGAGGTGGTCACAGGGCCATCGGATTCAATCCGGCGCAGGATGGTGTCGAACTGCGCCTCATAGCCATCGCGGAACCACGATTTCCAGTTGCTGTGCAGCCGCTCGGTGTCGCGGGCAAAGCGGTGGTGCCAGTGGCTGTGCAGATGCACGGGCAGGATCGAGGCGTCATGCGTCCAATGTTCAAACAGCGCGCGGTCGCGTTCCAGCAAGGATTTGAGGGCGGCGGGTTTGTAGCTTTGGCGGCGCGAGAACAGGATCATGTGATGCGCGCGCGCCACGGTGTTGATGCTGTCGACCTGCACGAAGCCGATGCGGTGGATGAGGTCGGCGAGGGCTTGGCCGGTGGCTGCACCTGAGGGGGCCTCGGCCAAAGCATGACGATGCAGGAACAGGCGGCGGGCGGCGGGGTTTGTCAAAACGGGAAGCATGTCGCAGGGGTAGCAGGCCAAACGGAGAGGTCAACAGCGACGTTTTTTCGGGCCCCAGCGGCAGGTCGTAACATAGTGACATATTGGCGGGGAAATTGTGACCAAATCGGTCGATTTATCAGGTTGATCGCGGGGCTTGCAGGCCCCAATTTAAAGCATATCCCCAAGGAGTTCTGGATGACGCATGACACGCCGCTGATCGCGATTATTGCCATAGGTCTGTCGATGGCCTTCGTGCTGGGCCTTGTGGCGCATCGGTTCAGGTTGCCGTTGATTGCGGGTTATCTGAGGCGGGGGTCATCATCGGGCCGTTCACGCCGGGGTTTGTCGCCGATCAGGATCTGGCGAATGAATTGGCCGAGATCGGGGTGATCTTGCTGATGTTCGGGGTGGGTCTGCATTTCTCATTGAAGGATTTGCTGGCGGTGAAGGCGGCGGCGGTGCCGGGGGCGTTGGGGCAGATCGCGGTGGCGACCTTGGCCGGGATGGGTCTGGCTTGGGGCTTGGGCTGGGGGCTTGGCGCGGGGGTGATTTTTGGGCTGTCGCTGTCGGTGGCCTCAACCGTGGTGCTGCTGCGGGCGCTGCAATCGCGCGGGATTTTGAAGGAGGAGACGGGTAAGCTCGCGGTTGGCTGGCTGATCGTCGAGGATCTGGTGATGGTGGTGGTGCTGGTGCTGATCCCACCTTTGGCCGGGCTGATGGGCGGCGTGACGGTGCCAGTGGAGGGCGAGGCGGCGGCGGTGGCCAGTTGGGGCTTTGGGCCGCTGGGGGCGACGCTGCTTTTGACCGGGGTGAAGGTTGCGGGCTTTATCGGGCTGATGCTGATCGTGGGGGCGCGGCTGATCCCGATGGTGCTGCATTACTCGATGCACACCGGGCAGCGCGAGTTGTTCCGGCTGGCGGTGTTGGCGATTGCTTTGGGCGTGGCTTATGGCTCGGCGGTGTTCTTTGGCGTCAGTTTCGCGCTGGGGGCGTTCTTTGCCGGGATGGTGATGGCGTCTTCGACGCTGTCGACGCAAGCGATGAAGGACACGCTGCCGTTGCGCGATGCGTTCGCGGTGTTGTTTTTCGTGTCGGTGGGCATGCTGTTCAACCCGTCGGTGATCTGGACGCAGCCTTTGGCGCTGGTGGGCACGGTGGTGATCGTGCTGGGGATTAAGTCGGTGGCGGCCTATGGGCTGATGCGTCGGTTTGGCCATGACCGCTCGGCTGGCTTTGTGCTGGCGGCATCCTTGGCGCAGGTGGGGGAGTTTTCGTTCATTTTGATCGGCATGGGGGTGACGCTGGAGATCGTGCCGATTGGCGCGCGCGATCTGGTGGTGGCGGCGGCGCTGGTGTCTATTCTGGTCAACCCGCTGCTGTTCCATCTGGCGGATCGCTATGCGGCGAAACCGACTCCTGAAGCGGTTTAGGCGACGGGAACGCCGCTTGTCCGACTCTGCGGGCGGGTCTAGGCTTTGCCCTGAGGCCCGGGAGGAGGGTCGGTTCAGGGAGAAATTTCATGGCATCTGTTTCCATTCATCCATCGGTTGACGGTGGCGTGAAGCCCGGCAAAGCGGGCTTTGCGGGCGGCACTTTGACCTGCCATTGCAAGAGCGATCCGGTGGTGGTCGAGATCGGCTCGGATTGTCTGCACAACCATGTTTGCGGCTGCACGAAATGCTGGAAGCCTGCGGGGTCGGCGTTTTCGATGGTGTCGGTGGTGACATCGGACAACGTCAAGGTCACCAAGAACGCCGATAAGCTGGCGGTGGTGGATGGCAATGCGCTGATCCAGCGCCATGCTTGCAAGGGTTGCGGTGTGCATATGCACGGGCCCGTGACGCGGCCGAACCACCCGTTCACCGGGCTGTCGTTCATCCATACCGAGTTGTCGGGGACCGAGGGCTGGGCAGCACCGACTTTTGCGGCGTTCGTGTCTTCGGTGATTGAGGGTGGCACGGATCCCGCGAAAATGGACGGCATCCGGGCGCGGCTGAACGAGTTGGGGCTGCCGCCATCGGATGCTTTGTCGCCGGGGCTGATGGATTACATCGCGACGTTTACCGCCAAGGCCAATGGCGTGCTGAAGTAAAACAAACCCCTGCGCAGTAGCGATCCTGCGCAGGGGTTTTTGTTTTCGTTGGGGGGCTTTACGCCGCCTTCCGCATCGTCAGCCTGCGCACCACGACGTAGAACGAAGGCACCATGAAGATACCGAGCACGGTGGCCGACAGCATCCCGCCCAGCACCCCGATGCCGATGGCGTTTTGCGCGCCGGCCCCGGTGGCGATGGCGAGGGGCAGCACGCCCAAGATAAACGCCAGCGAGGTCATCAGGATCGGGCGCAGCCTTGTGCGGGCGGCCTCAAGCGCTGCTTGCACCGGGGTGCGGCCATGGGTTTCCAACTCGCGGGCGAATTCGATGATCAGGATGGCGTTTTTCGCGGCCAGACCGATGGTCGTCAGCAACCCGACCTTGAAATATACATCGTTGGATTGGCCAA
Source organism: Cypionkella sp. (assembly GCA_043743975.1). Lineage (GTDB taxonomy): Bacteria > Pseudomonadota > Alphaproteobacteria > Rhodobacterales > Rhodobacteraceae > Cypionkella. The sequence continues at coordinate 56,386 of JAYTVN010000049.1, forward strand.
ACAGCCACGCCGCCAGCGGCGCGCCCAAGATGCCGACCGGCACCGCCAGCATCACCGAAAACGGGATCGCCCAGCTTTCATACAAAGCGGCGAGGCACAGGAACACTACCAGCGCCGACAAAGCGTAAAGATAGGGCGCTTGGTTGCCGGATTGGCGCTCTTGATAGGACAAATCCGTCCACGCCACGCCGTAGCCACCGGGCATGGCGGAAACCAGTTCCTCCATCGCGTCCATTGCCTCACCCGATGAGGTGCCGTCGGCTTGCGCGCCGTTGATCTGCACCGCAGGCAGCGCGTCGATGCGGGCCAAGCTGGGGGCGACCGGGGCCCATTCGGTTTTCGAGAACGCCGAGAACGGCACCATTTCGCCATCGGCGTTGCGGGCAAACCAGGCCAGCACGTCTTCGGGCTGCATCCGCGAGGCGGCGGCCCCCTGCACGATCACCGGGCGCAAGGCGGTGCCAAGCTGGAAGTCGTTGACCTCATCGCCCGCAAACACGGTCGACAGCATCGCGTTCACCTCGGTCAAAGACACCCCCAAGGCGGCGGCTTTTTCCTGATCAATCACCAGTTTTAGCGCCGCTTCATCCTCGGATGCGCCGTTGCGCAGGTTGGTGACACGGCCGCCCGCTTGCGCCTGTTTGATCAACTCGGCGGCGGCAGCGAATAGGGCATCATTGCCCGCGCCGGATTGATCGACCAGATACATCGAGAAGCCCGCCGCGTTGCCAAGGCCTTGAATTGCTGGCGGTTGGTTGAACTGCACCGTGCCTGCGCGCAGGGATTTGAACTTGGCATTGGCGCGGGCCGCGACCGCAGAGGCCGACAGATCGGCGCTGGCGCGTTCGTCAAAGCTGCGCAGTTTCACAAACACCATGGCCTGATTTTGCCCGGTGCCGCTAAAGCCAAAGCCCATCGCGACGAAGGTGGATTCCACCGCTGCCTTTTCTTCGATATTCAGATACTCCTCAACCTGCCGCACCACATCCAGTGTGGCGGCGGTGGTCGAGCCTTGTGACAGCGAGATTCGCGTCATCAGCACGCCTTGGTCTTCCGATGGCAGGAACGATCCGTTGATCCGGCCATAGATCGTCGCGACCCCACCGCTGACGATGCCCAGCACGAGGATCATGGCGAAGGGCCATTTCAGGATGCGGCCCAGCAGATTGGCATAACCGCGTGTGGCCGCGCCAAAGCCGGTGTTGAACCAGCGCGCGGGGGTGCTGAACCAGCCTGCCTCATTGGGTTTGTGCAGTTTCAGGATGGTGGCGCACATTGCGGGCGTCAGGATCAACGCGACGGCGGCGGACAGCAGCATGGCCGAGATGATCGTCACCGAGAATTGGCGGTAGATCACGCCGGTAGAGCCGGATGAAAACGCCATCGGCAGGAACACCGCCGACAGCACCAAAGCGATGCCGATCAAGGCCCCGGTGATCTGGGTCATGCTTTTCTCGGTCGCCTCCACCGGGGGCAGGCCGTCTTCGGCGATCACCCGTTCGACGTTTTCCACCACGACGATGGCGTCATCGACCAAGAGGCCGATGGCCAGCACCATGGCGAACATGGTCAGCGTGTTGATCGAATAGCCGAGCACGCCGAGGATGGCGAAGGTGCCCAGCAGCACAATCGGCACCGCGATGATGGGGATCAAGGTGGCGCGCCAGTTTTGCAGGAATACGAGGATCACAAGGAACACCAGACCGATGGCTTCCAGCAGGGTGTGTTCGACCTTTTCAATCGACAGCTCAACGAAGGGCGAGGTGTCGTAGGCATATTCCACCTCGACGCCTTCGGGCAGGGCGGCTTCCAGCCCACTGAGGGTGGCGCGCACGGCGGCGGCGGTATCCACCGCATTGGCGCCGCTGGCGAGGTTGACGCCAAAGCCCGAGGCATTGGCCCCGTTAAAGCGGGAATCGCCGCCATAGGTTTCTTTGCCGATCTCGACCGTTGCCACATCACCCAGCCGCACGGTATTGCCTGCGGCGGTGGTGGTCAGGCGGATTTGCTCAAACTGCTCAACGGTGGTCAGTTGGCTTTGCGCGGTGATGGTGGCGGTGAATTGCTGGCCGCGCGTCACAGGTTGTGCGCCGAGCGAGCCGATGGACACGGTGGTGTTCTGCGCCTGCACGGCGTTCACCACATCGGCGGGGGTCATCGAAAACTCCGCCAGTTTCATCGGATCCAGCCAGATCCGCATCGCATAGCCCGAGCCGAACGAGTTGATACTGCCCACGCCATCGGTGCGCAGAACCGCACCCTCGACGGTGGAGGACATGATGTCACCCAGTTGCACCGTGCTGTAGCTGCCATCTTTTGAGACCAGCGCGCCGACCAGCAGGATCGACGACGAGGAGCGGCTGACGCTGACACCGGAATCCTGCACCGCATCGGGCAGACGGCGGGTGATCTGGTCGACCTTGGCCTGCACATTGGTCTGCGCATCATCAGGATCAACCGAGTCGTCAAAGGTCAGCGTCAGGGTGGCGCGGCCTGTGGAGGATGAGCCAACGGTATAGAGCAGCCCTTCAAGCCCGGTCAGACCGTCTTCGATGGTCTCGGTGACAGAGGTTTGCACCGCCTCAGCCGTAGCCCCGGCGTAGCTGGCCGAGACCCGGATCGTGGTGGGGGCAATGTCGGGGTATTGCGAGACGGGCAGTTGCAGCAGCGAATAGGCCCCGGCCAGCATCACAACAATCGCCAGAACCCAAGCGAACACCGGGCGGTGGATGAAAAAACGCGCCATGTCTTAGTTATTCCCAGTTGGGGCGGTGGGGGCAGGTTTGCTGGCATCAGGCTTGGCTGCGTCGGGGGCGGTTTCGGGCGTGGCATCATGCACCACGCCATCGGCATCAATCGTCACCGGAACCGGCTTGATCGCAGCACCATCGCGCAGGTTGGTCAGGCCATCGACAATCACCAAATCGCCGTCCTCAATGCCGCCGGTGATGATCCAAGCGTTGTCTTGGCTGCCAGAACTGGTCAGCGCCACCTTTTTCGCCACGCCATCCTTGGCGACAAACACCGTCAGCGTGCCGTCCGAAGTGCGCCCCGTCGCCCGCTGCGGCACCAGTTTGGCGCTGGTGGTGCCAAGCGTCAGCTTTACCCGCAGGAATTGGCCGGGCAGGATCAACCGCTTGGGGTTATCAAACTGCACCCGCAGATCGAAGGTTCCCGTCGTGGCGGACACCACATTGCCCAGCACCACCACAGTGCCTTCGCCGTCATAGGTCTTGCCATCTTCCAGCACCAAAGCCACGCCAACCTTGGTGCCCATCTTCAGGCTGCCATCGTCGATCTGTGCCCGCACCCGCAGCATCCCGGCGCTGGAATCGCTGACATCAATATAGATCGGGTCCAGCCTTGTGACGGTCGCCAAAGCATCGGCCTGATTGGCCGTCACCAAAGCCCCAACCGAGACGTTGGAGATGCCCGCGATGCCCTCAATCGGGCTGCGCACCGTGGTGCGATCCAGATCAAGCTGGGCGACATCCAGTGCAGCTTTGGCGGCGGCGTAGCTGGCCTCTGCCGAGGCGGCGGCGGCTTGCGCCGTTTGCAGATCGGCTTGGCTGACCGCATTGCCTTGCAGGGTCTTGTAGCGATCCACCGTGGCGCGGGTGGTTTTGACCTGCACTTCCGCGCCGGCAACGGCGGCTTTGGCCGAGGCGAAGGCGGCGGTGTAGCTGTCGTCCTCGATCTTGAACATCGGATCGCCGGGGTTCAATTTGTCGCCTGCGGTGTAGAGGATTTCTTCGACCAGACCGCTAACGCGTGCCCTGATCTCGCCCGTCTCATAGGCGACGGCGCGGCCCGGCAGGGTGCGGATATAGGGCACTTCCACGGTCTGAATGGTGACGGTGCCAACGCTGGTCGGCCCCTGAGCAGCACCAGGTGCGCCGCCCGGTGGGGTCTGTGCTGTGGCCAGCGAGGCTGCAAATGTCAAGGAAATCAGCGACAAACGGCACAGGACGCGCGGGATGCTTTGGCAGGCCGAGAAGGGGAGCATAGGGTATCCGTCTGTTGACTGTCCACGGGGGTGGCGGCGGGGGCGGCGCACCAATCTGCTTGGTTTGGCACCATAGAGTTGTGCCCAAGATAGAGCTTTTACGTCCACCGCCTAGCTTTCCGTCGCGGATTTCGCAAAAGACTGCTGGCTTGGCAGAACCCAAGACATCAAAAGGCCGGGCACTGGCCCGGCCTTTTGATGTTCTGTCAGGCTGCGATCAGCGCGCGAGGATGGCCTCGACGATTCGGTCAGCCGCTTCTTCTGCGGCGAGGTCCGTCGTGTTGACCACAATCTCGGGCGCATCCGGGGCTTCATAGGGGCTGTCGATGCCGGTGAAGTTCTTCAACTGACCGGAGCGGGCTTTCTTATACAGCCCCTTCACATCGCGGCTTTCAGCGACGGCCAGAGGCGTGTCGACGTAAACCTCGATGAACTCTCCACCCACCATCAGATCGCGCACCATGCGGCGTTCCGAGCGGAACGGAGAGATGAAGGCGGTCAGCACGATCAGCCCCGCATCGGTCATCAGTTTGGCGACCTCACCCACCCGGCGGATGTTTTCCACCCGGTCGGCATCGGTGAAGCCCAAATCGCGGTTCAAGCCGTGGCGGACGTTGTCGCCATCCAGCAGAAAGGTGTGTTTGCCCAAAGCGTGCAGCTTTTTCTCAACCAAGTTGGCGATGGTCGATTTACCCGAGCCCGACAGCCCGGTGAACCAGACCACAGCGGGCTTTTGGGTTTTCAGCGCGGCATGCGCGTCACGGTCGACATCGACGGCCTGCCAGTGGATATTCTGGCTGCGGCGCAAGGCGAAATGGATCATCCCGGCGGCGACGGTGGCGTTGGTCATCCGGTCGATCAGGATGAAACCGCCGAGGTCGGGGTTGGTCGCATAAGCCTCAAACGGAATGGCGCGGTCAATCGACAGGTTGCAGACGCCAATCGCATTCAGGCCCAAGGTGCGGGAGGCCAGATGTTCCAGCGTGTTGATATTGACCTCATATTTCGGCTCTGTCACCGTCGCGGTCACGGTCTGGGTGCCGATTTTCAAAAGGTACGGGCGACCGGGCAGCATTTCATGCTCGTCCATCCAGACCAAAGTGGCTTCAAACTGATCCGCCACTTCGCAAGGCTCATCCGATTTCACGATCACATCACCGCGCGAGCAATCGACCTCATCGGCGAAAGTGATCGTTACCGATTGGCCCGCAATCGCCTGATCCAACTCGCCGTCATAGGTGACGATGGATTTCACTGTGGTGGTCTTGCCCGAAGGCAGCACCCGGATCGCATCGCCGGGCTTGATGATGCCCGCGCCGATCTGGCCGGAAAACCCACGGAAATCGAGGTTCGGGCGGTTGACCCATTGCACCGCCATGCGGAACGGCACGTCGAGCATGCGGGCATCGTTCACCGGGGCGGTTTCCAGATGCTCCATCAGCGTCTGGCCGGTATACCATGGCATCTGGGTCGATCGGGTGATCATATTCTCGCCCTTCAGCCCGGAAATCGGGATCGGCAGGAAAGCCTCCATCCCGATCTGCTTGGCGAAGTGGCTGTAATCCTTGACGATCTCGTAGAAACGTTCTTGGCTGTAGCCGACCAGATCCATCTTGTTCACCGCCAGCACCACGTTCTTGATGCCGAGCAGTTTCACCAGATAGGAATGCCGTCGTGTCTGGGTCAAAACACCTTGGCGCGCGTCAATCAGGATCACGGCGAGGTCGGCGGTGGAGGCGCCTGTGACCATGTTGCGGGTATATTGCTCATGTCCCGGCGTGTCGGCGACGATGAACTTGCGCTTGTCGGTGGCGAAGAAACGATAGGCCACGTCGATGGTGATGCCCTGTTCGCGCTCGGCGGCGAGGCCATCGACCAGAAGGGCGAAATCAATGTCTTGCCCTTGGGTGCCGGAGGTCTTGCTGTCCCGCTCCAGCGTCGCAAGCTGGTCTTCAAAGATCATCTTGCTGTCGTAGAGCAAGCGCCCGATCAGCGTTGATTTGCCATCATCGACCGAACCGCAGGTGATAAACCGCAGCATGGTCTTGTGCTGGTGCTTCAAAAGGTAAGCGTCGATGTCGTCGGCGATCAGTTGGTCGGTGACGTAGATGGGGTCTATAGCAACGGTCATTTAGAAATACCCCTCTTGTTTCTTCTTCTCCATCGAGGCGGCTTGATCATGGTCAATCGCACGGCCCTGACGCTCGGATGTGGTGGTCAGCAGCATTTCCTGAATGACTTCCGGCAAGGTCCGCGCCTCAGACTCCACGGCACCCGTCAGCGGATAGCATCCCAAAGTGCGGAAGCGCACCGATTTCAGTTCCGGCACTTCGCCGGGGTTCAGGCGGAAACGGTCGTCGTCGACCATGATCAGCATGCCGTTACGCTCCACCACAGGGCGCGGGGCCGAGAAATACAGCGGCACGATTTCGAGGCCTTCCAGATGGATGTATTGCCAGATATCGAGTTCCGTCCAGTTCGAGATCGGAAACGCCCGGATGCTTTCGCCCTTGGATTTGCGGGTATTATACAGCTTCCACAACTCTGGCCGCTGGTTCTTCGGATCCCAGCGGTGATTGGCCGAGCGGAACGAGAACACGCGTTCCTTGGCCCGCGATTTTTCCTCATCCCGGCGCGCGCCACCGAAGGCCACGTCGAAGTTATATTTGGTCAGCGCCTGTTTCAGCCCTTCGGTCTTCCACATATCGGTGTGAAGCGAGCCGTGATCGAACGGGTTGATGCCTTTTTCGACCGCCTCGGGGTTGTGGTAAACGATCAGCTCCATGCCCGCATCTTTGGCGGCTTTCTCGCGCAGGTCATACATGGCGCGGAATTTCCACGTCGTATCGACATGCAAAAGCGGGAACGGCGGCGGTGCCGGGTAGAAGGCTTTCTTCGCCAGATGCAGCATGGTGGCCGAGTCTTTGCCGACCGAATACAGCATCACCGGGTTTTCCGCATTGGCCACCACTTCACGCATGATGTGGATGCTTTCGGCCTCTAGCCGCTGCAAATGCGTCAGCGTGCTGGCGGAAAGGCCCTTTGCGGCGGGGGTGCTGGTGGTCATCATCGGCTTCCTTCAAGATGGGCTGGTGCTATCTGGCAATTTTCGCCCGCGGCTACCAGCGGGGGCAGGGCCAAACCGTCAAAATATGCAAGAATGTTGGCCCGGATTGCAAAAGGCTTGGCAAGTACGGGTGCAAAGTCGGCGCGCGCGGGCTGATTTGGTTCCAGCAAGGCGGCGAAAGCTGGAATTCCCTTCTTTTCTGCTACGGGGTGGGCAGAACGGCCCGCATACGCGTGCGGGGGGCAAGTTGGCTTACTCATCTGCCGTCACCAAAACTCATCGTCCTCGCCGGGCTGGTCGGAAATGCACGAAAAACCCGACCGCAAAGGGCCAAGCTTCGTCGCCGTGGTATCTATCGGCCCTGCGCGGGGCGTCAAGATATCTTTGGCCGTGCAAGGAAACTTGAGGTTTCGCTGTGGCTCAGGGTTGCCGATTACAGCCCTGCCAGCACCTCCAACAGCGCCTCGGCCCCGCCTGCGCCCAGTTTTGCGGCAATCGCGTCTTGCGTGGCGGCCCAGTCTGCATAAGCGCGCAGCAGCAGCTCGGCGCCGGTTTCGGTCAAGTTAATCGCCGCTTCGCGCTGATCGTGGCTTTCCGCGGGCTGCACCCATCCGGCCTTTTCCACCACCCGCACATTGCGGCCAATGGTGGAGCGGTCGAGTTCCATCACCGCCGCCAATTCGGTCAGCGAAATCGGCCCGCGCCGCCGGATCGTGCGCAGCAGCGAATATTGCGCCAGACTGATGCCATGTTTGTCCAGCGCTGCATCATAAATTGCCGTCACCCGCCGCGTGGCTTTGCGCAGGGCGGCGCAGTAGCAGACCGAAGGGTATGCGGCGGCGATCATCGGAGGCTCCAGTCAGATGCAGGGTGGTGCCATTTCCAGATAGCAAATCAAACAGCGATTGACAACGGGTATATGCCCGCATTATGGGGGCATATACCCGCAACCCAGTTTTGATCGACAAAGGAAATGAAATGTTCGCGCAGAATTTGTCAGATCGGCTGGCGGCGAAGGGCGTGCATTATGCTTGGGTGGTGGCGGGCGTCACCTTTCTGACCATGCTGGCGACAGCGGGGGCGATGGGCTCGGCAGGCGTGCTGATTGGCCCGCTGCAGGCCGAGTTCGGCTGGACCAAGGCCGAGATTTCTTCTGCCCTCGCGGTGCGGATGCTGCTGTTTGGACTGCTCGGGCCATTCGCGGCGGCGATGATGAACAGCTTTGGGCTGCGCAGTATCGTGGCTTTGGCATTGGGGCTGATCGTCACCGGCATCGCGGGATCGTTCTTCATGCAAAGGCTGTGGCAGTTAGTGCTGCTCTGGGGCGTGATCCTTGGCACCGGCACCGGGATGACCGCGCTGGTGCTGGGGGCGACGGTGGCAACACGCTGGTTCAGCGCGCGGCGGGGGTTGGTGATGGGGATGATGACCGCCAGCAATGCCACCGGGCAGTTGGTGTTCCTGCCGATGTTCGCGCTGGTGACAGAGGCCTATGGCTGGCGGATGGCGCTGTCGGTCATTCTGGCGGTGCTGGCCTTGGCCTTTGGCATGGTGGCGCTGCTTTTGCGCGATCACCCGTCCGATCTGGGGCTGCCTGCCTATGGCGATAGCGAAATCTCGCGTCCCGCCAAGCCCGACCGTCGCCTGCTGTCACTGCTGACCACGCCGTTGCGCGTGCTGGTCGAGATGTCGCGGAGTGCGACGTTCTGGGTGCTGTTCGGCACGTTCTTTGTCTGCGGGCTGTCGACCAATGGCTTGATCCAAACCCATTGGGTGTCGATCTGCGGCGATTTCGGTATTTTGCCTGTGGCGGCTGCGGGCCTGCTGGCGCTGATCGGGGTGTTCGACATGGTCGGCACCATCAGTTCGGGCTGGCTGTCAGACCGCTATGACAACCGCTGGCTGCTGTTCTGGTTCTACTGCTTGCGCGGGCTGTCCTTGGTGTTCCTGTCGCTCAGCGGCTTTGGTATCTACGCGATTTCGATTTTCGCGGTGTTCTACGGCATGGATTGGGTCGCCACCGTGCCGCCCACCGTCAAGCTGACCGCCGAGCGCTTTGGCCGCGACAAAGCCAACCTCGCCTTTGGCTGGATCTTCGCGGGGCATCAGATTGGGGCTGCCACCGCCGCCTATGGCGCGGGGGCGATCCGCGACGATCTGCTGACCTATATGCCCGCTTTGCAGGTCGCCGGGATGATGTGCGTGATCGCAGCCCTGGCGGTGCTGTCGCTGCAAAAGCCGGGAGTGGCGGTGGGGCGGGCCGCCAAGCCCAGCCCCGCAACCTGATTACGCCCGATATTTGGCGAAATGCGCCGAGGTCCGCTGTTGCGCCAGCTTCGCCGAAGCTGCGTCATACGACGCGCGGGCGTCGCAGTTGAAACCGTGGCCTGCATCATAGGTGTAGATCGGCACATCGGGGCGAGAGGCCGCAAATTCCCGCACCTTATCGACCGGAATATGGCCATCCTGCGCACCGAAATGCAGCATGGTCGGACAGTTCGGTTGCAAATCGGTCAACCCAAGCACACCGCCGCCGTAATAGCCCACCGCCGCCGACTGCCCCGGCAGCTGTGCCGCCTCCGACCACGCCAATGTGCCGCCCCAGCAGAAACCCACCACGCCAACCTTGCCCGCCTCCGCCGCAAAATCTATCGCAGCGGCGATATCCAGCAATGCTGGCCCGCTGGCCACACGCGCGATCATCGCATAGGCGCGTGGCATATCCTCGGGCTGATAGCCGGATTGAAATCCCGGCTCGGCCCGGTCAAACAGCGCGGGGGCCACGGCGAGATAACCTTCCGCCGCATAGCGATCCGCCACGCTGCGGATATGGGCATTGACGCCGAAAATCTCTTGCACCACCACGATGCCGCCCTTGGGCACGCCCGCGGGGCGCGCCACATAAGCATCACAGACAAAGCCATCGCTGGCGGTCAGTCGAATAGCTGTGCCCATCTTATGCCCGCCCGTAGAGCCGCTTCGCCTCGCGGAACGACATCAGCTTTTGCAGCTTTTCATCCCACAAATGCAACTTTACCGACTGGAAACTTTCCCAAATCGTCAAACGCTGGGCTTGGGCGAGATCGGCATTGTCGCGCAACACCTCTGGCAGGCGGTAGAACGGGATGCGGCTGTAGAGGTGATGCACATGATGGATGCCGATATTGGCGGTGAACCAGCGCAACGGCTGCGGCAGAACGTAATGCGACGAGCCTTCCAACGCCGCCTCATGCAGCTGCCAGTCTTCGGTTTTCGACCAATGGGTTTCCTCAAACTGGTGCTGGACATAGAACAGCCAGACCCCAATCGTCGCCGCAATCACCGAAGTGGGCAGGTAGATCAGCAGCAGTGGCATCCAGCCGCCCAGCCAGATCATCAGCCCCACCCCGATGGCGATCACCGCATTGGTGCCCATGGCGCTGGTCCAATAGCGCCAGCCCTTGTTCATCAGCCCAAACGGCAAGCGGTTTTGCAGGATGAACAGATAGCTTGGCCCCAACACGAACAAAACCAACGGGTTGCGATACAGCCGATACAGAAATCGTCCCATCGGACTGCGGGCACGGTATTCTTCCACTGTCAGGGTCAGCACATCGCCAATGCCGCGCTGATCAAGGTTGCCATGATGCGAATGGTGGATCGAATGGGTGCGCCGCCAGACGTCATAGGGTGTCAGCGTCAGCACGCCCAGACAGCGCCCGACCCAATCCTGCGCGGTGCGGCTGGCGAAATACGAGGCATGGCCGCAATCATGCTGGATCACGAAGATCCGCACCAGAAACACCCCGTTCAGCACGGCGATCACGAAGGCCAGCCAATAGCTGATCTCAAGCGACGCCCAAGCCAGCCCCCACAGCATCACGAACGGCACCAGAGTGGCGGCCAGTTCAAACACCGAGCGGAAGGTCGAAGGCTCGCGATATTTCGCCAAAACCAGCACCCACTCTTTGGCAGAGCGATGCGACACCGGGGCCTGTTCGGCCAGATCAGTCTCTGTCATCAAAAGCGCCCCAACGCTCGCCCGGTTCGCCACCGGAAGGCCGCAGCGCCTGCAAAGCGCCTTGTGTTGATTGGGTCCGGCGATGATGCCAGACCGTCGTTGCTGTTTCGTTAACGGTTGCAGCATAATGACGCCAGCGCGGCCCGCTGTGAAGCGTTAACTTGTGGCAAGGTTCCATTGTGTCGACACAATCAGCGGAATTCGGCGGGCTGCGACGTTTTTACTCAGCCGCCGTGGCTTTCGAGGCGGTCTTCAGCGCCGATTTGCGCTGTTTCTCGGTGGCTGATTTCAGCTGACCACAGGCCGCCATGATGTCTTCGCCGCGCGGGGTGCGGATCGGGGTGGAGAATCCCGCATTGTGCAGAATATCGGCAAAGGCGTGAATCCGGTTGCCGGATGAGCGTTTATAGGGGGCCCCCGGCCATTCGTTGAACGGGATCAGGTTGACCTTGGCCGGGATGCCGCGCAGCAGGTCGATCAGGCGGTAGGCGTCTTCCTTGCTGTCGTTGACATGATCCAGCATGACATATTCAAAAGTGATCCGCTCGGAATTGGTCAGGTTTGGATAGTCGCGCAGCGCATCCAGCAGCGTCGCGATGTTCCATTTCTTGTTGATCGGCACCAACACATCGCGCACTTCATCGGTGGTGGCGTGGAAGCTGACGGCCAGCAAGCAGCCGATTTCATTGGCAGTTCGGGCAATTTCCGGCACCACGCCGCTGGTCGACAGCGTGATCCGGCGACGGCCCAAGGCGATGCCTTCGCCGTCCATCACCACTTTCATGCCGTCGCGGACGTTTTCGAAATTATAAAGCGGCTCGCCCATGCCCATCAGCACGATATTGCTGACCAGCCGGGTTTCGACATTGCGGTCGCCCGGATTGGGCCACTCGCCCAGATCATCCCGCGCCAGCATCACCTGGCCGACAATCTCCGCAGCCGTCAGATTGCGCACCAGCTTTTGCGTGCCGGTGTGGCAGAACGTGCAGGTCAGGGTGCAGCCAACTTGGGATGAGATACACAAGGTGCCACGGTCGGTCTCTGGAATATAGACCACCTCAACCTCATGCCCGCCAGCGATGCGCACCAGATATTTGCGGGTGCCATCGGTCGAGACTTGCTTGGTCACGACCTGAGGCACCTCAACCACGAAGTTTTCGGCGAGAAGCGCGCGGTAGTCCTTCGCCAGATTGGTCATGCGGTCAAAGTCGCGCACGCCCCAGAAATAGATCCATTGCCAGATCTGGCCCAGCCGCATTTTCACGGCCTTCTCGGGCGTGCCCGCCGCAATCAGTGCCGCGCGCAACTGATCGCGCGTCATGCCGACCAGATTGGCCTTACCGCCCTCGGGCGCTTTGCGCGGAATCGTCAGCACATCTTGGGTGATCGGGGCGGTCGTCATGGCAGAGTCCTTGGGCTTTGAAGCGACCGATATAGGGGATTCGCTGGCAAAACGAAACCACGCAATGCAAATCCTGCGCCGCCCCGCCCGAAGCCTTAGGCTTTGACCATCACCAACTGCGCATCCAATGCCAAAATCTGCTGCACCGCATGCGCCGCCTCGGCACCCTTCTTGACGAAATGCGCGGTGTAATAGGCGATCAGCGTATCGACCGGCTGGAAGTTATGCGGGGTGAGGGAAACCGAAAAGCACGGCACCCCGGTCTCTAACCCGACATTCATCAGCCCGGTCACCACCGCGCCTGCGACGAAATCATGCCGATAAATCCCGCCATTCACCACCAAAGCCGCCGCGACAATCGCATCATAGCGCCCGGTCTGCGCCAGCTTTTTCGCCACCAGCGGCATCTCAAAAGCGCCGGCCACGTCGAAGGCGTCAATCTTGGCGCCCGGCAGCAGGGTTGCCGCCTCTGCGACAAAGCCTTTGTGGGCTTGCTCGACGATCTCGGCATGCCACCGGGCTTTGATAAAGGCGATGCGGGCGGGTTTCAGAGCTTGGGTCATTGAGGCAGATTCCATGCAAAAGAGTTACTCCCTGCATATCTTTGGCGCAACTGCGGGGCAATGGATGCATATTCTGAAATATCGTCCTCAGAGAGAGGAAATGGCACGGTTTTCATGCCGTTTCCGACCTGTTTACGCTAACCCCGCCGCTTAGCGATTGCTGTCGATCCAACGCGACAACAGTTGACGATCGCGAAAACACTCATCCGGCACCGCGCGGCGCTTGATGCGGGCGATTTTCTCGGCAAAGGCCACTTGTTTCGAGGTCGGACGGCCATCGACCTCCATCGGGCGCATCTTGGCCTGCGCGTCGATCCAAGCGCTGAGGCTGCGGCGATCCAGCTGCACTTCCCAACGGCAGATTGACGCCATTGCGTTGCGCCAATGACCGCGCGTAAGACAACTGCCGTTCGGTCGCAGCGATGGCAAATGTGGTGTCTTCCATAACGTCACCTCAGAATGGTTCTGTTGATGGAATATAGAACGTATAGAGAACAAAATTAACCATGCTCACGCGAATGAGAACGAAGGCCCGAAATGCAAACAACCGAGGCTGGACGGCCCCGGTTGCGAAAACTTGGTTTGACCTGACGGTCAGTCGGATCAGGCGCTTATTTGCACTGCTTGGCAGCTTCGTCCATCGCCGCCGTAAAGCCGCGCAGGCTGAAGCTGTCTTTGGTCTGGGTGCCTTTGCCGGAATGGGCCGTCAGCACCGCCGTCGTGCCCTTTTTCAGCGCCGCCAAAATCGCCGCATCATCATCCACGGTGCCCGGCCAAGCCCATTCGCCATCGGCAAACAGATCAAACCCGGTGCCATCGACATCCAGCTTCACCGTCGAGCCCGCTGCAAACGGATAGCCACCCGAGAACGAAATCTCACCGTTCACACCGGGGCGGAAGGTGACGAACAGCAAAATATCGCCGCGCCGCACCGAGACGGGCTTGCCGTCTTTGGTGTTCACGGTTTCCTTCGGGCTGGACACCCCCCAGCATTCGGTGGGGTTCTTATCGGCAAAAACACTCCAATCCGTCATCGTAGCGACGCGATTGGTGGATTCTTGCGCCATCGCCGCAGGGGCCAGCGCCGCAAACCCTGTCATGGAAATCATCGCAACGGCTGCCGCGCGCGTCATCCAGCTTGTCATATTTCGTCAGCCTCCAAGCCGCTTTGCCTCTGCCCGCCCAACTCCGCTTCAGGCGCGGTTTTTCGGTAGCGCGGGGTACATTCACTCGATATGTCCTGCATAACCGAAAAACACAGGTCCATGAAAGCCCTGCCGGGGCGATACGGGCAGAAAATCGCGCATAAGTGACGGGGGATGGCATGGCAGCGGCAGAAATGGTGGAATTTTGGCGCGGCGGGCTGCTGGAAAGCACCCATCGCGGCCATGCGGTGATCTGCGACGCGGCGGGCGAAGTGGTGCAGGCTTGGGGCGATCCGGGCCGGGTGATCTTTCCGCGCTCGTCCTGCAAGATGCTGCAAGCGCTGCCTTTGCTGGAATCCGGGGCTGCGGAGGCGGCGGGTCTGAGCGATGCCCATATCGCTTTGTCCTGCGCCAGCCATCAGGGGGCTGCGCTGCATGTGAATATGGCAAGCCGCTGGTTGGCCGATCTGGGGCTGAGCGAGCCTGACCTGCGCTGCGGCGCGCACGAGCCCTATGATCGCACCGAACGCGATCGCTTGATCAGCGGCCATGAAGCGCCCTGCCAGTTGCACAACAACTGTTCCGGCAAACATTCGGGGTTTCTGACCACCACCCGGCATCTGAAAGCCGGACCGGAATATGTCGAACTTGACCACCCTTTGCAAAAGGCGATCAAGGCGGCGACCGAGGAAGTCACTGGGGAAACCTCGGCAGGCTACGGTATCGACGGCTGCTCGGCGCCGAATTTCGCAATGTCCGTCGCGGGCTTGGCCAGAGGTATGGCGAAATTCGCCTCTGCTGATGAGGCTGGATCGACACGGGATCGCGCGATGCATCGCTTGACGCGGTCTATGGCGGCACATCCGGACTTGGTCGCGGGCGAGGGCCGGGC
Source organism: Cypionkella sp. (assembly GCA_043743975.1). Taxonomy (GTDB): domain Bacteria; phylum Pseudomonadota; class Alphaproteobacteria; order Rhodobacterales; family Rhodobacteraceae; genus Cypionkella. The sequence continues at coordinate 71,461 of JAYTVN010000049.1, forward strand.
TTGCACCGAATTGATGCGGGCGATGGGGGGCCACGTGGCGATCAAGACCGGGGCGGAAGCGGTGTTTGTCGCGATCATCCCCGAGAAGAAACTCGGCATTGCGTTGAAGATTGAGGATGGCAATTCCCGCGCCTCGGAAGCCGCTTTGGTGGCGATTCTGGCGCAGCTTGGCGTGCTGGACGGCGCACATCCGATGGCGCAAAAGCGGCTGCCCGCGCCGCAGACCAACTGTCGCGGTCTGACGGTGGGTGAGTTGCGGCTGGCTGCCGGGTTTCTATAGGTTCGGCTAGCCTCATAGGGAAAAGGCCCCCACCTTGCGGTAGAGGCCTTCATTGCGACAGCGCCGGTGAAGCAAGCTGGGCGGGGGCAAAGACCTGCTCCACCGGTTTCGTAGCACTGTAGCCCGCTCTGTATGACGTCAGAACGCGGCGGCAATGCGCAAGCCGCGCGGCCATTTATGGGCATTGTGACGGCAAAATCGGGGCGTGAGTTCCCAAGATGGGAAGGTCTTTTCGCGCAGGGATTGAGTGATCGCCAATTTGCACGGGTTGATTTGCGGGGCTTGATTTGAGACGGGCCTCGGGTAAACTTTCACCATGACGGTGCAAACGCCGACCCCTTTCCCCGCGCCAGAGCCCCTGCCGGATCAGGTCACTTTTGATCGCCACGAGCTTGGCGCGATTTTGCGGCTTTATGGCCAGATGGTCGCTGCGGGGGAATGGCGCGATTATGGCTTGTCGTTTCTGCGCGAGGTTGCGGTGTTCTCGGTGTTCCGCCGCACGGCTGAGTTTCCGCTGTATCGGATTGAGAAGCGCCCCAAACTGCGGGCCAAACAGGGCATGTATGCCGTGGTCGGTATGGATGGCTTCATTCTGCGCCGCGGGCATGATCTGGCCAGCGTGCTGCGGGTGCTGGAGTAGAAGCTGATCCGTCCGGTGGAGTGATTGACGAGTGCCGCAAGCTCACTATGCCACCCCGGACTTGATCCGGGGCCTCATGGACCAGCCGCCGGGGCCAGCCCCGGACCCCGGGATATTTGTGCACAGAGGATGACCTAGAGGCGGCGTCTGTGGCTGACCGGCGCGCCCTCGGCGGCAAGCACCCGCGCGATGCAGGCATCAATCCCCTCATAAGCCACTGACATAGTGTGGCCATTGGCATGGATCAGCCGGTTTGCATCCGCCACCAGCGCGACATGACCCTTCCAGAACACCAGATCGCCACGTTGCAGCGCCTCACCTTCGGGGATGTGGTGCCCCAGACTTTGCTGCAGATCAGAATCCCCCGGTGCCGGGATGCCGCAAGCGAGCAGCGCGGTTTGCGCTAGGCCCGAGCAATCAATCCCAGCGCGGCTGTTGCCGCCCCAGAGGTAGGGCACGCCAAGGAAGCCTTCGGCCACCGTGATCGGGTCTTTGTGATACTGGCCCAGTGGCAGCAAATGCGGCGTCGGGATGAAGCCTTGGCTGGTTTCGGTGAATTTCACGCCCTGTGCGATCACCGCCACCTGCGCGCCCATGCTCAGCGCCGCAATCTCATGCGCCTGCACACGGGGTTCGGGATAAAGATGCGTGCCGGGGGTGGCGACCCAATGCGTCGGTTTCGGGCCTTCGCCCAAGGCCTGCTCGGCCAGCCAGCCGCAATAGCCATCTTTGGCCGCGAAACCAAAGGCATAGCCGTCTTGCTGGTCGATCACCGTGAAGGCCTCGCCCAAGCTCAACTGCCGATCCCGCGCGCCACCGGGGCTGCGCAGCAGGTCCGCCAGCGGCATCGCGATACGGCGCTTCTCGCCTTCGGTGAAGCGGGGGGCATCGATTTGGCCCTTCAGCGAGATATGGGCGACGCGCGCGGTGGCGGGGGTTAAACGACGATCCATCTTACAGCCCCAACATCGCGGGAAGTCCGGCGAGAATGGCCCGCGCGCCTTGACCGACACCGCCCTTGGGCCGCGCGGGCGCATCGGCAGGGGTGTGGCCGTAGATATCAAAATGCATATAGCGCGGATGATCGGCAAAGCGCCGCAGGAACAGCGCCGCCGTCACCGATCCGGCAAAGCCCCAGCCCGGCGCATTGTCCAGATCGGCAATGCCGGGTTCGATGATAGGCTCATAGGGCGTGTGGAACGGCAGCCGCCAGACCGGATCGAAGGTTTCTTGCGCGCCGTCTTCCAAGGCCTGCGCCATCCCGGCATCATCGGTATAATACGGCGCCAGATCCGGCCCCAAAGCGGTGCGCGCCGCCCCGGTCAGCGTTGCCATCGAGATCAGCACATCGGTCGGCGTCTCAGTCGCCAGCGCCAAAGCATCACCCAACACCAGCCGGCCTTCGGCATCGGTGTCATTCACCTCCACCGTCAACCCCTTGCGTGAGGTCAAAATATCCTTCGGTTTCAACGCATTGCCCGCGATGACATTCTCCACCGCCGCCACGATCACCCGCAGCCGGATCGGCAGCCCAAGCTGCATGATCATCTGTGCCAGCCCCATCACTGTCGCGGCCCCGCTCATATCCTTTTTCATCAATACCATGCCCGAGGTCTTGATGTTCAACCCGCCCGTGTCAAAACACACGCCCTTGCCGACCAAAGTCAGGCTCGGCCCCACAGACCCCCAATGCATCTCCAGCAAGCGAGGTTCGCGCGGTGAGGCCCGCCCAACCGCATGGATCATCGGAAAATTCTGCTCCAGCAGCGCCGCGCCCTTCACCACCTTCGCCCGCGCGCCAAAGCGCCCCGCCAAGGCGACAAACGCCGCCTCCAGCTCCTGCGGCCCCATGTCCTGCGCCGGGGTGTTGATCAGATCGCGCGTCAGATACTCTCCCGCCGCCATCGCCAGCAGACGCGCAGCATCGCAACCCTCGGGCAGAACCAGTTGTGCGGGCTCCGCAGCCTTCACCTTGCGATAGCGATCAAAGCGATACTGCGCCAGCAGCCAGCCCAAAGCCACCTCATCGCGCGCCGCTGGCGTCAGATCGCCCACCAGATGCCACGCGCCTGCGGGCAACCCCGCAGCCTTCGCCAAAGCAAACCGCTGCCGCGCGCGGGTCTGCGCAGTGCCAAACCCGATCACCGCCGCAGTCACCCCAGCCGCACCGGGGATCAGCCGCAGATCGCCCAAAGCCGCCGCAAACCCGGCATCGGTCAGCCAAGCCCGCACCGCCGCATCCTGCCCGGCCAGAAACCCGGCCAAACCCTCCGCCCCGACCACATACAAAGGCCGCGACACAGCGGCAGCATCAGCAAAAGCGGGGACCATCGGCGCATCCTTCCAAATCTGCGCAGAGCCTACCGCTTCCACCCGCCGCCGCAAGCCCCAGCGCCGAGCCTAGAACGGTGTCTGATCCAACTGCTCCAGCAGCGCCTTGTCCGAGGCCAAAGACCGCTCGGCGATCCGCAGCAACCGCGCCCAGACGGCAGCAAACGCCGTGGTATCGGCGCGCTCCATACAGGCGCGCAGATCCCCCGCCACCACGCCCAAAGACACCATCCCCAAATTCTCTGCCATCCGCTGCAGCCGTCGCAGCTGCCGGGTCAGATCGCCCATCTCATGCGCCCGCACCTGTGACGCCAGCCCCGCCATCGTCAGCGCCAATTCGCCCAAAGCCCGCGCCACCACCTGCTCCGCCCCCGAGGTGCCCAAATTTCGATAAATCGTCGCAATCGGCTCGACATCCTGCCGCACCCGTTCCTTTGGCCGCAAAGCCACCACGTTTTCCATCACACCCTCCGACACACCCAAGGCCCAGCTTGCGCCAGCGTGCTGAAGAAATCGTTGCCGCAGCCGAAAGAAATCGCTCGAATTTTCTGCGATTGCAGCATAATGACGGGCAAGAACCAAGCCGAGAAGGATCACCATGAACCACATTCGCGCGCTACCAAATTATCTGGTGCAACGGTTTCAGGGCTGGAAAGCCACGACATATCAAGAGAATAAGGCGTGGTATCGCAGGCTTGCCGCCAATGGCCAGCACCCGCGCGCTATGGTGATTTCCTGCTGCGATAGCCGGGTGCATGTGACCTCGATCTTCGGCGCGGATGAGGGCGAATTCTTCATCCACCGCAATATCGCAGGCCTCGTGCCGCCGCATAATCCTGATGGCGAGTATCACGGCACCTCCGCTACCGTCGAATATGCGGTGATGAGCCTTGGCGTCGCCCATATCGTCGTGCTCGGCCATTCCAACTGCGGCGGGGTCAAGGGCTGCCTTGATATGTGCTCCGGCCATGCCTCTGAACTCTTGGAGAAAACCAGCTTCGTCGGCCGCTGGATGGACATCCTGCGCCCCGGCTACCAGCGCATCTCCGGCCTGCCCGCCGAGCTGCAACAACCGGCGCTGGAGCGCGAGGCGGTTCTGGTGAGCCTCGAAAACCTGATGACCTTCCCTTTCATCAAAGCCGCCGTCGAGGACGACCGCCTGACCCTGCATGGGCTGTGGACCGATACCGGCGAGGGTGGGTTGGAGCAGTTTGACCCGGCAAAGGGTGGGTTTGTGCCGGTTTGAGGGAGTAAATTAACCCGATCTTAGGTAAAGGTTCTTGATATGTTTCCTTGCGTCCTCCAGAATCAGACCAAGGAAGCGGAGAAAGTCATGCGTCAGTCAATCGAGCTTTTCGCAGGCGCAGGCGGCCTTGGCATTGGGCTGTCGCAGGCCGGATTTGAACCGCTTGAAGTTGTCGAATTCAATCGTTGGTGCTGTGACACGCTGCGGGAAAATCGGGGCTCTCTGCGGGTGGCCGATGGAACTTGGCAGCTTTTCGAGGGTGATGTGCGCCGCGTTGATTTTCGTCATTTGGCGGGTAGACTTGATCTGGTTTCCGGTGGCCCGCCCTGCCAGCCGTTTTCCTTGGGCGGCAAGCACAAAGCCTATAACGATCAACGGGATATGTTCGGTGAAGCGGTGCGGGCCGTGCGTGAAGCGCAACCAAAAGCCTTTGTATTCGAGAATGTCAAAGGCCTCACCCGTGCGTCGTTTCAAAACTACTTTGAATATATCAAACTGCAGATGGAGCATCCCGAAGTCACCTCCCGCAGGGATGAAGACTGGACCTCTCATCTTGCGCGGCTTGAACAGCACCACACTTCTGGCGTGCGAGATGGGCTGAATTATCATGTCGTCTCGCAACTGTTGAACGCCGCAGACTACGGCGTTCCACAAAAACGAGAGCGGGTGATTTTTGTTGGTTTCCGCGATGATGCCGGGGTGCGTTGGTCCTTTCCCAAGGCCGATCACTCGTTTGAGGCGCTGGTTTGGCAGCAGGTTTATGGTGATTATTGGGATCGCCACAGTGTTGCGCGCAAAGATCGCGTGCTGGAAACCCGTGCTTTGGCCGCAGCCAAGCGCCTGAGCCGAAATGATAAGCCAAGTGCGATGGCTTGGCGTACTGTCCGTGATGCTTTTGCGGGCTTGTCTGATCCCAAAGCGCACCCCGATCCGCGCGCAAACCACAGTTTGCAAAGCGGCGCACGGGCCTATCCCGGCCATACTGGCAGCTATATTGACGAGCCAGCAAAAACGTTGAAAGCTGGGGTGCATGGCGTGCCGGGCGGGGAAAACATGGTGCGGTTTGCCGATGGCTCGGTGCGCTACTTTTCGGTCAGGGAAAGCGCGCGGTTGCAGACCTTCCCGGACAACTATCGGTTTCATGGCGCGTGGAGCGAATGTATGCGCCAACTGGGCAATGCCGTGCCTGTCGAATTGGCGCGGCGCGTGGGCAAAAGCGTCAATGCGCAACTGCTACAGGCGGCATAGTGACGGGCTTTGCCGAACTTGAGTTTGATCTGCCCGGCGCGTTGCTGCTGGCTATTTTGCGTAAGTTTGACGACATAGTGCCCACGATGCTGACGACCGAAAACACGGCTCAAGTGCTGAATGAGCAGGGTATTTATCTGCTTTATCATCAAGTTGCGGGTCCAGATACGCTCAAGCTGGTGTATATCGGCAAGACCGACAGCGACGCTGGACTGAAATCGCGCTTGTCGCGGCATTCGCGCAAACTGTTGGGCCGTCACGGGCTGTCTTCTGATCAGGTGTTTTTCAAGGCGCTTCGGCTTTATGTGTTCACCGCGATGGATTTGGAGACAGAATTAATTCGCCACTATGGCGGAGTGGCGCAAGTGCCTTGGAATAATAGCGGTTTTGGCTCTAATGATCCGGGCAAAGAGCGCGACACTACCACCTATAAGCCCGAGCATTTTGACGCGCAGTTTCCGATTGATATCGACAGCAGTTTTGTCCAGTTTCTTGCTGGACGCTATCAGGTGTCTGCGATTGTCGGGGCGCTCAAAGCAGCAGTGCCCTACGTGATCCGCTACGAACGCCCATCGCGAGGGCGCCTCGCGTTCCACGCCGATTTTGACGCCGCTGTGGTGGAACTCGGCGCGAACTTTACCACCCGGCAGGTCTTAGCCGCCTGTATAGCCGCCCTACCAGAAGGCTGGCACGCCACACGCCTGCCCAGCCATATCATCATTTACAAGAATGACCGCAGGGCCTTTCCAAGTGGCGAGTTGATCGCGAGAAGTGCAGGCTAAAGTGCGTCTGCAAAGCTGCTATGTTTTAAGAATGTGTTAATGGCCGCAATATAACCCATTGAAAGATATAGAGAGATAACTCTGTCCACGCGTGGACATCTCTATTCCTGCCCCCACCCATCCATCGCCGCCACGGCCTCCTCTGCCGTCTCGACAAACTGAAACAGCTTCAAATCCGCAGCCGAGATCACCCCTGCTTCGGCCAGCATGTCCCAATCAATCAACCGCTCCCAAAAGCTGCGGCCAAACAACAGAAACGGGATCGGTTTCATCCGGCCCGTTTGGATCAAAGTCAGGCTTTCAAACATCTCATCCAGCGTGCCAAACCCGCCCGGAAACACACAAATCGCCCGCGCCCGCATCAGGAAGTGCATCTTTCGGATCGCGAAATAGTGGAAGTTGAAGGACAACTCCGGGGTCACATACTGGTTCGGGGCCTGCTCGTGCGGCAGCACGATGTTCAGCCCGATCGACTGGCCGCCGGCATCGTCGGCCCCCCGGTTGCCCGCCTCCATCACCCCCGGCCCACCGCCGGTGCAGATCACGTTTTCATGGCCGTAGCTTTGCAGGCTGCGTTCCGTGATCATCCGGGCGAAGGTGCGGGCCTCGGTGTAGTATTTCGTCAGCTCGGCCAGCATCGGGGTTTTCGCGGCGGCTTTGTTTTCCGGGTCGGGGATGCGGGCGCCGCCGAACAGGACGACGGTGGATTTGATGCCCATCTCATCCAAGATCAGCTGGGGTTTCAGCAGCTCCAGTTGGAGGCGGACGGGGCGGAGGTCTTCGCGGGTCAGAAAGGCTTGGTCGGCGAAGGCCAGTTTATAGGCGGGCGAGCGGGTTTGCGGGGTGTCGGGCAGGCGTTTGGTGGCGGCCACGTCTTGAACGGAGTCTCGGAACGGGTGGGGGCGGGTCTCGTCTGTCATCGGGTGGCCTTGATTGGGGCTTGCTTGGGGTAGGGGTAGCGGGTTTTGGGAGGGTTTGGAAGGGTGGCGATTTGGAGTGTCCACGCGCGGACAAAAATAAATCCTTTTGAAATCAACAGGATTTTTATGAAATTAAGGCGATATTAACTTTTGCAGTAAGGCAGTTTGACTGCTGGAGGAGATGGCGGGATTGGCTACGCGCTGGAAGCGGGTGGGCGCTTTGGATCAGTCTGCGAGGCTGCGATAGCCGCTGTTCCAATAGATCAACGCGCCTGCGCCGGGGCTGGTGCGGATGGCTTGCACGCGGCCAATCAGAATGGAATGGGTGCCTCGGTCGATCATTTCTTCGATGGTGCAGTCGAAGGCGGTGGGGGCACCTTTCAGCAGGCGCACACCTGTAACGGCGGTTTCCCATTCTGCGCCGTCATAGCGTGCCGTGCCCTTGGTGCCGTTGAAGCCGGAGAAGCGCTCGGCGACGCCTTGGTGCGCGGCGCCAAGGCTGGACCAGCCGAAGGCGCCAGTTTCTTTTAGCACGGGCCAACTGGAGGAGGAGCGGTTGACGCAGGCCAGCAGCAACGGCGGTTCGGCGGAGAGCGATATGGCGGAGGTTACTATAAGACCCGTGGCAGCCTCGGCTTGTCCGGTGGTGATCAGGCTACAGTTGCCGACAAAGGCGCGCATGGCGTCGCGGAAGTGCTTGGGGGTGGGTTCGGACATCAGGCACTCGCGGTTTGGGCGGCACCGCGCGGGCGCGGTGCCGAAAGGATCGGTGCCAAGCGATCAGCGGATGCCCGCTTCTTGCAGTTTTGGCAGCACGTTGTCGCGGAAATAGGGGAATTCCTTGACATAATCCACAAAGGAAAGCGTGGATCCCGCAAATCCGGTGGCGTGCAGTTTCAGGATGCCCTCGGCGACATCATCGGGGGTGCCGACGAGGGGGAAGCCGCCGTGGCCCATGGCGAACAGGTGTTTGATCTGGGCCAACAGATCATGCGGGAAGCTTTGGGCGTGGGCGAATTGCAGGTTAACCAGATTGTCGACCGCTGCGGTGTCGGTATTGGCGACGGCGGTGTGGTGTAGGAAGGCTTCGGCCTCATCCCGCGAGGGGCGGCAGATCACATGAGAGAAGGTTAGCACGTCGATCTTGCGGCCTTTGGTTTGGGCTTGCGCCTTCAGGTCGGCGATTTCCCCGACCGAGCGGGAGAGATCAATCGCCGGGGTGAATAGGAAATCGGCGTTGTCGGTGGCGAAGTTACGCCCTTGCGGTGAACCTGCGGCGTTGATGATCGGGACGGAGCCACGGATCGGGGCGGGATCGCCCTTGATCTGTTTGGCTTTGAAATATGTGCCGTTCCAGTCGAAATGCTCTTTCGACGCCCAGAGTTTGCGCACCAGATCGAACCATTCCTGCGCATAGGCGTAGCGGGTTTCATGATCATCGGGCAGGGTCAGGCCAAGGGCTTCGTATTCGGGCTTGTTCCAGCCGGCGACGATGTTGAGGCCCGCGCGACCGTGGCCGATCTGGTCGATGGTGGCGATTTGCTTGGCGACAACCGCCGGGTGGTTGGCGACGGTGTGGATGGTGGCGAACACCGCGATGTTTTTGGTGGCGGCCAGCAGGCCAGCGGCCCAAGTCATCGTCTCCAATACGTTGCCGTGGAAATCGGTTTCGCCGCCGTAGCCGATCCAGCGGGCGATCGGCAGCATGAAGTCGATACCGGCCTCATCCAGCATTTTGGCGAGGGTGAGGTTGTTGTCCCAAGAGTTGTCCCAGCGTTCGGCGATTTTGGTGGGGGTCATGCCGGAGGAACAGTTGGAGGAAAACGTGCCCAAGCGAAAGCGGTCGCCCGAGAGCATCGGGTTGGTGGTCATTGTGGGACTCCCTGTCAGGATTTATGTTATATTTTATGATTGAAAGTCTATCGTAAATTCACATTGCGTCAATGGGTTTGACGGATGAGGATATGAGCCAAGCAAGGGGTTGGGGTGATGGTGGGAAAAAAGGTTCAAACTCAGAACGATGCGGGCACGCAGGCGCTGGATTATCGCTGGCATCTGGCGGAAACGGCGGTTGAGGTTGAGGTGACCGAGCTGGAATTCGCGCTGATGCGGGCGTTTGAGGGATTCGGGCGCTGGCAGTCGGAATGCTTGGCGGGTGTGTGCGAGATGCCTGCTTCGGGGCCGGAGAATGCGTTGCTGCATATCATTCGGATGCATGACCGCCCGAAAAGCATCAAGGATCTGGCGCGGCTGGCCAATCGGGATGATGTGCCGAACATCCAGTATTCGTTGCGCAAGCTGATTGGGGCGGGCCTGGTGGTGCGCAAGGGCGCGGGGCGGTCGGGGGTGAATTACGAGGTCACGGACGAGGGGCGGCGGGTGACGGATGATTACGGCGCGCTGCGGCGGCGGTTGTTACTGGCGGAACTGGGGAATTTGCCGGGGTTCTCGACACGGTTGGCAGAGGCGGCGCGGGTGCTCAATGTGCTGACCGGGATTTATGAGGAGGTCGCTAGGGTGGCGGCGACGCATCGGCGGGCTTAGAGCGTTCGGGCCTAGATCGGGGCGAGGCGGTGGAAGCCGCTTTGGGCGTAGATCAGGGCTTGGGCGTTGCCGTGGGTGAGGCTGGTGATCTGGCCGATGAAGATGCTGTGCGATCCGGCTTGCAGGGTTTCTGTGACGGTGCAGCAGAAGGTGAGGGCGGCGTCTTTTAGGATGGGGATGCCGTCTGGGTCGTCGTGCCAGTTGCCAGTGGTGAATTTGTCTGCTCCGGTGGCGCCCGTGGTTCCGGCGAAATGCAGGGCGAGTGGGCCGCCGTCTCCGGGCAGCAGGTTGACGTTGAAGCGGCCCGTTCTGGCAACCGCCGCGCAGGTGCCGGTTTGGCGGTTGAGGCAGACCAACAGGCTGGGCGGATCGGCGGTGACGGAACAGACGGCGGTGGCGGTGATGCCGCGCCGGTTATCGGGGTCGGGGCCTGCGCTTGCGGTGACGATGGTGACGGCACCCGGAAAGCGGGCCATCGCGGCGCGGAAGGATTGGGTGTCGACCACGCTCATCTCAGGCGGCTTTCAGCTCGGCCAAGTAGCTGGCGGCGGCGTCGGGATCGGCGAACCACGGGAAGAAATCGCGCGGGTCGTCAAAGCCGTTGGCCATGCGGGAGGCGAGTTCCGGCAGGGCTTGGGCGTTGCCCATGATGTCGAGGATGAAGGGCGGCGGTGGTTGCAGCAGCATACTGGTCCAGCCAACCACCCATTGTGCGTAATCCCAGAACCGATCGAATGTGGCCTGCATCCAAGCGGCATCGAAGGGGCGGTCGCCGTGCTGAATGATGCGGTTGAGGTAGATCGCGGCGGCTTTGGCAGCGTTGTTGGAACCCTGCCCGGTGATCGGATCGTTCAGGCAGACCGCATCACCAAGACCCAGAACCTTGCGGCCCGAGGGCAGGGTGGCAACCGGGTGGCGCACGGTGGGTGCGAAGCGGCCAGACAGGATGCCGTTGTCGTCGGTGAGTTGGCAGTTTTTCGAGCGTTCGTATTCCCACGGAAGGAAGGTTTTCAGGATGTTCAGCGCTGTGTCCAGATGCTGCTCCGGGGTCTTTACATCGGCCCAACAATCCATCGGGCCGCCGGGGATGCCTTCCATCACCATGATCTCACACGGGCCGGTGGTGGTCAGGGCGGGAAAGACGAAATATTCGCCGACGCCGGGGATCAGGTTGAATTCGACCGCCGCATAGGGCTGCCGGGGGGTCATGCCTGTGACATAGGTCAGGGCCAAGGCGCGCATGGGTTTGTCGAAGGGCGATTTCTCGGCGTCGCGGGGGAACAGACGGCCAACCTCGCCTTTGCCCGAGGCGATGATCACCAGATCGTCTTGGCGGGCGTAGGTCTCAATTTCGGCAATGCCCGCGTCGGCGATCACCATCTGGCCACCGAGGCGGCTGAATTCGGTCATCCAGCGCGGGATTTTCACCCGTTGATCGACGGAATAGGCGTTTTGATCCAGCCGCGCGGCCCAGTCGATCAGCTTGGTGCCAGAGCCATCGGGGTTTGAGACGATGAAGTTGATGCCTTGCACCGGGGGGGCAGTCGGCGGACCAGAAATCAATGCCGAGATCGCGTTCATGCTGCACGGCGTTGGAGAACATGCATTGGCTGGACAGGACTTTGCCCTGCGCCACGTCGTCCGCCGTGCGGTTCTGCACCACGCGCACTTGATGACCCGCTTTCAGCAAGCCGATGCCCAGTTGAAGCCCGGATTGACCGCCGACGATGATGGTGAATTTACGCATATCTCGCCCCTTTGAATTGGTGTTCGGTTGCCGCACGCAGCGGTTAGTCCATCAGCATTGGGATCGCGGGCACGGCCTGTTCCGGGCCCATCGCGGTATAGCCGCCATCGACGCAGAGATCGGTGCCGGTGATGAAGCTGGCCTCGTCCGAGCAGAGGAACAGCACGGCGGCGGCTACTTCTTCGGGGTCGGCGACGCGGCCCAGCATGTGGAAGGGGGCGGCGACGGCATCGGTTTTGGCGCGGTTGCCGTGGGTCAGCTGATCCATGATATTGCTCCATGTCCAGCCCGGAGACACCGCATTGACGCGGATGCCCCGCGGGGCGAGATCCATCGCCTGACTGCGGGTTAGTTGCAGGATGGCGGCTTTAGATACCGGGTAAACCCAGCGCCCGGTTTGCGCGACGCGCGACGAAATCGAGCCGAAATTGACGATAGCGCCCTTGTTGGCGGCGAGGTCGGCTTGGGCTGCTTGCATCAGCATCACCGAACCGACGATGTTGATATCCAAGGCGGTCAGCCAATCGGCGCGGGTGGTGACAGCGCCGTTGTCAAGATAGGAACAGGCGACGTTGACCAGAAAGTCGATGCGGCCAAACTTGGCTTTGGTGGCTGCGACCAAGGCCGTGATCTGGGCATCGTCGCGCAGGTCGCAGGGCTGGAAGCCGACGCCATCGGCTTCGGGGGCCGGGGCAATGTCGGCCACCATCACCCGCACGTCCGCTGCGCGGAAGGCTGCCACTATGGCTTGACCGATCTTGGTGCTGCCGCCCGGCACAATCGCCACTTTGCCTGATAATCCGCGCATCATCGCCCCCCTGTTTGATGGGTCAGCTTTGATCCGTGCTGTACGGGGCGCTATCCGGGGAACGGGGCGACTATCCGGAAAACGAAAAAATCGTCATCAGATTGCAGGAATCTGCTGGCGGGGCGGCAAAGCGTGGTAGGCTTTGGCCTTGATGTGCTGAGAATGAGGCCGATGCCGCAGGATCTTGCCCCGCTGGAGCGTCATGCGCTGTTTCACACGCAGGACCTTGACGAAGCCCGCGCGCGGGTGGCGGCGGTGTTTTGTCCGCATCGGTTGGACCGCATCGGCAAGGGCGTGCTGGATGCCCGCCAGCACCATTTGCCGGGCGAGCGGTTGAGCCTGAACTACATTCAATACGGCGCCAAAACGCTGATCGCACCGGGGGAGCTGGAGCGGTTTTATCTGGTGCAGATCCCACTGTCGGGTGGCGCGATGATCTCGCATGGCGCGGAGCAATATTATTCCTCGCCCGAGGTGGCGGCGGTGCTGAACCCGCATTTGCCCACGACGATGATCTGGGCGGAGGGCACGCGGCAGGTGCTGATCCAGATCGACCGTCAGGCGATGCAGGATCATCTCTCAGTTCAGTTGGGCGTGCCTGCCTTGCGGCCTTTGACGTTTTCGGGCGGGTTTGATCTGCGCAGCGGGGCGGGGGCGGCGCTGCGGCGGCTGGTGTTGTTTCTGGTGGCGGAGGCTGATGCGGGGCGCTCACCCATCGGGGCGGGGTTGATGGGGCGGGCGGTGGAGGCCTCGCTTTTGTCGGGTCTGCTGGAGGCGCATCGCCATGATCACGCGGCGCATTTGGGGCGGCGGCGGGCGGCCCCGCGGCCCCGGCATTTGCGGTTGGCAGAGGGCTATATCGCCGCCCATCTGGATCAGCCGCTGACGGTGGAGGCGATTGCGGCAGAGGCCGGGATCAGCCCGCGCGCGTTGCAACTGGCGTTCCGGCAGTATCGCGGGACGACTCCGCTGGGGTTCTGGCGCGATCAGCGGTTGGGCTGCGCCCATGCCGATCTGGTGGCGGGGGCGGCATCGGTGACAGAGGTGGCGTTGCGCTGGGGGTTTGCGCATTTCGGGCGGTTTGCGGAGGCGTATCGGGCGCGGTTTGGCATGTCACCTAGGGATACGTTGCGGGCGGCGCGGGGCGAGGGGTATCAGGATTAGCGGGGATGGGCGGTTGCAAAACTGTCATGCCCGCGTCGTTTGTGTGTCATCCGGGCAGGGCATGGCTGGGTCTGATTTTATCTGACCAAGGATGCTCTCGATGCGTTTTCCGATCTCTGGCCTGACCTCTGCTCTGGCGATTTGCGCGGCTTTGCCTGCTTTGGCCGAGCCCACTTTCAACCGCATTGCCAGCTTTGCAACGCCTTTGAACATGGCGGCGGGGGAAGATTTGGCGCGGACGAGCAGTGCTGAGATTATCTCGGCCTCGGAAGATGGCATGACTTTGGTCTATACCGACAGCCCGTTGGGGGTGATCGGGTTGATTGATATCACCGATCCGGCAGCGCCGAAGGCTTTGGGCAACGTGGCGATGGGCGGCGAGCCGACCACGGCGAAGATCATCGGCGGGGTGGCGTTTGCGGCGGTGAATACCGCGAAGGATTATGTGAACACCTCGGGCAAGCTGGTCAGCGTCGATCTGGCGACCAAGGCGGTTGTGGCGGAGTGTGAGTTGGGCGGGCAGCCGGATTCGGTGGCTGCGGCGAAGGATGGATCCTTCCTGGCGGTCGCGATTGAGAATGAGCGGGATGAGGATGTGAACGACGGCGCGCTGCCGCAGATGCCTGCGGGGTTTGTGGTGAAGCTGCCGGTGAAGGATGGCGTGGTCGATTGCGCCGGGTTGCAGAAGATTGAGGTGACCGGGCTTGCGGGTGTGGCGTGGGATGACCCCGAGCCGGAGTTTCTCGATATCAATGCGGCGGGTGAGATCGTTCTGACCATGCAGGAGAACAACGAGATCGTTTTGATCGGCGCGGATGGGGTGGTGTCTGGCCATTTCAGCGCCGGGGCGGTGGATCTGGACGGCATTGATACCAAGAAGAACGGTCGGTTGGATTTTACGGGCAAGCGTGAGGGTGCTTTGCGTGAGCCGGATGGGGTGAAATGGGTCGACGGCGATCACTTCGCGGTGGCGAATGAGGGCGATTATAAGGGCGGCTCGCGCAGCTGGACGATTTTCAACCGGGATGGCTCGGTTGTCTATGAAAGCGGTGCGTCTTTGGAGCGGGCGATTGCCGAGATCGGGCATTACCCGGAGCATCGCAGCAAGACCAAGGGGGTTGAGCTGGAATCGGTAGAGATCGCGAGCTTTGACGGGGTGCCGATGGCGTTTGTGGCCTCGGAACGCGGCTCGGTGATTGGGGTGTATGATCTGAGCGATCCTAAGGCTCCGGTTCTGAAGCAACTGTTGCCGTCGGGGATTTCGCCGGAAGGTATGGTGGCCATTCCGCAGCGCAATCTGCTGGTTTCGGCGAATGAGGTTGATCTGCGCGAGGATGGCGGGGCGCCTGCGCATGTGATGATTTATCAACTGGCGGAAGGGCCTGCGGCTTATCCGATGATCACCTCGGTGGGGTCTGATCCGTTGATCGGCTGGGGGGCGTTGTCGGGGCTGGCGGCTGATCCGAAGGACGCGGGCAAGCTTTATGCGGTGTCTGACAGCGTATATGCGGCGGCTCCGACCATTTTCAGCATTGATGCCACGCAGAGCCCGGCGAAGATTACCTCGGCGATGGTGGTGACGCGCGGCGGCGATGCGGCACAGAAGCTGGATCTGGAAGGCATTGCGGCGGATGGCGCGAGCGGGTTCTGGCTGGCCTCGGAAGGGCGCAGCGACAAGCTGGTGCCGCATGCGATTTACCATGTCGATGCGGAAGGTGCGATTGATCAGGAGATTGCTTTGCCGGAAGGCCTGTTGGCGCAGGAGACTCGCTATGGGTTTGAGGGCATCACGGTGGTTGGGGATACACTGTGGATGGCGGTGCAGCGCGAGTGGAAGGATGATCCGAAAGACATGGTTAAGCTGCTGGCCTATAACACCAAGGATGAGGTGTGGGGGGCGGTGCATTACCCGCTGGATGCGCCCGCTGAGGGGGCTTGGATGGGGCTGTCGGAAATCACTGTGAAGGGTGATTGGGCTTATATCATTGAGCGGGATAATCAGATTGCCGACAAGGCTGTGACCAAGAAGCTGTATCGGGTGGCGGTGAGCCAGTTGGTTCCTGTCGCGTTGGGTGAGAAGCTGCCTGTCGTCAGCAAGGAACTGGTGCGGGATTTGCTGCCCGATCTGGGCGTGCTGAAGGGCTATGTCGTCGATAAGGTCGAGGGCTTTGCGATTGACGCCGCAGGCACCGGCTGGGTGGTGACCGACAATGATGGCGTGGACGACAGCTCGGGTGAGACGTTGTTCTGGTCGATTGGTGAGGTGAAGTAGGCAGCGGCATAGCGTCGAGGGCCTTGGGCTTTCGACGTGCGTGCCTCTGTTTGCAGGTTAGGATCATCGCCGCCCCTTAACGTTTGAGGGGCGGCGATTGCGTTTGAACTTTGCGATAAATTTGAACAAGTGGCGGGGTGAACCCCGCCCTACCCAAGTCCGATGTGATTGCCTGATGCGATTGCATGGCAAGGCCAGCATCGGTATAGGGCTGCAAAGCTTTGAGGAGATTGCCATGAGCTATGCCGGGTTGGAGACTGCGATTGAGGCTGCTTGGGAGGCGCGGGATACGATCTCGACCACCACCAAGGGCGAAGCGCGGGAGGCGATTGAAGCGACGTTGAGCGCGTTGGACAGCGGCAGCCTGCGGGTGGCGGAAAAGCGCGGCAATGGCGATTGGCATGTCAATCAATGGGCGAAAAAGGCGGTGCTGTTGTCGTTCCGGCTGACCGATATGTATGAGATTTCCGGCAGCAATGGCGGCTCGAACTGGTGGGACAAGGTGCCGTCGAAGTTTCAGGGTTGGACCGAGGCCGACTGGCGCAAGGCCGGGTTCCGGGCGGTTCCGGGCTCTATCGTGCGGCGCTCGGCCTATATCGCCAAGGGCGTGGTCTTGATGCCGTCCTTCGTGAACATTGGCGCTTATGTCGATGAGGGCGCGATGGTGGACGGCTGGGCCACGGTCGGCTCTTGCGCGCAGATCGGCAAGAACGTGCATCTGTCGGGTGGTGTGGGCATTGGCGGCGTGTTGGAGCCGATGCAGGCGGGGCCGACGATTATTGAGGACAACTGCTTTATCGGCGCGCGCTCGGAAGTGGTTGAGGGCTGTATCATCCGCGAAGGCTCGGTGCTGGGCATGGGCGTGTTTATCGGCCAATCGACCAAGATCGTCGATCGTGAGACGGGTGCTGTGATGTATGGCGAAGTGCCTGCGGGCTCGGTCGTGGTGGCGGGCTCGATGCCGTCGAAGAACGGGATCAACCTCTATTGCGCGGTGATCGTCAAGAAGGTCGATGCCAAGACGCGGTCTAAGACCAGCATCAATGAGTTGTTGCGCGACTGACGCAGAGAAGTGGATGTCGCCAGCAGACTTAGAGATGACTTCGAGGTATTCCGAAGTGAGTGCATTGAGTTGCAGGGCTTGGTCAATACACATGCTACGCTGTTTGAGAGCGGCGACGAGCAGGATAAATTGTTGAGGGGGGTGGCAGGGTTCTTCTTTGATGATCTCAGTCACTGGCTAACTGAACTTTACATCCTGCGTGTTTGCAAATTGACAGATCCGGCGGAGACTGGGCAACAAGATAACCTGACAACTCAGGGGATCTTCTCAAGGCTGCCTGCATTGTTCCCTTCAGCTACAACTGAATTGACCGTCATCAGAGATATTCATGGGCGGTTACTGGGATATCGAAAGCTGTTGAAGACCGCGCGAAACAAGAGGGTTGCGCATCTTGATTTGAAAACTTCGCGATCTGATGGGCCTCTTGGAGCGCACACGCGCAAAGAAATGCTAGGTTTTGTCCAAGACCTTCAGAGTTTTTGCGACGAAGTCGGGTGCCTAGTCGGTGCTGGACCATTGGATTACCGATCTACTAGCGTTGATGGTGACGCCTTAGGTCTTGTTGCGTTCCTAAGACGATGCAACGAAAAATCACACCCTGATTGAGGATTGAAAATATGTCTGAAAAAGAGGCCTCAAAACAGCAGGTTTATACCCTGACCGTGGAAGTCGGGCGCAAGCCCGGCGACGGGTTGCCGGATAAGGCGACCGGGGCGGCTTTGCTGATCTATGCCAGCGGTGTCGATGAGGCCGAGGCGGTGCGCGAAACCGTGGCGATCTTGAAGCAGGCGGATTTGGCCCCTTTGGATGTGTCGGGTTATGGCACGCTGGAGGAGCGGCTGGCGGCGGGTGATGAGATTGACGCCGAGGAACGCGATCTGATGGCGCGGGCTTTGGCAGAGAACTCGGTCGTGGTGGCGCAGATGACGCCATTTTTTGACTGATCCATAAAATCAAGGGCTTAAGCGGTTGCTTTGGTGCAGTTGCGGGGGTGCGCTTGGCAAATTTTGTGCCGATACTGAGGCTCCCGCCATATTGCAGCCGTAATTTTGTGGCTTTTTTAGGCACGACACGAAATTTGGGAGGTCGTGATGCCGTATCGGATTTTGTTGAAGCGCGCCCGCCAGGTTTTGTCCGGCAAGCGCCGGGACAAAGCGCACGGAGTTAGCCAGATTATCGCGGACAATACGGATAGTGTGGAAGTACGAAATGGCAAAGGCCTGCTGCTGTTTTATCGTCCCCAAGCGTTAGCCGTCAAAATATAGCGCCCGCGCCGGGGGAATGATGTTGGGCTGAAGTTGTGCCAAGGGGGCTGATGGCTGGGGTTTCACACCCCCAGACCCCCGTGGAGTATTTTTGCCAAGATGAAGCGAAATTTTAGATAAGTTTTAGATGATCTAGGCGGCGCGGCGGGGGGTGCGGCCCAAAAGCGTCATCAGGGTGAGCACTTCATAGGTTTGCAGGCAGCGCAGGGGCAATTCGGCGGGTATATCCTGTCCGATGGCCAAGAGGCAGCCGTTGGACTCGATGAGCGCAGGGGTGCCGAGGTCTAATGCGACCGATCCGGTGATGGCGCGGCGTTGGTCCGACAGGGCGGTGCGGCCATCGACGAGGGCTCCGGCGGGCATCAGCACGGCGTCGGTGCCGAAGATATATTCCACTTCGGGGCCAGAGATTGCCAGCAGTTGATCGGCAGAGACCAGCAGGTCTTGGGTTTGGCCGAAAAACGGCGCGCGCAGCAGCACCGGGGCGAAGCTGCCACGGGCGGGCAAAGCGAGGCGTTGGGTGGCGCGCAGCGGGAGCGGGCCGTCTTCGGTGATGACGATGTCGCCGGGTTTCAGATGGCCTGCGAGCACCGGGCCGAGGCTGGTCTCGACCGGAGTGCGCAGGCCAATCCAAGGGGCGGCTCCGGGTGGGGCTTTGCCTTCGGTCAGGCCGAACCACAGCACCGGGCCAGAGGGGCGGGCACGCGTGCAGAGGCTTTGCAGATCGGACAGCGGGATTGGCAGCGGGTTGTGGCCCTCGGCAGTGATCGCCACGGGTGGATCGGTGCCGAGCAGTTCAAATGACAGGCGCCAGTGCCGGGCGGGGGCGTTGAACTGGAACGACAGCCGGGCAGTGCCTTTGCCTTGTGGCAAGGGGCCGGGCAGGACATGGCGGGCAACGTCTTTGCCTTGGCGGTGCAGGATGACGATGCCGGTGGCAGGATCGTGGAAGATCGCGAAAGTACGCGGCCAGCCGGTGTTGGATTGGTGATCCAGCAGCAGGCTGGCGTTTTGCAAGGGTAGCGCCAGTTCCATCACGAACAGGCCTTGGTGCAGCATGGCGTCGGGCGTGGCGGGGGTCAGCAGACCGCGATCTGACAGCGCAACCCAGCCTTGGTGAAAGCTGTCTGTCATGCGTGCATGGCCGATTGACCCGAGGCTATCGGGGGGATGGCGAGTTTCCGGGTGCGCAAGTAGCCCGCTGTCATCTTTGTCTCGGTTGCCATGGCGCTGTTGCTTTTGGGGCTCGTTGGCCCCAGCGCATGATATTGACGTTAAGGTAGGGCAGGTTGCGGGGCGCGACTATGGCAATGTGCGGTTGTGGCTGCGGGGGGGGGCGCGAGAGTCACAGATTGGGCGGGCGTTGCATTGGTTTGGCCAAGGCAGTATCCGGGAGCGGTATGTTTTACCCGCAAAAAGGCTTTTGTCATGGCTGCACATCTTCCGCTCGACCCGGAAAAACTGACCGCTGATCTGATCCGTTGTGCCTCGGTCACGCCGGAAGAGGGCGGCGCATTGGTGCTGCTGGCGGGGGTGCTGGAGGGCGCGGGGTTTGCCTGCACGCGGGTGGATCGCGGTGGGATTTGCAACCTCTATGCGCGCTGGGGTGTGGCGGGGGCGAACAAGTCGTTCGGCTTTAACGGACATACTGATGTGGTGCCGGTGGGCGATGTGGCAGCCTGGACTCGCGATCCCTTTGGGGCCGAGGTGGTGGATGGCTTTATGTATGGCCGCGGGGCGACGGATATGAAATCCGGGGTGGCGGCGTTTGCGGCGGCGGCGGTGGATTTTGTGCGTGAGACCCCGCCCGATGGCGCGGTGATCTTGGCGATTACCGGGGATGAGGAAGCCGATGCTGTCGATGGCACGGTGGCGTTGCTGGACTGGATGGCGTTGAACGGCGAGCGGATGACGCATTGTCTGGTGGGCGAGCCCACTTGCCCGAATGAGATGGGCGAGATGATGAAGATCGGGCGGCGCGGCAGTATGACCTGCTACTTTACCGCCGTTGGGGCGCAGGGCCATTCCGCCTATCCGCACCGTGCCAAGAACCCGATGAGCGCTTTGGTGGCTTTGATGGCGCGGCTGGAGGCGGAGCCGTTGGACGCGGGGACGGCGCATTTTGATGCCTCGACCTTGGCGATCACAACCATCGACTGCGGCAATAAGGCGACGAATGTGATCCCGGCGAAGGGCTTTGCCACGGTGAATATCCGCTTCAATGATGCGCATTCGGGGGCGTCTTTGACGGAATGGCTGCGGGGCCATGCGGAAGCGGTGCAGGCTTTGAGCGGGGTGGAGATTTCCCTGCGGGTGACGATCTCGGGCGAAAGCTTTCTGACCCCGTCGGGGGAGTTCTCGGCGCTGGTCTCGAAGGCGGTGCAGGCCGAGACGGGGCGCGTGCCGGAATATTCCACTTCGGGGGGGACTTCGGACGCGCGGTTCGTCAAGGATCACTGCCCGGTGGTGGAATTTGGGTTGGTCGGCAAGACCATGCATCAGGTCGATGAGCGGGTGGAGGTGGCGCAAATTCATGCGTTGAAGGCAATTTATAGCCGCGTGCTGCGGGACTATTTCGCGTGACGCTGGAGATCGTCGAGACGCGGGATATTGCGCTGTGCAGGCATCTGCGCCGGGTGGTGTTCATCGAGGAACAGGGCGTGTCCGAGGCCGATGAGGTCGATGATCTGGATGATGTCGCGCTGCATCTGTTGGCTTTAGTCGGGGGTCAGGCGGTGGGGTCAGCGCGGCTGTTGGTGCAAGGTGAGGTCGGCAAGATTGGCCGGGTTTGTGTCTTGGCGCAAGCGCGGGGTGCCGGGATTGGCGCGGCTTTGATCAAGGCGGCGGTGGCGCGGTTTCGCGGGATTGAGGGCGTGACGAAGGCCAAGCTGGGCGCGCAGGTGCATGCGCTTGGGTTTTATCAGGGGCTGGGGTTTGAGGCGGTGGGGCCAGTCTATGACGATGCCGGGATTGATCACCGGGATATGGTGTTGGCCATCTAACCCCACGCCGCCCCGGCCTTGAGCCGGGGCCTCGACTTACCGGGCACAACCAGGGGGCTCCGGGTCAAGCCCGGAGCGGCGTGGCGTTGGGGGTGGGCTGCGCTGATGCGGCTGGCCTTGTGGGTGCCACATCAGCGCTATGGTCCCGCCGCAGAGGTCGGCAGGGCCATTTTGCCTTATATTTCAGCTTTCCGGCGGAATTACGGCGGGGCTATTTGCCGGAGCCTGCGGTTTCCGAGCCGTTGCGGGTCAGGTAGTAGGCCAAGAGGATCGGCAGGAAGGTGGCGGCGAACACCACCATGGCGACGACATTGGTGACCGGGCGTTGGCGGGGGCGGATCAGTTCTTCCAGCATCCAGATCGGCAGGGTGGATTGTTGGCCTGCGGTGAAGGTGGTGACGATCACCTCGTCGAAGGACAAAGCGAAGGCGAGCATCCCCCCGGCGAGCAAGGCGGTGCCGAGGTTGGGCAGCAGGATGTGCCAGAAGGTCTGAAAGGCGTTGGCACCGAGATCGGCGGAGGCCTCTAGGATGCCACCGGACAGGCGGCGAAAGCGGGCGACGGCGTTGTTGTAGACGATGACGATGCAGAAGGTGGCATGGCCGAGGATGATGGTGAGGGTGGAGAATGGGATGTCCATCAGGCCGAACGCCGACCGCAAGGACATGCCGGTGATCACACCGGGTAGGGCGATGGGTAGGATGATCAACAGGCTGATTTGCTCACGTCCGAAGAAGCGGGCTTGCGCCATGGCGGCGGAGATCAGGGTGCCGAGGATCATCGCGAGTAGGGTGGCGGCGACGGCCACTTGCAGCGACAGGCTGAGGGCTTGCCAGATATCCGGGCGATCCCACGCGGCGGCGAACCATTTCAGGGTCAGGCCGGGGGGCGGGAAGGCGTAGGTACGCTCCTCGGTGGTGAAGGCGTAGAGGAAGATCAGCAGGATCGGCAGGTGCAGGAACAACAGCCCGCCGATGGCTGCGACTTTTAGGCTGAGGGGGGCTTGGTCAGAGCGCATCGAAAGCTCCAGCGCGTTTGGCGAGGCTGAGGTAGATCAGCATGATCACGATGGGAATGACGGCGAAGGCAGCGGCGAGCGGTGTGTTTCCGGCGGTGCCTTGCAACTGGTAAACCGCCATACCGATGAAATTTGCGGAATTGCCGACGATCTGGGGAATGATGTAGTCGCCCATGGTGAGGGAGAAGGTGAAGATCGAGCCTGCGATGATGCCGGGTAGTGCGAGGGGGACGATCACGGTGCGGAAGGTCTGGGCGCGGGTGGCGCCGAGGTCTTGGCTGGCTTCCAGCATTGAGGTCGGCACGCGCTCCAAGGCGGCCTGCATCGGCAGGATCATGTAGGGCAGCCAGACATAGGTGAACACCAGAAACATACCGATGTAGCTGGTGGACAGACTATTGCCGCCGATACCCGGCAGGGCAAGCGCGGCATCCAGCAGGAAGTTGGTGTGGGTTTGGCTGGCGGCCCAAGTCAGGATGCCCTCTTTGGCGAGGATCAATTTCCAAGCGTAAACTTTGACGAGGTAGGATGACCACAAGGGCAGCATGATGCCGAGGTAGAACACGGCTTTCCAGCGGCCTTTGGCATAGCGGGCGGCGTAATAGGCGATGGGGAAGGCGAGGATCACCGAGCCAAGGGTGACGACGGCAGACATCAAAAGCGTGCGGATGATGATGTCGTAGTTTTGCGGGCGCAGCAGTTCGCCATAGGTCTTCAGGGTGAACTCGCGCACCACCATCCCGGAGAATTCGTCGATCGAGTAGAAGGATTGCAACAGCAGGGCGGCGAGCGAGCCGAGATAGATCACGCCCAGCCACAAAAGCGGCGGCGTGATCAGCAGGGCGAGCAGCAGTTTGGGCTTGCGCCAGAACAGGGTGGTGAGGCGGTCGGCTATGGATTTGGCGGGGAGGATGGCGGTCATCGCGCGACGCTCTTGGATTTGCTCTTTTTGAAATACTCCCGCCGGAGGCGTCGGGGGTTGGGGCAGGAGCCTCCGGCGGGGATATTTATCGCCAATGTGAAATTGCAGCGCATCAGGCTTCATCCATGATGTGCAGGGCATTGGGGGGGAAGCTGAGGCGGATTTGGCTGCCGGGTTCGGGGAGGGCGGTGCCGGTGGGCAGGATGGCGGCGATGTCTTGGCCTTGGGTGGTGAGCGCTACGCGGTGGCTGGAACCAAGGTAGCGCAGCGCAGTGACGGTGCCTTGCAGGGTTCCGGCGGGGTCGAGATGCAGGGTCTCGGGGCGCAAGGACGACCATTTGGCGGGACCGCCGAGGCTTTGGGTCAGGGCGGGGGGCAGGACGTTGGAGGAGCCGACGAAATCGGCGACGAAGCGGGTTTTGGGTTGCGCGTAGACCTGCGCTGGGGTGCCGATCTGGGCGATTTTGCCGTCGTTGAACACCGCGAGGCTGTCGGCCATCGAGAGAGCTTCGTGCTGGTCGTGGGTGACGAAGACAAAGGTGATGCCAAGGCGTTGTTGCAGCGATTTCAGCTCGTCTTGCATGGCTTCGCGGAGTTTCAGATCGAGCGCGCCGAGGGGTTCGTCGAGGAGAAGGACTTTCGGTTCATTCACCAGAGCGCGGGCGAGGGCGACGCGTTGGCGTTGGCCGCCGGACAGTTGGCCGGGTTTGCGGCTGCCGTAGGCGTCGAGGTGGACGAGGGCGAGCATTTCCTCGGCTTTGGCGTAGCGCTGGGCGCGGGCCATGCCTTTGACCATCAGGCCGTAGGCGACGTTATCGCGGACGTTCATGTGGGGGAACAGCGCGTAGTCTTGGAACACCGTGTTGACGTTGCGCAGATGCGGCGGGGTGTTGGAGACATTCTCGCCGAAGATGCAAATCTCGCCCGCGGTGGGGGATTCAAAGCCCGAGATCAGCCGCAGGCAGGTGGTTTTGCCGGAACCAGATGGCCCAAGCATGGCGAAGAATGCGCCCTCGGCAATGGTCAGATCGACGCCATCGACGGCTTTGATCGGGGCGGAGGTGGGACCGAAATTGCGGGAAACGCGGCGAAATTCTACGGCTGCGGGCATGAGGAACGGGCCTTTTTCCGCCGGAGCGGGAGGGACAGGCAGGGGCGCTGACCCCTGCCAAGATGTAGGGTGGGGTTTCACCCCACCGCTGGCTTACCGACCGCCGATCACGCCGATGTAATCCGACACCCAGCGATAATACGGCACGCAGGCGCCTTCGCCTTGCGCACAGTTGGCGGTGGGCGTGGTCCAGAAGCGGATTTTGTCGAAGTTATCCAGACCGTTGGCGGTGCAGCCCTCGGCCGTCTGCATCCCGGATTTATCGGTGCAGGCGGCGGGCACCACCGGGTTACCGCCGAACCAGACCGAGAGGTCGGACTGCAGGTTGGAGTTCAGCGTATGCTCCATCCATTTATAGGCGCAATTCGGGTTGGCGGCATCGGCGGCGAGCATGGTGGTGTCGGCCCAGCCTGTCGCACCTTCTTCCGGGATCGTTGAGGCGATGGGGAGTTTTTCCGATTGCAGCAGGCCGACTTGGAACGGCCAAGAGCCGGAAGCGACGACGCCTTCGTTCTTGAAATCATCCATCTGGATATAGGCATCGTGCCAATAGCGGCTGACCAAGGTGCGCTGGGTGCGCAACAGGTCGAGGGCGGCTTTGTATTGATCTTCGTTCAGCTCATAGGGCGAGGTGATTTTCAGCTCGGGTTTGTGGAACATCAGATATTGCGCGGCATCGGCAATGTGGATCGGGCCATCATAGGCCTGCACCCGGCCTGCGTTCGACTTGCCATCGGGCAGGTCCATCTTCTCGAAGACGACGTTCCACGATTTTGGCGCTTCTTTGAAGACATCGGTGTTGTACATCAACACGTTCGGCCCCCAGAGATAGGGGGTGCCATAGTGGACGCCATCGACGGTGAACCATTTGGCATCTTGCAGGCGGGGGTCGATTTTCGACCAAGACGGGATCAGCGCGGTGTTGATCGCCTGAACGCGCTTGCCTGCCACCAGCCGAAGCGAGGCATCGCCGGAAGCGGTGACCAGATCGAAGCCGCCCTCGTTCATCAAAGCGACCATCTCATCCGAGGTATTGGCGGTCTTGACGTTGACCTTGCAGCCGGACTCGGTCTCAAACTTGGTGACCCAGTCATAGGCTTTGTCGGTTTCGCCGCGCTCGATATAGCCGGGCCAAGCGACGATATTGACTTGGCCTTCCGAGGCGCCCACTGCCGTCATTTCGGCGAAGGCGAAGGCGAAGGCGAAGGCGAAGGCGGGGGTGATGGCGGTGGCGAGGCTGGCGAGAAGCGCTGCAGCCGTGGCGGATTTACGGGGTTTGGTCATGGAAAGCTCCCTGTGATTGAGCGAAGCCGGGTTCCCGGTCATATCGTCAGGGTAGCGGGGCGCGGCTGTTTCGCAATAACAAATATGTGAAACAGCCCAGAATTTGATCAACTGTTCAAGTTTGCCTGACGGCAGCAAACGGCGCATTGCGCGGGGCGCCGTTCAGAGTGCTGGATTAGCCTTTTGCCATTTCAACGGCGAGGGCTGCATGGTGTTGGGCAACCAAGGCTTCGTAGGCCGCGAGTGTCGCCGGGGTGAAGTGGTGTTCTTCGGCCAGCAGATTGACGGTGCCCAGCACTTCGCCGTTCTGAACCAGCGGGATGTTGATGCAGGAGCCGAGGCCCAGCGAGGTGATCAGCGCATGGTCGAAAAAGTATTTCGCAAACTCGGGCGTGGTGTTGGCGACGAAGGTTTGCTGGCCGGTGATACAGAAGTCATACCAGCCGTCGCGGGTCAGCGGTTTGATGCCCGATACCGGGTATTCGACCGGATGCGAGGTGTAAGCGCGCCGCGCCACGTCCAGTTTCAGGTCTTGCACGGTGACGGTGAACAGCCGGGTGCCGAGCGCGGCGCAGGCTTGGTGCAGGGTGTCGTAGACATGGGGCATTTTGGTCTCCGTGGGGTGTCAGGTGGGGATGTGGCCGGACAGCAAAGCGATCATATCCGAGCGGGTGATCAGGCCGACAAGTACGGGGCCTTCAAGGATGGGGATGGCCTGTTGGCCGCCGTCGGCGAGCAGGATGATCAGGGTGGCGAGCGGCGTGGCCGGGGTGGCGCTGCGCAGGTCGGTGTCGATCAGTTGGCGGGCGATGAGGGTGGGGTCGGCGCGGCCGACGAGGGCGGATTGTGCGACGAGGCCACCAAAGCTGCCGTCGGGATTGCGGACGGGCAGGGTTTTGAAGCGGTGGCTGCGGAAGCTTTCGGCAAGCGCGGGCAGGGCTGTGTCGGGGGCGACTTGGATCAGGTCGCGTGACATCATTTTGGCGGCAGTGGTGGGGCCGAGGTTGCGGGCGTTGGCTTCGGTCTCGGCGGTTTCGATCAGGCGGGCGAGGTCTTCGACGCCGAGGTTGGAGCTGAGGCGCAGGCGGGTGAGGGTGGCGGCGAGGACTTCGGGCGAGGGGATGAAGCGGCGGTCGGGGGCGGGGTCTTTGGTGCCGTGCTGCGCGGGCTCGGCAGCGATGCGGAACGGATAGCGGCGGCCCGTGGCGTGGTTCCATGCGATGCCGATGAGGGCGAGGGCGAGGCTGCCTGTGGCGACGGGGAGGAGAAGGTAGTGCAGGCCGGGAAGCGCGTCGGGATTGGCGGACAGCACGGTGGCGAGGGCGACGGCACCGCCGGGGGGGTGCATGGCGCGCAAGATCGCCATGGCGAGGACGGCGAGCATGACGGCGAGGGCGGCGGTGGGGAGGGCGGGGAGGCCCGCGTGCAGGATCTGGATGGCGGCGAGGGCAGAGGCGGCGTTGCCCAACACCACCGCCCAAGGCTGCGCCATCGGGCTGTTCGGCACCGCGAAGATCATGAAGGTGGAGGCCCCAAACGGGGCGATCAGGGCGGGGTGCTGCATCAGGTTGGTGCTGGGGTTGAGCAGCCAGAGCAGGGCGGCGGTGAGGGTTAGGCCGAGGGCGGCCCCGAGGCTTGCGCGCATTGCCTCGGCGGGCGTTGGCGCAGGCATCGAGGGGCCGAAGCCGTGCAGGATGTGTTTCAGGTTTTGGGTCAGTTGGTCCATGTTTAATTGGGCCATGTGGCGCTTGCGATCAGAGTGAGTTCTGGCTCTGGGGTTGGCAGTGTGGGCGGATCGGTTTGCCAGAAGAATAGCCGGACATGCGCGGGGTGTTTCGGGGCCTCGGCTTCGGCGAGGATCTGGTAGTGCATCTGGAAGCCTTCGAGCAGCAGGCCCTCGGCGTAGAATGGGATTTCTTCGGCTTCTAGCAGGGCATCGCTGCCTTGCTGCGGCTCCCATTCCTGACCGTCGGCCCAGATCACTTCGGCCTCGACCTCGGGGTGTTTGAGGGCGAGTTTGCTGAGGGGGGCGAGGAAGGTTTCGATGGGGGAGAGCGGTTTGGGCATGGGGGCCTGCTTTGGGTTTGGGTGGGTTGAAGCAGGTGGGGCGGGGGAGGTCAAGGTTTGGCTTGGGGCTGGCGTGGAACCGGGGGTTTCACACCCCCGGACCCCTGTGGGATATTTGCCCACAGAGGATGATAATTTTAGGCAAGTTTTAGGGGTCTGGCCGCGTTTCATCATGGCTAAGCGGATCAACGCGAGCGAGATGGGGGTTTCCGCACTTGGCCTTCGGCGTTTCTGATGATCTGGTCGCAGGATGAGACATGCACAAAACCTGACCCTGCCGTTGCAGACCGCCTTGCCGCCACAGATGCCTTGGCGATTGGTGCGATGGGCGGCGCTGCCGATGGCTGTGCTGATCTGGGCTTTGGCGGTGTTTTGGCGCGCGCCGATGTTGGTGGGCCACCACGGATGGTCTTTGTGGTCTCACCGCTGACGGCAGTGCCGTTTGCACTGGTTTTGGCCTATGGCGTGGCGGTGATTGCGGTGCTGTTTTGGGGCAACCGCCGTCGGTTGCGGCGGGTGTTGCGCTGGAATCGGGGGCGGGTAATTGGCGCTGCGGCGCTGGCCTTTGTGACGCCCATCGCGGTTTTCGATTGGGTGCCGTGGATTTTGGGCGGGTTGACGTTGTTTGTGTTAGGGAATCCACTGGGCGTTGGCTTACTGGCGCTGATCTTGGCGTTTGCGTCGGGTTTTTGGTATCCGGTCGCGGCGCTGATCGTGTCTGGCACGCGGTCGCGTTGGTTGCGGTTTGGGCTGTTTTGCCTGATGTTCTGGGCGGGCTATGCGGCGCTGGTGCTGTTTGGTGGGGTCTGGCATTTCAGCCTGTAGAGGCTAGCGCTTCATCATCGCCAATCGGATCAGCGCGCGCTCCATCACGGCCATTGCGGGGGCGCGGGAGGCGGAGCGTAGGGTGAGGTCCGTCTCAACAAGCAGGTTGAGCGCGTCTTCCAAGCGCAGCATGCCCCAGTTGGCGGCTTGGCGCTGCATCGCGTCGCGGCGGGGGCCGAAGATGCGGGCTTTCATGATGCCGGATGCGATGCCGCCGGGGTCTGATGCGGCGATGTGCAGGCTGCGGAAGTGGCGCAGCGCACCGATGCACAGGGTGACGGGCAGGATGCCTTGGCCTTCAAGCCGGCGCAGCAGTGGGCCGATCAGATTGGCGTTTTGATCGGCGGCGGCGGCGATCAGATCATCGACCTCGGCCTCTATCGTCGCGGGGGCGAGGGCGTGGATTTCTTCCGGGGTCAACGGGCTGGGGTCTTGGTATTTATAAAGCGCGATTTTCTCTAGGGTTTGGCGGAAATCGCCGGGATCAAGCGCGCGGGCGAGGGTGGCGAGGTCGGCCATCGCGGAAGGCGCGAAGGTTTTCAGGCCGGCTTTGGCAAGTTCAGCTTCGATTTCTTCGCGGGTCGGCGGGTCGTCGTAAAGGCCGATGCTGACGGCGTTCAGGTGTTTCTCGAACAGGGTTTTGAGGGTGGATTTGGCGGTCAGATTTCCGCCCGTCACCACGATCTGCGCATCGCCCGCGCGCCAGTCTTGCAGGGTGGCGGCGATGGAGGCGGTGAGGCCGTCGGTGGCGTCTTCAAGGAAAGCCACGCGGGGGCCGGGGAAGAAGCCTGCTTCGCGGATGGCATCGGTGAGTAGGCTGGGGGATTTGCGCAGGTCAGAGGCTTGGATGCGGGTCAGGCGCATTTCGGCCTCGCCCTGCGGGCCGATCAGGGCGGCGATGGCCTCTTGCCGTTTCAGGGCGACGCGCATGGTATCTGCGCCGAAAATCAACAGCCCCGCGTGCTTGGGGTCGGGTTTGGCGCAGTAGCGGGAGGCTTCGATGCCTGCGAGTTTCATTGGTTCCAAGCGCCGGAGGTCGCCAGCAGTCTTGCGGTGATCTGGTCGGCGAGGATGCGCATCAGGCGGCGGGCGGCGTCTTCTTGCGCCGCCAAGCCTGCGACGGTGGAGCCGGTGGCGGAGTAGGAGGTGAAGCTGTGGACTTGGCCGCCGCTCACGCGGGTGCCGCTGGCGCGGTTGGTCAGCGCCCAGTCGATTGTGCCGTTCAGGTTATAGCGGGTGATGGCGTTGTCGGGGGTGATGCCGACGCCAGTGGCGGTGGTTTTGATCGTATAGGTGAGATCGAAGCGTGTTGCGCTGGGGCGGCCCAAGCGTTCTTCGAGGCGTTCGACGAGGTCGAAGGCGTTTTTGTCCGTAGGGTCGGCGACGCGGATGCTGGATTGGATGCCTTGGGCGGGGCCGTTTGGGCCATAGGCGGGTTGGAAGCCGCAGGCCGCGAGGGCCAGCGGCAGGGTCAGGAACAGGCGGCGGTTAAATGACGACATTGATGATGCGCCCCGGTACGACGATGATTTTCTTCACAGGCGCACCCGCGAGGAACTTCACCACAGCTTCATCCGCCAGCGCGATCTTTTCAACCTCGGAAGCGGGCATGTCTTTCGGCACAGAGATTTCCGCGCGGCGTTTGCCGTTGATCTGGATCGGCAGGGTGACGGTATCGTCGATCAGCAAGGCCGGATCGGCTTTGGGCCATGGGGCGGTGGCGCAGAGGCCTTGGCCGCCTTGGAAGGTCCAGATCGACTCGGCGATATGCGGGGTCATTGGGCACATCAGTTGCGCGAGGGTGCGGATGGCTTGCTTCATCGCCGGGGTGGAACCGTTGGCTTTGGCGAGGGTGTTGGTCAGGCCGTAAAGCGCCGCGATGGCCTTGTTGAAGGCGAAGGTTTCGATGCTGCGGGTGACTTCTTCAACGGCTTTGGCGGTGGCTTTGGCGATGTCTTGGTCGCCGATGCCGATGTGGTCGGCAGGCATGTCACCGATGCGCGAACACAAGGCCCAGACGCGGGACAGGTGTTTGAAAGTGGCTTCGGCGCCAGAGGCTGTCCATTCCACGTCGCGTTCCGGGGGCGAGTCGGACATCACGAACCAGCGGGCGGTGTCGGCGCCGAAGGCTTCGATGATGTTCATCGGGTCGACGACGTTTTTCTTCGATTTCGACATTTTGGCGGAGGGTATCACCTCTACCAGTGAACCCTCATCGTTCAGGCCTTGGAGCCATGCGTCAATGTCGGCGATCATATCAGGGTCGGGCGGCGGCACATCGCCCAGCACGGTGACGCGGCGGTCAGCCAAGCTGAAACTCGTCACATCTTCGGGCAGGTGATAGATTGGGCGGCCCGCGGCGTCGGTGGTTTTGTAGATCTCATGCGTCACCATGCCTTGCGTGAACAAAGCGTTGAACGGCTCGATGGCTTTGGCGGGCAGATGGCCCGTGGCGTGCATGGCGCGGGCGAAGAAGCGGGAATACAGCAGGTGCAGAATTGCGTGTTCGATACCGCCGATGTATTGATCGACGTTCATCCAGTAGTCGGCATCCTCGGCGATGGTGGGGGTCGTCGCATGCGGGGCGGTGAAGCGGGCGTAATACCATGACGAGTCGACGAACGTGTCCATCGTGTCGGTTTCGCGGCGGGCGTCGGCGCCGCATTGCGGGCAGGTGCACTGCCGCCAAGTCGGGTGACGGTCCAGCGGGTTGCCGGGGATGTCGAAGGTGACATCATCGGGCAGTTTGACAGGCAGGTTTTCTTTCTTCTCGGCCACCACGCCGCAGGCGGCGCAATGGATCACCGGAATAGGACAACCCCAGTAGCGCTGGCGGCTGATGCCCCAATCGCGCAGGCGGTAGTTGGTCACACCGCGACCGATGCCGCGCGCTTCACATTCGGCGATGGCGGCTTCTCCGGTTTGCAGATCATTGCCTGCGAAGCCATGGATATACTGCACGCGCTCGGATTTCATCGGGACGTAGGGTTCATCCAGCGCGGCTTCGTCTTCGCCTTCGGGGATGAAAACGGCGGGGATCGGCAGGCCGTATTTGGTGGCAAACTCAAAGTCGCGGGCGTCATGCGCGGGGCAGCCGAAAATCGCCCCGGTGCCGTAATCCATCAGGATGAAATTGGCGATATAGACCGGGAGTTCGATAGAATTATCAAACGGATGCAGCACGCGAATGCCGGTATCCATGCCGATCTTTTCCGCCGTCTCCATCGCCTCGGCAGTGGTGCCGCCCTTGCGACATGCGGCGGTGAAATTCGCAACTGCTGAGTCGTGGCGTTCTAGGTTCTTCGCCAAGGGGTGATCGGGCGAGATCGCGGCAAACGACGCGCCCAGCAGGGTGTCGGGGCGGGTGGTGTAGACCTCAATCCGGTCAAAGCCTTCCGGCGCACCTGTGGTGGTGAAGGCAAACTGCAACCCGCGCGATTGGCCGATCCAGTTGGCCTGCATCAGGCGGACTTTTTCCGGCCAGTCTTTCAGGCCGTCCAAAGCCGACAGCAATTCCGCCGAATAATCGCTGATCTTGAAGAACCATTGTGTCAGCTCGCGGCGTTCCACCGGAGCATTCGAGCGCCAGCCCTTGCCGTCGATCACCTGTTCATTGGCCAGCACGGTCATATCGACCGGATCCCAGTTCACCACGGCATTTTTGCGGTAGACTAAACCCTTGGCCATCATATCGATGAACATCGCCTGCTGCTGGCCGTAATATTCCGGGTCGCAGGTGGCGAATTCGCGGCTCCAGTCAATCGACAGGCCCAAGGGTTTCATCTGCGCGCGCATGTCGGCGATGTTGCCGTAGGTCCATTCCTTCGGATGGCCGCCACGCTCCATCGCGGCGTTTTCGGCGGGCATTCCGAAAGCATCCCAGCCCATCGGATGCAAAACGCTGAACCCCTGCGCCGCCTTATAACGCGCCACCACATCGCCCATCGTGTAATTGCGCACATGGCCCATATGGATGCGGCCCGAGGGGTAGGGGAACATCTCCAAAACGTAATATTTCGGCTTCGCCGGATCGCGCCGCGCCTTGAAGGTTTCGGCGCTATCCCAAGCCGCTTGCCATTTCGGTTCGATGGTCTTGGGTTCGTAGCGCGACATCATTGGCCCCTCAGGCTAGTTCCTTGGCGCAATTACACTGGCTTCGGGGGCAAGGTCTAGGGGCGGTTAGAGATTAGCGCTTTACAGCCCGCTGTCCTGAATACGCAACTGACGCGCGCGGGTCAGGATGGCGTCTTCCACCGCGCGGATGGTTTCGGGCGAGACCGAACCGCCACCGCTGCCCTGCATCGCGATCTTCAGGCTGCGGGCATCCAAGGCCGGATCCTGCACATAGATCGTCGCGCGGACCGAGCGACCGCCACCCGGAGGTGTGCCGTATCCGGTCACAATAACTCCGGTGAACGGGTCCACCGATTCGATGGGCAGGAAGTTCAGAATGTCGAGGCTGGCCTTCCAGAGGTATTTGTTGACCTCAACCGTGGTGTTCGGGTTGTCGGATTTGCGGAACAGTTGGCCTATGCCGGTCTTGCGGCCCTTGGCTTCTTCACGGTTTTCGCGCGACAACTGCGCTTGGGTGTTTTCGTCGAGGGGCCGGTTGCCAAACATACCCTTGCCGCCACAGGCGGAAATTCCGGTCAAAAGCGCGGCCAACAAGCCGAAATTCAGCGCTTTACCCATGATACGACGCAAGATCATCCGGTTTCCTCATGCCAACCTGTCGCTGTTTATACTGACAGCTTCGGGCGTGCCAAGGCTTTTCCCATCAAAACCGGGTTTCAGCGCCGCGACAGCCTTCGACGCGCGTATATAACCGTCGAAATGGCGGGGAACTGCACTGTGGCAAGGGTGCATCACCGAGGGCCCGATTGGCCCGATTGCTGCGCTTCCCGTTGCAATCAGACCCGTGGCAGAGGAAAACGACGGCATACCTGCTTCAGCATCGCTAGAGTATGGTCGCGTCTTTGAGAAAAACGAGGAAACACGATGAAAAAGATTCTTCTCTCCACCACCCTGCTGGCTCTGACCGCTGGTGCAGCTGCTGCAGAAGTTACCCTGAGCGGTTCGGGCCGTTTCGGTCTGGACTACAGCGAAGACCGTCTGGCAAAAAACGATGCCGCTGATGGCATCGTGGGCAACGACAAAAAAGAAATGCAGATTTCTTACCGTCTGCGTATCAACGTCGATGCAAAGTTCGAAGCTGACAACGGCGTTACCTATGGTGGTCGTATCCGCTTCCAAGATGGCGGCGGCAAAGCCGAAGCTTCCTTCTCGCCAGCAATGCTGTACGTTGAAGCAAGCGGCGTGCGCGTCGAAGTTGGTAACGCCAACACCGCATACGACTCGGTTGCTCTGATGTATGCACCCGAAGTTGGCTTCCAAGGCCGTTCGTTTGGTGATCCGCGCAATGGCGATCACTACTCGTTCAGCAGCGGTAGCTACGGCGCTGATCGCGTCGGTATCTATGCGGCTTACTCGGTTTCGGGCGTTAACCTGAAAGCGTCGTACATTCAAGGCGACCAAGCTTCGGTCGGCATCGACAACGAATCGTCGATTGCTGCTGACTACACCTTCGGTCAAGTGACCTTGGCAGCTGCTTATGCTGACAACGCTGGTGGCACCGATCAAGACCTGACCTTCGTTGGCGCTGCTTACAAATTCAGCGACGCTGGCTCGGTTGGCCTGAACTACAACGGCAACGGCATCGCGCTTGGCAAAACCACCACGATCTACGGCACCTATGCTATCAACGGCATCGGCTTGATTGGTTATGTCACTGACTCGGACGTTGATGGCGAAGACACCGCTTACGGTCTGGGCGCTTCCTACGACCTCGGCGGCGCTACCTTGGCTGGTGGCATCGAGTCTGGCTTCGACGGAAACCTGCGCGCTGACCTCGGCGTGAACATGTCGTTCTGATCTAACCGATCAAAACACTTCGGAAAGAGCGGGCCTTGTGCCCACTCTTTTCTTTTGTGCCCGGCAGTGATCAAGTGCGGCCAAAGCAGGGGACCAAAAACCGTGGAGATGGCATGGCGTTGCAGGCGATTTTAGCGCGGGTGCGGGCAGCAGAGGCGGAGGCGGGACGGATCCTCGGTTCGGTGCAACTGATCGCGGTCAGCAAGGTGCAGCCTGACGTGCGGGTGCGCGATGTGTTGGCTGAGGGCCATCGGCTGTTTGGCGAGAATTATGTGCAGGAAGCGCAAGCGAAATGGCCGGGGTTGCGGGCTGAATTTGGCGCTGTGGCGGTGCATATGATCGGGCCGCTGCAAACCAACAAGGCAAAGCAGGCGGTGGAGCTGTTTGACGCAATTCACACGGTAGATCGGGCGTCTCTGGCCGAGAAACTGGCGAAGCTGGCGCAGGCGCGTGGCGCTTGCCCGCAATTGTTCGTGCAGGTGAATACCGGGACCGAGCCGCAGAAGGCCGGGGTTTTGCCCGAGGCGTTGGACGGTTTCATCGCGGATTGCCGGAAGATGGATCTCAGCTTGGCAGGCCTGATGTGCATCCCGCCCGAGGGCGAAGATTCGACGCCGCATTTCACGGCGTTGGCGGGAATGGCCGCGCGCAATGGCCTGACGGGCCTGTCGATGGGGATGAGCGGCGATTTTGAAGCTGCGATTGCGGCGGGGGCGACGCATGTGCGAGTCGGCTCGGCGATTTTCGGCGCGCGCAGCTACGCCTAGGTCAGCCAAACCCGCGCATAGGGCGGCAGTGCCAGATAATCGCCATGCAGCGTCACGATCTGATCTGACAAAGCATCGTGCCAATGCGTGATGCCCTGCGCTTGAAGCCAGCCGCCCGCGACATGCTGCCAGTGATGCGAAAAGTTGAACAGGCACAGAATCGGCCCGGTCGGTGCTGCGCGTTGCACCGCGAACAGCGTCGGATTGCCAGTTTGCACGATGTTAATCGGGTTCGCCCCATGCAGGCCCGGCGTCGCACGGCGGCGGGCAAGGATGTGTTGGGTGCCAAGGAAGCATTGCGACGACAGGGAATTGCCGGAATGGCGGGCTTCTGCCTGCGCCCAATCCATCCGGGGGCGGTGAATCCAGCGGCTGTCATGGGCGTGGGTGGGGTCGGTCAGATAGCTGGCATCGTTCAGCAAAGCCAGCTCATCGCCCATATAGATCAATGGGATACCGCCAAAGGCCGCGATCAGCGCATGGCCCATCAAGATGCGTTGCACCGCCATCTCGCGGTCGTGGTCATCGGTGGCCTCCAGCCCTGCGAGGGACGCAAAGCTGCCGGAAATGCGTTTATCGCCGGTGGCCTCATTGACTTGAAACGGCGCGCCGTTGGCAAAGCTGCCGGGGAAGCTGCCTTCGTAGAAATCCGACAGAAAGCGGCGATGTGCTGCGCCGGAAATCCCCACGGCACTCGCATCTTCATCGGTGACAGCCCAGCCGATGTCGTCGTGGCAGCGGATATAGGTGGCATAGGTGGCGTTGGTGGCGTTGGTGAGGCGATCGGGGAAGTGGGTGCTGAGAACATGCGTCATCAGGCTGGTGTCGCGGGTGGCAAGCGCGCTCCAGAATTGCACCATCAGCGAGTTGTGATAGGCGAGGTTGCCCTCGCGCCCGTCATGCTTGCCGCGCCCGAAATAGGGCAGCATTTCTTGCGGGGAAACGATGGCTTCTTCCAGATGGATCACCGCTGGTGCGGCGATGCGGCAGCAGGCGCGCAGGGCTTGCAGGATCATGTGAACTTCGGGTTCGGACTGGCAGCGGGTGCCAAGGCGTTTCCACATGAAAGCCACCGCATCAAGCCGCAGCACATCAACACCAGTATTGGCGAGGTGCAGCATGATGCGGGTTATCTCAAGGAAAACCTGCGGGTTAGACCAATTCAGATCCCATTGGTGTTCGTTGAAGGTGGTCCAGACCCATTTGCCGAAATCCGGGTAATGGGTGAAATTGCCGGGGGCGTTGCCGGGGAAAACCTCGACCAAGGTTTCGGCATAGGCTTGGGGGAGGTCGGCGGTGTCGAACATCCAGTAGAGGTCTTGCGCGGCCTTGTCACCAGTGGCTGCGGCTTGCGCCCAAGCGTGTTCCTTGGCGGTGTGGTTCAGCACAAGGTCGACACACAGCGAAATGCCGCGCTTGCGCAGCGCAGTTGAAACCGCTTTGAAATCGTCCAAATTGCCATAGGCCGGGTTGATACTGCGGTAGTCCATCACCGAATAACCGCCGTCGGAATCGCCGGGCCGGGGCTTCAGGCAGGGCATAAAATGCACGTAGGTGATGCCGAGGTCTTCTAGGTAATCAAGGTGATCCAGCACGCCGCGCAGGTTGCCCGCAAAGCGGTCGATGTAGAACACATAGCCCGCCATATCAGCACGCTGGAACCAGTCTGGTTCCAAGTCTCGCTTTAAGTCCAGTAGCTTAAGGTCGGCGGGGCGGTTTTGCCAACCCTCGACTAGGGCAGCTTTCAGATCGGCACAGAACTGGCTGTAGCTGGGGTGTTGGCCGTAAAGCTGATCCAGCATCGGCCACAGATCGGGAGCAGAGCGGGCCATGCGCAGGGCGAAAATCTGGTCGGCCGGTTTTACAGCTTTGGCCATCTTATCCCCCCGTGGTTGCGGTCAGACTAGCCAATCCGAAGCGCTTTGAGAAGATGGCGGTTTGCGGCCGATGAAACTGAAACCGTCTTAGCGAATGATGAGCCGGGATTCCGGGCGCAGGCGGTTGGCGATCCACAGCAGGCTTGGGCGCGACAGGCCGATGCAGCCAGCGGTGGGGTGGCTGGGGCTGCGCCAGGTGTGGATGAAGATCGCCGAGCCCGCGCCGGGGGTGGGATCGTCCCAGTTCCAGTCGGTGATCAGGATCAGATCATATTGCGGATCGCTGCGGGTCAGGCGCTCGTGGCTGTAGGGGTAGGGGGCGCGGACCAGTTGGTTGTAGTCGAAATCGTTGGGGTCGTCGGACCAGAGATCATTCGGGCGGATCGGCACGGCCCAATCGGGCAGGGCGTGGCGGGCGATGCGGTCGGGGCGGTAGAGCATACCGACGATGCGGTGTTCGCCGACAGGGGTGCCGCCGTCGCCCTCGTGTTTATCGTCAGTGATGCCGCCCCGCCCGATGGTGCAGGGGAAGCGGCGGTTTTGGCACAGCAGGCCCATCGGGGTCAGGATCAGGTCGGAGGGTTTCATAACAGATGCCCGGATTTGGCGGCCTTGGTGGCGAGATAGGCTTGGTTCTGCGCGGTTTGGCCGACTTTCAGCGGCACGCGTTCGGTTACGGTCAATCCGCAGGCTTGCAGCATCGCCAGCTTTTTCGGGTTGTTGGTCAGCAGGCGGACTTGGGAAAAACCCATGATTTGCAGGATTTCTGCGCCGATGCGGAAGTCGCGTTCATCGTCTTCAAAGCCGAGGCGGTGGTTGGCTTCCACGGTGTCAAAGCCTTGATCTTGCAGGGAATAGGCGCGCATTTTATTGGCGAGGCCAATGCCACGGCCTTCTTGGTTGAGGTAAAGCAGAACGCCCGCGCCCTCATGCCCCATCTGGGCGAGGGCGGCGTGCAGTTGTGGGCCGCAGTCGCATTTTAGCGAGCCTAAAACGTCGCCGGTGAAGCAGGCGGAGTGCAGTCGGGCGAGAACGGGTTTATCGCGGTCGGGGCGGCCGATTTCTATGGCGTAATGCTCGGCGCTGCCATCATCGGGGCGGAAGATGTGCAAGCGGCCTGCTGCCGCTGCGGCCATCGGCAGGCGGGCGGAGATGACTGGGGCAAGGGGGGCGAGGCGGTCGAGGTCGGCGCAATCGGTGTTGGCGAGCAGGGTCAGGTTGTTGCGGGCGGCGAGGGTGAGGGCGTCGGGGATGGGAACCAACAGCATCGCGGGCAGCAGTTGCGCGGATTTTGCCAGCGCAATCGCGGTGCGGTGCAGGGTGGCGGGGCCGTCGCGCAAAGCCACCAGCGGGCCTTTCATTGGCACGTTCAGATCATCAGCGGGGTCGGCGACGGCGCGTAGCCAGCGCAGATCGGCATCGGCAGGCACCCGAATGCGGGCGAGATCGGTGTCGTAGGGGATGGCTTTCAGCGTCTCGGCCCGCCGCGCGGTCAGCGCCAGTTCGGGGGTGCCTTCGGCGCGTAAGGCGCTCAGGCGGTCGGCGGTGAGCTCCTCAACAGCGGCGCAGAGCATGGCTTGACCACCGCCTGTCAGCACGATGGGCAACCCAAGCCGCAGATCAGCGCGGGCGCGGGCGCGGATTTCGGGGGTGGAGGGGCGGAGGCTCATGCGGGATACATAGGCGAAGGTGAAGGGAATTGAAACATTTCCCAAGCCAGCGACACGTCCGCGTGAGACGATTGTAGCAAATCTTGCCGGAACCGTGAGAGGGGCGCATGTGTTTACGCAAGAGCAAACGGCTCGGCTGATGGAGGCCCATATGGCAACGTTACGCAAAATTCTGCTGGTCGATGACGATGACGATCTGCGCGAGGCGCTGAGCGAACAGTTGGTGATGACCGAAGATTTCGACGTGTTCGAGGGCCGCACGGGCGCGGAAGGCATGGAGAAGGTCAAGGCGGGGCTGTTTGATCTGGTGATTTTGGATGTCGGCTTGCCGGATACCGATGGCCGCGAATTGTGCCGCCGGATGCGCAAGGCCGGGGTGTCATGCCCGATCATGATGTTGACCGGGCATGACACCGACAGCGACACGATTCTGGGGCTTGATTCGGGGGCCAATGATTATGTGACCAAGCCGTTCAAGTTTCCGGTGCTGTTGGCCCGCATTCGGGCACAGTTGCGCACGCATGAACAATCGGAAGATGCGGTGTTCCAGATGGGGCCCTATACGTTCAAACCGGCGCAGAAAATGCTGGTCGATGCCAAGGATAAGAAGGTGCGGTTGACCGAGAAGGAAACTAACATCTTGAAGTATCTCTACCGCGCGCAACAAGGCGTGGTGGCGCGGGATGTGCTGCTGCACGAGGTTTGGGGTTATAATGCGGGGGTGACGACGCACACTTTGGAGACGCATATCTACCGTCTGCGGCAGAAGATTGAGTCTGATCCGAGCAACGCGCGGCTGCTGGTGACTGAAAACGGCGGCTATAAGCTGGTCGCCTAAGGTTAGGATTGGTCGCTTTAGGTAAGGTTTTCGTCACTTACGGGTCTTATTGTTGCCTGATTGAATGCTTATCTATCGGATCAGGCCAAAGGGCGTCCTCCCCGCCCGATGGCCAAAAGTTCCCCTTGTTGTGTCGGGGTTATGACACAGCACCTCCCTGTTGGACCTGGCCGGGCCTTGTGCCCGGCCTTTTTTTATCTCGCGCCTGCTAGCGCAGGTGCAGGCGGGCGGCGGCGTAAAGCGTGAGAGCGCCTGCGATGGCTGCGGCCACCCAATAGGGCAGCAAGACGGCTTCAGCCGTGCCCCAAGGTTCCGTCCCCGACCCCGCCCATGAGATCAGCCAGCCGAAGGTGAAGGCTCCGAACGCGGCGGGGCCGGTGCCGATGAAGCGGAAGGCGGAGTTGACGCGACCCAGTAGCGGCGCGGGGATGTGGCGTTGGCGGTAGCTGACCTGCGCGATGTTCCACAGCATGCCGAAGAAGCCGTCCAGCACCATGAAAATCGCGACCAACCAGAGCGGCGAATGCAGCGCCAAGACCAAGGCGGCGGCGGTGAATCCGGTCATGCCCAGCAAGATGGCTGACCGGGGGGTGACGTGGCGCAGGATGCGGGGGCCAATCAGGGTGGCCGCTAGGCCTCCGATTGCGGCTAAGGTCAGGAAGATGCCGAAGCCGAAGGCA
Organism: Cypionkella sp.; assembly: GCA_043743975.1. Lineage (GTDB taxonomy): Bacteria > Pseudomonadota > Alphaproteobacteria > Rhodobacterales > Rhodobacteraceae > Cypionkella. Next base: position 111,763 of record JAYTVN010000049.1, read on the forward strand.
TCAAGGCCGAGGACGCGTTGGCTGTACAGCACCAGCACGGCGGCGAAACCGTAGCCGATGAAATTGAAACCGCTCAAGATGAAGGCCAAGCGGCGCAAGGGAATGTCGCGCCAGAGCCAGAGCATACCCTCTTTCAGCGCTGCGAGCATGGGCAGGTGGGGCGTGGTTTGCACGCGCTTGGGCAGCTTTATACTGGCGATCAGAATGACGGCCCCGACCAGCATTGCGGCCTGGATGCCGAAGGGCAGCGCTACAGATACGCCGATCAGCAGGCCAGCCAGCGGCGGGCCTACGAATTGGCCAGCGAGTTGTTCCGCGCTCCACATCGCGCCATTGGCTTGTTCCAACTGGGTTTTCTCGACGACGGAAGGCGTGAAGGTTTGCGCGGTGTTGTCGCGCAACACCTCGGCGCTGCCGAGGATGAAGGACAGGGCGGCCATCAGCAGCACCGGGGCGGTGCCGGGGGTGGCGGTGAGGGCGAGGGAGATCACAATCCGCAGGCAATCGGCGCCGATGATCAGGCGGCGATGCTCGATGCGGTCGGTGGTCACGCCTGCGGGTAATGCAAACAGAAACCACGGCAGGCTGCGCGCGGTGGCGACAAGGCCGATCAGGAAAGGGTCGTGCGTGAGCAGGGTGGCGAGCCACGCCACGGCGACCGTGATCAGACCGTCGCCAAGGTTGGTGGCGGCTGATGACGCGAACATCAGGCGGAAGTTGCGGTTTTGCCAAAGCGGGATTTGGGTCATGGCGGCAGATTGGCGAAGCTGTGGGGTGGGGTCAAGCCGGGCTTTGGCGCGGAGTGTGGCGCAGACTGAGGCCCCAACTGCGACACAGAGTAGCTGACAGAAAGAATCGGATTTACAATTCCGAGGGAATCCGTCAGTTAATGCGTCAAGGCCCAACCTGTCGGCAGGGCGTTGGTTGCAGCGTGCAGTCTCGAAAGGCAGTGGGAACGTCATGAGCTATTCTTGGTTCAAATCCTCGAAAGTCACAGATGCCAAGCCGGTGCGCGGTGGCGCTGCGGTGGGGATGCTGGCCGATTTGCCACCGTTGGAGCGCGGTGTGGTGCAGTTGCTGCGGCAATGGTGTGATGGCGAGGCCGGTCGCATTGCTGTCGCAGAAAATTTCACTGCGATTTTCGGGGCCGAGCAGGCGGCGATAGAGGTCAATAACCTCGCGCATCTGATCACGCTGATGGTGCAGATGGGGCGCAGGCCTTTGATGCGGCATCACACGCAATGCGCCTGCCTTGGCGGCGATGAAAGTGCCTTTGCGCAGATGGTGGCGGCGGCGACGGCGGGGGATCGCGAAGATGCGATGGCCTTTGCGCTGACCATGCTGCCGCCGGATATTTCTTATGAAGCCACACAGATCGCCGCCCATGTCGGCCATGCTGTGCTGGATATGATCTATAAAACCTCAGCCAGTGGCGGATTTTTCGCTGCTTCAGCCACGCGTCACTAGGAAAGCCCCCTCATGCGCAATTTGTTTTTCGCCTTGCTTGCCACCACAGCCCTGACTGCCGCTGTCCAACCCGCGCTTGCCGCCGATCCGGCAGCGGTTGCCAAGAATTACGCCGATATCGCCGCTGCGGGGTATGAGGATAGCCTGACCACGGCCAAGGCGCTGCAAGCGGCGGTCGATGCGCTGATCGCTACGCCGTCTGAGGACACCTTGAAAGCCGCGCGCGCCGCATGGATCGCCTCGCGTCCGTCCTACATGCAGACCGAAGCGTTTCGGTTTGGCAACGTGGCGGTGGATGACTGGGAGGGTAAGGTCAACGCGTGGCCACTGGATGAGGGGCTGATCGACTATGTCGACCCGTCCTATGGCAAGTCGGAAGAAAACGACCTTGCGACCTTGAACGTGATTGCGAACCCGAAGTTTAAGATTTCTGGCGTTGATGTGGATGCGACCACGATCACGCCGGAATTGATTTCCGGCACCTTGCAAGAGGCGGGTGGCATCGAGGCGAATGTGGCCTCGGGCTATCACGCGGTAGAGTTTCTGCTCTGGGGGCAGGATTTGAACGGCACAGGTCCGGGGGCGGGCAATCGGCCGTTCACCGATTATGTGCAGGGTGACGGCTGCACCGGCGGCAACTGCGACCGTCGCGCGGCTTATCTGAAGGCGGCGACCGATCTGTTGGTCAGCGATCTCACCGATATGGCGGGGCAGTGGGCTTCGGGCGGGGCTGCGCGCGCCACGATTGAGAGCGATCCGAAGGCGGCTTTGTCGGCGATTTTGACCGGGATGGGCAGTCTGTCTTACGGTGAGGTGGCGGGCCAGCGGATGCGTTTGGGCCTGATGCTGAACGATCCTGAGGAGGAGCACGATTGCTTCTCGGACAACACCGCCAACAGCCATTACTATGATGGTGTGGGGATTCAGAACGTCTATCTTGGCACATACACCCGCGTCGATGGCAGCGTGGTGTCGGGGCCGTCGATTTCCGAGCTCGTGGCAGCGGCGGACCCGGCTGTGGATACTCAGTTGAAGGCAGAGCTGGCGGCGACGGTGACGGCTTTGGGTGCGATCAAGGCGGCGTCGGATGGCGGTATGGCCTATGATCAGATGCTGGCGGCGGGCAATAAGGAAGGCGAAGCTTTGGTGATGGGCGGCGTCAACGCTTTGGTCACGCAGACGGCTTCGATTGAACGCGCGATCACCAGTTTGGGGCTGACCGGCACCAGCATCGAAGGCTCGGACAGCCTTGATAATCCGGGCGCTGTGTTCCAGTAACGCTTGCGTTAACAGGGCTTTGTCACGCGTCAGCCACGATTGACAAGGCCCGCCAAAACCCACTCTGAGTAGGCAGGTGGCGCGTCGGGAACAGACCACAGCGCTGCCAACTGATATAGGGAAGACCCGGATGCTGCGCGTCCTTTTGATACTACCGCTGCTGGCCGGGCCCGCCTTTGCGCAAGGGCCGGATGATCAACCGCTGAACGTGATCCCCCGCACCAAGGCCGAGACTGCCCGGATTGCAGGCGTGCTGGCGGCCCCCATGGATTTCAGCACATCCGAGACGTTTGAGGTGAAATCGGGGGGCGCTGCCACGGTGCGGGCGCGGCCCACGGCGGATGCGTTCTCGCAATTCTCCGGTAATATGCCGTTTGATCGGCAGATGAATTTCAACCTTGGCAATGCGTTGTTCACGAAGACTTGGGTGCCGTCGCCGGCCTCGACCTTGGCTTCGGATGGGCTGGGGCCGCTGTTCAACGCGCGTGGCTGTCAGGATTGCCACCTGAAAGACGGGCGCGGCCATGTGCCGGCGGGGCCAGAGGAAAGCGCTGTGTCGATGTTTTTGCGGCTGTCTGTTCCGGGGGGGGCTAATCCCGCCGAGATCAAGGATTGGCTGGCGACACAGGATGAGCCGACCTATGGCGGGCAGTTTCAGGATTTCGCCTCGACTGGTGTTGCTGCCGAGGGTCGCATGGTGATCGACTATACCGAGGTTCCGGTGACTTTGGCCGATGGCACGGTGGTCAGCTTGCGCGCGCCTGCCTATTCGGTGGCGGATTTGGCTTATGGCCCGATGGCCAAGGATGTGATGCTGTCGCCGCGCGTGGCACCGCAGATGATCGGTCTGGGGCTGCTAGAGGCGATCCCTGAGGCGGATATTCTGGCGAAGGTCGATGAGGCTGACGCCGATGGCGATGGGATTTCGGGCCGCGCCAGCATTGTGCCGGGCGGTTCTGATGGCAAACCAATGCTGGGCCGCTTTGGCTTCAAGGGCGGCAAGGCCAGCATTCGCGACCAATCAGCGGGGGCTTTCGCGGGCGACATGGGGCTTGCGACCGCGCTGCATCCCGATCCTTGGGGCGATTGCACCAAGGTTGAAGACGCCTGCCGGATGGCGATCAGCGGGCAAGAGCCGGGCGTGCGCGATGGGTTGGAGGTGGGTCACCAAAGCCTTGATCTGGTGACGTTTTACGCGCGCAATCTGGGGGTGCCAGAGCGCCGGGGTGTGGATGACCCGCAGGTGTTGCGCGGCAAGCAGGTGTTCTATGACCTCGGCTGCACCTCCTGCCACACGCCGAAATACGTCACCGACCGTCTGAAAGATCAGCCAGAGCAAAGTTTCCAACTGATCTGGCCTTACACCGATCTGCTGCTACATGACATGGGGCCGGGGTTGGCCGACAACCGTCCCGAAGGCCGCGCGACGGGATCGGAATGGAAAACCCCGCCGTTGTGGGGGATTGGTCTGACGGGGCAAGTCTCCGGCCACACCGAATTCCTGCACGACGGGCGGGCCCGCAATCTGCTGGAGGCGGTGCTGTGGCATGGTGGCGAGGCGCAGGCCCAACGCGATGCCGTGGTGGCTTTGCCGAAAGATGACCGCGACGCCATCCTCGCATTTCTGGAAAGTTTGTAATCATGCTGCTGCGCGCTGTCTTACTGTCATTCTGCCTTGCCACCCCGGCCTTGGCGGATTTTGAACAGACCTTGTCCGATCATATCCTGCCCGGTTACGCGGCTTTCGCGGCCAGCACGCAAGCTTTGTCCGACGCCGCTGCGAAGGATTGCAAGGCGGATGGTTTGAAGCCTGCGTTCAACGCCGCCTATGATGCGTGGCTTGGCGTGCAGCACCTGCGCTTTGGCCCCGCCGAGGCGGATGGGCTGTCGGTGGCGATTGCGTTCTGGCCTGATCCGAAAGGCTCGGGCGCGAAATCGCAGCGGGCTTTGCTGTTGGGCGATCCGACGCAGCTTTCGCCCGAACATTTCCCCGATCAATCGGTGGCTGCCCGTGGCCTGACGGGGCTGGAGCGGCTGCTGTATCCGGCAGAGCCTTTGCCCGCCGACCCCTGCGCGCTGATCCAAGCCACCACGCTGGATCTGGCGCGGATGGCGAAGATCATCAACGACAGCTGGATCAACACCTATTCCAAGACCGTTCTGACGGCGGGCGATCTGGGCAACACCACGTTCCAGACCCGCCCCGAAGTGCGCCAGACCCTGTTCACGCAAGTCGTCGCGGCGTTGGAGTTTGATAAGGATCAACGGCTTGGCCGCCCGTTGGGTACGTTTGACAAACCACGCCCAGAGCGGGCCGAGGCGGTGGCCTCAGGCCGCAGTCAGCGCAACGTGCTGATCTCGCTGCAATCCTTGCGCGCGATGGTGGTGACGATGACGCCGGATGCGCCGCTGACTTTGGCGGGGTTTGATCGCGCGATCAAGCTGGCCGAGACGTTGGATGATCCGAACTTTGCCGGGGTTGCTGCGCCGCAGGGCCATCTGAAGGTGGAGATTTTGCAGCAGGCGATCAGTGCTTTGATTGACACGGTGATGGCCGAACTGGGGCCAGAGCTGGACGTAGGCGTCGGCTTTAACGCGGCGGATGGAGACTGACATGGCAACGCGGCGGGCGTTTCTGGCGGGGTTGGCGGCGGCCAGCCTGCCAAGGGTGTCTTGGGCAGAGGTTGGCTCTCCGGCTTGTTTGGCTGCGGGCAAGTTGGGCGATGAATTTGTGCTGCATGGCCTGAGCGCGGCGGGCGAAAGCCTGTTTGAAATCGGCCTGCCTGCGCGCGGCCATGCGGCGGCGGCGCATCCGTCGCAGGCTTTGGCGGTGGCCTTTGCCCGCCGTCCCGGCACCTTTGCGCTGGTGCTGGATTGTTTGACCGGGGCGGTGCGCTATCGTCTGACGCCGCCCGAGGGGCGGCAGTTCAACGGCCACGGCGCGTTCTCAGTCGATGGCGGCTTGCTGATGACCTCGGAAGTGGTGGCGGAAGGTTCGGCGGGGCGGATTGGGCTGTGGGAGACGGCGGGTTTCAAGCGCATCGGTGAATGGGACAGTGGCGGCATCGGCCCGCATGATATCCGGCGGTTGGCGGATGGCCGGATTGTGGTGGCGAATGGCGGGATTGAGACCGATCCGGGCGACCGCACCAAGCTGAATATCGAGACGATGCGGCCCAATCTGACGTTGTTGTCGGCGGATGGGGTGGTGCTGGATCAGGTGGAATTGGCGGATGAGTTGCACCAGAACTCGATCCGCCATCTGGCGTTGCACGGTGACGGCGTGGCGTTTGCGATGCAGTGGGAGGGCGATGCGGCGGAACCCGTACCGCAACTGGGCCTGTGGGTGCCGGGGGCAGCGCCGCAGCTATGCCCGCCGCCGGATACGCAGGCGTTTGCGATGAAGGGCTATGCGGGCTCGATTGCGGTCAGTGCTGCGGGTGATCTGATTGCGCTGACCTCGGCCCCTGCCGGGGTGGTGATGCTATTTGACGGCGCGGGTGGTTGGCTTGCAACCGATCAGCGCGCGGATGTGTCTGGGGCTGCGGCGGTGGGCGACGGGTTGCGGCTGACCGATGGGCAGGGCGGGGTGTGGAGCTATGGCCGCGATGGTTTGGCACCCTTAAGCCGCAACGCGACGGCTTGGGATAACCATCTGATCGCGCTGAGCTAATTACTTCCCAACAAACTCAAACGAAAACTTGGTCGCGGCTCCGGCGGGCGGTGGCGCGAAGGGGGCCGCGCGTTGGATGTGATCCACCGCCGCCGCATCCAGCGCTGCAGACCCCGAGCTTTTCACGATTTTTACCAGCGACAAGCCGCCGTTGGAAGCGATAACAAACCCCACCACAGCACTGCCCTTGCCGGGGCTGGCGCGCTTTTTGGTGCCACGGATTTTCTTCATGACGGCCTTTTGATAGGCGGCAGGCGACTGGCCCTGGGCGGTGGCTTTTGCCGCCTTAGCAGGGGCCGCAGCACCGCCCGCCGCGGGGGCCGAACTGGCCTTGGCGGTCTTCGTCGGTGCCGGATCGTCTGGTTTTTTGGCTTTGGTTTTGGTGGGTTTCTCGGGCTTCGGCTTGGTTTTTTTCGACTTGGCCTCCAGCTTTTTGGGTTCAACCTTCGGCTTGGCCTGCTCTGGCGCGACGGGCACCGGATCGGCGGCAGCTGGCAGCGCGTCGGGCGCGGGCAGTGGATCGGGCGCGGGCAGCGGCAGATCCATCTGCGGTTTGGCATCGGCCAACTGCTCGGGTTCGACCATCGGCTGCGGCAGATTTTTGGCCACGGGCTGCGGCTTAGGCAGGTCGGGCAGCGGATCGGGTTCGGCGATGGGGTCGGGCGCATCGGCCTCAAGCAGCGGCGGCGTTGGGGCTTCGGAATTGGCGATTGGGGCAGGATCAGAGATCGCGGCCATGGTGTCGGCGGTAGCCGGGGCGGGCGGCAAGGTCAGGAGTATCGGTTGATCTACGATAGGGGCGGGGGTTGAGGTCAACGCCAAGGCACTGGCGGCGCTGAGGATCAGCGCGGTGGTGGTGGCCGACAGCGCCCAACTCGCCCAAGTGCGCGGCTGCTGCGCCGAGGCCGCGATGGGGCAAGTTACCGGACAGTTGCGGAATTGCGCGCTCATGGGATGACCTGCGACTCGGCTGTGCTTTGCAGCCCGACGAGGGCAACTTTCAGATAGCCCGCCGCCCGCAGCTGATCGAGCACGGCCATCAGATCGCCGTAAGGCACCACGCGGTCGGCACGCAGAAACACCTGCGTGTCGCGCTTGGCTTTGGTTTGGGCATCAAGCGCGGCTTGCAGATCAGCCCCGCTCAAGGGTTGGTTGCCCAAGCTCAGCGTCAGATCTGGCGCGAGGCTGAGCCAGACCGGATCTTCGGGCCGCTGGGTGGCTTCGGCGGAGGAGGTCGGCAGGTTCATCGGCACATCCACCGTCGACAGCGGGGCGGCGATCATGAACACGATCAGCAGCACCAGCATCACGTCGATGAACGGCGTGACGTTGATATCGGCCATCGCATCTTCGTCATCCTCATCGCGGTGGGTGCTGGGGGTGATGGCCATGTTATC